>DASRQU010000152.1:0-5561 GCA_035696345.1 Candidatus Acidiferrales bacterium
TGTCGGATGACAGATGATCGCGGTAATCCTTGCCCCAGGCCCGCCAGCCGTGCGTTTACGCTGAGGGTGCAGGCCGATACAAAAGAAAAGGAATTGGTGTTTTGGTGTTGCGATTTTCATTATGCAGCGTTCAAAGAAAAGTTCCCTGACGGCCAACTTAAGAAAGTTCCGTTAGATTTTGAGGGCTTTCTGGTGGGCGAGGAATGAACAGTTCGAGCGCAACTGCCTATCGCCAACCCCGATGCACGGACGGCGTTAATGGAGGGTCGGGGGTCAAATTACGAGAAGTCGTCCCGGAACTTGACCGAATCGTGGCATAAGATCCAGCCTCGGTAAATCAAATTGGAGTTTATCAATGAACGCTGAACAATTTTCAGATTTTCGACACGCCGCCGTCCATGAACTGATGCGCCTCAACAAAATATGCGAGGAAGATTTCCTGATTAGTTCATGGTCCCGTTGGGATTACGAACTCAAGCGCGGCACACTTACGTTTTCTCAAGGCGAGATTCCAAAAGTCATCGCCTCGATTCAGGTTGTGGGCACGACTTCAACCGAGGGCGGCACGTGGCTCTGGAGCTGGGCGAACAAGAATCTACCTACAATCGCAACGAAATCGATTGCAGGAGTACGTGCATTTGGAGAGGCCGAGAATCTATCCGAACTTACGCAATGCAGCTGTCCGGATAACGAATATCTCGGCTGGGAGATGACGGCGATTGCCGCGAAGGTGCTGGGGGCAATGGGAGCCTATCGCTGCCCCGTCGATACCGGATTTGTCTATTTGGTTTTTTCTTCAGTGCGATTTGCTTCTGACCAAGCGGAAACGGAAACCGCCCCGGAAGAGGTAGAGTGCGCCACTCACGGGAAGGGCTTTCAGACTTTCGCGTGCGAACACCTGATTTCTAATCCGGCCCAAAAATGGTTCTCCAGCGAGCCTGACGAAAAGCAAAAGTGGCCTGACGCGTGGTGCGCTACATGCAACGTTTTCTTTGAACAAGAAAATGAATGGAACGAAAAAAACGAGTCAAATACCACGATCAAGCTTCTTTGCCACCATTGTTATGAGCGATTGCGTTCACAATACAATTCGAGCTTAAGCAACATCTGACCTGTTCTGGACTTCAAGCATGACAAGTAGGGTTCGGAAAATTGGGAATCCGGCAAAAAGCCAGTTTCCGACAAGACTACTTATCATGACTTGGGCTTCTGATCTCCGGGAATCGACACTTATACGTTTCCCGCGCGGTGTCTATCTAGGGCAGGAGTGTCACACATAATGACAGAATTGTGCGGCAACCAACGGAATTTATGGTATAAATGGCGCATGATTGAATCACGTATTCAACTGGCCTCTCGAATGAGAGGCCTCTATCGCCGCGTGGCGGATCGATTGGGCGTTGACCCCTCATATGTAAGCCGTGTCGCCCGTGGTGAACGTAAGTCCCCCAAGATTGAAACATGCCTGAATCGTGAAATTTCAAAACTCTTGGTGTCAGCGCGTCCTAAATCCAAAACAGTCAAGAAATAGCACACCTGCCTGGCACTCCCAGCTTTCTCCTAAAGTATTCTCGCCATCTGTCGATGTGCCCGACAGGAGGAGCCATGACTGACATCACAGCAGCGCCCGTTGCTCAGTACCTACGGGTGTCCACTGAACACCAGCAGTATTCTCTCGAAAACCAATCCTCGGCCATCCAAAGGTATGCAGAGGCCCATAATTTTGGGGTGATCCAAACATATTCGGACGCCGCGAAAAGCGGAATTGTGCTGAAACGTAGAACTGGACTTCAGCAGCTATTGCAGGATGTCGTCTCAGGAACAGCACTATACCGAGCGATCCTTGTCTATGACGTGAGCCGTTGGGGGCGTTTTCAAGACACGGACGAAGCCGCGCATTACGAATTTCTTTGCAAGTCCGCCGGTGTTCCGGTCCATTATTGCGCCGAGACATTCACTAACGACGGCAGCCTTTCCAGCCTGATTATGAAGACACTGAAGCGAACAATGGCAGCCGAGTACAGCAGAGAATTGGGTGCCAAAGTAACTGAAGGGATGAATCGGCTGACAATGCTGGGATTCAAGCAAGGAGGAGTGCCGGGTTATGGGCTGCGTCGCATGCTTATTTCAGCGTCAGGCGTGCGAAAACTAGAATTAGCCTTCCGTGAACGGAAAAGCATCTCGACCGACCGTGTAATCCTTGTTCCGGGTCCTCCCAACGAAGTGCTTATCGTCAAGGAAATCTATCGGATGTTCATATCCGAAAAGCGGACTACCTGCGCCATTGCGCGCAAACTTAACGCCGATGGTGTGCCACGACCGGGCCATTCAAAATGGGATATCTCTGCGATTCGCATCATCCTAACGAATCCTAAGTACGCTGGATGTTCTGTCCACGGTCAAACTACAGGAAAACTTTACACTCCGAGAGTGAGAGTGCCGAGGTCAAAATGGATCGTGAGACCCGGAGCATTCGAGGCAATTATTGATCCTGTTACTTTCGCTCAGGCACAAAGAATGTATTCTCGATGGAACTCTACAGCAACCAAAGAGGAACTTCTAGAAGACTTACGAGCTTTACTTGCTTCGGCGGGTAGATTGTCAACGGCTCTGATTAGACGTTCTCCCCGAATTGCAACCCCTTCAACGTACTGTCTCCGGTTTGGCAGCTTGCAGAACGCGTACAAATTGATTGGATATGATAATCCTCGCCAATTCATGTGTGTAAAAACGCGGAATCTCACAGCTTCAATGCGCGAGGGGCTGATTGTTCAAATCGCTAAGGCGCTTCCTTCAGACGTGTCGATTATTCATTCCGCGAATCGGTGGCGCAGTCGATTACGCCTCTCTAATGGCCTGATTGTTTGCGTGCTCGTTGCACGATCCGTGAAAGTGGTGAAGCAAAATCTACGTTGGCGGGTATATTCTATTCAGCGCGAACGCAAGTTTATCACCCTTCTGGTAAGATTGAATGCAAGCAATACCTCGATTTTGGATATGTTTGTTTTTCCAGACACAGACCGTAAAGATAGATTCGAATTTCGTGTCAATCACCCTTGGTTGAACCGAGGAAAGCGACTCAGTCGTCTTTCGCAACTCTGCGAGGTTGTGACGCAGCTCGTACGTGCGAGAAGCGCCACACGTCGATCACCACTTTCAAAGCAAGAATGAGCTGAGACAGCGTTACCCATACGCCTTGCATCCAGGGATCCTAGTGTGTTGGCAGGAAGACGTCGTCATCCCTACCTTGGGAATCCCAAGTCCTGATAAACGGGATTATCGTCAACTGGGAAGCTCGCATTTTCCAGTTTCCGTGAAGACGCCTTCACAGGACTTGGCTAGGGTGCCATAAGCGTAGTTTATTGCAGTTACAAGTATTATAAATTTGACTCGCTTAGAGCAGCGGGGTGAAATGCACAGCGGAGAGTAAAACTATGAATGTTGTACGTATCTTCGATACCACGCTGAGGGACGGCGAGCAGGCACCCGGATTTTCAATGTCCGCACCCGAAAAGATACGCATAGCTCGGCAGTTGGAATCACTCGGCGTGGATATCATTGAGGCCGGTTTCCCTATCGCTTCGCGTGGAGATTTGGAAGGCGTGCGTGCCGTCGCGAGCGAAATCCACAATTGCACGGTGGCGGCGCTGGCACGCGCTAAGCGGGACGATATTGATGTAGTTCTCGACGGACTGCATGGCGCGGCGCGCCCACGCGTGCACATAGTCCTAGCGACTTCTGATCTGCATCTACATTACAAACTCCGCATGACGCGCGAGCAGGCTCTCGAAGCCATCTCGACTAACGTGCGGTACGCCCGAGAACGTTGCGCGGAAGTTGAGTTTTCCGCTGAGGACGCGAGCCGCTCTGATATGGATTATCTATGCGAGGCAGTCGGTGCAGCTGTAAAAGCAGGTGCGACCATCATTAATCTGCCCGATACAGTTGGCTATGCCCTACCTGACGAATATGAGGCCATGTTCCGCCGGGTCATCGATTTTCTAGACGGCGCATCTGGAATTATATTGAGCGCGCATGGCCATAACGACCTCGGTCTCGCCGTGGCTAATTCCCTGGCCGCGATTCGCGGCGGCGCACGCCAACTTGAATTGACTATCAATGGAATTGGTGAACGCGCGGGCAATGCGTCGCTTGAGGAAGTCGCTGTCGCGCTGCGCGTGCGGCAGTCCACACTGGGCGTGACCGCGAATCTACATCTCGACAAACTGTATGCCACGAGCCAACTGCTGTCGGAGATTACCGGTGTAGCTGTTGCGCCCAACAAAGCAGTAGTAGGGTCAAACGCCTTCGCGCACGAGGCAGGTATCCATCAGGACGGCATCCTCAAGAATCCCCTCACGTACGAAATTATCTCCCCCGAAGAAGTTGGTGTTCCCAAGCGGCAATTGGTGCTGGGAAAACATTCGGGCCGCAATGCGCTGCGCACGGCGCTAGTTGAAATCGGCTACACACCCACGCCCGAAGAACTCGATGAGTGCTACAAGCGGGTTTCCGCGCTCGCAGATGAATCAAAAAATGTCCAGGCTCGCGATCTACTCGCGATTGCCCGCCGGGTGATACCTGCGCGGGGCACGGAAACAGCTATCGCGGCGGAGTAGATTGCCGAAGAAGTCTGGTTATTGAGAGCGGTTTATGGTGACCAGTATCGGCTGTACTCGGAACAATATTCCGTGCGCTAGATCATCGTCCCTTGCTTTCATGTCCAACGCAATTGATAAAGCCATGCCACGCCCAAGCCAAATCCCGTGAAACGGCGTTATCGTCATGTGGGAATCCTGCGAATCCCAGTTGACGGGATCATGACTTCACAGGAGTTGGCCCGCAATGGCCGTGGTATGCACTTGGACACGTTTGTGCCTTTCAGTGCGTTCGTCCCACCGCTCATTGAGAAGATTTCCTATAATGCGACCTGAGATAGGAGGCTGCATGGCACAAGTTTGGTTAGTCACTGGTAGTTCACGCGGTCTGGGTCGCGCGATAGTCGAAGCCGGTCTTGCGGCTGGCAATAGAGTCTTGGCGACGGCCCGGGACACTGAGTCACTGCGTGACCTGATGGAGCGTTATGGAGACCGAGTGAAACTCTTCGCTCTGGATGTGACCGACGGATCAGCGGCGGCCGGTGCGGTAAAAGCGGCAATTGACGCCTTTGGCTCGTTGGATGTTGTTATTAATAACGCGGGATACGGCAATCTCTCGTCAGTCGAAGATACGCCGATGTCGGATTTCCGCGCTCAGATCGAAACCAACCTCTTCGGAACGATTATCGTCACGAAGGCGGCTCTTCCGTACTTTCGGCAAAGGAAGGCGGGCCATTTTCTACAGTTCTCGTCGATGGGCGGAAGGATTGGCCCCCCAGGACGCGGACCTTATTCGGCAGCGAAATGGGGTGTCGAAGGTTTCTCTGAAGTGTTGTCGCGCGAAGTTGCTCCGCTAGGCATCAAAGTCACTATTGTCGAGCCGGGTGGGTTCCGCACGGACTTCGCTGGCAGTTCCACGAAGCTGAGCGAAGGGCGTCCCGAATACGACCAAACTGTGGGAGC
>DASRQU010000153.1:0-34677 GCA_035696345.1 Candidatus Acidiferrales bacterium
CAAATAGGCATGCGGAATATCTCTTTCCAGCCATAAGCTTTCGGTCGATGGAATGATGTCGTCCGTGGAGCCGTGCAGAAGGAAAACGGCGGCGTGCAATGCGGAGAGTTTCCCTTCCGGCGAAATTGCGGCAAGCTGAGAATCGTCTTCCTGAATCGCCTCAAGCAATTGCGGGCGCAGCCGGTCAATCTGCCGCGCCAGCAGAAATTCCATGGTCGCCCGGCTCGGTGGACTCAGTCGCGGAAAAAGTGTGTGCGCGTCGCGGGGATCTTCCCACAGCCAATCGCGCAGCGCGTCATGCGCAACATTCACATCCGCTGGCGGGAAAAATTGATTCAGGTGAGAGTACACGAATACGGCCGCGCCATAGTCGTGCGCCTTATAGGGCTCGACGCTGCCGTCCGGGAGTTCCGCAGTGCTTGTAGCGAGAAACCGCGCCACACGCGCTAGATTGTCATAAGCGCCCATCAGGACAAGCGAGCCGATGTGCGGCGCGTACCGCGGATCGCATGCCGCGAGTAGCGAAAGCCCTCCGGCAAAGCTGACGCCCACGACAGTCACAGGGGGGGTGCGCAAACGCTCCTGTAGCCACGTGGCGGATTCTCCGATCGTGCCAATCGATGCGCCGTCAACGCGGTAGTCGGCCAGCGCTGCAACCTCCGGCGTAAGCACCGAAAATCCGTTGCCTGCGGCGGCGCGCGCGAAATTCACGAGGCGTGGTTCATCGATTCCCAGGCGATGAATTCCGTGCACGAGCACCATGCCCGGCGAACGCGAAACTCCGCGCGGTACATACAATCGCGCATGCACCGGACCTTGCGTAGTAGAAAGCGTCAGATCCTGAATATCGTAATCATGGCCCTCAATCCGTACAAGGAGGCCATTTGCTTCAGGATTGAGAAATTGAATCAGGAAGGTGGCGCTGCGCAACTCAAAGCGCAAGGCATAAATTGCGACGGCAAATAAAATCACCACAACAAACAAGATTCCGAAGACTGTGGGAAGCCGTGAGGGATGAGTGGTTTCGAGAGACGCCGGCGCCGTCATATCCGCGAGAATAGCAGAACTTGAGCTGCCGGGGCGGTACCGCTGTTATTTCGTATCGGCGCTCGTTTTAGGAGCGGTGTAACCCTGCCGCGCGTAGACCACGAATTTAACCTTCTTATTTTTTTCGTTCATCACCGTCAGCGGGCCGCCGTCCGGCGCGACCAGTTCCACTTTAATTTTGCGATATTTTCCGTCAAGGGATTCGTTCGTGGGGGAATAGGAAAGGCTGTACTGATTGCGCAGGCTCGCGGCCACTTCCTGCATGATGCTGGGAATTTCGCCATCGAACCGCGGCAACCAGGAACGTCCACCGGTCATGGCGGCAAACGTTTTCAGTTGATTTTGCGCCTGAATGTAGGTCAATTGCTGCCCAAAACGCCCGGGAGCCTGATTGATGAACATCTGCTCGCCCACGCCGACGGTGAAGATTGTGGCGTCGGTTTCACGGATTCGTTTCAGCGTCTCGTCTAACGTAAGTTTGCTAAACGTATCAATACCGGAGGCCAGGACTAGCACCGCTTTTTTCCCCTTCACATCCTTGGTGCGATCCAGCACATCCGACAGCGCATCGAAAAGATTTGATTCGCTGAACGGAGGGAACACCATCGAGTAAAGCCCCTGCATGATTTCATCGCGGTTGTGTGTGAAATCGACTTCCACCGTGGAGCGCATGTTAAACGATTCCAGAGCAACCCAGTCGTTCGGCTTGAGATTCCCCAAAAATGCAGCAGACCAGTTGCGCGCATTGTAGGCAAAAAATTCGTAACCGAGTTTGCTGAACTCAAGCAGCAGCACGATTGTAATCGGCGCTTCGGAGGGCGCAAAACTGGAGATGGTCTGAACTGTGCCATCTTCCGTGACGCGGAAGTTTTCCTTTTTCAGGTCTTTAAGATAATTTCCATTATTGTCGGTGACTACGACGTCGAGACTCACCACCGGAACGGTTACAGAAATCGAAAAGCCAGGTCCTGTCTGCGCCGGCGGCGCCTGCGTATCTTTCTTCTGCGCATCCTTGCTCTGTTTGTCCTTATTCTGATCCTGGGCCCAGGCGGAAAGCGGACCGGAGGGCACGGCAAGCGTCAGCAGCAGGACGCTGAGCAATATTCTTCGGAGCAACACTGGCATCATGAGCGATCGCATGTCTGGCGGGACCTCAGGAATTCGGCGCGCAACACCATATCATTTGCAGCAGGCACAAAGGCCGCAATGAAAATTGTTTATCCTGCACATTCGATGCTGCCACGAAGCGCTGGGATGTTCAATTGTTTAGACGATTTTCACCGCTTTTTTGAGGGCTACTGGTTTTCTTCGCGGCACACGGTTGCGGATGCGCGAGCTTGCAATTCAGGCGCGCATGGTACGATGAATAAGTTTCGGGTGCTGAGCGATTTAATTCCGGAGGGTTGCGAAATGTTCCATCGTGCAGGCCGAATTGTTTTGGCGTTCGCCTTGGCTGCGCTCGCTGCCGTGAGCGCGCAGGCACAGGCGCCCGCGGCTTCTCCCGACCTGAGCAAATTGGCCGATGAAGCGCAAGGCTGGCTGGGCGACCTGGTGCGCATCAATTCCGTGAATCCCCCGGGCAACGAAGCTGCCGTCGCGAAATATATTTCCGCCATATTTCAGAAAGAAGGAATCTCGAACGAAGTCCTGGAAATGGCTCCAGGCCGAAGTATCGTAATTGCGCGCTTGCAGGCAGGCCCTCTGCCCGATGCGGCGAACGCGCTACTGCTCGTGGCGCACCAGGATACTGTGGGCGTGGATGCCTCAAAGTGGACGGCCGATCCTTTCGCTGCAACGATCCGCGATGGTTACATGTGGGGACGCGGCGCGGTGGATGACAAAGCCATGCTCGCCGGCAATATCGCTACGATGGTTCAGCTGAAACGCAGCAAGGCGCGCCTGGCTCGCGATGTTTTATTTCTGGCCACGGATGACGAAGAGCAAGGCGGCTCGGCGAGCATTAAAGTTGCGGTTCAGAAGTATTGGGACAAAATTGCCTGCGGCTACTCCTTGAATGAAGGCGGCCGCGTGATCATAAAGGACGGCAAGGTTCAATATGTTGGCGTGCAGGCCAGTGAAAAAGTAGCTTACAACGTAATTGTCACGGCGACGGGATCCTCCGGGCACGGTTCGCTGCCCAAGCCGGATAACGCCGTGGTTCATCTTGCGGCGGCCGTTCAAAAATTGGGAACCTTTCAGGTGCCTGCTCAGCCGAGCACTATCGTGCTGCGCTATTTTGAGCAGCTTTCAAAAATTGAAGATGATGACATCGCGAAGTGGATGCGCGCATTGGAGCAACCGCAGCGCGCCGATCTCGCGGTCAACCATCTTGCGGAACAGAGCCCCATGTGGAACTCCATGCTGCGTGACACAATTGCCCCCACGATGTTGCAAGCGGGCGTTCGCGTCAACGTGGTTCCTTCGGCGGCCACCGCGAATTTGAATATTCGAATGCTTCCCGGCCATTCCGTCGAAGAGTTAATGGGACAGTTTGTGAAAATCGTGAACGATCCTCAAATCAAGTTTCAGCTTGCGCCGGACTCCGGAGAAAATGCGCCGCCATCGGATTTGACCTCGCCTTTATTCAAAACTATCGAACGTCTAACACCGCAGGAATTTCCTGGCGCCATCACCGTGCCGTTTCTTGGAACGGGAGCGACGGACTCCGCCAGTTTGCGGCTGCACAAAGTGCAAGCCTACGGGCTCGAGCCGTTTCCTATGCTGGAAGAAGATAGTTCACGCGTGCATGCGGACAACGAACGCATGCCTATCGACGGATTTCACAAAGGCGTGATCTTCCTATATCATGTTGTCGCGGACTTCGCGACGACGAAGTAGCAAACCAAATTTCCCCCCTTCCACGCTGATCGGGATTGGATAAAAAACAAACATGGATTTTCGTTCCGCTAAAATTGTATGCACTCTAGGACCCGCTAGTAATTCGACGGAAATGATCGAAGCCCTGATGCGCGCCGGGATGGACGTGGCGCGACTCAACTTTTCGCATGGAACGCATGATGACCACGCGTTAGTGATCAAACGCATCAGAGAAGCTTCGGCAAAACTTTCCAAGCCCATCGGAATTCTGGCGGATTTGCAGGGTCCAAAAATTCGCACGGGCCTGTTGAAGGGAAAGCAGCCCGTGCAACTCGTCTCGGGGCAGAAATTCACCATCTCCATTAAGTCCGTCGCGGGAACGGCTGCGGGAGTCAGCACGACGTACAAGCGCATGGCACGCGATGTGTCTCGCGGAGATCGCATCCTTCTGGGCGACGGGTTGATTGAACTTCGAGTGCTGTCGACAACGTCAACCGAAGTGCTCACCAAGGTCATCAACGGCGGACTGCTGGGCGAGCACAAGGGCATCAATTTGCCCGGCGTGAAATTAAAAATTCCCGCGGTCACGACGAAAGATCATCAGGATCTGATTTTCGCAATGGATCAGGGCGCTAATTTTATTGCGGTCAGCTTCGTGCGCGACTCGAAAGATGTGTTGCAGGCCAAAAAGGCGATGCTGCGAACGAAACGCGACGTGCCGATCATCGCGAAGCTGGAAAAGCCGGAAGCCATCGAGCATCTGGATGAAATTTTGCACGTATCTGACGCAGTGATGGTAGCGCGCGGCGATCTGGGCGTAGAAATGAGTCCGGAGAAAGTCCCTGTCGTGCAAAAACAGATTATCGCGAGGGCGTGCGAAGCGCGACGCCCCGTGATCACCGCGACGCAGATGCTCGAGTCTATGACGCTGAATCCGCGCCCGACTCGCGCCGAAGCCTCTGACGTGGCAAACGCCGTGTTCGACGGCAGCGATGCGCTGATGCTTTCGGCTGAAACCGCGTCCGGAGCGTATCCGCTGGAAGCCGTGCAAATGATGGACCGCATCATTCGCGAAGCGGAAGCCAATAATTCTCACGTTCTGCGCCCAAGTCCCGCGCAATTCGACATCGCGGAGACAGCCTCCGAACTAATTTGCCACGCATCCGAAGAATTACACATGAAAGTGATTGCGGTGTTTACGGAAACGGGTTCCACGGCGCGCCTCGTATCGAAACATCGTCCGCGCCGTCCGATTATTGCCTTCTCCACGATTCAGGAAACGCGGCGCCGCATGTCACTGAATTGGGGCGTGCTCCCACGCACCATCGGAAAAGTGGCAGACATTGAAGAATTGATTCAGGTGGCGGAGCAACGATTGCTCCAAGAGGGCATGGTGAAGCCCGGCGACGTGGTCGGAATTGTCGCCGGCACGCCGCTGTTTGTGGGCGGCACGACAAACTTCATGAAATTTTTGGTGGTTGGAAGCGACGAAGGGCAACTGCGCCGCCTGCGGTAGGATTCTTTCAGTAGCACAGGCTTCAGCCTGTGGAATTTAGGATTTTCAAGTACTAAACCCGACTGGCTGAAGCCTGTGCTACTTAAGTTCTAATTCACCCAGCGGTCATCCGAGCCGCGCGGCGGCTCGTCCTTGTGCTCGCGCATGTACACTTCAAATTTTCTCCGCGCGCGTCGCCGTTTCCAATCCAGATAATCATTCCGCACGCGATATAGAAACAGACCGCGCCTCAAATATAAATACCCCACCAGCGCGCCGCCCAGATGCGTCACATGGCTGACGTTGTCTCCGCCCACTTCCAGCGACAGGAAAAACTCAATGGCAATCGAGCCCGCCACCAGCAGCTTCATCGGAATCATGATGGGAAATGGAATCAGCCACACCTGCCGATCCGGGAACATGATGCCCGCGGCAATCAACACTCCGTAAATTGCGCCGGAAGCTCCAATGGTGGGAACCGTAAACGAAAAACCGCTGCCATGCGGATCAATTATCGATTTGACGACAACGTTGATGAAACCCGCGCCGATCCCAGTAATGAAATAGTACTCATAAAAGCGGCGCCTGCCCCAGGTCTTCTCCAGGTCCATACCGAAAAAATAAAGGAACAGCATGTTGAAGAGCAGATGCCAAATGGTGGCATGAAGGAAAAGATAAGTAGCCAGTTGCCAGACATAAAATCGACGCGTCACATACCACGGAACGAGCCCAAAATAATGGTTGAACAGCGCCGTATATTCCGGCGGTAAAACCAGTTTCATGATGGACTGCAGAAAAAATACGGCCGTGCAGGCGATGACAATGTTGCGAATCGCAGGGGTCAGCATCCCGCCCCAACTGATGCGAGAACCGAACGAACCCGGATACCGTGAGCGCGAACCCATCCCCGCAAGTGTAAGCGCCGCAAGACGGCGAGTCAAAGATTCGGCGGGTTCATGTGTGGCGCGCGCGAATCATCCTGTCACCGTCCTGAGTCCATCCTCTATTAAAAAAGGAGAACCTCGCCATTTTCCTAGCGCACAAGTCAAAAACCGGCGTCGAAGGATCAGCGTACGAACGTAGTTTCACGTCGTGGGACTGGATGTCTTGAGTTGTGCACATGTATCGCATGCTTCCACTCCCAACCTGAGCGTAACCCGCATGATTGCTTCAACCATTTCCGGATACAGTATGGAATTTGGCATGCATGAAATCCACCTGTGGTGTGTACAGACGCGCGAGTAGCCCATTTTACGGCCCTCTAACTCCTTTGCGTTTGAGCCACAAAGAAGACGAACTCTATCTTTATGATTAATAATATAGATAGTACCATCCAGCGTGATGCCCCTCATCGCTACGATTCCTCTTCGGAAGCTTTTGAGCGCATGGCCGCGATCCGGTCCGCGGAGATCTCTGCACGAAGTTCGAAATCCGTCATTCTGTTTTCTCTGACGCTATTCCTGAGCGCCGCCCTGCTGTTTCTTATGGAGCCGATGTTCGCGAAGATGACGTTGCCTGTGCTCGGCGGCACCTCAGCTGTCTGGGCCACCTGCATGCTCTTCTATCAGGCCATGCTGCTTGCGGGCTACGCTTTCGCAAACTTTGTCACGCGAAGATTGAGCTACCGGCGACAGGCGCTTTTGTTCCTGGCTATGGCACTCGTCACGCTGATGGTTCTTCCGTTCAGCTTCCCCGCGGATCGGATCCCTCCCGTCGGCCAGAATCCAATTCCATGGTTGCTGATGATTCTGACCGGCGCTGTGGGCTTGCCGTTCTTCGTGATGTCTACGATTGCACCCACCATGCAGAAATGGTTTGAAGGGATTGGCCACGAGCGATCTCGCGATCCGTACTTCTTATACGCCGCGAGCAACGTGGGAAGCATGCTGGGACTTCTCAGTTATCCAATTTTGGTTGAGCCCCGTTTGAAGCTCGCAGAGCAAAGCAGGTTTTGGGAATTTGGGTATGTGGCTCTTGTCCTTCTGATGATTGCGTGCGCGACTACACTGTGGCGCGCGTCCCAGCAAAATAATGCGGCCGCACCAAATTCTCACCGCAGCGAAGCGTCAACAGCCCCCGCGCCGCTGCTTCAGGAACGTTTACTGTGGATGGCACTGGCGTTCGTGCCCTCAAGTCTGATGCTTGGCGTGACCACCGTATTAACCACGGAAATTCCGCCGATACCATTGCTGTGGGTTCTTCCCCTCGCCGTGTATTTATTGAGCTTTATTCTGGCCTTTTCCCGCAAGCCCATCATCTCCACAGATGGATTCTCGGAAAGTTTTCCCATCATGCTGCTGGCGGGAATTCTTCCCGTGCTGATCAAGGCCAGCTTGCCCCTTTTTGTGTACATTTCGATCAATCTGATACTGCTATTCGTCGTGGCGATGGCCTGCCACGGTGAAATTGCCAAACGGCGTCCGCCGGTCGAGCATCTCACGGGCTTCTATCTGTGGATTGCGCTGGGCGGAGTTCTGGGCGGTCTTTTTAACGGCGTCGTCGCGCCGCTTGCATTCAACACCGTTCTGGAATTTCCTATCGTTTTGATTTGTGCGGCGATTCTGCGCCGGGTGATGATGCCAGAGACGAAGCGGGACCGCTTCCGTTGGCTCGACGCGGCGCTGCCGCTCGCCCTCGGCGCGCTCACGATACTGCTCATTCGCGTCCCGCCTAAATTTGGCGTCGGTCTGGGCATGGTTTATCACCTTATTGCATTTGGGCCTCCCATCATGCTCTGTCTTAGTTTCAGTAAACGCCCCATCCGCTTTGTTTTGGGATTTGTGGTGATGGTTGTCGCAGCCTCCAGCTACACGGGTGCATACCAAAAAATCCTCAGTACGCAGCGCAGTTTTTACGGGATCAATCGAGTGGCGAACGATGACAGCGGGCAGTATCGCGTTCTCTTCAGCGGCCAGACGATACACGGAATACAAAGCCTGTCGCCGGAACGAAGTCATGAGCCTCTCTCCTATTTCTCCCATGCCGGTCCGATTGGCCAAATTTTTAAGGCGTTGTCAGGCTCGCCGGAACTGAAAGAAGTTGGGATCGCCGGGCTGGGCGCAGGCTCCCTCGCCTGTTACCGCGAACCCGACGCGGAATTTACGTTCTACGAGATCGATCCGGTGGTCGAGCAAATCGCGCGCGATCCGCGCTACTTTACATTTCTGAGGGATTGCGCGCCGCAGGCTCGCGTGGTCCTGGGTGACGCGCGAATTTCGTTGCGAAGCGCTCCCGACCACCACTACGGAATGATCATCGTCGACGTTTTTGGCGGGGACTCGATTCCCATACACCTCGTGACGCGTCAGGCCCTGCAGCTATATCTTTCCAAGCTCGACGCGCACGGCATCATCGTCATCCACATTTCCAACCGTTACTTGCATCTCGAAAACGTGGTTGCAAATCTGGCCAGCGACGCAGGAATGGTCGCCTACCTTCAGCAAGACACGACGACCATAGGATCGGGCAGGATACCCTCGACATGGTCCTTCATAGCCAGAAGCAACAGCGACGCCGGCCCGCTCGCCTCAGATTCACGCTGGGTCGCGCTCAAGGCCGATCCGAAATCAAAAGTTTGGACCGACGATTATTCCAGTGTCCTCACAGTTTTTAATTGGGCCTCGCCCTAGCGACGGCTGCCCTGCCCGCCGCCGGTCCACCTCATTGTTTCAAGTAACGAAGCGCAACGCATCCGGATTTAAAAATCCTCGATTCGACAAGTTTTAATTGCGGTCTCTGCCCCAGGCTAATACCTTCAAGCAAGCGTCTCCCTTTACCTACAACTATCGGGTGAACGACAAATCGAAATTCATCAACCAGACCACGTTCGATAAGCTGCGAGGGAACACTTACGCCGCCGGTTAGGATATTTGTGCCCTGCTCCTGTTTCAACGTAAGTATTTCTTCATGCAAGTTCGTACGAACAATTCTCGTATTTTGCCCTTCAACGCTATTTAGCGATTGTGAGAAAACAATTTTGTCGGCGGAATCAAATGCGTCAGCAAATTCGTTCGCTGCCTTTGTCATGGAATGGCTTTTTGCAACATCAGGCCAGAAAGGGACCATCAATTGATAGGTTTTACGCCCATAGACAAGCAGGTCAACATCTCGCGTGAGTTGTGTGAAATATTCAAGTACTTCGTCATCGACAACTGCCTTGGTGTGGTCACAGCACCCATCCAGGCTAATGTTGATTGCGCAGATCAGATTTCTCATTTCGCCTCAGTGTTTGCGTCAGATTGAGCGGCATGGCCGTCAACGCAAAACAAATGACCTTGAATTGCGCGCCATTGCAGCATAAACATTATGTGCATGCAACTGGAAATGCGTCTCAATGGTTAATGGCTTTCGTTCGACGCGTACTGTCCGCGACTTCGTCGAGCATCCTAACGCGTAGTTCTGCCGGTGAATCAGGAAGGTGCAATCGGAATTCGTTAAATTGTGGTGCTATACTCCTGCACACAGCAGTTGAATTCGCGCGTAATTCAAGAGGGGGTCTCGCATGACACGCGTTGCCTTGTCTATTCTCGCCGTTATGGCAATTTCCATTTGTGCAGCTGCGCAATCACCGGACGCGGCTGTCGAGACGGCTTTGCTCGCCGCTCCGGCCAGTCTGCGCGATGGTGCGACGGTCATCAAGTGGAAGTCTGACTTCACGTATGACACGCTACGGAAAGGCACGAACCGCCTGGTGTGCTATGACCGGACCGGTTTTCCCGAGCAGCAGCCGTTCTCAATTGAATGCACGAGCATGGCGAACCTCGACCGGGTCGCCCAGAATCTGAAGTTTGAAGCGGCGGGCGACAAGGTCAAAACACAAGCCATGCTCGACGCCGCGGAAAAAGACGGAACACGAGTGAAGCCGGAGTACGGATCGGTGTGGTACCACATGCTAGGTCCCGACCGCGAGCACGGCCACCTGCACATGACAATTGCGGTGCCGGGCGCTACGTCTCAATCTCTCGGATTGCCGGACAACAATAAAGCAGGAACCGTGTGGATTATGAATTCGGGTACATCCACAGCCCACCTCATGACTCCAGGGGCGTAGAACGTTCGTGAAATTAAAATAGAGCGAAAATTTATGAGACATTTGGCTGTAAGTCTTCTGATCGTTTCGGCGCTGGCCGCGTCTCCCGCGAAACAGACGTTCACTGGCGTCATCACAGACGACAATTGTCCTAGGGCAGATCACTCCCAAATGCGCATGGGCCCGACCGACGTCGAATGCGCAATGGCCTGCATCGAGTCCCATGGCGCGCAGTACGGTTTGTACGACGGCAGTTTTTTTTACACGCTGAGCGACCAGCGCGCTTCGGAAAAGTTGGTGGCTAAAAAAGTGAGGGTAGTAGGAAGTGTGGATAACAAGACGAAGACGATCCAGGTGGACTCGATCACGATAGAAAAATGATTTCCGCGACAAGTTGCGAACGCGGAGCCACAGTGACCCGCTGAAAGATTGAAATCGTGGAGAGTGCGGTATACAGTAACGAACTGTCGGGACGAGGACATTGGTAATTCCCGACGAGCTAAACCAATACGGTTCATCTGACTAGTGTCGAACGGCCGCAGCCCACGGCCGGCGCGCGCCTTCCAGTTTGCTGACCCAAATAATCGCTGAGGAGAGTTCTCCCCTTGAAGACTATTCTACGAAATTCGATGTTTCTACTTCTTGCCTTTGGATTCATTTCGCCTGTGCTATTTGCGGACACGATTTCGCTAAAAAATGGCGATCGCCTCACGGGCACTATCGAGAAGTCCGACGCAAAAACACTTGTCCTGAAAACTGAGTTCGCGGGCGAGATCACGGTGCAGCGGTCCGCCATCGATGCGATTAATTCCACCCAGCCGCTTCATGTCGGGCTTTCGGGCGGGCAAATGGTCGACGGACCAGTGACCACGAAAGACGGACAAATCCAAGTCGCCACCACGAGCGCGGGAGTGGTCACCGCGTCCAAGGATTCGGTTCAGCTGATTCGCTCGGACGCCGAACAGGCCGCCTACGACGCGGGCATCGAGCGTTTGCAGCATCCGCACCTCGGTGATTTTTGGAGCGGTACGCTGGATACCGGCCTGAGCGTCACGCGCGGCAATTCCTCCACCCTTGCCTACACATTCGCGGGGCGCGCGACGCGCCTGACGGATCGTGACAAACTCACGGCCTATGCCACTACTGTGTACGGCAAAACGGATGTTCCCCCGCCATCGCAAGTGACTGCGCACCAGATTGCTGGCGGCGTTCGTGGAGACATCAACATCAATCCCCGGTGGTTCGCGTTCGCGGCCACGGATTTCAACTCCAACGCGCTGCAGCATCTGGATCTGCAAAATGTGGTGGATGGCGGCGCCGGCATTCACGTCATCAAAACGAAAAACACGCAGTTTGATATTTTTGCCGGTGCCGGCTACAACCAGGAATATTTTGGTGCTTTCCTGGAGGCCAATCCCACGCCTCCCCCCGCGACTCTCACGGTCGCCGCCGTATCACAAAAAAATGCGGAGCTCACCGCCGGAGAAACATTTGAAACCAAGCTCGGCAGCCGCTCTTCCTTCAGCGAAACTTTCGATTATTTTCCAAACATCACCGGCCCCAGCGGCTACCGGTACACGTTCAATACCGTGCTCTCCACGGCGATCAGCAAATGGCTCGGCTGGCAATTCAGCTTGACCGATAATTTCCTGAGCAATCCGCCCGATGGAATTAAGGGAAATGATCTGCTGATTTCTACCGGCTTGCGGGTAACGTTCGGCAATCCCAAATAAGCGCCAGACGTGCGAGGAAATACAAGAAGTTCGCGGCAGCGGACCATACCGTTTCAAGGCAAGACGGTAAATGGAATCGACGCTTCCGTCGTTTCCCAATCGAGCGCGAGTGTTCCCTGCTTTCCGCCGTCATCTCTCAAATTTATTTTGAAAGTTTCGACGCGAGCAGGGAGCGATTTTAAGTTCATCGTTGTGCGCCCGAAATCGGTCGAGGAATCGTAGTCTTTGTGAAACTGCCCTGTCTGCTTGTTGATTATCAGGGTCCATTCGTGAGCGTTTGGAATCGTCCAGATACTGTAGCTTCCGGCGGGAAGTTTTAGATTGCCCATTTGCAAGGAAGCCTCCGTCGTAATTTTCGTTGCCCAGTTCGCGCCAGTGCACCACACTTCGCCAAAGGCGACTAGACCGCCCATCACTTTGCGTCCGTGCATGGATGGCGCGTAGTAATCAATCGTAATTTTCTTTCCGGCGATGACAACTTCCACTTTCGCTGGCGGACTCGTAAATCCAGAGTGCTCGAATTGGCCATAAGTCCTCAGCGCAAAAACGCCAAGCACAATGCTGGCGATACCGAACCCGCCGAGCAATGCACTTCGATTTCTTTTCAGATTCACCATGTTTCCACGCTCCTACTGAACGCCGTTTCTGGCCATCGTTCCCTGCCCCGCGAGATAGAAATATCCCACTTTATTGTTGGATGGCGTTGCGTACCACATGCGCCCCTGCGCATCGAGAAAATATTCGCGCGAAGTAATTTCCGAATGCGGAAACGGATATTCCGTAACTTTACCTGTCGCTGGATTCAGGCGGCCCACTTCGTCCAGATACTCCGATGAGTACCAGACGTCGTGATGGCGATCGAGATTCATCGCGTACGGGCTGGCATTCGGCCCCGGCAGCGCAAAGTTTGTAAAAGTTTCCGTCCTGGGATCGAATCGGCCAATCTGCCCCGCGCCAGATTGGCTGAACCAGACCACTCCATCCGCGTCGACCTGAATTCGGCGCGAGTAAACCGTATTGCTTCCGGGTGGATCCCAAGTTTTCACTTCCAGAGTTTTCCCATCGATTTTTCCAATTTTTCCGGTTGCGTTATATTCCGAGAACCAGCAGTTGCCATCCTTGTCGAGCACTACTCCGTAAGTCGGCTCGTTAAAGTCCGTAAATTTTCCGGTTTTCGGATCGTAGCGGCTCACGCGCGCGCCGCTCGCCCACGCGACACCATCCGCGCCCACGCGCACGGTGTGCTTGCTGCCGCCCGCGACCAGACCTTCCTTGCCCGGCATGTAGGCATCGGCGAATTCCGTAAGCTTCTCCGTCTTCGGATCGAATTTTCCCAGTTGGTTCAACCCGAATTCGGCGAGCCAAACGCTACCGTCCGCGGCCGGATACGCGGAGTGAATCGCCACCGCCTTTTCATTCGGCACATCGTATTCTTTTACGTTCCCGGTCTCCGGATCTAGTTTTCCGATCTTGTTTGCGCCGCCGTAATACGGCATCCAGATATTGCCTTCTTTATCCGGCGCGGCGCTCCACGGCATCCGATTCGGGCCGGGCAAATCATATTCGACGTACACAATGTTCATCGCATCGTCATCGAAAGAGCGCACTGTGTTTTTGTATTCCGGCAAATCCGCCGGCGATTTAGGCAGAACAGACTCCGGACCGAATGCGGTGGAAATAAACGACGCTACTTTTTCCGCCTGCTCATCGTTCACCATCGAGCCGAGCAAGAAGTGCATTCGCGTGCGCATGTAATCGACGCGATCTTTTGCGCCGTCAGAATCGCGCGAAATGGCGGCCATGCGCGTCTGGAATCCGTGGCAGATCTGGCAAGGCGCATCGCGAAAGTTGGAGGTTGGGCCAAACACCATTTCTTTTCCGCGAATATTAGGAATTAATTTTTCACCCTGATAAAGAGACAGGTCTCGCCATCGCACCGGTCCGGTTTTCAGCGCCCAATCCATGGACGTGGTTTGATTTGCACCGAGCGCGACACCTGTGCGCGGGTCAGCCAGAAATCCGACCGCGCGAATGCGCAGCACGTATTCGCCAGCTGGCAAATCGTCCACACGGTACGCGCCGTCCCTGTGCGACAGTACGTTCACCGTAATTTTTGTCTTCGTGTTTTGCGCAGAGACAAACGCGCCTTTGAATGGTGCGCCGTCCGGCCCTTTCACCGTGCCGCTGATCGTCGCGCCATGCGCCAACGCAGCAAGAAAGATGGTTGCGGCTAGCAAGCCTGATATTTTTTGGATTCTATGCATGGCGGCTCCTGACCGGCGGCGTAACGCGTTTCGTGAAGTTGCAAAGGAAATGCTGCAATGTTCGGCGCCCTAAACAGGCCGCCGTATTGAGGGAATCGTACTCCAGAATCGGCTGTCCTGACCAGCCCCCTTCATGGCCATTCTGTGCGGTGCGCTGTAAACTTGCCAGTGGGACAGGCTTCAGCCTGTCCGGTTTTGATTCCAATAGATTCATAACGAAAACAGACAGGCTGAAGCCTGTCCTACTCGATATGAAGAACCCAAAATCGATCGGTGTAATCTCCGACACACATGGTCTGCTGCGGCCCGAAGCGATGCGCGCACTCGAAGGCTCGGACCTGATCATCCATGCGGGTGACGTAGGCGATCCGAAAATTCTAGATGCATTAAAAACCCTGGCACCTGTGTTTGCAGTGCGGGGAAACGTGGACACTGCCGCGTGGGCCAAAGCCTTGCCCGAAAATGAAGTAATCGAAACGGATGCGGCGACGATCTATGTGCTGCACGATGTCCACATGCTCGATTTAAATCCTGCTGTCGCAGGTTTCCACATCGTGATAAGCGGCCATTCGCACAAAGCTGCAAAAACGGAGCAGAACGGCGTGATGTTCTTGAACCCGGGAAGCGCGGGCCCTCGGCGTTTTGATTTGCCGGTCACAGTCGCTCGGCTCAAAATATCTAGCAAGGCTTGGGACGTTACGTTGATTGACCTGCTGAATCTTAGAGTCCGTTAGCCGCATCTTTTCGTCTCGATTGCAACTCTGCTCGCTGATTGTTCGGCAAGGGCGTGGTGCCGCCAGAGGTGCAGGATATTCCTACTCTATTTTCAATGAGACAGCAGACCAGTTGCTCCGAATCTGGTCATACGGTCAGTAGCAATAATCGATTCGGCCTCGTAATCTCCTGAAACCAATCTCGCAGCAATTTAATAGCCCGAAACACTTGTCGGCGTTGAAGTGTACGGACAGCACGCTTGTAAGTGACGGAGGAGAAGCTGTGAAGCGTTCCGCACTGGTGATGCTAGCTGCAGCGGTGGTGTTGGGACAACAGTTGAAGCAGATCGCTCAAGTGATTTCGGCGCGCAGCGCGCTGGGAGTGCATCGTCAAATCTTCTTCGCCGCGGTTGGTGGGTTTGACACGCATGCGAACCAATTACCGCAACAAGTGCAACTGCTTTCGTCGGTCAGCAAGGCAATTTACGGAAAATTTCCAACTCTGGTGCTGGGCGGGCCGGACGACGCCGACCAGAACGGACGGTTCATCCCGACTACCGCGCTCGACCAGTACGCAACTACGCTGGCGACATGGTTTGGAGTGAGCCCTGCAAATTTGTCATCCATTTTTCCGAACCTGGTGAATTTCCCGACCGGCAATCTCGGGTTCCTGGGCTAGTCGCTTGATTTATTTTCGACTCCGGGCCATTCGGCCATGGAACGCGAAGGTTAGGGCAATTTAAGTAGCACAGGATTCACAGGCTGCGGAAAAAGTATTTATTTTGTCATTCTGAGCGAAGCGAAGAATCTCTCTTCGATTGTAAGTACAACGAAACAAAAGAAAGAGAGATGCTTCGCTTCGCTCAGACTGACAAAACTGCGGGTTTTTGCGCAGCCTGTGAAGCCTGTCCTACCAAATATGGCACGCCGCATCGATGCGGTTTTGAATTCGGGAGAGTGCAGTAAAGTGGAAAAACCAAAACGAGTCCTAAGCGGCATGCGCCCCACCGGCCGCCTTCACATCGGCCACTTTTTCGGCGCCCTCGAAAACTGGGTAAAGCTCCAGAACGATCCGCAATTCGAATGTTTTTTCTTCGTGGCCGATTGGCACGCGCTCACATCGGATTACGCCGACACTTCGCAGGTCGCGCAAAGCTCCATCGAAATTGCCACGGACTGGCTCGCGTCCGGCCTCGATCCCGCAAAGTGCACAATGTTTCTGCAATCCTCTGTGCCGGAGCACGCCGAGCTTCAATTGCTGTTATCGATGGTCACGCCGCTCGGCTGGCTCGAACGCGTACCAACCTACAAAGAAGCGCTCGACAATGTCACGAATAAAGATCTGCACACGTTCGGCTTCCTCGGTTATCCCGTCCTGCAATCCGCCGACATTGTCATTTACGACGCGGATCTCGTTCCCGTCGGCGAAGATCAGGTGGCGCACATCGAATTGAGCCGCGAAATTGTGCGCCGTTTCGATTTCTTCTACGGATTCAGAATCAAGCCGGAATTGTTCGCGTTAGCCAACGTGCGATTCCTGGCGCAGCACGTACACGATTCCAAAATGCTCCCCGCAGGCGGCAAGCCGTTCACGGAAGATCAGAAGCGAACCGTCGCCGACATCCTGCGAAAAGAAGCGCTGGAACAGGGCGTCGAAAATTTTCTCGATTCAGTAAAAGAGTACGGCCACTTTTTCAGCCGCTCCGCGATCCTTCGCGAGCCGGGCTCGCTGCTTACCAAAACTCCGCGCATACCCGGCACGGACGGCCGAAAAATGTCCAAGAGTTACGGCAATTTTATTTCGCTCAGCGAATCCGACGAATCGATCCGTACCAAATCTCGCGCGATGATTACCGATCCGCAACGGAAGCGCCGCACCGATCCCGGCAATCCTGACGTCTGCCCGGTATACGACTGGCACAAATTATTTTCGCCGCAGGAGACTTTGGCGTGGGCGGCGGAAGGATGCCGCACTGCGGGAATTGGCTGCATTGAGTGTAAAATGTCGATGGCCGATTATCTGATCAAATGGATCGAGCCCGTCCGAGCGCGCCGCGAGGAGTTTGCCGCGCATCCGGACAAAGTTTTGCAAATTTTAGACGACGGGTCGGCGAAGGCGCGCGAAGTCGCACAGAAAACAATGTCACGCGTTCGCGAAGCCGTATTTAACTGGAAAGAGAAGCGCGCGGAAGTCGCGGCCCATAGAACGGCGGGGAATGATTAAGTAGCAGAGGCACTCCTGCCTGTGCGGGTTTTTCAACTGATGCTGGAAAGATCGATGTCACCAGCGTCGAGAAACCTGCATAGCCAAGAGCGGCTACGCTACTTTTTCCGAAACAGCAAGCGAGGCAATCAAATGGCGTCACCCTATAAAATACATCTCGATGCATACGATGGCCCGCTCGACCTGCTGCTGGATCTGATCAAGAAGCAGGAAATCGACATCCACAATATTCCCATCTCCAAAATCACGGGCCAGTATCTGGAATATTTACATAAGCTCGAGCAACTGGACATGGACATTTCGGCCGATTTTATTTACATGGCGGCCACGCTGATCTACATCAAATCGAAAATGCTGCTGCCCGCCGATCCCCTGGCTGGGCCAGAAGAGCAGGAAGACCCGCGCGCGGATCTTGTGCATCGCCTCGTGGAGCACGAAAAATTCAAGAGCGCAGCCCAACTGCTGCACCAGCGCCAGCAAATCGAAGAGCACGTCTGGTCGAAGCCGGATTTGACTTTGTATGAAGGCGAAGAGACCGAAGGCGAGCTGATCGTTTCGCTCGTCGACCTCGTCAAAGTTTTCCAGCAAGTTTTAGAGCGCCGCAAGGAAGTTGTAAAAATCGAGCTGCACCATCAACAATTCACCATCGCGCAGATGATGGATTTGCTGCGCCAGCAATTGATCACCGTCGAGGAAGGCATCGACCTCATCGCGTTTTTCGAGTCCTGCCCGTCACGACACGCGATGATCGTCTCACTTCTTGCGGTGCTGGAACTCACGCGACTGCAAGCCATCGTTCTGGTGCAGCAGGAAATGTTTTCAAAGATATGGCTGCGGAAGCATAAAATGTTCGATGTGGTTTTTGCCGGCGGCGAATCGATCTCCTCCGATGCCGCGGTGGAACCCCTCAGGGGAATTGACGAACAATATCAATGACAATGAATCCCACGGAATTAAAAGGCGCGCTCGAAGCCATTATTTACGCGGCAGACGAGCCCGCCACGCTCGATCAAATCGCGAAAGCCATCGGCGAAGAAAAAGCCACGATCAGCGCAGCACTTGATGAGATGATCGCCGCCTACGCCGCCGAGGATCGCGGCATCGAAATCCGCGCGGTCGCCGGCGGTTACAAGTATTACACCAAGCCGCAGCATCACGAAGCCGTGCGCCGCTTCATCAAAAGCCTGCGCCCGCCGCTGCGCCTCACGATGCCGGCGCTCGAAACGCTGGCTGTCATCGCCTATCGCGGCCCCGCAACCGGGCCGGAAATTCAGGAAATCCGCGGTGTAAATGTTTCGGGCGTCGTAAAAACGCTTCTCGAAAAGCGCCTGATCGTTACTGCCGGTCGTAAAGCCGTGATGGGGCGCCCCATTATGTACCGCACGTCCAAAGAATTTCTGATGCGCTTCGGCCTCTCCGATCTAGAAGAATTGCCCAGCCTCAAAGAATTTGAGCAGCTTGCCCGCGCCGCCCTCGGTTCCGATGAAGGCATTGCGCCGATTGAGCCGGAACAACTCGACGGGGAAGTGTTCGGCAGCGACCAGGAAGCCGTTGCGGAAACCGTCGAAACCGTGGAAAGCGCAGATGGGACCGAAACGACCGAGTCTGCTTCGGGAGAAAGTGTGCGAAGCGAAATGACTGAGGTTAACCAGCCTCCATCTGCTATCGCCGAAGCTCCTGACGCGGCCTCGGCCGCTGAAAGCAGCGGGCCTGCCACGTCCGAGGAAACGATCGCGCCGAATAACCCGCCCGAATCCATGGAGGCCGTGGTTAGCACCTCTAGCGAGTCGCCCGACGCCATATCCAACACCAACTCGCAACCCCGCCACGAATCAACGGAAGCCGTCACAGCCGATGCGGAGCACTCCGGACAAGCCAAGGCAGAAAGCGCTTCCTAAAAAATCATGCAGGAACGTTTACAGAAAATTATTGCCCGTGCAGGGATCGCATCGCGCCGCCATGCGGAAGACCTGATTCGCAGCGGACAAGTCCGCGTGAATGGAGTCGTGGTCACAGAGCTCGGCGCCAAGGCTGATCCCGAGAAAGATCGCGTCGAGGCTGCCGGCCGGGTCGCGCAGCTGTCCCAGGCGCACGTTTATCTGTTGATGCACAAACCGCCGGACGTGGTTTCCACGCTCGCCGACCCCGAAGGCCGCCGCACGCTGCGGAATTTTCTGGTGGGCGTATCGGAGCGCGTGTTTCCCGTCGGCCGCCTGGACTACGCCGCAAGCGGCGCCATTTTTCTGACCAACGATGGCGACTTCGCCAGCAAAATGCTGAAAGCTTCGCCCGCTCTGCCGCAGTCATTCTGGCTGAAAGTGAAGGGTCGCGTCAGCGATGATCAGCTGAAGATCCTGTCTCACACGGTGGACGGGAAAATATTTCCTCTTCGCGGGACGCACGCCGCTGGAAAAAATCCGCCGAATCCGTGGTACGAAGCTCAAATCGCTGGCGGCCGCCGCGAAACGTTGCGTCGAAATTTGCTTGCCATAGGCCATCCCGTCGAAAAAGTGAAGCGCATGAAATTAGCATCTCTCGACGTGGACACCGTGCAGGAAGGCCACTACCGCCAACTGGACGCGGAAGAAGTGGCAAAGCTCGCGCGTGCGGTCGACCGTGCGCTTACAGAAAATAAACCGATCCCCAAACCGCGCCGGGAATGGCGACCCCGCGCAGAAATGCTGCGCCCGAAGCCGGATGCTCAGGATAAGCCAGGAAACAGGCGCGCGCGGTCCAGCGAAAGCGGGCCTCGTTCGAGCGAGCAGAAACACGGCGCAAGCGATAAGCGGCAAGGCTCGCGGGACAGAAAACGAGGCGCGCCCGAAAAGCGTTCAGGATTTGGCGGCAAACGCCCCGGCATGGGCGGCAAGCACACGTCAAACAGAAACGATCACCCGAGAGGCGACAGAAACCGCCCGCCGCCGAGGCATCGAGGATAGCAGCGGATTTAGCTTGTCCAGTTTGTTTGAGAGCTTTTTAAATTTTAAACTTTAAATCTGAAATCGCAAATTTCAGATTGGAGATTTAAATTGTAAATCTGGAATTCTGATTCAAAATTGATCACTGTCGCACCGTGAGCTCAGCAATTTGAAATTGTCAATGCAAGGTTTAATACTCGAAATTCCAAATTGAATTCAGCCATTCCGGGCTAAAAGAGTAATTCGCGAAACGAATTACGACCTACAGGTCACGATTCACCAAACATACCCTATGGACGCCACCGAATTCGCAGCCATCACCGAAATCCTCGCTACGGCAAAAAACATCGCCGTTGTTGGCCTGTCTTCCAATCCCTACCGCGCGAGCTTCGGTGTATCGGAAACACTGCAAGAATCCGGTTATCGCGTCATCCCCGTGAATCCGAATGAGAAAGAAGTGCTCGGCCAGAAAGCCTACGCGCGCCTGGAAGATGTTCCTGAAAAAATCGATATCGTGGATATTTTCCGCCGCTCCGAATACGTTTCCGACATCGTCGACTCTGCAATCCGCGTCGGCGCCCGCGCCATCTGGATGCAAGAGGGAGTGGAGGACGAAGCCTCCGCCGAACGCGCCCGTCGCGCCGGCATTTTCGTAGTGATGGATCGCTGCATCGCGAAGGATATCTACGTGAGGCGCAGGAAATAAAGTAGAACAGGCTTCAGCCTGTTTTCTTTTGGCTTTAGTAGCGCAAGCATCGATCGACATAAACAATCAAATTCAAACTCGGGCACGCTGAAGCCTGTCCTACTCAAACCTTCCGCCGATCCTTAATCCGCCGAATCTCCTCCATGCGCGTCCGCAAACGCGCCTCAAACCCCTGATCCGTGGGCCGATAGTAAGCTTTTCCCGCCAACGATTCCGGCAAGCACGTCATGTCCGCGACTTTTTCTTCCACGTCGTGCGCGTACTGGTATCCTTTCCCATAGCCAATATTTTTCATCAGCCCCGTGGCAGCGTTCCGCAGATGCAGCGGCACCGGTTCGGCGCGTGTATTTTCCAGATCGCCTCTGACGGAGCCATATCCCACATAAAGCGCATTCGATTTTGGCGCGAGTGAAAGATAAACCGCGGCCTGCGCCAGCGCGAGGTTGCCTTCGGGCGGTCCGACAAACTCAGCAGCCTGCATCGCGGCGATCGTAACGGCCAGCGCGCCGGGTTCCGCGAGTCCGATGTCCTCGCTGGCCATGCGCACAAGTCGCCGCGCCACATACAGAGGGTCTTCGCCCGATTCGAGCATCCGTACCAGCCAGTAAAGCGCGGCGTCCGGATCGGAATTGCGAACGGATTTGTGTAGCGCCGAGATCAGGTTGTAATGTTCTTCGCCCGATTTGTCATACAGCAGAAATTTTCGCTGCAAAAGCTCGGCCAGCAATTCCTTGGTGATTGTGCGTGTACCGCTCGAGTCCGGTGTCGCGCCGCGCACTCCGGTTTCCAGCGTGTTGTATGCCGCGCGTCCATCTCCGCCCGAAAATATCGCGATGTGTTGAATCGCCTCATCGCTGATCACAATTTTTTCTTTTCCCAGCCCGCGCACAGGGTCGGCTAGCGCGCGCCGCAATAGTCCTTCGATCTGCTCCGTGGTCAGCGCCTGTAAAACGTAAACGCGCGTTCGGGAAAGTAGCGGAGCAATCACTTCAAAGGAAGGGTTTTCCATTGTGGCGCCAATCAAAGTAATATTTCCTGCCTCGACGTGCGGAAGGAATGCATCCTGCTGCGCCTTATTGAAGCGGTGCACTTCGTCGATGAACACGATGGTCCGGCGTCCCGCGCGCCTTGCGTGCTCGGCGGCAGCCATCACCTCTTTGATTTCTTTAATCCCGGTGAGCACCGCGCTGAACGCCGCAAATTCCGAATGCGTCGTCCGCGCAATCAGTCGCGCGAGCGTTGTCTTTCCGCATCCAGGAGGCCCCCAAAGAATCATCGAACCAATGTCATCGCGCTCGATCTGGTTCCGCAGCGGTTTTCCCGGCCCGAGCAGCGCTTCTTGCCCTGTAAATTCGTCGAGCGTGCGCGGCCGCATTCGCTCCGCGAGCGGTTGTCCGAGGTCACCCGGATTTTCTTCCGGTTCGAGTTTGGCGAAGAGACTCATAGGCGGGGCTCTCGCGAAATACTATTTTGGCGCATCGATTCATACAGCAAAACGTTGGCCGCCATCGCCGCATTCAGCGAGTCAAACCCCACGCGCGCCGTCGCGGTTGCTTGTGGGATAAACACCCGAGCGTCCGCTGCGCGCAAAAATTCTGCGGGCAGCCCGGCGCCTTCATTCCCAATCAAAATGGCGCCTGGAATTTTCCAGTCAATTTCCCACGGCCGCAGCAGCGGAGAAGTAGACACGGAATCTCCTGCCGCAACGGCCGCATAAAATTTTATTTTTGCAGCGCTTAGTTGCGCCAGCAAAGTTGCGGGTGAAACCGCAGGTAGAATCGGCAATCGCAAAGCCGATCCCGCGGAAGCCCGTAGCGACTTCGGCGAAAATGGATCGGCCGTTCCAATTTCACCCGCTGCGCAGGTTACCAACCCACTCGCTCCATAGGCTTCCGCCGCGCGCACAATCGTTCCCACATTTCCCGGATCCTGCACGCCCACCAAAACCACGAGCAACTTCGCGCCATCAAAAAAGGTTTTGCTTGTCGCAATTCGCGGGCTTACAAGAGCTGCAATTCCCTGCGGCGAATGAGTATCCGCAACACCGGCAAATAATTTGTCCGAAGTTTGCAGTAGCGGAATATCGTTCGCGACCAAAGCGGACACGCGCGGAAGATGCCGCGCGCCGGAGTCGCTGATAAGCAGCGCCTTCACCGGTAGCCCGGAGCCTAGCGCCGCTTCTACCAGCCGAACTCCCTCAACGCCGACAATTTCGTTGTCACCGTGCTCGCCGGACAGGGCAGAGCGAAACCGCTTGAGCCATTGATTATCGCGGCTGGCAATTATAGTAGGGTTTCTAGCAGGAATCGCCTTCACCGCTTTGTCTGCTGGATGAACCATACCGATCAGCCTAACAAACGCCTCCCGAACGGTAAAGCTAAGCGCCCCCTGCGCGATTTCCAGCTTGCGTTAACCGAACAAAAGCGCCCGTCCAAAATGCGGCCGGCCGCCGCGAAACCGATTTTGTAACGGCAGTTCGTCCGGCGCATTTCGGGATGGAATCGGCGCGCTTTACGCATCCGGCAGCACGCCAACTTTAATGAAAACGCCTGACGGAAAAAGTTTCGCGTCTTGAACGCTTCACACGTCTATGGTAGTTTCACTCGACTGCTTTTGATTCCAGTCGGATGCCATTTTTTGCTTCTTCATACTGAGGGTTGCCATTTTGTCCGCTGAATTACTGAAAATTTCTCCTGAAAATCCCGATCCGGAAGCACTGCGTTATGCCGCTGAATTTCTTCGCCGCGGCGAACTCGTCGCCATACCGACAGACACATTTTATGGAATCGCCGCCGACCCTTTCAATCTCGCCGCGGTGGATCAGCTCTACCGCGTAAAAGGCCGCCCAGAAACACGCGCGCTTCCGATTCTTGTAAACAAAATTTCACAGGGCGTTACACTTTCCCGCGACGTTCCTTATTCTTTCCACAAACTCGCCGCAAAATTCTGGCCCGGTCCGTTAACGTTGCTCGTGGAAGCCGCGACCGTTGTGCCGCTGAAGATCACCGCTCAAACAGGGAACGTTGCCATTCGCTGGCCGAAATCGATCATTGTAAATTCACTTATTGAACTGTTGCAGGGACCGGTCACGGGAACGAGCGGAAATATCTCCGGCCAACCCGCATGCTCCACCGCCATCGATCTGATGGAGCAAATGGGTGACCGCCTGCCGCTCATCATCGATGCTGGCGAAACGCCGGGCAATCTTGCATCGACGATTGTGAAGCTCGACGGAATGGACTGGGAAATAATGCGCGAAGGGGTAATCACCGACGCAGAAATCCGCGCCTGCCTGGAAGACGATTCCGAGGTTTAAGTAGCACAGGCTTCAGACTGTGGAATTTAGTCTGGGCAAGACCGAATCGCGAAAGTGCGACGGAAAAAACAAAAAACTGTCACTCCGAACCAAGCGAGGAACCTCTCCTGGTCCTACTGCTGTCAAATAGAGAGATTCCCCGCTTTGCCCGGAATGACAGAACTGAGTTGGCAGATTTCGACATACCGGAATACCACAAATTCATCGCGCCTCAATCGTCCTCAGAAAATCATAGTCTCCGGTGGGTGAAAGCTGCACCCCGCTGATCCTCATGCGGTGAACACTGACGTTATCCATGAACCACAAACTGACGTAAGGCAAATCCTCCGCAATAATTTTCTGCACTTTGCTGAACACTGCGCGCCGCTTCTCTCGATCGGTTTCCACCCGCGCCTGATCGAGCAGCGCGTCCACTTCGGAGTTGCGGTAGTGACCGCGATTGGCCCCCGCTGGCGGTATTTTGCGCGAATCAAAAATATATTCAAAAAAAGTATCCGGGTCGTTATTGGCGCCAATCCAGCGCAGCGTGAACATTTCAAAACTTCCGCTGGCCATGTCCGAAAATAAAGTCGCAAATTCGAGCGGTCGCACGTCGAGGTCGACGCCCACCTTTCGCCACTGTTCCTGGAGCACGGTCGCCAGCAGTCGCGACGATTCTTCCGTAGTTGTCTTCAAACTAAGTTTCACGCGCATTCCGCCCATCGCCGTTTGTCTCGGGAATCCCGCGGCGTCCAGCAGGTGCTCCGCCCGCTGCGGATTGTATTCATATTTCCGAATGTCGGGATCATACGCCCAACTGCTGTTCGGCAGCGGTCCATCGGCAGGGCGAGCTTGCCCTCGGTACAAATATTTAATAATTTCATCGCGGTTCGTCGCCAAAGCAAGCGCCTGCCGTACTTCGCGCTTGGCGAGCGTCGCATTATCGAGATTAAACGCCAGATATTGATAGTTTGTTCCGGGATTATCGGTGACATCGAGCGCTCGTTGTTGCTTCAGTACCGGAATCATATCCGCAGTAAGAGAGTTCACTTCGACGTCCGCGCTGCCTTTGCGCAATTCCAAGGCGCGCACAATCGCCTCGGGTACGACGCGAAAACGCACACGCGAAATGTTTGGAGCCCCTCCAAAATAATCGCCGTTTCTTTCCAGCACCACATTGTCGTCCTGCTCGGCGCCAACGAACCGGAACGGGCCGGTTCCGGTGAGCCGTGCAGAGAAATCCGTTCCCGAGCCGGCGGGTACAATTCCGATAGCAGGCCGCGCGATCTCCCACAAAAACCCGGCGTACGGTTCTTTCAAATGGAAGATCACGGTCCCCACATCAGGAGCGTCAATCGACTGAATCAACGCGAGCGATCCGCGCTTCGGCGAGGTAATAGTTCTATCCAGTACTGAATCAAATGTGTATTTTACGTCCGTGGAAGTAAGCGGCCGCCCATCGTGAAATTTTACTCCGCTGCGCAGATGAAAAACATACGTGACCGCATCGGGCGTCTCCCATTTTTCCGCCAAATCCCCGCGCGGAATTCTTTGCGCGTCCAGCTCCACAAGGCTGCTGAAAATCAAGCTGTCCAGCCGCTGCGACACCGCATCCGTCCCGATTCGCGGATCCAGATTCGTCGGCATCGTTTCAATTAGAAAATTTACAACGCCCGGCTCGGTGCTGGAAGTTCGGGAGCAGGAGGAAAGGGATAGGAGAACAAGGAATACGGAAGCGCAGGAAATAAAGGAAGAAAAGGAAGAAAAGGAAGCAAGATACAGAACTCGTCGTCGAAAAATGTTCCACGGGGGCCGCTCTTTTCGTTTACTTCTTGAAGTTCCTCCAATTCCTTTACATTCCGCCTCACCGCGCATAACACACCTTGCCCAGCACCACCGCCCTCTTCGCTCCCGTCGCACCGGGCACATTGGCAGGCTGCCTTCGCAGCGTTTCGCATGCCAGCACGGCGAACGCAAACGCCTCTTTTGCGTCTCCCGATACGCCCAGTTCTGCCGCCTCGCGTACACGTATTCCGCTGAGCCCGGATTGTAATTGCGCCATAAGTAGCGGATTGTGTGCGCCACCGCCGGAAACGATCAGCTCCGCAATTTTCACTGTCGGCGTGATAAACCGGTGAAAGGCATCGACCACGGACAGCGCCGTCAAAATAGTGGCCGTTCGAATCAAATCTTCCGGCCGGGCGGTCTTTGCATCGCTGTGTGAAAGCAAATCGCTCACGTATCCTTCGCCATACTGCTCGCGTCCGGACGTTTTCGGAGGGCACCGCGAAAAATACTTCTCGCGCAGCATTAACTGAAGTAATTGCGGCAGCAATTGCCCCGTGGAAGCCATTTCCGCGTTGCGGTCAAAAACCTTTTTGCCGTCCGTGAAGCGGCGCACGAGCGCATCGATCACCATATTTCCAGGCCCCGTATCAAACGCAAAAATGTCTTCCAGGGCAGCGCGCGCAGGAATCACAGTAACGTTCGCGATTCCGCCAATATTCAGCGCCACGCGGCCGATCCGCGAATGTCGATAAAGAAGGTAGTCGACATACGGCACAAGCGGCGCGCCCTGCCCCCCCGCTGCCACGTCCGCGGGACGGAAATCCCCTACTGTCGTGATTCCCGTGCGCACGGCGATCACAGACGGGTCGCCAATTTGCAGCGTCGACGCAACGTGCACTCCCTGAAACGACGTGGGCACACCTTGATGGAAAATAGTCTGTCCGTGCGAACCAATTACATCGATCGTCGAGGGAGACACGCGAAATTTCTTGCAGGCCGCAAGCGCTGCATTCGCAAACAATCCCCCCAGCAAAAAATTAAGCTGGCTGATTTCTCCCGTAGTGACCGAGTGTCCCTCGGCAAGATTTAAAATCGCTTTCTGCACATTTCGCGGAAAGGGAAGGGCAGCGAAATTCTCAAGGGACGCCTTCTGCCCATTCATCCGCACAAGCGCGACATCAATTCCATCCGCGGAAGTGCCGGACATGATGCCCAGCGCCAGCAAGCCGCGTTTCCTGGAAGGCATCATAAGATTTGCTTTTTCAATTCAGCCAGCAGATTCAGCGCCTCTACGGGTTTCAAATTATCAATGTCAGCCGAGCGCAACGCCTCAAGTACGCGCCGGTCGAGCGGCGTAAACAGTGGCTGCTGCTCCGGCAACGGCTGTCCACCCGCAGCGACTCCCGGCGTCAGTTTCTCGCTCAGCTGATGCTCTGACTGCTCGTGCCGCTCCAGAATCTCGCGCGCCCGCGAAATCACCGCCGGCGGCAATCCGGCCATTCGCGCCACTTCAATTCCATAACTCTTGTCCGCACTACCGGTTTCCACGCGTTTCAAGAATACGATCCCCGTCGAAGTTTCGCGCGCCGACACGTGCACGTTCTTGATTCCCGGCAGCAATTCGGCAAGCTCCGTCAGCTCATGATAGTGCGTCGCGAAAAGCGTGCGCGATTTCGTTTCGCTCGAAAGATGCTCCACCACCGCCCAAGCGATGGACAGTCCATCGAACGTAGCGGTCCCGCGACCCACCTCGTCGAGCAGTACGAGGCTCGCGGGCGTCGCCGTATTCAGAATCGCCGCTACTTCGGTCATCTCCACGAGAAAAGTGGATCGACCTCGCGCCAGGTTATCCGCCGCCCCAATGCGCGTAAATATTCGATCCGTGACCGGTAACCGCGCCTGATCCGCCGGAACGAACGATCCCATCTGCGCCATCAGGATAATCAGTGCGGCCTGCCTTAGATAGGTCGATTTTCCACCCATGTTCGGCCCGGTAATCAGCAAAATCTGCTGCGTCGAATCGTCCAGAAACAAATCGTTGGGCACAAACCGCTCGCCCTTCTGCTGTAAAAGCTGCTCGACCACCGGATGTCGACCGCCCAGAATCATGATTTGCGTGTCGTCATTGAATTCCGGCCGCATGTAGTTCCGCGAAGCCGCGAGCCGCGCGAAGTTGCCCAACACATCCAGCTGCGCAATCGCCATGGCGGTGCGCCGCAGCCGCGAAGATTGCTCACCCACCCACAAGCGCAGTTCGCCGAACAAGCGCCTCTCGATATCCGCAATGCGCTCGTCCGCATCCAGCACTTTGCGTTCATGGTCCTTCAGTTCGCCGGTCGTGAAGCGCTCCGCATTCACCAGCGTTTGCTTGCGCTCAAAGTCTGCCGGCACCAGATGCAAATTCGCTTTGGAAATTTCGATGTAATAGCCAAATATCTGGTTGAAGCGAATTTTAAGCGAGCCGATCCCCGTTCGCTTCCGCTCGCGCTCTTCCATCGTCGCAATAATTTGTTTCCCGTGCTGCGAAAGCTCGCGCAGTTCGTCCAATTCTTTATCGCAGCCGCGTCGAATCACTCCCGGATCGGATGCCAGCGCTGGCGGATCATCCGCGAGCGACAATTCAATACGTTCTCGCACATCCGCCAGCTCATCCATTTCCACAAGCAGCGCCGAAAGCCGTTCGCAACCGCAATTGGATAAATACTTTCGCAGGAGCGGAATGCGCGAGAGCGATTGCCTGAGTCCCAGCAGGTCGCGCGGCGAAGCAACGCCAAGGGTCACGCGCCCCGCGAGCCGCTCCAGATCCTGCACGCCCGCCAGGTTGTGACGGATTTCCTCGCGCAGCACGGTGTGGTTTTTCAATTCCTGCACCGCATCGAGCCGCGCCTGAATTTCCTCACGATTCACCTGCGGCCGCAAAATCCATTGCCGCAGCAGCCGCGCTCCCATCCCCGTAGCGGTTTCGTCCAGCGCGGATAGCAGCGTAGGCGAGGAACCCTTCATGCCGTCCTCAAAGAATATTGGCGCCACAAGCTCCAGATTTCGCACCGTAACAATGTCGAGCACTAACGCATCAGCCTGCTCGTAATACCGCACGTGCTCCAGATGCCCGAGCGCCGCCCCCGAATGATTTCCGTTCTCCGGACTCATGGCCGACGTCTCGCGCAAATAATGAACCACGGCTCCCGCCCCGGAAATCGCATGTGGATGCGCGGCGAGCCCAAACCCATCCAGCGTTGCCACCCCAAACTGCTCCCGCAGCACGCGCTCCGCATAATCTGCTCGAAAAACCCACTCATCGATCCGTGTTTCCACACCCTCGCGAATGTCGGCCTTCGCTCCCGGAGCGTGCGCGCCCGATTCCGCCTCCGAACCCGGCGCGCTGAATAAGCTCGCCTGCCGCGGAATCAAAATTTCCCGCGGCTTCAGCCGGTGCAACTCGTCGCGCAATTTTTCATCCGCGTCTTGGCCCGAAAATGTCGTCGCCCGGAACTCCCCCGTCGTCACGTCCGCGTACGCAAACCCGATGGGCGTTCCCCCAGCTGCCCTGGAAATCGCGGCGAGATAATTATTCTCTTTCGGTTCGAGCACGTTGAGGCTGGTAGCGGTTCCCGGAGTAATGACGCGCACCACTTCGCGGCGCACCAATTTTTTTCCCGGCGTCGGCAGTTCCATCTGGTCGCACACGGCAATCTTGTAGCCCGCGCGCAGCAGTCTCGCGATGTATCCCTCCGCCGCATGAAAGGGAACTCCGCACATGGGAATGGGCTCGCCGCGTTCCCGGTTTCGAGATGTAAGGGTGATTTGCAGTTCTCGAGAAGCCGCTATCGCATCCTCATAAAAGAGCTCGTAAAAATCGCCCAGCCGGAACAGGACGAGCGCGTGCGGATACCGTCCCTTAATAGACTGGTATTGCCGCATAAGCGGTGTGGTTGCTTCTATCATGTTTCGTGGATTGCCATGCCCGTGTGCGGCTTCCATCACAAAAAAGCGCGGAAGAAAACGCCGGTCGGCAACAGGAAGTTATACCGCGACGCGTTCGCTCCTGTCGAGCAATCGAAGCGAATAACTCTGGGGATGTTGCGCATTTTCGATCCGTCTCGCCAACCTTCGTCCGAGGATCGACATCCTAATGGAACAAAATTCAAGACGGACGCAATTTCGCTCGCGCTACGCAACTGAACGCAGCCACGAGATGACAAAAACATGAACGACGTTCCTCTCGATAACAAAAAGATTCGATTATGTGCACTCTTTACTTGACAAAGATTTCAACAGCGTTTACCTACTGAGATGGAGTTTTTTTTGTTTTGATGCGCGAATCTAAAAAGTCGAAGCCCTTTCCGGGCTGCAATTCATCGGCGACGGAATGTTCCGAAAAGGCATGGTGTATAGGTGCCGAACCTCCCGTCCGCCAATCTTTGAAAGCGATTTGTAGGGGCCTCGGGTAGAATCCGGAATTTTCCTTCACCCGCGGCTAGGCCATCCTGGTTGCGGGTCGCAATTCTCAAAGCACCCGCCGAAACAGGCCATTTGAATAAATTTAGCAGGGTTTGGGCGCGGAAGCCCCGCCCCGCGCATATGCCCGAAACATGACTGGCTCTCTGGCTAACCCAATAAACTGAGTGGGTCACCCGAATCCAGGAGAAAGGAGGCGCCCATGCTGCATGCAACCGATCTGTTGGGAGGCGAAGCATATGACCGCGATGGCCATTTTGTAGGCCAAGTGACGGAACTGTTTATTGAGCCTGCCGATCAGCCCAATCGTGTGGCGCGCATCCTACTCGGACGGGGAAAGTTCCTTCCCTTAATCGTGCGTTATGACAATGTCGCTTTTGTTGCTCCTGGCGTGATTCGCCTCAACGTCGAGGAAAAGGACTTGGAGCATTACCAGCCCAATGAAGCATGGCTGGCTATGCGCAAAGACCTGCTCGACCAGCAAATCATCGACACGAGCGGCCGCAAAGTTGTCCGCGTAAACGACATTGATATGGCGGAGCAGCGCGTCAACGGAACAGTCGAGATGCGCGTCACGCAAGTGGACGTGGGCCTCACCGGTGCGGCGCGACGGCTCCTGCACGGTGTAGCCTCACCGGGGGTGGTCCGCGGACTGACCACGAAACTGCCCACCCGCGTCATCCCTTGGGAGTTCGTAAATCTGATCGAGTCGGACCCGCTGCGGCGTGTAAAACTCCGCATCACCCACCAAAAACTGGAAAAAATGCATCCTGCGGACCTCGCGGACATTATGGAAGACCTGTCGCCGAACGAGCGCCAGTCGATCATCGCTTCGCTCGACGAACAAACCGCTGCGGAAGCTTTGGCTGAACTCGATAAACGCCTGACTACACAGATCGTCGAAACCCTCACTGCTGAGAAAGCCGCCGACATCCTCGAGGAAATGGACCCGGACCAGGCGGCCGACGTCATCGCGGACATGACTCCCGAAAAATCGCGCGACGTCTTGAGCGAAATGCCCGGCGACGAGGCCCGCGAAGTCCGCGAACTTCTCAAATTTGACGAAAATTCCGCTGGCGGCATGATGAACACCGACTTTATTTACGTCGGTGAAGCTGCCACGCGCGACGAAGTCGTGTCCTGGATACAGGAAAAAGATGTCGACCTCGAGCGCCTCGACACCGTGTTTTTGATCGACAGGGAAGCCAAGTTTTCGGGCGCCGTGGCGATCGGACGCCTACTGCTCGCGGCTTCCGACGAATTGATGGAAACCTTAAAAATGGAGCCGCTACTTTCCATAACGCCGGACGCGGACGATAAAGAGGTTTTCGAATTGTTCGACAAATACAATCTTCACAGTCTTGCCGTGGTCGACGATCTCGGACGGCCTATCGGTGCGATTGAAGTGGATGACGTAGTCAGTCGCATCCGGCACCGGTAAAAATGTAGGGAGCTTTTGTTTCGCGCACACTTCGCTGCGGGTATGGAGTCTGGTCAGATCAAATGGCGGTGCTTGGAAAACCCGAAGAGGAGAAACAGGCTCCGGATACTCCCGCGCTTGTGACGCGTTGGAAACTCATCCCCGGCTGGATTGAGCCGTACCGCGCCCGCATTTCGGATTGGGGCAAGCGCACACGCATTCTGCGCCGCCGCCTTCTCCTGTTTCTCGCGGTCGTTGGCCCTGGCGTCATTACCTCAAACGTGGACAACGACGCCGGCGGAATTTCCGTTTACTCGCAGGCCGGCGCGATGTACGGCTATGCGCTGCTATGGTCGCTAATCCCCATGACGATCGCGCTGTACGTCACCGGGGAAATGTGCGCGCGCATGGGCGTCGTGACCGGGAAGGGCCTTTCCGACCTCATTCGGGAGGAATTCGGCTTCCGTCCCACTTTTTTCCTGATTCTTGCAGGTCTCGTCGTGGATATGGGAAACGTGTGCGCCGAATTTGCGGGCGTCGCTGCATCGATGCAACTTTTCGGCATATCCAAGTATATTTCCGTGCCGCTCGCTGCCCTCGCCGTCTGGATTCTTGTGCTCAGGGGCACTTCCCGTCAGGTGGAAAAAATATTTCTGGCGGCCTGCGTCTTATATCTTTCCTATGTTGTATCCGCGCTTCTCGCGAAGCCCGATTGGCTCATGGCCGCGCGCAACACCGTAATTCCCACAATGCACCTCGACGGCGGTTACCTCCTGATGCTCACCGCCCTAATTGGCACGACCATCGCCCCCTGGCAGTTTTTCTACATGCAGGCAAGCTTCGTTGAGAAGCGTGTCTCGGCGCGCCAATATCCGCAAGCGCGTTTGGACGTCCTGTTCGGCAGTGTAAGCTGCATGGTCATCGTCTTTTTCATCATCGTCTGCACCGGCGCGACCCTGTTCGTCACCGGTCATCACGTGATTAACGACGCGGGAGACGCGGCACAGGCTCTTGTGCCTCTCGCCGGAAAATGGGCGGCCATGCTCTTTGCCTTCGGCCTGCTGAACGCTTCGCTGTTCGCCGCATCCATCCTTCCCCTGTCCACCGCGCACGTCATCTGCGAAGGCATGGGCTTCGAGGCGGGCATCGATCACAAATTTAACGACGCACCGATCTTTTACAGTCTTTACACAGGCATGATTGTGGTGGGCGCCGCCGTGATCCTGATCCCTCGCGCGCCGCTGGAAAAAATTCTAGTTCTCTCGCAGGTCGGAAACGGCGTCTGGTTACCCGTCGTCCTGATCTTCATGCTGCTATTAATCAACCGCCGCGATTTGATGGGCGATTTCGTGAACACGCCCACGTTTAACATTGTCGCGTGGATCACAGTCGTCGCCGTGATTGCCCTCACCTTGATTCTGGTCTACGTTACGCTGCTTCACCCGAACGCGCTCCCCGGCGGCGCATAGTCTAAATTCGCTCCAAGGCATTTCCCGCTCCCTGCAAGCCACCTGCTTTTTCGCTGCGTTATTGTCCCAAAGCATTTGCTCATTGAGGACGTGTTGCCGGTGTCGTGTTGCGCGGTGGGTGGCCCTATGTTAGCTTTTCATATGCTCGCGAAACGACTCTCCACTAACTGGCACTCGCGGGAATAGTCGCGTGAAACTACCCGATTTACTCAAAACCTCGGACCTGGAAGAAGAACGGCTCCTCCGTGCTCTGGATGCCGACCGTCTGCCGCAGCATGTTGCCATTATCATGGATGGCAATGGGCGCTGGGCTCAACGCCGGCATCTGCCGCGCGTGGCCGGGCACCGCGTGGGAACCCAGGCAGCTAGAACCGTGATCGAAACGTGCGCCAACTTGGGAATAAGTGCCTTAACTCTCTACGCATTTTCCATGGAAAATTGGCGTAGGCCCAAAGCCGAAATTGATTTTCTGATGCGTCTTCTCCGTGAATATTTGCGCAAGGAACTTCCGATTATTCATCGCAACAACATCCGCATGATGGTGATCGGCCGCCACGACCAGCTCCCCGATGAAGTGCGCGAAGACATCGACCGTGCCATGGAACAGACCGCTGGGAACACCGGCATGAAGCTTGCCGTCGCGCTGAACTATGGCGGGCGCGCCGAACTTGTGGACGCCTTCAACCGTATTCTCGATCGCGTTCGCAACGACGGCCTCGCGGACGCGTCCATCGACGAGGAATTAATTTCGCAGCATTTGTATACCGCTGGATTGCCCGATCCCGATCTCCTGATTCGCACGAGCGGCGAAATGCGCGTCAGCAATTTCCTGCTCTGGCAAATTGCCTACGCCGAAATTTATGTTACCGAAACCTTGTGGCCCGATTTCAGCCGCGCGCAACTCTACGCCGCTTTAATTGATTTTCAAAAGCGCGAGCGCCGTTACGGCGGCTTGACCGAAACGCGCCGCCGCGTGATGGCCTGATCCTGCGCCGCGCGTTTCAACCGTTCCCATCTGCGTTTTTCGATTTCTTTCCGGTACAATCGTTTTCCAACGCAGCACACGTAAATTATTTCCGTGTGAATTCAAGCGAGATTTGCGCCAAAGTAGCAGTAGAGAATGTTTGCAACTTCCGCCGCGTCATTGTCGTGGCGACGCGGCATGCCGTTCGCGGTGAGCGTTCACGGTGAACCGTGTACCGACGACAACCAAGCACGACTTACACCGCGTGGGAAAGGACTGAATGAGTTCCGCAACTGGCCAGCGCGTTCTCACCGCAGCGATTCTCATTCCCATCGTT
>DASRQU010000154.1:0-10848 GCA_035696345.1 Candidatus Acidiferrales bacterium
CGACGTCGATGGCGGCTTGGCGCAGGCTGAAATTAAGATCGATCAGGTGTACACAACTCCAATCGAGCATCACAACCCGATGGAACCCCATGCGACGATTGCGCAATGGGACGGCAATCATCTGACTCTGCACGACGCCACACAAAATATTTTTGGCGTGCGGGGAACGATCGCACAAATATTTGCTATATCCGAAGAGCAGATCCATGTCATCGCTCCATTTATAGGTGGTGCATTTGGCTGCAAAGGACAAACGTGGTCGCACGTCCCGCTGGCAGCGATGGCCGCGAAGCACGTGAATCGTCCCGTAAAGCTCGTTTTGGAGCGGCCACAAATGTTCGGTCCAGTGGGCGCTCGGCCGAGGACCCACCAGCACCTCACCGTGGGCGCAACCCGCGAAGGAAAGTTGACGGCAATCCGGCACGAAGTTCATGCACACACTTCCGTGCTCGAGGATTACCTGGAATCTTCAGCCTTCCCGACACGCGTGATGTATGCGTGCGAGAACATATCCACCACCCACCGCATTGTTCCCTTGAATCTGGGAACACCCACTTATATGCGCGCTCCGGGTGTGGCGACCGGAACCTATGCGTTGGAAGTTGCGATGGATGAGCTCGCTCATCAAATCAAGGTTGACCCATTGCAGCTTCGTCTCCTGAATTACACCGACGTCGACCCGCACACGAAAGCACCCTTCACGGAAAAAAGTTTGCGTGAGTGCTACGTGCGCGGCGCCGAAAAATTCGGATGGGCGAAGCGTGATCCAAACCCCCGCTCGATGAAACGAGGGTCCCAACTCGTGGGCTGGGGAATGGCTACCGAGACCTATCCTGCAAATAGACTTCCGGCGTCTGCCTTAGTACGCCTGCAACCGAATGGCAGAGTGCTGGTCGCCTCCGGAACCGAAGATATAGGCACAGGGATGTACACCATCATGACGCAGGTCGCCGCGGATGCGTTGGACGTGCCGGTAGAAATAATAGACGCTCGCATCGGCGATACATCGTTTCCCCAAGCTCCGCTCGCGGCCGGTTCCATGAGTACAGCGAGTGTTATGCCCGCGGTGCAAGCCGCAGCCCAGGACGCACGGAACAAGCTGATCAACCTTGCAACAGAGGACCCCATGTCACCTCTGCACAGGGCGCACGCGGAAGATATCGAAATTAAAAATGGGACGCTTGTTCTGAAATCGGACGCCACGCAGTCGGAACCTTTTGCGTCGATAGTTGCACGCCACGGCGTTTCAGGAGTCGAAGGTCGTTCCCAGGTGAAGCCGGAAAATGACGAAAAATATTCGCGGCATTCCTTCGGCGCAATCTTCGCCGAGGTGACCGTCGATCCGGATTTGGGAATGGTGCGCGTGCCGCGCATTGTCGCCGTGTATGACGTCGGGAAACTGCTGAATGCAAAGACCGCGCGAAACCAGTTCATCGGCGGAATTGTTTGGGGAGTGAGCCTGGCATTATTTGAAGAAACCTACGTCGACGATCGGAATGGCCGCATCGTGAACGCAAATCTCGCCGAATACCGCGTTCCGGTCAACGCGGACATTGGCGAGATCGACGTCTCCGCAATCGATGTGCCCGACACGAAATTTAATCCCTTGGGCGCGCGTGGTATAGGGGAGATCGGCATTACCGGCACCGGAGCCGCCGTCGCCAACGCCATTTTTCACGCCACTGGAAAGAGGGTCCGTGATTTGCCAATCACCCCTGAGAAATTACTCTGATCGCAGAAATTAAGGACTGCCATGCCTGAAACCAATCTCTCTGCATTGCCAACCTTCGAAACCGATTCGAACTTGATTAACATAGTAATCGAGACGCAGCGAGGCTCGGGAACAAAGATGAAATATGACGACCATCTGCGCGCCTTTCGCGTAGAGAAAACGCTGCCCTTGGGCATGGTCTTCCCATTCGCGTTCGGATTTGTTCCCTCCACGAAGGCCGGAGACGGCGACCCTCTGGACGTGCTGGTGATGGGCGAAGCCGAACTGCCGTGGGGTGGCATCGTCCTGGGAAATGCAATTGCCGTGATGGAGTGTGAGCAGCGGGCGAACGGAAAAACGGAGCGCAACGACCGCGTGATCGCAGTGCCTCTCGATTTCAAGAAGCGCCAGGCGATGTTACCGCGCATTATCTTTGACAACACATTGAGGCACGCGATTATCGATTTCTTCATTAAGTACAATGAGCTTCAACGCAAAGAGTTCCGGGTTTTGGGCTTCCATGGCCAGCAGAATGCGCTGGAGATCATTCGAGACAATATGGTGTCAGCAAAGACCAAAATCAAACGAGTATCGTGATGCTATGGGGACAGTACCGACGAACCGGCCAGCCATCGACCTTAGAGGAATTGAAAAGGCCGTGCGGCGTGTGCGCAAATTCATCAAGAAGGATCGTAAGCGGCCAAGCGGCAAGGCGGTGCATGACCTTCGCACCGGGGCGCGCCGCTTGGAGTCCGCACTTAATGCATTCGCGTTCAACAAGTCTCACAAAGACAAGAAGCTGCTTGACGATCTGGTGGAAACTCGCAAAAGCGCGGGTAAAGTCAGGGATATGGACGTATTGACCGGGCATGCTTTGACCCTCGACCACAAGGAAGAGGAGCAGGACTGCCTGGTAAAACTGATTGAATATCTTGGCGCTGAGCGCGAGACGGTCGCGCGCAAGCTGCGGCAAACTCTGCGACGCTCCGGCGGGCGTCTAAGCCGGCATTTGAAGCGGGCTTTCCGCCGTCTCCAAAAACGAGCCGAGAAAACGGAAAAACAAGAAGAGACAGATAGGGAGTCTCAGGCGGAGGTCGCGGCAAAGGCACTCCAACTTTTTTCCGAACTGGGTGAGCCCCGCCAGCTCAATCGCGCGAACTTGCATCCGTACCGGCTGAAAGTGAAGGAATTGCGCTACGTTCTGCAGATGTTTGGCCGCGCGAATAATGGTCAGCTTTTGAGCAAGCTCGGAGACGTCAAGGATGCCATCGGCGAGTGGCACGATTTCGTAGAGTTATCCAGCATCGCAGGTGAAATGCTCGATCACGGGTCTTCGTGCAAGATATTGGCGCAGCTTCGTTCAGCGACCGATGACAGATTCGAACGGGCCTTGTCGCTGAGCAATCAGTTGCGCCACCAATACATGAAGCAGTCTCGAATACGCCGCAGAGGGAATCGCCGCACTGGTCCGTCGCAGCTTTCGCGTTCGGTGCTGGCGGTAGTGTCGCCCCTTCGGCGGCCTTGAACGCAAGTAGCGCAACGAGCGCGGCGGTATCGCGGCGATTCGACCACGGGAAACCAAACGATTGGATGGGTTGGGTCTATGCCGAGCAGACGCAAACCTATACGTACAGGACGAAACGTACAGAACGAACTGAATCGAGTAACACGCTGCGTCCATCATTTTATGTAGCTGATGCCAAATGAGGTGAAAAAGGAGCAAAGGACCGCCATGACTACGCAAAAACAGAAATCAGCGGCAAGAAAAAATATTAAGAAAGCCGCGGCAAGTGCAAAACGCAAAAAGACGATCGCGCATCTGCCAAAATCAACGCGAACCGCTCTCGGCAAGCAGGCTTCCAAGGTGGCGAATCGCAGCCGGTAAATTTCTTTCGGACATTTCGCAACCCTCGCTCCAGTCTGGATCGAGCCCCAGAGCTTACAAGACCTGGCGGGATAAAAAGCAGAATGTAACGAAGATCGTGATACATCCTTGGGCGGCCTGAGTTAGCGTCGCCGGAACACGATTCGAATGCACTCGCGTGCGGCGCGCTGTCCGCTGGCGACCGCACCAGCCACCGTTCCCATCTCGTCGAGGTCAGTAGCCTCTCCGGCAAAGAATAGAGTTTTCTGCACCGGCTTTGCTAGTTCCTTTGCCGCGCTCATTCCGCCAACCGATACATACGAGTAAGCGGAACGGCTGAACGGATCTGCTCGCCAATCGTGGCTTGCAGAACCGATTAGAAGTTCGTCGACAGCTTTGCGGGGTAAGCCGAAAGTCCGTGCGAGAGAACTCAATGTTCTATCCACCCGTGTTTGATCCTTCTCCGCAAGCAATTTTTCCGCTTTCGGGCCGCCTGCCCACGCCGTCAGCGTGGGCGCACGGGATGGTGATGGCGTCCACCACACGGGAACATCTTCACCCTGGGCATGAATAAAATTCAAATCCTCAGTCGGACTATTTTTTTTTAGCCTCGTTGAAATAAGTTTGTCCTCTTCCCAGAAGCTATTTTGAAATTGCAGGACCATTTTAAAGATTTGACCTGAACCAAGCTTTTTCGCAGCCGACTGTTTTTCGGTCAGCTCCGGGGTTATGCGAACGAACTTACTTTTTAGAAGCGCGTTGGGAATGGTGATGATCGCCACCCTCGCGTGGAAAACCTCCAAGCTTGTCCGGGAGGCGGTGACGCATTGTGCATTTACGTCGCCGCGTTTCCACGCCAAATTCGTTACTATTGTATTTAAACGGAAATCGACTAAATCCGGATTAGTGTTAGTACGAAGCCAGTTCGCGACCCCGTCGTAACCGGAAGCCACATGAAATTGCTTATACCCGGATAGCAATTCTTCGGCACCCTCCGCCAGCGAGCGGCTGCTGATTTTGGCAGGATCGGCAGCCTGGAAGCCCTCAACGAAATTGAGTAGCAGCTCGCGTTGTTTCTTTGGAAGATGGTTTTGTTCGAGATACTCCAGAAAAGAAGTATCATTTTTCTTACGACGAATGCTCCTGCCGATCCCTTGACTGAGTTCGCCCAGCGTTCTCCAGAAGCGGGGAACGGGCGAAAACCTGCCCTTATTCAAAAGGTGATGATTGTCAGGAAGCAAATTAAGAACTAACTTGGCAGTTTGAATGACCTTGAGAAGAGGTTCCGGTTCTCCGTGAACAAACTCCGCGCCGAGCTCGATGGGCAACGCTGAGTTCGTATCACGAACGGTAAATATTCTGCCACCGATTCGGTTTCTGGCCTCGATTACCGTGGTCTGGAGACCGGCAAGGGAAAGGTCATGAGCTGCCGCCAAACCGGCTGCGCCGGCGCCTATCACGATCACATCCGCTGGACGTCGTGCCATCTCATCTTGCTTTCACATCATGGATTCGAACGTATGTTTCGACGCCCATGCAATCCGTCAGTGTGAGTAAGCTGCGACTTCTTGCCTCATTTCAGAGGAGAGGGACGCCAACGGCTTGCTCACGTCCAGCGATTTGCCAGCTTTAGTGAAAAGAGCATACGCCTTTGGAAGATCGCACGGAACGCCTATACCTTTCCAATACAACTCGGCGAGATCAAATTGCGCGTATGGATAGCCTTGCTCCGCCGCCTGCGTCCACAATTTAGCCGCTTCGGGAACGTTCTGCGGAATTCCGTGACCTTGAAATAGGATTACTGCTAATCTCGTCTCAGCTCGAACTTCTCCTTGATCAGCGGCGATTCGGTACCATTTGGCGGCTTCCTGGTAATCAACCGGTGCGCCTTCACCCAGTTCGTAGATTTCACCAAGAGCTTCCTGTGCCTGCTTCGACCCGCTGGCAGCAGCGGTCTGGAAGTGTAGCAGTGCTTCATGCTTGTCAGGCTGCACCCCTTCGCCATGCTCGTACAAGACGCCCAAGCCGAAATGTGCCGTGGCGCTGCCTGCCTCGGCCGCCTTTCGATACCAAAGCAGGGCTCGCTCCGCATCTTTGGGAACTCCTGTACCGTGTGCATAAAGACTTCCCAGCAGCGCTTGTCCGGTGGCGTCGTTCTTCATCGCCGATTTCTGGATCAGCTTGAACGCCTCGGTTACATCGACAGGTACACCAGCGCCGATGGAATACAAGTAGCCCAGCGCCGCCATCGCCCCAGAGTCTCCGACGCTTGCTGCTCGTTTAATCCAGTAGACGCCGTCATCGATACTCTTGTTAATACCGGCTCCACGAAGATAGAGTAACCCGAGATTTAGCTGTGCTATCGAGCTGCCCGCAACTGCAGCGCGCGTGTACCACTTTCCTGCCTCCACGACGTTTCTGACCGGTTCCGGGCCTGTTTCGTACAAGTACCCGAGATTTGCCTGGGCTTCAGGATTACCGGTGTCTGCCGCCTTGCGATACCACCGGAGTGCCTCGCTCTTGTCTGGCTCGACCCCTTTTCCAAAGTCATAAGCCATCGCAAGTTGAAGTTGCGATTCGATGTTGCCGGACCGTGCATTCTTCGTCAATTTCTTCCAGTCGGTCCGAGAAGGCTCCTTGGCCGCCGGCGAGACTGATTGGGCCTTCAGAAATAACGGACAAAGAACAGCGAAGCCTAAAAGAAACAACGTAAGGACGCGCACAGGCATTTGTGCAAATAAGGCACTGAACGAGAATACGGGTATTTTTTTCATTTTCATTCCATGTTTCATAAGGTCGTTAGTTTTCGACTTTCGAGGAGATGACACGAGAAGTAATCTAGAAATTCACGGCCGACCGTTACTTCAGGGTGTTATCCGATCTTCGGTAGGTGTGAAAAAAGTTCGGATGCCGTCAGCGCTCAGTGGTGGGCTCTCAGCGCCGACTGCACGTTTACTCCTTTTTACTTGTAGACCAATGCTGACCGGTGAATCGACGCTGGAGTTCGGAACAAATGCCCTTTCGAGCTAAATTACTTGGCAGGTTCGCCGGGGCTTTGCCTGCCCTGTGCGGCGGGAGCTCCCGGACTTGTTGTGTCACCCGGAACGTTTCCGGTTTCCTTCTGCAACTTGCCTTTGGATTTCTTGTTTTTTTTCTTTGATTGATTTTGCTGATTGTCCGCTTCTGACTTATTCTGGTTGGCATCACCTTGAGGCTGTTGGTGAGTCGTTGGTGAAGGAGAGCCTTGATTTCCTGGATCGCCACCCGATTTTTGCGCCCGTGCGATGCCTCCGCTGAACAGTAAAGCGAATGTTGCAATGATTACCGTAGATCTCGCCCTTTTCATCTTGATCCCCTGATTGTAATTTCGGCGCATTTTTCAGCACCGCTTGCAATAGTACGCGGACAACAGCGTCGGACAAATAGGGCTGAAGCTGTAATTGGGATGAGGAGACAGCCTAGTTCACTGATAAGTAAAAACACCGGTTGCCGCACGCCGTTAAGATCTGCTTTGTTACGGTGATGAATTTTCATTTCTCAAAGGATTTCTTGATTTAACTCGGCTGTCGGCCGTGCAACTGTAATCACAGTCGCATGGGTGACGCACTTTACAAAGCGGACATCGGTAAGATCGTAAGTGTCGCCTCAGCCCCAGTGAGCCTGGTGATCGCGACATCGATTTTTCTTCATATGCTTACGTCGCGCTATGAGGCGATCTACGACCGACTACGGGACCTTACGGACGAGTATCGAAAAGGAGCGAAGGACGATCAAAGGCGCACCAGCCTTCGGGAGCAGATATCGCTATATGCAAGGCGCATACGCGTTACCCAAGCCGCTTCACGATGGCTCAGCATTGCGGTAATCAGCTTTCTCGTGACGGTGGCGGCTTCAGCGTTCAATATTGTCTATCCAAGTTCATTTGCGATAAGACTGACGGGCATGTTCACCTTGGCATTTGGAATATTTCTTTTAACGCTTTCGGTCGTTTTTGAGCTCTACGAAGATCACCTTACGCAAACAACTCTCCGAACCGAGCTTTCCGAGTTCCCTGAAATTCCAAACGATTGAGCCTCAGACCCGTGAGAAGCCGAACGGATAGTCGAAGCGCGTCAATCCGCCGAGCATTCAGTCTGCATACGCGTGGCATTCAATAGGGACGGCCGTTCTGCACCATAGCAAATTCTCTCACTGCGTCGCCACCAACCAGGGTGTTGCAGTGCTGGGTCAGACGGCGGTTCGCCTCTCGCCAATTCGGTGGCAAGTGTGGCTAGTGATGTAGGTCGCGGCGGGGAAAATCGTGCATCGAAAAGTCCTGGCTCGTAGAAGCCCAAGGCCTTCGTTACCAGATTATTCCAATCATATGCTCCCAGAAGCGCCCATGCGGTGACTGCCCGCACATCCGCGCCGAGCGAATTCTGTTCGCGGGCGGCATTCCAGATTTCCCACAACCATCGCACTGACTCATCCATTTCCGGACACGAAAGATGCGCCTCGGTGACCACGACCGGAATCCGGTAGCGATTCCAAGCTTCTCGAATTCTGTGGCTAACGCTTACACATTCACGCGGACAAGCCCGGACGGCTTCCACATCGGCGTATTGATCGCGGCCGTTTCCACCATGAGCCGACTCGGGAAATCGTTCCAGGCGTTCATCCAGATAGCGATCACTCGTCAAATAGTGATTTAATCCGAAGAAATCGGGGGGCATCGGATTTTCCTGAAACCAATACAAATCGCGATCTTCTATCCCAGCCCACTTTAGATAAGGCCAGATTGCATGGTCCGGGGCAACTTTTCCGCAAAGCAGATCGAACGTCAGCCAGCGCCGTTCATTTTCAAAATCCGCTTGATAACTTAGTTTGGGAGTGCTGAAGCATTTCCCCAAATCTTCTGTCTGCACGAGGCGGGCCTTGGAATTAACAGCACGTATCTCTCGCATTCCTAGAACCACAGCCTTGCACTGATTGAGCAGAGCACGCACAAAACTCGTAACGCTTTTGTGATGTGGGTACCAGTGGCCGTATAAGGCGCTGAATCGCGCAGTTGTCAGCGGTTCATTCACCGGTATGTAATCTTCAATCCACGGATATCGCTCCGCACAAGCCCTGGCGTATGCGGCGAATTTGAGCGCGAAGTCAGGATCAAGAAGGTCCGTATCACGAGGCCCGCTTCCATGATGAAGCAATCCAACTAGGGCGCGCATCCGCAGTTCTTGCAGTTGTCGTAATCGTCTGTCAGGCCATTCCCAGTGCAGTTCGCCGGGCGCAGTCCTTTCCCACAGCAATGGATAACGGATGACTTTCGCCCCTATCTTGGAAAAAAGTTCCAAGTCATTTTCGCGATACTCATGGCCAGTTCGCATGGTTTGGTCAAAATAAGTATGGCCGACGCGATTCACTGTGCATTCGAGGCCCAGCCAGAGTTCAGGTTTCATATCGCAATTACCCATTTTTAATAAGATTTTCGAGTTCTTGATGTCGCGGATGATTTGAGAAAAGTACCCTGCGGAAATGAGTCGAAGTACGCTTCCCAACCGATACGATTGGTGCCCGCCCTCATCGTTTGTCAGCCGAGCCGGGCTCGGACTGCTTGCGATGCATATCGGCGGCAACCGTGTCAGGAATAATGTGGGAAACGGTGGCCTGTATCTTGTTTTTGAATGAGCCCGCCACAACGTGGTCTTTGCCCGCCATCAGCGCCTCAAAACCATCCCGCGCGACCTCAGCAGCATCATCCTTCTCGCTAGCTCCGAGCTTGGTATCTTCCATTCCTGCACGATTGAAAAAATTGGTTTCTGTTGCTCCGGGCATCAGGGTCGTGACCGTTATTCCGGAATCTTTCAATTCATTTCGAATCGCTTCGGCAAAAGATTTCAGAAATGATTTGGAGGCGTTGTACGTCGCCATGAATGGACCGGGAGACGTGGCGGCAATCGACGAAGTGAAGAGTATGCGCCCAGCGCGGCGAGCGAGCATATCCTCTAGAACACGGTGAGTCAGATGTACAGCAGACGTGACGTTCAAATTTACGAGGTTGAGCTGAGCGGTAAGCCGGGTCTCAGCGAATGGACCTGAGACACCGACGCCGGCATTGATCGCTATCGCATCTAAGGGCCTTCCGAGAGCATGAATTTTGGAACACAGCGTTTCAACGCCGTCAAAATTGGCGAGGTCAGCCTGAAGGCTTTCAACTCTGCTGCCGTCCGTCGAAAGACGCCGCGCTGCATCTGAGATGCCATTATCTTCCGCTACTACCAGAACGTCGAAACCGTTCTGAGCGAACTGCGAAGCGAGTTGGTACCCGATTCCGCTGGATGCCCCCGTTACGACCGCAAATGATTTTAACTTGTCTGCCATTGTGGTTTCTCAATCCTTTACTGCATTGCGAGTTGGACCTGAACGCTTTTGAGTGTGACCTGAAACTCGAAGCGCCAGCCAGGTCACGAGGATAAATCCCAGTGCTCCGCCGAAGCATCCGGCGAAATCCTTATAGAAAAATAAACTATCGTGTAGCGGGTGAATTCGGCCGTAAGCACGTTGAAGGGAACTCAGGTTCGCTGGGTGAATCGGGCGAGATGCATTATTCTCAACTTGTAGGAAGATCGGGAAGCATCGACCAAAACTTTTTACGGATCGGCGACATTGGCGGTTCCCATGTGCTACTGAGGTTTCCTCGACCACGCCGAATATGATGGAAAGTCGTCCCGTCGAATATCAAATTTCTACTCAACTAAAAGGAAGTCGCCGCCACTAACTGCCCGTTTTATCGCTTCGATGAGCGCCATGCCTGCTTTTGTCTTCGCGACATATGCTCGAACACCAATCTGCCGGGCTGCTTCCGCCAGGTGGTGATCCGCGTTTGCGGATAACATTACAATTGCCGTTTCGGGGATGCTTTTTCTGATTTCCCGCGCCGCCTCAAACCCGTTTAAGCCTGGCATCTTCACGTTTAGAACCACCACATCCGGTTTTAGTTCCTCCGCTTGCTTGATTGCGTTTTTACCGTCAATGGCCTCCCCGCACACTTCAAAGAGGGGATGGTCCTCCAGGAGAGATCGCACTGACTTCCGAATTGCCGGATGGTCATCGGCAATGAGAATGCGAACCTTCTTCGCGACGGCTTTCAACGCAACTCCAGCCTGAGTAGACATGGCCGATGTTGAGCCGCGCAAAGAGCGAGGTAAATACAGCGGACGGAGTATTAATGGATCGGTATGCCCCGATGATCGGGACCCTATTTGGAAAACACGGAAAACTTGGAAAAATGAAG
>DASRQU010000155.1:0-16340 GCA_035696345.1 Candidatus Acidiferrales bacterium
TTCGCTCAGGAAGCATTTTCCGAGTATCACCTGTATTCGCTGAATCGCCGCACTTCGATCTTCGATCAGGAATCGAAGCAGATCAGCTTGTTAGACGCTTCGCATTTTCCGATTCACAAAATCTATGTGGTGAACGGGCAGTCTTATTACTACCGCAACGCTTATCAACCGGGGGCGCCGCTCAAGGATCCCGTTCAGGTCTTTTATAAATTTAAGAACGAAGAAAAATCCGGTTTGGGGATGCCTCTGCCTTCGGGGACCATTCGCGTGTACCAGCAGGATTCAGGTGGCGGCTCGCTTTTTGTGGGCGAAGATCACATCGATCATACGCCAAAGGACGAACAAATCAGCCTGCACATCGGCGACGCGTTTGACATCGTGGCTGAGCGCAAGCAGACGGATTACAAGAAAATCGCCAGCACGCTTTACGAATTTGAATATGAGATTACGCTGCGCAACCACAAGGGTGCGCCGGTTTCAGTGGAGGTGAACGAACCGATCGGCGGCGATTGGGAAATGGTCAGCTCGACTTACAAATTTACAAAAACCGCCGCGTTTGCCGCGCAATTTGATGTGCCGGTGGATAAGGACGGCACGTCCGTGCTGAAGTACCGTGTGCGGGTGAAGTATTAGCTGAAATCAGATTAGGTTTCAGTAGCACAGGCTTCAGTCTGTGGGGTTTCGTCCTTGCAAGGACCAAAACCACAGGCTGAAGCCTGTGCTACTTGAAACCATTATTTCTTACGTCGACTAGTCTTTGCTTTTTTCGCGGGGCGCTTCAAAATAATCGCATCTGCCTCTATTTCCACCAGCATTTCGGGGGAAACCATGCCGCCGACCTGCAGCATCGCGGTTGCGGGGCGAATCGTGCCGAAAAATTCTCCGTGCGCGCGGCCAATCTGTTCCCACTGCGAAATGTCGGTTACGAACATGCGCGTGCGCACCACATCTTCCATGCGCGCGCCGGCCTTGTGCAGCGCGGATTCGATGTTGCGTAGCGTCTGCATCGTTTGTGCATGTGGGTCGCCCACGCCCACAATTTGCCCGTCCGCGCCGGTGGCTGTTGTGCCCGATACGTAGACCGCATCGCCCACGCGCACGGCGCGCGAATAGCCGATGATTGGCTCGTATTTTGTTCCGGTGGAAATGTTGGTTCGCTTCATGAAGTCGGAATTCTCCTGGATGATGATCGGTCTATTCTGCCACGAACGTGTGTGCGCTGAGAAACTGGACAATGACTTGGGTATGCACTTAAGCTGGAAACGCGGGAAAAAGCTTTTGAACTTGTCCCGGAAGTAGCCGTGAATTAAGGAGCCTTCGTTGCGCTGCAATAACATTTTGGAATCTATCGGCCACACGCCGCTCGTGCGCCTGAATCGCCTGACCGCCGGATTTGCCGCCGACGTCTACGTCAAAGTCGATTACATGAATCCGGGCGGCTCGGTGAAAGACCGCATCGGCATTTCGATGATCAACGACGCCGAAAAAAAGGGTTTGCTGAAACCGGGCGGCACAATTATCGAAGGCACCTCGGGCAACACGGGCATCGGCCTTGCGCTCGTGGGCGCTGTGCGCGGCTACAAACTGGTTTTTACCATCACGGACAAGCAATCCAAGGAAAAAGTGGATTTGCTGAAAGCGCTGGGCGCCGAAGTGATTGTGTGCCCCACGGCGGTTGAGCCGGACGATCCGCGCAGTTATTACTCCGTGGCCAAAAAGTTGGCGAAGGATATTCCCAATTCGTTTTATCCCAACCAGTACGAAAATCCGATGAACCCAGAAGCGCATTACGTCACCACGGGTCCGGAAATTTGGGAAGATTCGGAAGGGAAAATCACGCATTTTGTTTGCGGCATGGGCACGGGCGGCACAATCAGCGGAGTGGGCCGCTACCTGAAAGAAAAAAATCCCAACGTGCAAATTATTGGCGTCGATCCCATCGGTTCGCTGTACTACGAATTCAAGAAAACTGGAAAAGTGGGCACGGCGAAAACCTACGTGGTGGAAGGCATCGGCGAAGATATTTTTCCGTCCACCATGGATTTTAATATGGTGGATGACGTAGTGCAGGTGGATGACCAGGAATGTTTTGTGTGGGCGCGGCGTCTTGTGAAGCAGGAAGGAATTTTTACGGGCGGCTCGGGAGGCGGCTGCGTTTCCGGAGCTCTGCGCGTGTCGAAGGCGCTGCCGAAAAGTTCGTTCGTTGTGGCGTTTTTGCCGGACACGGGAATGCGCTACCTCAGCAAAGTGTATAGCGACGAGTGGATGCGCGAGCGCGGCTATGTCGATTCCGAAGTAATGCTCACGGTGGAAGACGTGGTGAACGCGAAACACAAAGTCAGCAAGGATCGCGATTTACTGGTCGTCGGACCGGACCAAACTGTGTTTCATGCGCTGCACACCATGCAGACGCAAGATATTTCGCAGCTGCCCGTGTTTGAGGCGAAACAGCCGATCGGCGCGATTTACGAAGACCAGATTTTGAATCTCGCGCTGCAGGGAAAAGATTTGCGCAAGATGGTGATCCGCGAAGTGATGAGCGATCCTCTGCCGATGATTTCCTGCGAGGCGCCGGTGGAGCGGCTTACGTATTTGCTGAGCCACGAAGAACCAGCAGTGTTTGTGCAAATGAGCAGCGGGCGGCTGGAAATCATTACGAAGTTTGACGTGATGGGGACCATCGCTGGCTTGATGGAGCAGAAGCGGTGAGTAGGACAGGCTTCAGCCTGTCTTCTTTTGAATTCCTCCAGTGGCCCGCGAAAGTCAAAAGCAGACAGGCTGCCCTTCAATCCTTTCAGGGTAAAAAGCCTGTCCTACTGGTTTTCGCCGCGTTGAAACAGTTTTGCGAATTGTTCCTGCGAGGCGGGCGGCACTGCCACAATCGTGAGATTTTCCCGCACATGCTCGACGCGGCTCATTCCCACCAAGGCCGTGGCGATTCCCGGAGTCGAGCGCACAAATTGGATCGCGCGCTCCGCATCTGTGTTCATCCCTAACGCATTTTTTACAAATTGAGGAAGGCCTTTGGCGAGCTGGCCTTGCAACATGGAGGCGCTGGCCATGAGCGTTACTCCGAACTTTGATGCGGCGCCTACGGCGGGCACGCGCGCGCCATCCGATTCCTGATTCGCGCGCGTGAGTGCTTCGGTCATTCCCAGGTTGCAGGGCAGCTGCACGAAGCGAAAATGGTGCGAGAGTCCAGACACATCGCGCGCAAGCGACTCCATCGCGGCCAGCGAAAGAAAATCCTGCTCGTTTTCGCCCTGACGAAATCCGTTCCACGTCGCCAATCCATAGAAATGAATTTTCGCTGCGGCCACCGCGGATTCCAGAAATTCAAATGCGGAGCGCACGCGGGTGTTAAACATTTCGCGCGGCACTTCGGCCAATTGCGTTTCGGGATTATGCAGGTAATAAACGTCAATGGTTTCTACGCCCAGATTGCGGCGGCTGCGCTCCAGTTGGTCGGCAATGAATTTTGGGGCCATGGAGTGGCATCCGGCGGCAACGTCGCCTTCCTGCAGGATTCCGGTCTCCACATATTCGTGATTGAAATATTCGGTGGCGTCGGCGGGCATGTCGCCGTCGGGAGTGAGGAATCCGCCCTTGGTGCAGATTACCAGTTCTTCACGCGCGTATCCGCGGCGCGCGAGTTCCGCTAACGCCGCGCCGACGGAACGCTCTGAGCGCTGAAAGCGGTAATTGATTGCCGTGTCGATCACGTTCACGCCGGATTCGACGGCCGCGACAATGGCGCCTGTGTACGACTGATCCGTGGCGGCGTCGGCTTCGCCGAGATACGTGCCGATTCCGATGGAAGAAAGCCACAGGCCCTGGTGCTCGCGGAAATGTCCTGCGGCGGCGCGTCCTGCGAATCGCGCGGCGAACTTTTTTGTTCCGTCGGGTGTCGCGAATGTGGCCATTTCTGCTCCTTGGGTTTAGGACGAGATTGTATCAGTTGGGGCATGGGCTTTCGTGGCATAGGCTTCCGTGGCATAGGCTTCAGCCTGTGCGGTTTTAGGCCAAGCAAGGGCAAAATCACAAGGGTTATAAAACTTCTAACGACTAAACCCGCACAGGCTGAAGCCTATGCCACTTAAACCTGCGGCTCTTCAGTGGGCGGAGCTAATAAGCGCGAGCAGGCGCGCAGGATGCGGCGGTAGGGCCACTCACTGTTGCGGCGCGCGCTCGCTTCGTCCTGGGGCGCGGCGGAGGTGGAGCGCGCGGTGGCTTCACGAAAAAACATTTCTCCTTTTCGCGGTTTTTTGTGAAACCAGCGTGTGAGCAGGCTGAGATGATCCTCGAGTTCGCGATAGCTTTGCTGCGGCAATGCAGCAGGCTTCGCGGGACGGGCAGGCGCATCAGCAGCAGTTTCTGGCCGCGCGCTTTCTACAATCGCGCCTTCGAGCCACTCGCGCAGGATTTGCTCGACAGAGCGCGGCTCGCCGGCGAGTTCGGAAAAACGCAGCAGGCGCGGTTCTTCGATGCGGCCGGCGCGCACAACGAATACGGCGACCGTGTTTTCTTCGGCGGCGCGCTGCAGCACCGCGGCATTGAAGTCTTCGAGGCGGCGCGCGAGATCTGGCAGTCCCCGCAGGGCCTCGGCTGCTTTTTCGACGCGGCGATGAACGGCGGCGGCGCGCTCAAAGTCGAGCGCTTCGCTCGCCGCTTCGCGTTCGCTTTCCAGTTCGGCGGTGAGCGAGCCGCCGCGCGTCGAGAGAAAGGAGACGACGCGCCCAACTTCCGAGCCATAGTCTTCCTGCGTGCAGCCGGCGAAGCATGGTGCGAGGCACATTTTCATTTCCGAATAAATGCAGCCGGGAAAGCCCGGGTCGCGGCGAATTTTAATCTGGCAGCGGCGGATTTTGAATAGGTCGAGGAAAGTGGAAGCAAAGGTGTCGGCGGCGCGGCGCGCCGCGAACGGGCCAAAATAAAATCCGTTGGCGCTGATGCGGCGGGTGGCGTAGCAGCGCGGGTACGCATTTTTGAGGCTGACTTTCAGCACGGCGGGCGGGCGGATTCGCCCCTTTTCGCGATACGATCCGGGCCAGAGCCGCCGCGCATGCTGCCAGTGCAGGAAACTCAACTCAAACGATGAGCCGACGACACGATACCGCACGCCCCCCGCAAATTCGCGCAGATTCAGGCGCTTGGAAGTGGGATCGGGCGGACCCAGCAAGCGCGTGAGACGCTGACGCAGATTTGCGGTGCGCAGCAGATACGGCTTCGCATCCAACAATTCCACGCGCGGCTCGATAGCAAACACCGCAGGCTTTGCGGGAACTGATGCAAAAAATTCTTCGTCCTGCGCGGGATTGAATTCAAGTGTGGAGTCGAGTTCTTGCATGGGCGAGTTGAACGTTCAGAGTCAATAGCTAGGAATTTAGACGTCATTGAGCCGCGCCCCCCTGGAACGCCAATCTCCTGATTGGCGATTTGAAAGGCGCCAATCGGGAGATTGGCGTTCCCAGGCAGACGATCCAACGTTCGCGATCGCGAATTCAGCATTCACTCTAAACTTTCAACTGTCGACTCTCAACTCCGATCTCTTCGCAAATTACCTTTCCCATTTGCTCAGGGCGAGCAAATCACGATTCACGAATTACATCGCTTTCAGCACCCACGCCGCGATCACGAGGCGTTGAATCTCGCTTGTGCCTTCATAAATTTCGGTGATGCGCGCGTCACGGTACATGCGCTCGACGGGGTATTCGGAGCTGTAGCCGTTGCCGCCGTGAATCTGAATGGCTTTGTGCGTGGCGCGCGTGGCGAGTTCGGAGGCGAACAATTTGGCGATGGATGCTTCCATGGAGAAGCGCGCGCCAGTGTCTGATTTCCACGCGGCTTTACGCACCAGCAAACGCGCGGCGTCGATTTCCGTGGCCATATCGGCGAGCATGAATTGGATGGCCTGAAAATCGGCGATGGGATGGCCGAAGGCCTGGCGCTGCTTGGCGTAGGCGAGCGCCTGTTCCAGTGCGCCTTGCGCAATGCCGGTGGCTTGCGCGGCGATGCCGATGCGGCCGCCGTCGAGCGTCGAGAGCGCGACCTTGTAGCCTTCGCCTTCGTTGCCGATGCGATTCCCTACGGGCACTTCGCAATCCGTGAACGATAATTCCGTGCACGCTGTGGCGTGGATGCCCAGTTTTTTTTCTTCCTTGCCCACTTTGAAGCCAGGCGTGCCGCGCTCGACGATCAGCGCGGTGATTCCTTTTTCACCCTTTGCAGGATCGGTGTTGGTGTAGACGATGGCCGCGTCGGCCACGCCGCCGTTGGTGATCCACGCTTTTGTGCCGTTAATGACGTAGCTGTCGCCCTTGCGCACGGCTTTCGTGGTGAGCGCCGCGGCGTTTGAGCCGGCCTGTGGCTCGGTGAGCGCGTAGCAACCGATTTTTTCGCCGCGCGCGAAGGGCAGCAGAAATTTCTGCTTCTGCTCGTCGGTGCCGAAGCGGTGAATCGGATCGCAGTACAGCGAATTTTGTACGGAAAGAATCACACCGGTGGAGGCGCAGACGCGGGAAATTTCTTCGATGACGATGGCGTAGGAAATGTGGTCGAATCCGGCGCCGCCTTCGGATTCAGGCAGCGCCACGGCGGTCAAGCCTAGCTCGGCCGCTTTGCGAAACGTTTCGCGGGGGAAGTGGCCAGTCTCGTCGAGTACTCGCGCGAGCGGCTTCACTTCGTTTTCAGCGAATTCCCGCACCGTGCGCTGCAGCAGTGTTTGTTCTTCGGTGAGTGCGAAATTCAAGTGTGCTCCGGGCACAAAGTAGGACAGGCTTCAGCCTGTCTGGTTTTGATCAGTGACTGCCAAAAATCAAAAGCTGACAGGCTGAAGCCCCTCCTACTCGGAACTACAGAACTAGCGCCTTGCGCAGCTTTGTGTACGTTACGGAAAGATCTTCGGGCTCGAGGCGCGTTTCGCTCACGGTGGTCATGAAGTTGGTGTCGCCCGTCCAGCGCGGCAGGACGTGCATGTGCAGGTGGTCGGCAATTCCCGCGCCGGCGGAGCGGCCGAGATTCATGCCCAAATTAAAACCGTCGGGATGATACGTGTCATCGATCGCGGTTTGTACTTGCTGCGCCAGTAACATCATTTCAGAGGAGGTGTCGCGTTCAAGGCCCGGGAAATCCGCGGTGTGCGCGTAGGGAACCACCATCACGTGGCCTGCCGTGTAAGGGTAACGATTTAAGATGACAAAGTTTTTGACACCGCGGTGAATGATGAGCCAACTCTCATCATCACTCGCCGCTGACGCATTGCAGAATACGCAGCCTGAGGCATTCTTGGCCTCAGCCACGTACCGGTAGCGCCAGGGAGTCCAGAGATAATCCATATGGAATTTTGAGCCGCGCGGACGATTGCGGGTTGTGTCCGGGGCGGAGATTAGCCTTGCGGCGTTGCCGGAGCAGGTCCCGGAGCCGGAGTAGCTGGGGCCAAGGGCGCACCCGAATTGACGTGATCCTTCAATTCCTTGCTGGGCTTGAAGAACGGAATCTTCTTCGGCGGGACTTCGACCTTCGCGCCGGTCTTTGGATTGCGCCCCGTTCGCCCGCGACGCTGGCGCGTGCGAAAGCTCCCAAAGCCGCGGATTTCGATGCGGTCGCCGCCTTGCAGCGCGCCGATAATGCTTTCAAAAATTGTTTCAACCACGGATTCGGATTCTTTGCGTGGTAGTTCTGTGACGCGAACCACTTCTTCTACCAGGTCCGCCTTTGTCACGGTGGAATCGGTCATCGATTTACTCTCCGCCTCATCCTAAAAATTGCACCCGACTCGGTGCCAGGCTCAGACGCGCCTCGGGAACGCGCCCATGGCTCGTTGGTAAGTTCACCAACTCGCAGCCTTTGGTGGCAATTCCATATCACCAAATGACGCTTAAGGGAAATATTATTTACGCTCCGGCCGGGACTGCCGAAGTTTTTACAACGACCGCTTGGCCATGATCGCGTCGCCGATGGTGGCCTTGGCCGACGCTTTAGTGGACCGGTAATCGTCCATATCGCGGCGCTCCGCCTGCTTTTGCGCGCCACGGTAGCTCAGTCCAATTTTGTGCTGATCCTGGCTGATTTTCACGATTTTGAATTCATAATCGCGGCCCGGATCGAGCAGGCCGCTTTGGCGCACGCCGGGGCGCGGAGGAGGCGCGGGTTTGTCCCGGTCTCCGCCCTTGCCGCCGCGCCGCTCGTCGATTTCCGAAATGTGGCAGAGGCCTTCGATGCCTTCGGCCAACTCGACGAACGCGCCAAACGTGGTGACGCGCGAAACCTTTCCGCGAACGAGATCGCCGACCTTGTGTTTTTCAAACCATGAAGACCAGATGTCGTTGACCTGCTTCACGCCGAGCGAAACGCGCCGGGTGCCTTGATCGATCTTGAGCACCTTCGCTTCGACCGCGTCGCCCTTTTTGTAAACTTCCGAAGGCGTCTTGATTCGGCCGGTCCACGAAATGTCGCTGACGTGGATGAGGCCGTCAAAACCTTCCTCGATTTCGAGAAACGCGCCGAACTCCGTGAGGTTGCGAATTTTCCCGTTCACGATCGTGCCGACGGGATATTTTTCCGCGAGCACTTGCCACGGATCGGACTGCGCCTGCTTCATGCCGAGCGAAATGCGGCGTTCCTTCGAATCGACACCGAGTACGATGACGTCAACCATGTCACCGACGTTGACGATCTTCGACGGGTGCTGCTTGCGCTTGGACCAGCTCATCTCGCTGACGTGCACGAGACCTTCGATGCCCGGCTCGAGTTCCACGAACGCGCCGTAATCGGTGAGGCCCATGATTTTGCCGGAGAGCTTCGTGCCCTTGGTGTAGCGTTCAACAACGGAAGACCACGGATCAGGCAGTAGCTGCTTGCGGCCCAGAGAGACGCGGCCCTTTTCCTTGTCGTATTTTAGAATTTTTACTTCGACTTCTTCGCCCGGAGATACAGCGTCCAGCGGGCTTTCCACGCGGCCCCACGACATGTCGGTGATGTGCAGCAATCCATCGATGCCGCCCAGATCCACGAATGCGCCGTAGCCCGTGACGTTTTTCACTATGCCTTTAACAATTTGTCCCTCGGCCATGTTGTTCAGCAATTCCTGGCGCTGCGAGGCGACTTGCTCGTCCATGATGGCGCGGCGGCTCACGACGATGTTGCCGCGCTTGCGATTCATTTTGAGCACGCGAACAGTGAGGTCGCGGCCTTTCCATTCGTTCAGGTCGCGCACGGGATGCAGATCCGCTTGCGACGCAGGGAGGAACGCGCGAACGCCGATGTCCACAACAAGCCCGCCCTTGATGCTGTCGACCACTTTTCCAGTGATGTCGGACTTGGCGCGGTAAGCCTCTTCAATCTTGCTCCACGCGCGGCGGCGCTTCACGCGCTGATAGGAGAGCAGCACCATGCCTTCTTTGCGCTCGCCCGTGCGCTGGACCTCAACCGGCTCTCCCACGACGAGAGGAAACGGCCCGTCCAGTTCCGCGAATTCCTGCGCGGGAATCAGGCCTTCGGTCTTTCCGCCGAGGCTTACGAGGACGCCCAGGTCGGTGATTGCCACTACCTGGCCGGATTCGATTTCGCCTTCCGCCGGCGCTTGATGCGGCACGGCGTACTGCTCCATCAGCTTTTCCATCTCGGCGTTCGATTCCGTGGCAGCTTCGCCGGAATCGACGGACTCTTCCACCATATCGCTCACGTTGGTGTGTTCCACGGCCGCAACACCATCCGGCGCAGCCACTGGCTCCGCGGGATGCTGTGTGACGACTGCGGGCTCGCCCGCGGGCGTAGGCGCAGCGCTCACAGGTTCTTGTGCATTGGCCACAGCTTGTGCGGCTTCTGCATTTTCGGTTTGTTCCGGTGCCGGTGTAGCGGCGGTTGCGGTTTGTCCGGCCGATAGCTCCGCGCCGGGGTTTTCGTTGTCGGAAAACATCTGACTGCCTCCAGTGAGGTGCTTGCCTTGCTCCCGGCGTAGCTACGCTCGGGCAATCTTCCGTGTCACGGGGAGGTGCAAGGAAGGAAAGGGCGGCTTCCCACCCAGGGGCCGCACCGTGGGGATGATACCTGCGGCCCGTGGCCTATGTCAATGAAAGCCGGGAGTTAATTCGTGAATGTTTATTTAGGAAAAATGAGCCGGAAAGGTACGTTGGCGGCAGTGGGTTAAGACGAGTTTAGAGTTGACAATCCAGAGTTGATCCACATTTCTAACGGGATCGTATGTCTTCCGGGAACGCCAATCTCCCGATTGGCGTTTTGCCACGCGCCAATCAGGAGATTGGCGTTCCCAGAGGCTGCGGCGATGCCGCGAGAAGAAAAACTCTCGACTGTGTACTGTTGTGAACTGGCAACCATGTTTGTCACACGAATTATGAATTCGAATCAACGATCACGGCCCGCAGCGGCCTTTCACGCTTCGCCAGCCCGCAAAAAAAACTTTTAGTCTGTCAATCCGAGCGAAGCGAGGAATCTTTCTTCGATTTAAGCGCAAGAAAATAAAAAAGACAGATTCCTCGCTCCGCTCGGAATGACAGAACTTTGAGTTTTTCGCGGGCCTTGTCAGGAATTACGACCGCATTCCTCCCGCTTGACGAATGACGCGGCGGTAATCGGTGGCCTCAATATTCACAGTGCGGCACATCTCATAAAGTCGTGAGCGGATCCTTCGACCTAATCTTTGTTGCAGTGAATCTTCTTCCATAGTTGCGATGGTTTGGCCAGAGGGTAATGCAGGCCTGGCGCGCTGCCGAGTTGACTTACCATCTGACTCCTCGTCACGATCAGGAAAATTTGTGGTCAATATAGTTACCCGCTGCTTGTTGTATCGAGTGTTTAGAATGTGACCTACTGTTTCAAGTGCCCAGGGCGTTGGCTTACCCGCTCCAAGATCGTCAAGCAGCAATACGTCGGCGGTCAAAACAGGTTCGAGCACACTCAATTCGCTTGTTTGGCTCTCAGAATTGTAGCTACCTTGGATTTCCTTGAGCAATTCTCCGTATTCGTAAAAAAGCCCAGTATGCCCGCGCAAAATAATTTGCCGCAGCGCGGCAACTGCGAGATGCGTCTTTCCAACGCCGCATGGACCCATTAATAGCAGGCCGATTTCAGAGCTGGTCGGATAATCGCGCGCGAACGCTTCCGTAACGAGCTTAGCTTGCTCCAGGCTACGGTTCCACGCAGGTGCGTTGGCTCCGTATTGAGCCGGGTCGTAAAGATCTTTGTCAAAGTTTTCGAAGTCGCGGTTTTTGTAACGGTCTGGAATGCGCGCGCGGTTCAGCACACGCGTGGCGCGGTCCTTGCCCGTGCAGTCGCAGGGCACGGCCCACACGCGGCGCGTGATGTCCGTGCCGTCGTAGGGCTTTTCCCAGGAGACGCGCTTTCGATTTTCTTCTTCCGATACGCGCTCGACCGTCTTCCAGCCGGAGCCGCTGCATATCGGGCAATCAGGTTGAGCCATAAGCTTGAGCATAGGCGCGCGGCGGAGGTTGCGCAAGATGTGGGAACCTGTGGAAGGAATTTCAAGTGTGGAAAAAGGAAAGGAGTGAGGAAGAAAAGGAAATCGAAGAGCTAAGGGAAATGCGTGGAATTCAATTTCAGAACTCAAATTTGAAATTTCAGATTCGCGCATCACGAATCACAATTATCAGTCGCCGGTCACCTTTTGCGGGCCTCAGGGCAAGCCGGTCACTCTTCCATCCGGCTCAGGGCGAGCGAATTACGATTCACAAATCATGAATCACGCTACTTATGCACGCGGATTACCTTCGGCGCGGGGACGCGCGCGAGCGCGTTGGCTTGCTGGCGGCCTCCTGCTGAACGCATGCCGCTCGCGAGTTCCTGCTGCACGAAGGAAGTAAACGCTTCCATCTGCTGCTGCATTTCGGCCATTTTTTCGCGCATATTTAAAATAATTTCGATGCCGGCGAGGTTCACGCCCATTTCACGCGTGAGCGTCAGGATCACTTCGAGGCGTTCGAGGTCGGAGTCCGTGTACAGGCGCGTGTTGCCATCCGAGCGCGAAGGCTTCAGCAATCCTACGCGCTCATACAGGCGAAGCGTCTGCGGATGAAGTTTATATAGTTCGGATACGGCAGAGATCATGTATCCTGCGCGATTTTTTTTTCGTTTTGTGTTTACGCGCGCCATGGCTGCACTCCTTAACCTGACTTTCTCGCCACCGCAACGGGGCCATGCCGGTGCTGCCGTGGCCACGCGCCCCACCGGGATCGCTAACAAATCATGAGGCCCGGTTCGCACGAATTGCGCTGGAACAAACCTGGGAACGCCAATCTCCTGATTGGCGAGTGGCAAAGCGCCAATCGGGAGATTGGCGTTCCCAGGAAATCCCGCGAGAAATGCCGGTTAGACGTTGGCCCGGTCAAACAAATCTTTGCGCGGATCTTCGGGCGCGATTTTTTCGAGCTCGCGGAGAAGTTCCTTCACGCGCTCGTCTACCGGTTTCGGCACAACAACCTGCAACTCGATGTACTGATCGCCGCGATGCCCTTGCTTGCGCACGGAAGGCACGCCTTTTTCGCGCAGGCGCAATTTCTGCCCGCTGTTGGTGCCGGGGGGAACGCGCAGTGGCCTCGACGGGCCGTCGATGGTGGGCACTTCAATTTTGGCGCCGAGCACTGCTTCGGTCACGGTGATGGGCACGGTTATATAAATGTCGTCGCCTCGCCGATCGAAAAACGGATGCGGCTGCACGTCCGTGATGATGTAGAGATCGCCGGGCGGCTCTCCGCCGGTGCCGGCGTTGCCATGGCCGGGTACGCGCACGCGCGAGCCCGTCTGTACGCCGGCGGGAATGCGCACATCAATTGTGTCGGCGCGGCGCACGCGGCCTTCGCCGCCGCACACGCGGCATATATTACGCACGCGACCCGTGCCGCCGCAGCGCGTGCAGGTCAGATTAAAACGCATCTTGCCGCTGGTCTGCGTTACCTGGCCGGAGCCCCCGCACATGCTGCAAGTTTGCGGCTGGCCCACCGTGCCCGTGCCTCTGCACTCGGTGCAGGAATCGAGGCGTGAGATGGTGAGCTTCTTTACAGTGCCGCGCACGGCTTCCCAGAAACTGATTTCGATTTGATATTCGAGGCTCGTGCCGGGCTCCGCGTGACTTGGAGCTTCAGTCGCCGCGCCGCCCGCGCCGCCGCGAAAAAATTGTCCGAACAGATCGCGGAAGCTGGGACCGCCGCCCGCGCCGCCTGCGCCCTGGCCGCCGAAATCGAAGCCGCCAAAATCAAAATGGGGGTCTCCCGCGCTGCTTGGAGGAGGCATTCCTCCGGAGCCCGGAGTTTCGAAGCCGAATTGATCGTACATCTGCCGCTTTTTCGCGTCAGACAGAACGTCGTAGGCTTCCTGCACCTGCTTGAATTTTTCTTCGGAAGATTTGTCGCCCGGGTTCAGGTCCGGATGGTATTTGCGCGCAAGTTTCCGGTAGGCCGCCCGGATTTCCTTTTGCGCCGCCTTGCGCGAAACGCCGAGGAGTTCGTAGTAATCCTGTTTTGTGCTAGTAGCCATGTGAGGTCCGTGATTCGTGAATCGTGATTCGTGAATCGCAATTCGCTCGCACTGAGCCGCTGCGAAGGGTGACTAGCTTGCCCTGAGCCCACGCGAAGGGTGACTGGCTTGTCCCGAGCTTGCGCGAAGGGTGACGGGTAATTCGTAAAATGTGATTCGCGCTTCGGGTATCATCACTTGTCAACCTTCTTTACGATTCCTTCCGTTCCTTTATATTTCCTCTACTTCCTCAATTTCCTTTACTTCCTTTTACAATTTTTCCCATTGCGCATTAATTGCTGCCAGTTCCTGCTGCTCGCGCTGATGTTCGTCGCGGCGCTTCCTACGCTCTTCGTCCAGGCGGCCGCCTATGCTTGCTTCTTTCTGGTTAGCGCGATCGATCCAGCGGTCAATCCACGCGGTTCGCGCTTGGACGCTGGGGACTTCCGAACGGAAGCGGATGTAGTTGCTGATAATTTCCACCGCGCGGGGAAGGAAATCGGGCGGCGGCGCCTGCTGCGTTTCATAAAACAGGCGCTTCCAATCGGCGGTCGGAGTCTCCGACAGCGCGATTTGAACCATGAACAAATCTTCCCTCAATTTCTGAATTGCTTGCGGCGGGCCAACCCGCTTGATGCCTTCGTACGTCGTCAACGCGCGCTCCTGGAAAAGATTAGTTCGGTTTTATGTGGCGTAGGCTTTAGCCTGCGCGGGTTTAGTGCTAGCAAGGACTAACCCCGCGCAGGCTGAAGCCTACGCCACGTAACCCTTAGTTCGGCTTTTTGGTTTCGTCGACGTCTACGTATTCGGCGTCGATCACTTCGCCTTCGGGCCGCGGTGCTGGTCCGGCGTTCGGTGCACCACCCGGTCCGCCATCCTGTGAACCTGGTGCGCCGGGCTGTGCTCCGGAAGCGGCTGCGGTTTTGTAGAGAACTTCAGCCAGCTTGTGCGAAGCGCTTTCCAGCGTCACGGTTGCCGATTGAATCTGTTCGAGGATGCCGCCCGCGAGCGCGGTTTTCGCCGCGGCGACCGCTTCTTCGACCGGTTTCGTGTCGGCTTCGTTCAGCTTTTCACGGTTGTCCGTGATCAGCTTCTCGACCTGGTACACGCGGTTATCCAGAATGTTGCGCGCCTCGATCTCCGCCAGTTTCTTCTTGTCGTCCTCGGCGTGAGATTCAGCGTCAGAGCGCATCTTTTCGGCCTCTTCCTTGCTGAGACCTGTGGATGCGGTGATGGTGATCTTCTGCTCCTTGTTCGTCGCGCGGTCTTTTGCGGAGACGTTCAGGATGCCGTTCGCGTCGATGTCAAACGTGACTTCCACTTGCGGCATGCCTCGCGGCGCCGGCGGAATTCCCATCAGATGGAATTTGCCGAGCGTGCGGTTGTCCGGGGCCATTTTGCGCTCGCCTTGCAGCACGTGGATTTCAACGGACGGCTGGTTGTCCGCCGCAGTCGAAAACACTTCCGACTTGCGCGTGGGGATCGTGGTGTTGCGCGGGATCAGCACCGTCATCACGCCGCCCAGCGTTTCCACGCCCAGTGACAGCGGCGTCACGTCCAGCAGCAGGATGTCCTTCACTTCGCCGCCCAGCACGCCGCCCTGAATCGCAGCGCCCACCGCCACGACTTCGTCGGGGTTCACGCCCTTGTGCGGTTCCTTGCCGCCGAAGAGATCCTTCACGATTTGCAGCACGCGCGGGATACGCGTCGAGCCGCCCACCAGAACCACTTCGTCGATCTTGTCAGGAGTGATGCCTGCGTCGGACAGAGCCTGCTTCGTGGGCCCAATCGTCCGCTGCAGAATGGCTTCCATCAACTGTTCGAGTTTCGCGCGCGTCAGCTTGAGTTGCAGGTGCTTCGGGCCGGACGCGTCCGCCGTCAAGAAGGGAAGGTTGATGTCCGTTTCTTGCATCTGCGACAGCTCGATCTTGGCTTTTTCCGCGGCTTCCTTCAGCCGCTGAACGGCCATGCGATCCTTGCTGACGTCAATGCCCTGATCTTTTTTGAATTCAGCGATCAGCCAATCGACCACCTGGTTGTCGACGTCGTCCCCGCCGAGGTGCGTGTCGCCGGCGGTCGCTTTCACTTCCACGACGCCTTCCCCCACTTCCAGGATGGAGATATCGAACGTGCCACCGCCAAGGTCATACACGGCGATCGTTTCGTCCTTCTTCTTATCGAGGCCGTAAGCAAGCGCCGCGGCCGTCGGTTCGTTGATGATGCGCAGCACTTCGAGGCCCGCCACTTCGCCGGCTTGCTTGGTCGCCTGGCGCTGGCTGTCATTAAAGTAGGCAGGCACGGTGATCACCGCCTTGCTTACTTTTTCGCCGAGGAAATCCTCGGCAGCGGTCTTTAGCTTCTGCAAGATCATCGCGGACAATTCGGGCGGGGTATAGGCCTTGCCAAAAATGTCGACGCGCGCATCATCGTGCGGTCCTTTGGTCACTTTATAAGGAACGCGCTTGGTCTCTTCCGTGACTTCATCGAACCTATGACCCATGAAGCGCTTGATCGAATAGACGGTGTTTTCCGGGTTCGTCACGGCTTGGCGCTTGGCCACTTGCCCAACGAGCCGCTCGCCGGTCTTGGTGATCGCAACCACGGAAGGGGTCGTCCGCCCGCCTTCCTGGTTCGGAATCACGACCGGCTCTCCACCCTGCATGACGGCGACTACCGAGTTGGTCGTCCCCAGGTCAATACCAATAATTTTACTCATTGCTGACTCCCCTCCTGAAACTCTTGGGCGGCACTGGCTGGCTTAAGTGCCTTACGAGTGGCGATTCTACACATTGAGTGTGTCTTTGTCAAGTATTTTGATAACATATATCTTGCTTATTTGCAGCTATTTGAAGGTC
>DASRQU010000156.1:0-8253 GCA_035696345.1 Candidatus Acidiferrales bacterium
TGATGGCCAGAACATGACACGGAGTTCCGATCCGGACCCGCTGCGCAGATAGAACAACCCAAGCACTCCGTCACAACTCAGCAATAAACTGCAATTCAGAACCGAAGGCTTGAAAAAACTCAATTCTTCAACAAACTGTTAAACGAGATGCGTCGTAGCTAAGGCCAGAACCCGCGAACAGGGCAGATGGCTGATCCCATTTAATCGGAAGTGGCTTCGCCGCTCTTACGGGACATCCACTCGCGGCGCAACTCACCTACAAGAAAGAGAGAACCGGTGATGAATATGACATCTTCGGGCCAAGCAAGTTCCAGGGCGCGAGCCAACGCCTTCGCTGGCTCAGCCACAATTTCCGCGCGGCGCGCATGGTGGGCCGTCATTTCTCCCAGCAATGGCGCCGAGATCGAGCGCACCTGTGCGGGCGCAGTCAGAATCACGGCGGAAACGCGCGGAAAAAGGAGACCGGCAATTTCATCGACGGCTTTGTCGCGCATCGCTCCGTAAATCAGAATGATTTTGCGCGCCGCGAGAAACTGGTCCCAGAACGCCACAATCTCTCGGGCGCCGGCTGGGTTGTGGGTGCCGTCCACATAGATTTCCGGGCGCTCGCTGATTTTTTCCAGCCGGCCCGGCCAAGTGGCTACCGCAAAGCCGCGCGAAATCGCCTCGTCGGTGAGAGGCGCTCCGCGTTCGGCGAGCATGCGCGAGGTGGCTAACGCGGTGAGCGCGTTGCGAACTTGGAAGCGTCCGGGAAGTTTTAACGCAATCGGGATGCGCACGCCGGAATCATAAGCAATCGCGGTAAACGAAAAACAGCCGCTGCTGGCCGTCACATGTTCCAGATAAAACGCGTTTTCAATTTCCACGAGAAATGCTGATTGCTCCGCGCAACGGCGTCGAATTACCACGCGCGCGATCAAGTGTTCCGCGGCGCTTACCACGCGGGCGCCCGGCTTGATGATGCCCGCCTTTTCTCCGGCAATTTCCTCGATAGAATGGCCCAGATAATTTTCGTGATCGAAATCGATCTGCGTGATCACGGCAACTTCCGGCACCAAAATATTTGTGGCATCCAGACGCCCGCCCATGCCGGTCTCGCACACTGCGTACTCCACGCCTGCCGCGGCGAAATGTACAAACGCGATGGCCGTCAGGCATTCAAAAAAAGTGGGATGCGCGGAAAGCTCTCCGGAAGCGAGCATTTCTTCGATCGCATCGTGCACGCGCGTAAAAGCGGCGGCAAAATCCGCGTCCGAAATATCTTTCGCGTCCACGCGAATGCGTTCGTTGATCCGCTCAAGGTGCGGTGAAGTGTAGAGTCCCGTGCGCAATCCAGCCTCGAGCAAAATCGAATCGAGCATCGCCGATGTGGAGCCCTTGCCATTTGTTCCGGCGATGTGCACGGACTGAAACGCGCGCTGCGGCTGACCGAGGTGTTCGCACATCGCAGTGATATTGACCAAGTCGAACTTCATTACGCTGGCTTGCCGCGGAGAGGCGAGTTCCCTGCCCAGGCCGAAGAGGTACTGAACCGATTCTTCGTAGGTCATGCGCTTACGCCATGAAAAAATCGAGTGCGGAGGAAATGTAGGCTTTTAGATCCTTGCGATGGACCACGGCATCCAGAAATCCGTGTTCCAGCAAAAACTCCGATGTCTGAAATCCCTTCGGAAGTTTTTGCCTCATCGTTTGTTCAATCACGCGCGGTCCGGCAAAGCCGATCAACGCGCCAGGTTCGGCGATATTGATGTCCCCCAGCATCGCATAGCTCGCGGTAACGCCGCCGGTCGTGGGATCTGTCAAAATCGAAATGAATGGCAGGCGCGCTTCGTCAAGCCGGGCCAGCGCGGCGGAAACTTTTGCCAGCTGCATCAGGCTGATCGTTCCTTCCATCATGCGCGCGCCGCCCGACGAGGAAACAATCACCAGCGGCACTTTTTTTGCCATGGCCATTTCCACGGCACGAGTCGCTTTCTCGCCCACCACTGCGCCCATCGAGCCGCCAATAAACGCGAACTCCATCGAGCAGCAAATCACCGGCCGTCCATTGAGCAGGCCCTCCGCCGTAATGATCGCGTCCGCCTTGCCCAGTTTGCGGCGTGCTTCTTTCAAGCGCGCTGCATAAGGTTTCGTGTCCGTAAATTTCAGCGGATCGTTTGAGGCGAGCGCCGCATCATGCTCCACCCAGCGCGAATCGAGCAAAAGTTCCAGGCGCTGCGTCGCCGTCAGGCGAAAATGATGCTGGCATTTCGGGCAGATGCGCCAGTTGGCATCCAGATCCTTTTTCCAAACCGTAGCGCGGCATTTTTCGCACTTGGTCCACAGACCTTCGGTCTTCACGCGGCGTTCATCTGGCGGCGTGGGCTGATCGATTCTCTTTTTTTCGCGCTTAAACCATGCCATCGTTTTTAATTCCTGAAAACCGCTTGTGTGCGGCGTGCGTTGCAGATTGAGAATTAGTGCCGACGCGGCAAAAAATCCCGCCTCTGAAGAGGCGGGCTACAAGAAACCTTCACTTCACTTCCGCAGGCGTGGCTGTTCCGGGCCCTTCGCCCACAATTTCCAGGATTACATCCTCGTCCTTCGCGCCGTCATAGTGAATCTCCTTGCCGACGTGCCGCACATAACTTCCCGGCGGTATCGGCACCGTGCTATCGGGATCGAACTTCGTGCCTGTGCCAACCCACCACGTTCCGGAAATTACGGTGATGAAACGGTCATTCGGATGAAAATGCGGATGGCTCATGTGATGAGCGTGCCACTTCACGAGCTCCACATAAATACCCGGCTTTTCGGGATCGCCGGCCAGCACCGCGGAGCTTTCACCCCGCTTCATGTCATCTTCCCATTTAACTTGATTGGGCAGCTGAATCTTGATGGCCGCTGGGTTGAGGTCCGTGGCGCGCGCCGCGCCCAGCGTCAGGAAAGCCGCGCCCCCCATCACCGTGATCAGCAGGTAACGACTCATTTTTTGAAAAATAGACATCGTCCTCTCCTTATAACCAAACAAGGTCTGTTTGTCCTCATCGACAGCAACCGGGCCGCAGCGCTCACCTCGCTCGCGCCAATCCATCTTCGGTACTCTACGACGGAGGGCCGTCACATGCAATCAGCATACCCCGTGTGTTTGTCCAAACACACGTGAGTCAAAGTATCCATAGCAGCGCGGGGGTTCACAAAAACAGATTTCTGCAGATTTACAGACGCCGCGCTAAGCCTTTCGTTTGCACCGGAATAAGCGAACTGTTTTTTTGAACACTGCGGAGCGAGCCTGGAACGGGAATTGCATCTCCGAGTGATCATGACACACTCAAACCCTTCTCTCGGTGGTGAATCCAGAAAATGGCTCACTCATTTTTCACTCCGCAGCATGACGGCGATGCACATTTCCTCAAACCGGGCCGTTCAACTGACAGACGAAGAGAGGCGGACCATCACTCCGTCAATCCAACAATTTCAACTTGGAGAAAATTCCAGGGGTGTGCATCTGCTCGAGCGCGGTCAGCGATATGGACGCGCGGTGAACGACCCGCTCTTTGCCGGAGCGCTGGATATTTTTATTAAAGAAGAGCAGCAACACAGTCGTTATCTCGCCGCGTTCATGGAATCCCAGTCCATCCCGACTGTGCAGAAACACTGGGTGGACACGGCATTCCGCCGTTTGAGAGGGCTCGCCGGCCTGGAATTGTCACTCACCGTGCTCGTGACGGCCGAGTTCATCGCCGTGCCGTATTATCGCGCGTTGCGCGGCGGCACCGGTTCGCCCATTTTAAAAATGATCTGCACGCGCATTCTCGATGACGAAGCCAACCACCTAAAATTTCAGGCTTCAATGCTCGCGCGTGTTCCGGGCCGGCGCGCCGAAATTGTGCAATCGCTGCTCATGCAACTGCACCACGCATTTTTGCTGGGCACAATTCTGGTCGTCTGGTTTGAGCATCGCGCGTTGTTTGAATCGGCGGGCTACACGTTTCGACGTTTCCACGAAGAAACGATCGCGCAATTTTTAGCCTGGAGCGCGGTGCGGACCGACATGATGAAGCACTCTGCACTACGTCGGGAGCAAATCATCAAAACCTACGGTCGCGCCGAGCCCGAAAATTAGAGTTCATTGCGCACGCGGAATTTTTCAGGAGAGTGTTGTGGCAGCCGGAGTCTGTGCCTGAAGGACCTTTTGTGCTTCGGCAATTCCGCGATCGATTGTCGTTTGCCAGTCCGCATGCGGAATCGCCGAAGCCCGCGCGGCTTCGTATAATTGCAGTGCATCCGCGGCACGGTTCATGCGCTTCAAATAAATGCGGCCCGCAGCGATCTGCGCAAGTAATCCCTGCTTTTCAGCTGGAAATGATTTCGCGAGTTCGAGGTATTCGTCCAACGCGATTGAAATGTCAGGCTGCGTTTCCAGGAAACGGCAAAACTCGAGCCAGACGGGCACTGGAAGTCTTCCTCCGCCAGCATTTCTGAAATCCTGAAACGTCTGCAGAGCCCCTTCGCCATCGTTGGCCTTGATTTCAAGACCAAGAAGTTTCACCAGCGCATCCCGCTGCGCCGGAAGATCTTCTTTCTGCCAGTAAATCCGTTGCAGCATGCGGTACGCGTCAATCGAGTCCGGCTTTTCTAGCAATAAGTTTTTTAATTTGGCGGCCGCCCCATCGAAATCCTTTTTTTCGATCTGTTCGCTGGCATCCGCAAGTAACGGATGGCTGACCCAGGAAATTTTTTCCTGAATTCCTTTTTCGGCCATCTGCTCAAGTCCCGTTTTTTGTACCGCCACAGCGATCAGCGCACCAAATGCGAAGCCGCCAACGTGAGCCCAGTGCGCGACGCCAGAAGACGACCCAGACACCGTCCCGTAAAGAATTTCCGTGAGAAGCCATAACGGAAGCAGCCAGTACGCAGCCATCTTGAATTTGTAGAATCGGAAGAACAGCAGATAGCCCATTTCGATTTTCGTTGTAGGAAATCGCACGAGGAACGCGCCCATCAACCCGGCGATGGCGCCCGATGCGCCAATTGTCGGCGTAAAGCTCCCGACGTTGACCATGGCGTGCACTTGAAACGCGAGAATTCCGGCAATCATGTAAAACGCGGGGTAAATTGCCCTGCCCCAGGTGTCTTCCAGGACCGCGCCCGCGAGCCAGAGGAACCACATATTGCCGATCAGGTGCAGCCAACCGCCGTGCAGAAAATTCGCGCAAATCAGTCCAACGAATGTCTGATGCGCGGGAATGAACGCATATTTTCCCAGGATCGAAGTCTTGCTCAGCTTCGCGTAATCGTCCCCAAGCGAATCCATTTCCTGCTGCAACGCATACGAATCGTCCTTCATGCGTATTTTTGCGTCCCACGTGTCAAACACTCCGCGGGACGGATTCTTTGCTTCCTTCCACAAAGCGGGATTTTTATTTTGGATGGAGCTGACAAATGTCTGCGCCGGCTCGGCGATTTTCAGCTCGGGATGCATGGCCGAAAGCAAGATGAGATGGATCTTCGCTTGACCCAGTTCCGGTTCCTGCCGGTCAATCGTGCCGTGCGTGCCCAGAAAAATAACCAGGTTGAGCGCGATGATTCCGAACGTAATGATCGGCCACCGGCGCCCACGCATGTTTTCATGGCGAAGAGGGATCAGCATTCAGAGGACTCCAGGCAGAACGACAAGAATGGGCCGGCAAGTCTTGAAGTTCTAATTTTAACGGGCCTGTGAGCTGCAGACGGCGCAAGTTTACGGCCCGCCACGGGAATCAGTAACAGCTTATAATTTGGACACCATCAGGCAGGAATATGCGACCGTAAATTCAGTTTGGCACAAGGTCTCTCCGCGGTCCTCATTTTGTTCTCTGTGTCCCTCTGTGTTAAAGCCTTTGCATTTAATCCGAAAGGCTTTAACACGGCGGCCGAAGAGAAACCTAAGAGGTCCACGGAGAATCGCTTGCCCCATTCAGTCGCGTGTAGTTATTTCGAGGCCGCCACGGTCGGAGGAGGCGTAACAACCGACGCCAGGATTCGAATCATCCCATCGCTCTTACTCATCAGGTAAAGTTCGCCATCGCCGCCCATCGAGAGTCGTACGTCCGCTCTCCCGCCGCCGTACGGAACTCCGTATGGATCGTTTTTGGGCTGAACATATACCTTCCCCCGCCAGCCGCCCGGGGTTGCGGCGCCGCCCGGCAAGACGCCTTGATGAGTCACGGGATCGGCGACACCGTCCTTGTGCGCGAACCGGTCCGCCACGATGTCATACATGCGACGCTTCACCGGAGCTTTCTCATTTGCGTCAAACGGATTCTTGTACATCACCTGAATTTCGTGAATTGCTGCCTGCTTGCCGCGCTCGCTGTGCGAAGCAATCATTTCATTCAGATCGGTATAGAAAATTCGCCCCGTGCTAAGGTCCGTAAAAATATACTTCCCCACCATTTGCGGCATTCGTTTGCCGCGATACACAAATCCGCTGCCAATGGCGTCGCCTTCCTGATGGCTGTAGACCGCGACGGGATAAACTGGAGCGACTGGTTTTTCCAGCCCCTGAACAGTAAGCAGATCCGGTTGCGGGAACGGAACTTCGGGACTCATCAGCGTTCCAGTTTTGCCGCCGCCCGGAACGATCAGCACCTCGTTTCCTTCGCGCTGCGAATAGCCGTAATTCGCGCCCTTTGTGACGATGTCCACCTCCTCCCATAAATGCAGGCCAATTTCGTTGGCCAGCAACAGTTTGCTTATTGGATCCCAATCTAGGCGGTGCGGATTGCGGAAACCGTACGCGAAAATTTCCGGCCTCGCGCCAGCCACGGATAGAAACGGGTTCGGGTCCGGCCCCGTGCTGGGGATGCGGTAGCGGCCATTTTCGCTGAGCTGATCTTTTGGCCGCAGCGTCAGGTCTGGAGTAATCCGCAGTATTTTGCCGGCCATCGCGTTCAGCGACTGCGGAATGATCTGGATCGCTCCCGGCGTTTCCCCCGATCCACCATCGCCTATCGAGACATAGAGATTTCCATAATTCGCGCTGCCGGGCCTGGCCAGAGGATCGAACACGATATCGCCCATCGGGTGAATAACAGTGCTGAGGCCGACGCGCAGGATTTCTCTCGCCGTTCCTTCGAACGTGGAATTATTTATGTTCGTATCCGTCCATTCAATGAGGACGGATTCATTCTGATACTCACCCACCGGCGGCTTTATCACCGGCGTGGGAGTGTATCCAGCGAGGTTCAGGCTCGGCATGTGCGCGTTCGTGGGCTGTACAGGTCCCGTCTTCGCTGGATCTTCGGTATGCACGGTATAAAACTTGCCATTTTTTGCATAATTCGGATCGAACGCAATCGCGCCCACGCCATCCGGCAGGCGATCTGCGCTGTACCTGGGAAAAATTTGAGCGAAGGTGATGTAAGGCGTGAATTTTTTCGTCGCCTTGTCGAGGATGTAGAGCGTGCTGTTCATGTCCGTGACGAAAAATCGTGTCGACGCGAGCGGCGCGTTGGGAGGCTCCGAGCGCATGGAGTTGATGCGGCTCAGCTGCCCGTGATAGTCAATGGGAACAGGATAGGCGTTCTCGCCGAGCGTGCTCGAAAGGGGCGGCTCTGCGTAATCCTCAATCAGAATCGCGGTGCCGTCCTTCTTGATCTGCGCGTTCGTCGGGTATCGCAGCGGATATTGCGCCCACACGGCGGGCAGCGCGAGGAGCGCCAGCGCCGCCAGCGCGATCCCAAAATAAAATTGCGGTAAATGGTTTTTAGTTTTCCGTTTACGAATCATGTTTAGAAGCTCCCCGTAATCCGCAGTCGTGCGGGCATATCCTCGCGCCTTACTTGCGGCGTGTTGACGCGCGTTTTATTTTTATTTGGTTAGCGTAACACGGCCTCCAGAAATCAAGCACCAGCAAAACCTGGCCGACCAAAACATTTCGGCCGCTACGAATATAATGGTGACCCCGATTTTCGTAGAGCCCGCTCTGTCCCATGCACTTTGGGACAGAGTGGGCATTGCTGAGCCATGCAAGATTGCTCCCCAGAATCGTCCAAACTCCGACTCACGCCACGCCAGAAAAAACCTGCCGCCCAAAGCCGGGGAGCCTCTACGACAAAGGTAAACCGGTTTTATTGCGCGAAAACGAGGCCCTGTTGTAGCAACATAAAAATGTCACCCTAACGGCCCGATGAAAATGTCACCCCGCTGGGTGAATATCTCCACTGGAATGGAGGAGTTTGGTATCTCCGTAGTAGATCGAAATCTTTCCTTCAAGAGATTCCATGAGCT
>DASRQU010000157.1:0-4415 GCA_035696345.1 Candidatus Acidiferrales bacterium
CGCGAAAGGCCACCTTCGGGTTGTGCTTCGACAGCACCTTCGTAATCGCTGCCGTCAACGTCGTTTTGCCGTGATCGATGTGCCCGATCGTCCCGATATTCAGGTGCGGCTTATTGCGCTCAAATTTTTCCTTCGCCATCGTTGCGGACCCTCGTAAGAGCGGGCTCACCCGGAGCCTTCGCTGAATCGTTGGAGCGGGGGACCGGATTTGAACCGGCAACCATCGCCTTGGAAGAGCGAGACTCTACCGTTGAGTTACCCCCGCCCTGCCTGCCAAAAAACCAAACGACCTCTGGAGCCTGGGACCGGGATTGAACCGGTGACCTCGTCCTTACCAAGGACGCGCTCTACCAACTGAGCTACCCAGGCGAGCTCTGTTTGCTGCATGCAGCGCACAACAAATTCTTAATCGACCCAGATAATTCTTAATCAAACTTAATTACTACTCCGCCAATACCGGACTTGCGGTTCAGGTCATTTCCGGCGGTCGACCAGATGGTGGACGGGGGAGGATTCGAACCTCCGTAGCCCGCAAGGAGCGGCAGATTTACAGTCTGCTGGTTTTAGCCACTCACCCACCCGTCCGCGCGGGGGGAATTAGGCAAAGAAGGTCGCACAGCATGCGCGAAGTTTGCAAAGACAAAAGACACTTTCACATTCTTCGCGACGCAGAAACCCAATCTACCGCGATCTTTTAGGAATTTTCCCCTGACTCAAAAATATTTTGGCAGAGCTGGCGGAGGGACTTGAACCCCCGACCCTCTGATTACAAATCAGATGCTCTACCAACTGAGCTACGCCAGCACGGCGCAAACCGAGAAAATATATCAAAAGGGAACTGGAATTGCAATGGCCTCCTGTGGAGAACCTGTGCAAAGCTCGACCCAATGCTTATGAGCCCACTTCAGGGCCCACACCCGCATCCGATCCTCAAGTCCGTGCTGGAAAAGTTATTCTACACCTTTACACCCGCGGGACAAAAGAAATCTTTTTGACGCGCTTGACTCCATTACTTCGAAAGGCGTGCCGCGACAAAGCCGGAGTGCCCTGCGCTCAACTCGTTGCGGTATGAAGATGGCGTCGCGCCCGCTAGAATGAGAGAATTGCCACTGCAAGGAGGCGCCATGCAGCGCTCGAGAAAAACTTTCTTTGTGTCCGCCGCTGTCGCGGTTTGCGCTATTGGCGTCGCCCTCATGACGTTTGGAATTTTCAGACACGGGGCGACCGCGCATGCCTCGCCCGTTCCAGAACTTTTCTCCGCTCTGCCTGCCGGCGCACCCACACTGGCTTATATCGACCTTGCCGCCATTCGCGCATCTTCCTTCTACCAGCGCAGGCCTGACAAAGGCCCCATCGCCATACCCAATCAGGACTACTCAGACTTCATGCGTTCGACGGGATTTGATTTTGAAAAAGATCTGGAACGCGTCGTCGTCGCGTCCTGGCCTCCGGATTCGCCGAACGGACCCCGAAGAAGCATAGCCATTGCCGAAGGCAACTTTGACCGCGCGAAAATTCACGACTACGCGATGCGCAAAGGAAAGCTGGATCACCAGCAGGGCCGCGAAGTTTTCCTATTCCCAGGCAACGATGCCAAGACCACGAACGCCATTACATTTCTGGGCGACCGCCGCATCGCGCTCGTCGCCGGTTCGAGCATCGCACCAGTTTTTGAAAATCATGCCGATGCGGCCGGCGACCCGGTTCGCGAACGCGCCTTACGATTGGACGGCGCGGCCGTATTTGTAATCACCCACGTCCCTTCCATTCCGGATAATGCCGGTGCGGGCGCCCCAGGCGGCGCGCAATTTTTGACGTTAGCACGATCCGTGCAGTGGCTTACGGTCGCCGCGCGGCCCGAGGGAGACAATCTGCGCGTCTCTCTTGAAGGCGAATGCGACAACGCTTCCGACGCCGCGCAGGTGAAAACCGCGCTCGAGCTGATGCGCATGTTCGGCCGCGCCGGGCTCGAGGGTCAAAAAAATAAGCAGTCGATGGATCCCGCCACCTTGGCCGTGCTCGAAAATATGTTGGCCGGTGCCGACGTCACGCAGGCTGCGGAACGTGTCCGCATCCTGGTGGAAGTCACGCCCGACGTGTGGAAGTTGAGCGGCCCCGCAAAGCCTCAACCGTAGTTCTCCGTTCCCTACTTGAAACCTGAAAGTGAAACTGCCGGCGGGATGCCGGCGCTACGAAAACCGACCTGCTGCTTTTGATTCCAATTTAAATGCGTGGTCGGGAAATTCGATTTAAGGAAGGAAACCAGAATTTCGTGCGTGACAAACCAAACGCAAAAAATTAATCGGCGGCGGACGCCTGGCGCAGGTAGCGCATCGGATTCACCGGCGCTCCGTTAATTCGCACCTCGTAATGCACGTGCGGCCCGGTCGAACGGCCGCTGACGCCCACATTACCAATCGTGTCGCCGCGGTGAATTTGCTGTCCGGCGATCACGTTGAAGCTGGAAAGATGCCCGTAATAGGTGCGCACTCCGAACCCATGATCGACGATCACCAGGCGCCCATAGCCGGAGCGTTCGTCTGCTTGTTCCACAACTCCGTCAGCCGAAGCGCGAACCGCGTCCCCGTACTGTGAAGAAATATCCACGCCCGTATGGAATGCGCCTTCACCGCTGAACGGATCCATTCGCTCGCCGAAGCTACCCGTCAGGTGGCCGATCACAGGCCACAGAGAAGGAGTCGAGCTCAGATCGCCCAAACCCGTAGAAGCGACCAGCTGCAGACTGCCAGCGGGCAGTGTCGCCTGCGCTACGTTTTTCTGCAGAAAATTGAATTGCTCAATCGACTGATCGAAACCGGTACTGGACGCAGGCTGCACTTCAGCCAACGCAAACGGGCTCTGCCGGAATCGCATAAAGCCGTAGGTCATGGCTACTTCGGTGGCCAGCGATTGCAAGGAATTCATGCGCTCATTGGTATTCTGAACGCTCGATTCCAACTTTTCGTAATTGTGCTTTAGCGTATCCTGTTGGCGTCGCAGCGCATTGTAATTACCCACCTTCCACAGCATCCGGGTATAGGAGCCGGCTGCGGCAACTACCGTTACTCCGCCGACGACGGCCAGAATGGCAACTAAATGCAGCACATAGCCGGGAACGGTGATCTTGCGAAGGCTTCCCTTCCGGCTTGATGCCACAAAAAATGTATACGCTTCGGGTTTCATCGTATGAAATCTCTCAAATGTCGCTTGCTTTGCTAGTGCAATAAATTTTCGTGGGAGCCGGAGCTGCTCATCCCCTAAGCAGTTCCTGCTTTTCGTAAATTTGTTTGAACCGGGAGTTTTGGTTCGAAACTTAGACCCAATTCAAGTCTAGTTTCACTCTGATACAGAGTCAACCTTTTAATTCCCCAGTCCAGGCATTCGAAATTTTAATCCAGGCGGCGTCAAAATCACCCCGCCCATAGCGCATGCCAAATTCATACTCTAGAATGTCCATATGAAACCACACGCGAAGCGGTTTAGGCAACTGTACTGATGGCCAGTGAAAGTCGCCTGATCGAATCGATCCGCAAACGCTTCGCCTCCCGTCCCAGCACCCCTATAGTAAAGGATGCGGCGCGGAGGGAATGGTTGCGCGTGGGTATTGGGGATGACGCCGCAGTGCTGCGCCCAGCGCCGGGCTACGAGTGCGTGGTGACGACGGACGCCTTTCTTGAAAATGTACATTTTCTCAGGGAGGTCCACGAAGCTGCCGCGGTCGGCTACAAGGCGCTGGCTCGGGCAACGAGTGACGTCGCGGCGATGGGCGCTCTGCCTCGCTATTTTTTTCTGACGCTGGGGCTTCCCAAGTCCTGCTCGGGCCAATGGTTCGATCGGTTCACACGGGGCATGTCACACGCCGCACGCGAGTTTGGCTTGGTCCTGGCGGGGGGTGATACGACCAGGTCTCGTGAGGTCGTCATCGCTCTCACGGTTTTCGGTGAAGTGAAACGTGGGCGGGCCGTCCTGCGTTCCGGGGCCAAGCCGGGAGACTTGCTCTGCGTCAGCGGCAGGCTGGGAGAAGCGGAGCTGGGACTGCGCCTGATTTTGCGCGAGGCGCGCAACCAGCGGCGCTGGCCCAAGCTGGTAAAAAAACATTTTCACCCTCAGCCCAGGTTGGCGCTGGGCGAATGGCTCGCTTTTCATAGCCTGGCTACGTCCATGATCGATACTTCGGACGGCCTTTCCACGGACTTGAGCCACATCTGCCATGCTAGCGGGGTCGGCGCACGGGTAATGGCGGAAAAAATTCCAGCGGTGCATGTCCCACCGGAATTGCGTAGGTTAAAACTTCGCTCGCTGGACCTCGCGCTGCACGGCGGCGAGGATTATGAGTTGCTCTTCACCGTGCCCAAGAAGTTCGCAGCCCGCCTTCCAGCCGCAATCGAAGAAATTCCGGTAACCGTAATCGGTCA
>DASRQU010000158.1:0-10666 GCA_035696345.1 Candidatus Acidiferrales bacterium
CTAAGGGAAAATTTAACAAGTGTCAAGCTCTTTATTGGATTCGCAAAATCTCACTGCGCGATTGTGGGAGATATTTCAAACTAGGGTAGATGCCTCGCTCCAAGTTCCAAAGTTCCGGTGCCAACGCCTGCGAACAGCTGACGCAATCTTAGTACCCGCGTTTGCGGAAACTCGACACACGCGGGCGGTTCCGATTTTCCAAAAACACCATTTTACAGGTGAAGAATTACAGGTGAAGTTTCTGTCAGATTCCGAAGAAAACTCTCTAAGTGGTTGATAAGAATGGTAGGCCCGTGCGGACTCGAACCGCAGACCTCTACCGTGTCAAGGTAGCGCTCTAACCAACTGAGCTACGGGCCTAACGAACAAATTGGCTGCGCCAATTTTAGCATCTGGGGGCGAATGCGCCTAGCGGAGGATCGCTTTAGATCTAAAGTTTAGATCGCGGGGGTGACAGGGGGGCGAAATTTCGCGGCAGGGCGTGATTTTGCCACTCTACATTCCCGCTTGACACATTCAAACATCTGTTTTAAACATGTGTTTGTTATGCTGCGCACTGCCTCTCTTCGCAAAGCCCCCCTCGCCGGCAGGCGGTCTGCCAAAAAAGCGCCTGAGCTTACCAGAGACAAACTTATCGACGCGGCGGGACACGTGTTTGCCGAGCGCGGGTTTAGAGCGACCACGATTCGCGAAATTTGCAAGCGCGCGGGAGCCAACGTGGCTGCGGTGAACTACACCTTCGGCGACAAAATGGGGCTGTACACGGAGGTGCTCCGCCATTCCGTGCGTGCTGCGAAAACGGCGACGATGAATGCCGCGCTGGATTCCAGCCTTTCGCCCGAAGATACGATTCGCGGCGTGATTCGGGCGCGACTCATGAGCATGTGCCGGGAAGAGCGCCCGGACTGGCATATTCGCCTCGTGATGCATGAATGTTCGCAACCGACGGGTGCGATGCAGCGCGTGGTAGATGAAGGCATGCGGCCGATTTACGACCGCATGAAAGCAGCGGTGGGGCGAGTAATCGGTTTGCCGCCGGACCATGAAACGACGCGGCTTTCCGTAAATAGCATCGTGGGACAAATTTTGTTTTACACATTTTCGCGGCCCGTGCTGGCGCATTTACAGCCGGAACTGAAACTCACGCCAAACCAACTTGACCGTATTGCGGACCACATCGCGGATTTTTCGCTCGCGTATTTGAAGAAAGTGGGACAGGGCAAAAGCCATGGATGAAACCAAAAATAGCACGGTCACGCAAGCGCCGCCGAATACGGAGCAGCGCACTCCTCCGCCTCCTCCGAGAGCTGGCGCGCCGCCCGAAGAAAACAAAGAATCGCGACCGCGCGTGAAGCGAATCTTGATCATTGTGGGCGTGATTATCGCGGCAGTCGTGATTTGGGAAATATTTTTCGCCGCGCCGAAACTTCCGGCCAGTATTGTCGCTCTCAGCGGACGCATTGAAGGGGATGATTCGGCTGTAGCGCCCAAAACGAGCGGAAAAATCCTCGAAATCACCGTCCGCGAAGGCGACACAGTAACCGCCGGCCAGGTGATCGCGCGGCTCGACGATGCGCAGGTACGCGCGAAAGAGGATCAGGCGAAAGCCGCCCTCCTGGATTCGCAGGCTAAATTGCAGGGCGCGCGCGATCAAATCGCCGTGCTGCAAGAGCAGTTGACGCAGAATCAATTGCAAACCGGGCAATCGACAATGGACGCAGAAGGACGCGTGCGGCAGGCACAAGCGGACTTGACGGCCGCGGAAGCGGATCTCGTGCAGCAGCAAGCGGCGTTGCGCCTCGCGGAATTTAATCGCGATGCATACGCTCGGCTAAGTAAAACCGGCGCCGCCTCGCAGCTCCAGGGATTGCAGGCCGAGGTACAAGCGGACCAGCAGGCCGCGCAGGTAGCTTCGACCCAACGCAAAGTAGAGGCGGCTCGCGGAGCGCTGACCACCGCGCAGGCCAATCTGGAAACTCCTGGGATTCGAAGGGCCCAAGTCTCTTCGACGCAAGCACAAATTGCGCAGCAGCAATCCACCATCGCCGCAGCTAAAGCGCAAACCGCCCAGGCCCAGGCAACGCTCGCACAGGCGCAGGCGGATCGCAGCGACTTAACCGTGGTCGCGCCATTTTCCGGAACGGTGCTCACACGCGCGGCGGAACCTGGCGAAGTCGTGCAAGCCGGGACCGCTATTGTCACTCTTCTTGATCTTTCTAAAGTTTATCTCCGTGGATTTGTTCCGGAAGGCGACATCGGCAAAGTAAAAATAGGTCAGCCGGCGCACATTTTTCTGGACTCGAATACCAAACAATCTCTCGACGGTTATGTGCTGCGCATCGATCCGCAGGCGACGTTCACTCCTGAAAATACATATTTCCGCGACGATCGCGTGAAACAAGTGGTCGGCGTGAAAGTCCAGCTGACGCAAGGAATCGGATATGCAAAGCCGGGGATGCCCGCGGACGGAGAGATACTGACGAGTGGCAATGCGTGGCCGCCGCATAAACGGGCCGCGCAATGAGCACCGCCGCACCAGACCGAGAAAATCTCCCTGCGCGCCCGGCTGAACCTTCGGATATTGCCATCGATATTCGCGGCCTGAAAAAACATTACGGATCGCTGGAAGCAGTTCGCGGAATTTCCTTCGACGTGAAGCGCGGAGAAATTTTTGGCCTGATTGGCGCGGACGGTGCGGGCAAGACAACCACATTTCAAATCTTGGCGGGGGTTATGGAAGCTAGCGGCGGCACTGCCGAAATTTTTGGAAGGCCCGCTCGCGAGGCCCGCTCTCACACTGGATACCTTACGCAAACGTTCAGCCTTTATCCTGATTTGACCGTGCTGGAAAACATTCGCTACATCGGCGACCTGCGTCACGTGCCGCCACAGGAAATCAGCGAGCGCGGCGGCCGCTACTTAAAGATGTTCGACATGGACCGTTTCTCGGGGCGACTCGCGGCGCAATTGAGCGGCGGCATGAAGCAGAAGCTGGCGCTCGTATGCGCGCTTGTTTCCGAACCTGATGTGTTACTGCTGGACGAGCCGACAACAGGAGTCGATCCCGTTTCCCGGCGCGAATTCTGGGACACGCTCGCGCATCTGGCCGGTCAAGGCCTCACCGTTCTCGTGGCCACTCCGTATTTGGACGAGGCAGAACGCTGCAATCGCATCGCGTTAATCCATCTCGGCGAAATTCAGCAGGTGGGAACGCCGGATGAATTCCGCGAGAGTTTGCATGCGAAACGCCTGGAACTGCGTTCGCCGGATCTGCGCAAAGCACTGCGTGCTATGCGAAATGTTTCTGAGCGCGAGGGAGCCATCTTCGACGTGCAGCGGTTTGGCGACCGCCTCGACCTGCTCTCGCACTCCCCCGATGCAGCCAAACAACAAATCGAAGAAACCATGCGCGCGGAGGGAATTGCGATCGACAGCGTAGTGGTGGATGATCCCACGCTTGAAAACACCTTTGTCGCGACGCTTCGTTCGCTCGGCGGAGAAATGCCAGACACGCCTTTTCCTTCGCGCCATGATCACAAGTCGAAACGTGGGCAGATCGCGATCGGCGCGGAACACATTACGAAACAGTTTGGCTCATTCACGGCCGTGCACGATGTAAGCCTGCAAGTGCGCTATGGGGAAATTTACGGATTGCTGGGCGCAAATGGCGCCGGAAAAACGACCACGATCAAAATGCTTTGCGGATTGCTCGAAGCTTCCACAGGGAACATGCAACTGGCGGGTGAGCGCGGCGCATTTCGCTCCACGGACATTCGTCAGCAGATCGGCTATATGTCACAGAAGTTTTCGCTCTATGACGATCTTTCCATCGGCGAAAATTTGGATTTTTTTGGCGGCGTTTACGGCGTTCCCGCCGAAGAGCTGAAAGAAAAAGAGCGCTGGGTGATGAATTTTTCCGGCCTGGAAGGCAAGGAACAGCTCATCACGGGAAGTTTGCCCGGCGGATGGAAACAGCGGGTGGCGTTTGGCAGCGCGATCATGCATGAGCCGGGAATTGTTTTCCTGGATGAGCCGACTTCCGGCGTCGATCCCCTGGCTCGGCGCGCATTTTGGATGATGATCAATCACTTGGCCGACGCGGGGACCGCGGTGTTGGTTACCACGCATTACCTGGAGGAAGCGGAACAGTGCAATCGCTTGGGATTCATGGTTGCGGGCGAACTGCTCGTGGAAGGCTCGCCGAGCGAAATTAAGACCCGGCAGGAAGGCAACCTGCTGGAATTTCTGGTCGACCAACCGCAGCGCGCGGCTGATTTGTTGAAAAACGAAACGCAGCACTGGCGCGTCGCTCTATTCGGTAATCGTCTGCACATCATTGTGGACAGTGACGTGGAAACGGGGATTCGTGAGAACAGGCAGCGGCTCGAGGCGGGGGGCATCCGCGTAATTGACGCGCGCGAAGGCCGCTTTTCGCTGGAAGACGTTTTTATCAGCGTGGTGGAGAAGGCTCGCGAGCATGGCAAGATCGGATCGGAAGAGTAAAGGAAACAAATTATGAGGCGGATTATTGCGCAGGCACGAAAAGAACTGATACAGCTTCTCCGCGACCGCCTGGCCGTGGCGCTGGCGCTGCTGCTTCCGGTCGTGCTGCTCTTGCTTCAGACCACCGCGATTTCGCTGACCGTGAAAGACCTTCCTATCATTGTGCAAGACCTCGATCAATCGCAAGCTTCCCAAAAACTGGTTGATGCGTTTCGCCAGTCGCTCAGTTTTCACGTGGCCTCGTGGCCCACGGACCGGCAGCCGGAAGAAGCGTTCGCTTCAAACAAGGCGCGCGGCGCTTTGATCATTCCGGAAAATTATGGGCGCATGATTGCGCGCGGCCAAAACGCAACGGTGCAAATTCTGGTTGACGCTTCGGATGGAAATACCGCGCAAATTATTTCCGGAGACGCCGCGCAGATCGTTCGCGCCTACAACGCGGAAAATGCGGGGGCGACGCAACCGCAGCCTGTAAATGCGGCGATTCGCTTGTGGTACAACCCGAGCCGCTCTTCGCAGAAATTTTATGGTCCTGGCATTTACGTGCTGGCCATGTCGCTTTTCCCGCCGCTGCTGGCCACGCTGGCGATGTCCAAGGAAGGCGAACAGAAAACCATCCTGCAAGTGTACGTATCGAATATTTCCGCGCACGAATTTCTGCTCGGAAAAATATTCGCGTTCATGATCGTGGCCACCGGGGAAGCCATCGTGCTGATGATGCTCTTATTTATGGGGTTCGGGCTGCGATTTGCCGGAGATCCCACGCCGTTTATTGTCGCCACGATTTTGTACATGTTTGTGGTCACGACGTTTGGAAACATGATTGGCGCCGCCATTCCCAGCCAGGTGGCGGCCATGCAGGCCGTCGCGCTCACCGGATTTCTACTTGTGTACATGCTCTCGGGTCTGCTCTTCCCAGTCGAAAATATTCCGGCTGGCATTCGTTGGATTTCTAATTTCGTCTGGGGCCGGTACTACATTGAAATTGTGCGCGACGCGCTGCTTGCGGGCGGCGGTTGGCCCTCGGTGTGGTCAAAAGTTCTGGTGATCGCGGTTATCGGCGCCGTTTTTTACACCATCGCGTGGCGCAACATGCGGCGGATGCAGTTGAAGGACTAAGCCATGAATAGACTTCGAGCATTTTTCGGATATCGGATGCTGGCGCTGATCCGCAAGGAATTTCGCCAGATTTTGCGGGACCGTCGTCTCGCCATGTCCCTGATTCTTCCTCCCACGCTGCAGCTTCTCGTGTTTGGATTCGCGTTGAACGCCACCGTCAGCAATCTGCGCATGGGCGTGGTGGATGACAGTAGGACGCCGGAGAGCCGCGAACTGGTTGCGGCGATGACGGAAAGCAAAAGTTTCCTACGCGGCGGTACATATTTCGACATCAACGAAATGACCAAAAAGATTGCTAGCGGAAATCTGGATGCTGGCCTCGTGATTCCCTATGATTACGCGCGCAATTTGCAACGTGGCCAGCCCGCCACTGTGCAGGTCTTGTTGAACGCGATGAATTCCAATACCGCGACGATTGGACAGGGCTACGCGCAGGGAGTGATCGCATCCTACAACCAGACACTCGGCGGCGAAGGCATCCACACGAAATTTCAGCCAATTTCGACGGCGGAAGTCAGTCATTCCGGATCAGTTTTAATTCACCCGGCCTATCTCTATAATCCTGGCCTCGAGCCCACATGGTTCATCGTCACCGGAATTCTAGGCGTGCTGCTGATTTTGAACGGTTCGTTGATTTCCGCGGCCGCGATTGTGAAGGAGCGCGAAGCCGGCACGCTGGAACAATTGCTTATGTCTCCGGCTTCCACCACTCAAATTATTGTGGCCAAGCTTTTTCCGCTCTTCGTGCTGCTTTGCATGATGGGCATGATGGCGCTGGCAATTATGCGCATCGTGTTTGGCATTCCGTTTCGAAGAAATATTTTATTGGTGGCCGCAGCGGCGGCGCTTTGCCTCTTGTGCGGCATCAGCATCGGCACATTTATCGCTACGTTCACCAAATCAGCGCGGCAGGCGCAGCTCACTTTATTTTTTGTGAATCCGCCGCTGACTTCCCTTTCCGGCGCATTCACACCGGTCGAAGCGATGCCGAAATGGCTGCAGCCTCTCGCACAATTCAATCCCATTCAACATTTCGGAATGATTTCGCGCGGAGCGATGCTCAAAGGAAGCGGGATCGATACGCTGTGGCCAAATTTTCTGGCCCTGCTGGCGTTCACCATCGCGCTTGTTTCGCTGAGCATCTGGCGCTTCCGGAAGCAGCTCAGTTAAGGCGAGTTTTTGTGGCGCCGCGGTCTCGCCGGTGTTTTTTGTCAACGTCGTTGCTACAGAAAAACCGCCGGCAAGATGCCGCCGCGATTGAGAGCCGGTCGATTTACTTTGTGTTTAGAAAAGAAGTTAGGGAGCATTATGCGCAATAAATTCGACTTTCGAATTCCCCGAAGATCATTCTCAATTCGTGATCGCAATGAATTTGGAGCCCTGTGGCCGATTGTTGCGGTCACGCTATTATTTGCCGCGCCTGTGTTCGCCCAACTTGGCGCGCCTTCCGGACCTTCCCAGGGCACGCAAGCCATTCAGCTGCCGCTTTCCGGGCGCACGGCACAATCCGGCGGCGCCGTAAAAACTTCGGAAGCACCTGCGCCTAGCACGACAGCCACAGTGAACACGCTCAGTCCAAGCGTGAACGTGCAGGGCAACTACGCAGGAAGCACTCCCGGCACGGCGAAAATGCCGTTCAACGGCAAACTTGGATTTAAGGAAGCAATTCAGCGCGGGCTTTCATTTAACCTTGGCGAATCCGGCGCAACGCAAACGATGCGGCAAGCGGAAGGACAGCGCAAAGTGGCGCTCAGCGGGTTGATGCCAAACGTAAATGGCACGGTCACCGAAAATGTGCAAACGACGGACCTACGCGCGGAAGGTTTTCGATTTAACTTTCCTGGGTTTGCAATTCCCGCGGTGATCGGCCCATTCAACTTCATGGATTTGCGCGCGCATCTTTCGCAAAATGTTTTCGATCTAGCGGCCATCAACAATTTCCGCTCGGCAAGCGATGTCGCCAAAGCGAATCGTTATTCAGCCCAGGACGCGCGTGAACTGATCGTCGTAGCCGTGGGCGGCGCGTACCTGCAGACGATTGCCGCGAAAGCAAAAGTGGACTCGGAACAATCGCAGTTGGACAGCGCCAACGCCGTCTTCGATCAGAGTAAGCAGCAATTCGGACAGGGCCTAATCGCAAAAATTGACGCGGATAAAAACGAAGTTCAGGCTCTGACGCATCAGCAGCGATTGCTTTCGCTCAAAAATGATCTCGCCAAGCAGAAAATAAACCTTGCGCGCATGATCGGCCTGCCGCCGAACGATCAATACGAACTCACGGATGACGTGCCGTTCGCGCCGTCGGAAGCATTGACCATGGAAACCGCGTTAGCGCAAGCGTTTCAGCAGCGCGCAGATCTGAAGGCGGCCGACGCTCAAATGCACGCCGCAGAACGTTCCCACGCGGCCGCGCGTGCGGAGCGCTATCCCTCGCTTGGCGTCACGGCCGACTACGGCGGCATCGGCGTGAACCCCGGCCAACTCCAAACTACTTACACCGCAACTGCCAGTCTGAAAATTCCCATCTGGCAGGGGGGCCGGGCCGAGGGCGACATCGAGCAGGCCGACGCAGCGCTGTCGGAACGGCGCGCCGAGTATGAAGATTTAAAAGGACAGATCGAGAGCGATGTGCGCAGCGCGTATCTCGACTGGCAGGCCTCATCTAGCCAAGTGGAGGTGTCGCAGCGCAACGTGCAAGTCACGAAAGAAGCTCTCGACTTGACGCACCAAAAGGTAGAGGCTGGCGTGATCGATAACGTTTTGTTTGTGCAGGCCCAGGAACAAGTGACGATCGCGCAGTTCGATTACATCAACAGCGTGTTTGCCTACAACGTCGCCAAGCTAAATCTGGCGCGCGCCATGGGCCGCGCCGTCGATGGTTTGCCGGATTTGTTTAAAGCGCAATGATTTCGAATGTGATGGTCTGCTTCCTGGGAACGCCAATCTCCGTATTGGCGAATGGAAAACGCCAATCAGGAGATTGGCGTTCCCAGGAAGTAAACGATGCCGAGAAAAACGTGGGCGTTGCGATTCACTAAGCGAAGATTTTATTAAGAATTTTCGAGAACGGCTAATCTTCCAAATCTTCGCGGAAGGTGGGCTGCGTGGGGTCGACGACTCCGTCCATAACATCAACGATCAGTCGCTCATAGGCTTTCGTCGCTTCGAGCAAATTGCCGTAGCCGCGTTCCCAGACCACGCTGCCGCTTGCGGAATACACCAGAGTAAAAAATCTACCTGATGAATATTGCAATTCCTGCAGTTTGTTGGGCATCTCGGGATCGCCTTCCTGCCCGAGAATATCCATGAGCGCGATGGACCACTGCGCGCCTTTCGGGTCGGTGACGGCCTGGCGTTCGACGTAACGCCAGTTATCCATGCTCCACGAAGCCATTTTTTCTCTTCTCTTTTACGGGGCGAGGGCTTCAGCCTGCGGGGGTTAGCGCTCGCAAGGACTAAATTCCACAGGCTGAAGCCTGTGCTACTTAATGCCGAGCAATTCTTTTAGTGCTCGCGCGATATGCGAGCCGGTGAATGGCTTGGGAATTAACATTACGTTTTTTGCAACGCGCTTGCGCAAGCTTTTGTCGGCCTCCTCCGGAGTGTCACTGATGATGACAATGGGAAGCTGAACGGTGGCCGCCTCATAACGCACGGTGTCAAAAAGTGTTTCGCTCATGTTATATACGGAGCAATCCAGAACGAGCGCGTCGGCCTTTTGTTCCGCCACCAGTTCATTGATCGAGTCGGTAAATCCGGAAGCGAAGACTTCGAAGCCGTGATCCCGAAGAGAATAGGACAGCAGCTGCGCGATCTCCGGCGTGTCGTCAATGAGCACAATGCGCGGCAACGACGGTTACTTCTTCGTTCCGTGATCGCCGGGCAACCGGGGCTTCTTGCCGTCGGCCGGTTCGAGGTCCAGCGTCCACACTCGGCCGCCCGCGGTGTAATACGCGCGGTGATCGTTCTGAATCATCGCACCCCACGCTTCGAGCGTGCGCATCACGAAGGTGTAGCCCTCGAAATTGTTTTTTGCGTGGCTCAGCACTTCGTTTGTGTGCCAGTTATCGGTGAGATTCGCGTCGCCGGCATGCACTTTTACGACAGTGTAGTAGCGGTCAAACGCTGCTTCGTCGCGAACTTCGCGGGTCGAGCCGCGCTTCTTACCTTCGCTAACGATGTACGCTTCCTGCTGTACTGCCGGTGCGTTGGACGAGGTGCTGTTGCTCATACAGTCTCCGCGAGGGATGCCGCCGCTTCGGCGGAGCCCATGTTCGAAAGATTTTTTACGTCCGTGGCCTTGATCAAGGCTTCCGGAAGCGCGACGCCCATCATTTGCCATTGCTGGTTCGCGAACTTTTGCAGCGTGGCGATGTGCTCGGCGTGCAAGTGTCCGAAGCGGCCCTGCAGTTTTAAATATTCGGAAACGGGGCGCATCGATTGCGGCTTGAAGCTGTAATCGTAGGCGCGCTTGTTGTTGTCCCATTCCCAGATCGGATAGAGACCGCACTCGACGACGAGGCGTCCGAGATCGATGGAGCGCGGCGTCTCATACACGAAACCTTTTTGGCAAGGCGTGTAGATCATCAGGAATGCAGCGCCCTTAAAGTTCAAGCCCTTGCGAACTTTGTTCATCAGGTCGATTGGATAGCCGACGCTCGCCGTGGCCACGTAGCAGTGCGGGTGTCCCGCGGCCATCATGCGCGCGAGATCTTTGGGGAACAGCGTCTTCGCTTCCGGCACTTTCGGACCTGGAGGCGAGAACGTAGTCATGCCGCCGTACGGCGTGCGCGATGAAGCCTGAATGCCGGTGTTGGCGTACTGCTCGTTGTCATAGCAGATAATCAGGCAATCATGGTTGCGATACAGCGCGCCAGAGATAGAGCCGATCCCAATATCGGACGCGCTGCCGTCGCCGGCTTCGCAGATGACGTTCGGGAATTTGCCTTTGTATTTGCCTTTGCGGATCATCGCCTCGTAGGCGGCTGCGACCCCTGCGGTGAAGCTGCCGGCGCTGCCGATCTGTGTATGCGCCCAGGGCACA
>DASRQU010000159.1:0-9549 GCA_035696345.1 Candidatus Acidiferrales bacterium
TCGTTTTGGAAAGCTGGCATCGCGCGCCGTGGACGGCAACGTGTACGCGCAGCCTCTGGTGGTTTCCGGGGCACACGTCACGGGCCGTGAAGCGCCTACGAATATAGTGATTGTGGCCACCGAGAATAACAGCGTGTACGCATTCGATGCCGATGATACGGATGCAGCCTCTACGCGAGCGATGCTCTGGCACACGGGGCCAAAGGTTTTGGGCGAACCTATCGAGAGCCGCGAACTTTATGCGCGCATTGGCGCTCCTGCCTGCGGCGACCTCACGACGAAGATCGGCATTACAGGAACGCCGTCAATCCAAATCAGCAGCAAGGAAGGAGAGCCTAAGGAAGGAACGGTTTTCGTTGCCGCTAAGTCGAAGCGCGGAAGCAACTATGTTTATAAGCTCTTTGCATTGAATCTTTCGACCGGGGAGCAGATCGCCGCGGTGGATATTCGAGGCGAGGTTGCGGGTACCGGCATTGGGTCGACCAGCAAGGGTCAAAACAAGGTGATTTCATTCGATCCGATGTACGAATTGAATCGCGCGGCTCTCTTGCTGAATGGAAACATATTGTATGTTGCGTTCGGAGGACATTGCGACCAAGGCCCGTATCACGGCTGGCTGATGGCCTACGACGTTTCGGATCCTAAGGCGCCAAAGAGGATAGGCGTGTTCTGCAGCACTCCGAATGGCCAAGGAGACGACGGGGAGGGACGCGCCGGCATCTGGATGTCCGGAGAAGGGCCGGCCGCGGATGAAGTTGGGAATGTCTATTTCGTGACGGGGGATGGCACGAATAATGCCAAGACGGACTTTGGCGATAGCGTGGTGAAGGCGAGCCTCGACGCGGCGGGAAAGTTTCGGGTGAAAGACTGGTATACGCCGCGCAATCAAGCCGTCATGAAGAACAATGACGTGGATCTGGGCTCGGGCGGAACGGCGCTGATTCCTAATACCCATTTGCTCGTGACTGGAGGAAAGGAAGGACGGGCCTATCTGATCGACCGCGAGCATATGGGGCGCGGCGACGGGGCTTCTCTGCAATCTTTTCAGGTTACGCATGCTCCGCAGCCACCCAACTATTACTGCTTGCATGGAAATCCGGTTGTGTGGACGCGAGCGGATCATATGTACGTTTACTTCACCGGAGAAGAAGATCCGGTGAAGCAATACCGGCTGGTGCCCGCCGCGGGCGCGAGCGAAGGGTGGCGATTCGAATCCGACAAGCCATACCGGAAAAGCAGCGATTGTCCGACGGCTCCGCAGTGCGTGTCCGCTCCGTTTCCCAATTCCTTGGGCGATAATTCCGGCCCCGCAAGAAAAGCAAGCGTGTGGATGCCGGGCGGATTCATGTCCATCTCCGCGAATGGCAGCGAGGAAGGAAGCGGCATACTGTGGGTGGCGATGCCCTATGCCGAGAATGCAAATCATACGGTGGTACGCGGGGTCCTTCGCGCTCTGGACGCATCGGATTTGTCTAAGCCGGAGCTTTGGAACAGCGAAGGGACGGGAGATGACGAGGATCAGCTGGGGCTGTTTGCAAAATTCACTCCACCAACAGTGGCGAATGGGAAGGTGTACGTGGCGACGTTTGAGGAAGAGACAATCGGGAAGGACGGCATGCATCGGCTGGCGCCTCATGGGCGACAGGCGACCGTGGCAATCTATGGGCTGCGGTGCGCTGCAGAGCGGTGCGGGGAGCAGAGCGTCTCGAGTGAATTGAAGGGAAAAAGCATTAACACAGAGGGCGCGGAGTAAAAGGTGAGCGCACAGAAAATTTGAAGTTTGTGCCCCGGCTGCTGAACAGGCTGCGGAAAGATCCTTTGAGGCACGTTTGAGTAGCACAGGCACTCTTGCCTGTGTGGGTTTCGCAAAGTGCACACCGCCAAGAGTGGCTGTGCTACTCGTCAGTGGATTGCACTTCGTCGAGGCGGCGCTCTAGGAACCTTCGCTCGCTTTCATTGGTGACCAGCGCAAGGGCACGCTCGTAACTTTTTGCGGCTTCCACGTTGGAATTCAGGCGGCGCAGCAGGTCGGCGCGCGCGGCGTGCAGCAGGTGATAGGAGTCCAGATCGTTCGAGACGGCAAGGCGTTCGATCATCGCGAGACCTGCGCGCGGACCTTCGGCCATGGCTACGGCCACGGCGCGATTCAAATACACGATTGGCGACGGCTGCACTCGTTCCAATTGGGCATAGAGCTGAACGATCTCGGCCCAGTCCGTATCATCCGGATGCTCAGCCTTACAATGCTCGGCAACGATGGCGGCTTGAAGAGCGAAGGGACCGCGAGATTCGCGCGGCGTATCCTTTAACAGGAGCAAGGCTTCGCGTATCTGCTCGCGATTCCACAGAGAGCGATCCTGTTCTTCCAAAATTACGATTTCACCCTCGGCGTCTAACCGGGCTTCGCGCCGCGCGTCGTGCAGCAGCATGAGCGCAAGCAATGCCTTCCCTTCCGGCGGAGGTTGCGGCGCCATCAAGGCTAAGACCAAGCGACCGAGTCGGATCGCTTCCACGCAGAGATCGGTTCTGACCAGAGACACGCCACTCGTCGCGACATAACCCTCGTTAAAAACCAGATAGATCACTTTTAAGACGGCATCTTGCCGCGCGGCGATATCGCCGGTACCCGGAACGACATAGGGGATGCCGGCTTCGTGAATTTTATTCTTGGCGCGGACCAGCCGCTGCGCCATGGTCGTGGGCGAGACGAGAAACGCGCGCGCGATTTCCTCCGTTTCCAAGCCGCACAAGGTGCGTAAGGTGAGGGCGATCTGCGCTTCGGGCGAAAGCGCGGGGTGGCAGCAGGTAAAAATCAGGCGGAGCCGGTCGTCCGCGATTTCGGTGTTGTCATAATCCGGCTCTTCAGCGGCACGCACGAAGCCGGAAATTACGTAGGACTCCAGCTTTTCAGCGTACAGGCCTCGGCGGCGGATGCGGTCGATGGCCTTGTGCTTTGCGGTTTGGATGATCCATGCGCGGGGCGATTCGGGAATTCGGCCGTCGCTCCACTGGTTCACGGCCGCGGTAAAGGCTTCCTGGGCACATTCCTCGGCGAGATCAAAATCGCCAAACAGACGGATCAGGGTGGCAACGATTCTGCCCCAGTCCGCACGGTAAACTTCTTCAATAGCGAGGGTTACGCTCGGTTGGGAAGCCATGGCCGATTGTAATAATTTTTTGGTATAGATGTCGATCAGGGGAAATGCCATTCGACTAATCTACGCAGGGAGGCTGAAATGAAATATATGCTGCTGATTTACCTGGATGAGAACGGGCTCAGCGAGAGCGAGCGGGCACGGTGCTACCAGGAGTCCGCGCAGTTCGCGGTTCAGCTCAGCAACACGGGTCAGTACCTGGCCGCCGGTCCGCTGCATCCCACATCCACGGCGACCAGCGTGCGGGTGCGGGATAACAAGCGCGTGGTGACCGACGGGCCTTTCGCCGAAACGCGCGAACAACTGGGCGGCTATTTTTTGATCGATGCACGGGACCTCGACGAAGCTATCGGGATCGCCGAGAAAGTTCCCGCGGGACGCTGGGGGACGGTGGAGATTCGGCCGGTGATGGAAATTGCGGGATTGCCAACAATGTGAAATAGCTGATGCGTCGCCTGTCGATTTTGCCGAACGCCATTCGACTTACTGATGGATGGAAACGAATCAGGTCAAAAAATAAAATTTCAGGAGAATTACATTGCGATTTCTAAGTGTTTACAAAACCGTAGAGACAGGGCTTCCCCCTACGCCGGAGGAAATGGCCGTGATGGGCAAGTTGATTGAAGAAGGCATGAAGGCCGGCTGGCTGCTCGCCGTGGAAGGATGTTTGCCCAGCGCGAAAGGAGCCCGGGTGAGCCGGTCAAAGGGCAATGTAGTCGTGACGGACGGTCCCTTCACCGAAACAAAAGAATTGATTGGCGGGCTCGCGATCCTGCAAGCCGATTCCAGGGAGCACGCCGTCGAATTGACGAAACATTTTCTGAAAATTGCCGGAGACGGTGAATGCGAACTGCGCCAGCTGCACGAAGCCGGGCCCATGAAAAACAACACCTCGCGATAGTTGCGAAAAAAGGATGATTTCGTGCAAAAAATTACTCCATTTTTGTGGTTCGACGGAAGGGCTGAAGAAGCGGCCAACTTTTATGTTTCCATTTTCAAGAATTCAAAAATTGGCAAGGTGAATCGCTACGGCGACCACGGCCCGGGACCGAAGGGCGCCGTAATGATCGCCACGTTTCAGATTAACGGCAGGATTTCATCGCACTGAATGGCGGGCCGCAATTCAAATTTACGCCGGCCATTTCGTTTGTGGCGAATTGCGAAAATCAGGAGGAAGTGGATGAGCTTTGGGAAAAATTATCCGAGAGCGGAGAGAAGCGGCAGTGCGGGTGGCTGCAAGATAAGTTTGGAATTTCGTGGCAGATCGTACCGACCGCGCTGCCGGGGTTGATGAGCGATCCGGACCGGGAAAAAACGAGCCGGGTAATGCAGGCGCTGATGCAGATGACCAAGATTGAGATCAAGAAGTTGGAAGACGCGTTTCACGGGAAGTGAATTTCGTGTCATAGGCTTCAGCCTGTGGGATTCTAGTCCGTGCAGGACCCAAATTCCGCGGGCTAAAGCCTATGACACATAAAGGCCGGTCGGATGAGGCTGACCGATATTGAGATTAAGAAGCGGGAAGACGAGTTGGGGCACCGGGATTTAAGTAGCACAGGCTTCAGCCTGTGGGGCTTGTACCTGCAAGGCCGAAATTCCAGAGGCTGAAGCCGGTGCTACTTAATAAGAGGAGATCGAGATGCGATTTATGATGATTGTTAAGGCGAATCAGGATAGCGAAGCTGGAAAAATGCCGGGTGAAGAGTTGCTCATGGCGATGGGGAAATATAACGAGGAACTGGTGAAGGCCGGAGTGCTGGTCGACCTGTCAGGCCTGCAGCCGAGCTCGAAAGGGTTTCGGGTGAAATTCTCGGGCGGCAAGACGACGGTGATTGACGGGCCTTTCGCAGAAACCAAGGAGCTGGTCGCTGGGTATTGGATCATCAAAGTGAATTCGAGGGAAGATGCGGTTGCGTGGGCCAAGAAGATCCCTGCTCCGTTCGGCAAGGATCAGGAAGGCACGATTGAAGTGCGCCAATTCTTCGAGATGGAAGATTTCGCCCCGAGCGAGGCGATTGATTTGCATACAGAAGTAGGGAAAGAACTGGCCAAGCAGAAAAAATAACCGGGCTAGTTGTCGATTTTGGGAATTCTCGATCGTTTATCCAGTGCAGGGGAAATGGTTTTAAATTTCACACTTTGAAAGGAGATCGTCATGCAGCTGAATGCGTACCTGCTGTTTAAAGGTAATTGCGAAGAGGCTTTCAAGTTCTACGAGAGCGCGCTGGGCGGAAAAATAGAAGCGATGCTGCCGTTTGCAGGAACGCCGGCGGAAAAACATACGGCGCCGGAATTTCTGCAAAAAATAATGCACGCGCGGCTTGTGGTAGGCGACGCGGTTCTAATGGGGAGCGACGCCCCGGGGGAAAAGTTTGACCAGCCTAAAGGTTTCTCGGTGGCGCTGCAGACGGATGATCCCGCGGAGGCTGAGCGCCTGTTTCACGCTCTGGAAAAGGGCGGCAGTATAACCATGCCGATTCAGGCGACGTTCTGGGCCGCGAAATTTGGCATGCTGGTCGACCAGTTCGGAATTCCCTGGATGGTGAACTGCCAGCAGGCAGCGCAGCGGGCTTCTTCGTAAGCCGCGACAGGGAGAAAACTTTTATGTCCGCCGCCTCTCAGCCGACTATGCAAACGGAAACTTCGGCCACTTCCCTATCGAAGGCATCGATTTGGGCGGGGCGGATCATTAGCGGCTTCATCACAGCTTTCATGATTTTCGATGGAGTCATTCACATCCTCAGGCCCGCGCCTGTCGTGGAGGGATTCGCGAAACTCCATTTTCCGTTGCGCTTCGCAGTCCCTCTAGCCATCATTGAGCTCGTTTGTCTTTTACTTTACGTGATTCCGCGGACTTCGATTCTGGGCGCGATTCTCTTAACGGGCTACTACGGTGGAGCGGTGGCCATTCAGATGCCTACCGGAAATTCTCTTTTTGGAGAAATATTATTTCCGGTTTATTTTGGCATCCTTCTTTGGGCAGGGATTTACTTGCGCGATGAAAGCCTGCGCGCTCTGATTCCTTTCAGAAGGTGACATCCACCAAAATGAAGAACTTGCCGGACGGGACAGAGATGTAAGAGCATAACGGGAATTTTAATCTGTCGGAGCTGCGAAATTCAGAAGGGAGCGAACGAACCATGAGCGATGTGCGAGTACTGGTGGGGACGAAGAAGGGCGGATTCATTCTTTCTTCCGATGGGAAGCGTGAAAAGTGGGACATCAGCGGACCTCATTTTGCCGGCTGGGAAATTTATCACATGAAGGGATCGCCCGCAGATCCGAACCGCCTTTACGCATCGCAAACTTCCGGCTGGTTTGGGCAGATTATTCAACGTTCGGACGACGGCGGAAAATCGTGGCATCAACCGGGATCGCCCGCAGGCGAAGCGCCTCCCGCCGGCGGAGGGCCGCCACAGGGCGTGAGCAACAAATTTGTGTATGACACAACGAGCGCGGACGGAAAACCGCTGACCACGCACCAATGGTATGACGGAACGCAGCATCCCTGGGAATTCAAGCGCGTGTGGCACATCGAGCCATCACTCACGGAACCAGACACGGTTTACGCGGGGATCGAGGATGCCGCGCTTTTTCGCTCCACGGACGGCGGGATCACGTGGAAGGAGTTGCCCGGACTTCGCGGCAACGATACCGGACCGCGCTGGCAGCCGGGAGCCGGCGGCATGTGTTTGCATACCGTAATTCTCGACCCGAGCAATCCGCAGAGGATTTATATTGCGATTTCCGCGGCTGGCGCGTTTCGCACGGATGACGGCGGAAAAAACTGGAAGCCCATCAACCAGGGCCTGCGATCGCAATATATTCCGGACCCGAACGCCGAGGTGGGACATTGCGTTCACCACATCGCCATGCATCCGCAGCGGCCGAACACTTTGTTCATGCAAAAACATTGGGACGTGATGCGCAGCGATAACGCAGGGGATAAGTGGCACGAAATCAGCGGCAATCTGCCCACCGATTTCGGATTCGTGATCGACGTGCACGCGCACGAACCAGAAACCGTCTACGTTGTTCCCATCAAGAGCGACTCCGAACATTTTCCGCTGGATGGAAAATTGCGCGTGTACCGCAGCCGCACGGGCGGAAACGAATGGGAGGCGCTGAGCAACGGCCTGCCGCAAAGCAATTGCTTTGTAAACGTGCTGCGCGATGCCATGGCCGTTGACTCGCTCGATTCCTGCGGCGTGTATTTCGGCACCACCGGCGGACAGGTGTACGCATCGCCGGATGCCGGAGATAATTGGGCGCCCATCGTGCACGATCTCCCAAGCGTGCTCTCCGTGGAAGTGCAGACACTGCCATGATTCGCGTGGAACTGCCGCAACACTTGAGAACGCTGGCACGCGTCACGGGAGAGGTGACCGTCGAGGTCGCCTCGCCGGTGACGCTGCGCTCTGTGCTGGATGCGGTTGAAAAAGCCTATCCCGTTCTGTGCGGCACTATTCGCGACCATCACACGCTGGAACGCCGCGCCTTCCTCCGGTTCTTCGTATGCTCCGAAGATTGGTCGCATGAGTCGACAGACAAGCCGCTGCCTGAGGAAATCGCATCTGGCAAGGAGCCGTTGCTTATTGTCGGCGCCATCGCAGGTGGCTGAGTCCGGTCGCGACGTTCTTCGCTGCCGCGGCTTGAATCACATTTTGGCAAACTCCAAACGAACGTCCTTCCTCTCCGATAAACGCAAGCTGCGATAGGATTTGCGCTGCTCCCGAGCATGACTGCGACTCACCTCCCGCAGCAGTTCGCGAAGGCGGCAGCGCGCCTTGTACACTTGGGATTTGGAATTCCCAACTGTGCATCCCAGAATTCGCGCGATTTCATGGTGTTCGAATCCCTCGACATCGTGGAGAATGAACATTTGTTTGTACCCATGCGCCAACTTCTCAATCGCCCTGTGCAGATTTATGCGGTCGATGGCTCCGCTGAGGCGAAGATCGGGACCGCCGAATTCAGCAAGAGGCACGGCATCGTCCTCGTTTGTTTCCATCGCGGCGTCGAGCGATGCCTCCGCGTGCCGCGTTTTGCGAAATCGCATGAGCACGAGGTTGAAAGCCATCCGATAAAACCAGGTGGAGAATTTCGCTTCCCCGCGGAAGGTGTGAATTTTGCGAAATAACTGTAAGAAAGCTTCCTGCGTCAGATCCTCTGCCTCACTCACATTTTTTAACATTCGCAGACATAGGAAGTAGACACGCCCGCTGTGCCGCCGGTAGAGTTGCTCGAAGGCCGCAGCATTGCCTTCCTGCGCCTGTCGAACGACTTCCGCTTCAGGAACTTCGCTATTTTTGTTTTCTTCCTCGACACACAACCGCATGAAATTTGCTCCTCTCAAAACTTGTTCCATGGAACGTCGCTGCGCTACGACGGACCGTTGACTCCGCTGACGAATCCGCCGACGTGCGCGGTCAAAAGAGTCAGGGCAACCGCCAAGATTTCAACGGATAGCCGGAGAGCTGGTGAACTGGCCTGCGGGTTGCGTTGTTCCCGGATGTGCAGCCCACAAACCAGCCAGATCAGGACACTCGAAAATAAAGCCAGGAAAATATGCAGCTTCAGATTTCCCCGCGGCGTCTTGCCTTCGAAGAGCAGTTGCCACGCCAGGATGCCGGTTGCGACGGTTGGCACCGCCGCGATCGCCGCCGAAATTACGGTGTAGTAGGCGGCGCGCAGCAGCGCCAGATTTTCCTTGCGCAACGAAAGCACATCAAACGCCGCAGCGACAAAAATCAGCGCGATGGGGAAGTGCACGAGTGCCACATGCTGCGCGTGTTTGGCGAGCAGCACCGATTTCAGATCAAATGGATTCGTCACGGAGTCCTCGCATCACTGCACCACGATTTTGGCAACCATTTTGGGGTGAATCGCGCAGTAGTAGTTGTAGGTGCCTGGTTTTGTAAAGGTGAATGAGAAGTGGTCGTCGGTGTCGAGAGCTTTCGATTTAAATGTTTTGTTGTCGTCGCTGCTCACTACGTGGGGCACATCGTCGTTGTTCGTCCAGGTGATGGTCGTCCCCGAGGGAATCGTTACGGTCGCGGGGCCGAAACTGAAATTGTCGATTTTTACTTCAGTCGGGCTCGACGGCTTTTCGCCCGCGCTCCCGGCGACGCTGGGTCTTGCCGCCGCTCCTAGTGCGAGAGCCATTCCTAGAATTCCTGCTAGTGCGCCGAATAATTTAATATTTTTCATTTTTCTTTATCCTTTTCGTTTTTCAGATTTTGAAACATTTTTTGCATCAAGCGAGCGTTGAATCGACGAGCGCGAGCGAGTGATTTCCCTGGACGTAGTTCACATGCGAGATGCCCAGCACACTGCGCAACTGATCGGCTGGAACTTTCATGGGGCCGGGCGAGGGCGCTGTGCCCGGCGCGGG
>DASRQU010000160.1:0-6932 GCA_035696345.1 Candidatus Acidiferrales bacterium
CTGACGATCATGGACACATCGTCGGAACTAAACTCCGTAAAAGAACAGCTGGACACCTTGCTTAAACGCCTGAACACTCACAGTCTTCCGGCAACAGAGCGGACGAAATTGTTGCGCCAAATGCGAGTCCTGCTCGCGAAAATGGATATGCTGGCTTCGTCCGCCTTGGGTGAGAATAAGCAACAGACCGTCCAATTTCCTTGGAGCCTCTCATAACAATTCGGTCGTGCTGCGGAAGCCTGCATTACGGTGTTGCGGTGCCACCTCGAATTGAGTATCCCAGCGCCCGAATCGTCTTGATCAATTTCACTCGGTGATTTCTATCTACTTTTTTGCGCAACTGACAAATGGAAGAATCGATCAGATTGTTATTCGCGCCGCCTCCTGAACCCCAAACCGAATGAGCGAGCATATTTCTAGAGACAACCCGACCAGTTTGTTGCATCAAGGATTCCAATAAACGAAATTGCGTCTTACTAAGGTTTATTTCTTTGGCTGACCGCAATACCTCGTATGTATCTCGATCCAAAATCAGGTCGCCCACTCGTAGAAGCTTAGGTGAATTAGAGGCACCACGCGACTTTGTTCTCCTTAGTGGAAACAGCTTGCCGCAATGAGGACATTTAATTGTTCTGCGCACAGCCAAGTATCTTAAATTAAGCGAAGCGGAAATCCAAAATAGAACGCCACACAGCCCAAACTTCCCTGTGTGGCGTTTTTAAGCTTGGGGTAATACTGGATTAATGCTGCTCTTTCGGAAATGTAACGTCAATGAAAACGTTGCCGCGCTCCCGCTTCCCGGTGACACGCCGGGGATTTGCTTTCTGTACTTTTCGCCGAAGCGGAAATATCGCTTTAAGGTGCGGGTTCGGGAGTTCGTTTTCCAGTATGACGGGATTGCCCAAATCATCCGCAACACGGCGCATTTCGTTGCCGTATGCTTTTTTTCCTTTCATAACTGTAATTCTAACTCTGATTCACAGTCTGCAAGTCATTCGCAGCTCTTACCGTCCATTCGTGCTCTCGGTGTTCCATGTTTGCTGTGCTCACTTTCCCGATTCCTTTGGTGGACACAGAGAAACACCAGGCGGGGGCGTTTTTCCATAGACCGTCAGGACCGGGGAATTGTAAGGCTTCTTCAACTCACTTCCACACGTGCAGCGCGCGTTTTGTTTTTCAATCGCAGGTTTTATTTTGACGACAAATTCCGCACCACATTCGCGCCGTGTGCAGACGAGGATTTCCCCTACGAGATGCATGAATTACCTCCGCTTCATTAAAGTCTGTGTCTTAATCCTGATTCGCTGCGACATGGAGCCGTTCTTGTTGAATCCGCGTGCGCCGCCGAGTCCGACTGCGGTTAGTCCACGCATCCTGACACGATAAACACGGCTCTGTGTATTGCACCATTCTTCAAACACAGAGTAAGAAACATCGCAGAGGACCACACATGCGTAATCGCCTTGTGGACTGCCCGCCGCTTCATAGATTGCTGCCGCGAGACTTACGCCGACTGTGTTGTGCGCTACTACGTTTTGGCAAATTTTGATTTTGACTTGCTCAACAGGAAGTGCGGCTTGGAAGGCTGCATCGAGATCGCTTAAAACAATTGTGGCTTCCTCGACCCACACGCTCCAGCTAGAGCGGTTTACGAGTTGCAATTCCAGATAATCCCAACCATTCTCATGGGTAAATGCGAGCTGGCATGTAAATTTAATCTGCGCAGATTTCGTTTCCGCTTTGTTCTTTTGCCGCCAAGGCAGCAAGTGAATCCAGAAATGGTCATCCATAGAGTCCAAGTTGTTTGTAATTTACCGACGAACGCCTTCCGGCCGTCGTTATATACTATAGCTTACTATTACAGTCTACTTAATTCTGAGCCAGTGGTATGCAGGATCGCAACTTAAGGCTTCTACGGAGTGATCGTGCGGGGAACGCTCGTACAGTAAGGTGTTCCATCGTACTACGATACAAATCGCCACGAGCATCCTATAGTTGTTTTAGATTGCTTGACAATACCGTGATTTACGTACGTAACAGCCGCACGTAAAAACCGCAGGTCCGGGCCGTACGGCCTGACTCGCAAACTAGCAAGGCGCGGGAGGGCAGACACCTTGCGCGGCTGCTGGTCTCTGGCATTCGAAACGGGGGTTGGAATGCGACACTACCGCTTGCCGGTAACCCGCCGGGGGTTTGCCTTTCGTGATTCGCGACGGCGAGGCATGGGAGTTTTGGACGGCGGTAAATGCGTGTCGAATTCGAGTGTTATTCCAAGATCGTTTCCGACTCTGGTCCCTTCTGGTACGAACCGGACGAAGTATTGGCACTGACCAGCAAGTATGGCCTGGTCGCGAAATTCGTTCCCTCCGAGCTATATCCCTGCCGCACCTATTTCAAAGCGGCGCCCTTTTATAAACTTGGCACTATCCCATTAACGTACGGATTGCTCTCCGTTGGGTCGCGCTCGTTTCACTGCGATGCTTAGTGCATGATCATGCAAACAAAACTGGCTTGAGGAGAAACGTAATGCAAGTTGTGACAGATGCCAAAGTCCTGACGTTTCTCGCAGGTGGCGCATGGAACCGCGGCATACGGGCGGACGGCACGAGTCTTTTTATGCAGACCCCGGTGCGAACTGCTTTGCGTTGAAGTTCTCCGAGACCCCATTAAGAATCTCGTATTTCGCTCGGGTCGCAGCAATGACGGGAATCAACGACGAGACGTTGTTCTACGGTGCTACGCCGTGGATTACGCCCTCACCATCGGGAGTCCGCAGCTTGTAAGGTCAGGTGGACGCTTGTCGAGAAGATGAGTCAAGGCTTAGGCGAGAATCGCTCCCTGCAAACCGCAAGTAACCGATCAAGCGGCGGCGGGTTAAGAAAATTGTACAGGCCGCACTCGCACGATATACACCGTAACGAGTATTGATCACGTTCGGCTGACTCCTCTAGTGTCAGTTGGCGTCGTTAAATCCGTTTTGAGAGGTGACTCAGATGGACCAATTGAGGGATTTGCTGGTGGCAGATTTGCAGGACATTCTTCATGCAGAAACGCAACTGATAGAAGCCTTACCGAAAATGGCGGAAGCAGCGAACAACCCGAAACTAAAGGAAGCATTCGAAAAGCATCTTCAACAAACTCAAGGGCACGTCGAGAGGCTACAATCCGCCGTCGAACTACTCGGAGAAAAGGTGCAGCCGAAACCGTGCAAGGGAATGCAGGGATTGATTGCGGAAGGCCAAGAGACTATCGAGGATAACAAAGAACTGGAGGAGTTGGCATCGGATCTTGCGCTCATAGCTGCCGCGCAAAAGGTGGAGCATTACGAAATCTCGACGTACGGGACTGCCCGATCGTTAGCTCGACAGATCGGCGAGCGCGAAATCGCGAAACTGTTGTCATACACATTGGGCGAGGAAGAGAGCGCGGACTATCTACTCTCGGAACTGAGCAAGCCGATCTTGCAAGATGCGCTATTAGAGGATAACAGTCCGGAACCGGCTCGAGTCGTTAAGTCGAAAGCTCAAAAGGCATAAGGAGATTAATATGTATCATCACATCAAGGAACTAATGTATACGGTTCAAATTGGCACTCCCGATCCGAAGTTCGGGAATATGCTTCTTGAACAATTCGGCGGTGCTAATGGAGAGCTGGCGGCGGCGATGCAATACTCCATCCAAGGGCTTAACTGCGACGATCCAGAACGAAAAGACATGCTTATGGATATCGGCACAGAAGAGCTCAGCCACTTGGAAGTTGTAGGGACTCTGGCCAGGATGCATTTAAAGCCAATGAAGAATAATCGTGCCGCGGCTGAAATCGATCCATTAATCGCAATTGCCGGCGGTGGGGGCGTAGCATTGCACAACTCCGTCGGCGACGCTTGGACTGCTGACTATCTCAAGATCACCGGAGAGTTGGACGTCGATTTGCGAAGTGACATCGCGGCGGAGGCTAGAGCAAAGATCGTCTATGAACGGCTCATCAATTTTACAGACGATCCGGGAACAATTGATGCGTTGCAATTCCTCATGACCCGTGAAATCACTCACCTCAAGGCCTTTACCGCTGCCTTGGAGAGTCTGGGCAAACCCCGATTCTCGATCGGCAGCATTCCTCCAACGCCTGAACTGGTCCGCCAGTACTTCGATGATTCCACCGGAATAGGAGATCGAGGAGAGCCGAATGCACGGGGCCCGTGGAACCAGGGAGACAATCTAGAGCTGGTGCTGGCGCCTGCGTCTAAGGAGTTGGCTTCAGAGAAACAAGGAACTCGCGAGCGAACACCTCCGGGGCGCACGAATTGATAAGATTCATTGGGAAAAATAAATGCCATGCAGCCTCGAGTCTGCATGGCATTTATTTTATAACGCAAGGTTATCTGACTGTTTTTGGCGATTTCACTTCTTTCTCAAGGCTGGTTAATAAGCGACAGAAAGTCGGGGAGATCTCAGCGTCGGATTCGTGGAATTGTAAAACGTAAAGCGGACAGATCTTAGATGTGCCGTACCGGTCGTCCGAGCTTTTGAATCACGGGGAATGTATATGTCAACGAATCCTCTTGGAAAAACGGATCATCGCCCTTGGAAACTTTCAAACCGACCGTGGACCATGGAGCAAACCTGGCGAGATTTGCTCTTCGCCCACTGGCCTATTTCGCCGCAACAGCTAAGACCGCTGGTACCTAGCTGCTTGGACCTGGATACCTTCAACGGTGCGGGTTGGATCAGCATTACGCCGTTCCACATGTCCATTCGCTTGCGCGGCTTGCCTGTTTTGCCAGGAATGTCAGCAATTCCTGAACTTAATTTCCGAACCTATGTAACAGTGCAAAACAAACCCGGAGTTTATTTTTTTAGCTTAGATACCGCAAGTCATGCGGCAGTTTGGGGAGCGCGAATGCTTTATCATTTGCCGTATTTCCACGCTCAGATGCGAGTAAGAAAAGATGGGTACGTCATCGCGTATGCCTCCAGACGGCAGAACGCCTGCTGGAGCGGGACGTACGGTCCCGTCGGCCCGGTCCGTGGTGCCGCCCCAGGTTCATTGGAGCATTGGCTGGTTGAGCGGTATTGCCTTTATGCAGTGTCAGGCAAGCATATATATCGAGGAAATATCCACCACCAGCCATGGCGGTTACAGGACGCATCGGTAAAAATTGATGAAAACAGTATTGCCCGACCCTATCTCCCATGGGTTGAATATGACCCTGCCCTCATATCCTTTTCGCGTGAGCTAAAAGTTCTGGTTTGGCCGATGGATCGGGTACGATGAAAATAGCGGATGAGTTTCGCCAATATTGTTCGCCGGTTACACCGCCTCCGAGATTGCCCACACGACCACGGATGCTATCATCCAAGCGATCGTGCTTACCAGAAGAACCGCCCATGTTTTATAGTTCGGAAGCAACCGCCAGGTTAGAAGCGCAAATACAAATAAGCCTATCGCTCCCATGGTTGATCCCGCCGAGTCAAGAGCGATTGCATTTTGTGGTCGAATTCCGGGATCAAGCCTAGCGCGCTTTTTCTTTTCCTTTTCATGTGATTCAATCAATGTCGCTGAAGCGGGAAATATGGCTGGGAATGCCAAGAACAACCCTCCAACAGTTGGACCGAACTTTTTAGCGATAATACCGGCAAACACAGTGATGCTTCCTCCGATCAAGAACCGTCCTGTGTATTCATACCACTTTGATTCTCTTAATGCCGATGGGGTGATTTTAACTTTCAAAGTCAGCCTCTTAACAAGGTTATCCAAATCCCAAATGCTACTGCGATCCAGAGGCTAATGAGCGATAACGTACTCACAATTGCCGATGGTTTGTAGCGGACTGATATCCAGTAAACTGATAAGGAATAAACAAAGAATGCGGCGGACCCGGCGATCATAGAGCGCGCCTCAGTTGCAGCATAGGTTCTTCCCTGAGTTTTGACGGCCAGCAGTATGGATGCTAAAGCTACTGATGGAGCTGCCCCGAACAATCCCGCAAACCTCTTGGGTTTGATTACGTCCCCCGCCAGCGCAAAGGCAGATACCATTGTCCCACCGACCATTATCCGAATTAAGATGTCTGCGAGCATGGCCGCTATTGCGACCCCTTCTTAGCGGCCTTCATACCTTTCTCGATGCATTTTGTGGCCGCGCCAGGCCCCTTCACGCCAAGAATCCGATACTCTTTGCCCGTTAGTTCATGATAGTTTACAAAAAACTCTGCGAGCTCCTTTGCAAACTGCTTTCCAAGGTCATCAACGTGCCGGACGTCGTCCCACGAATGAGTTCCGATTTCTACCGCGAGAATGCGATCATTGCGTTCGACGTCCTTGCCATCCGTTTGTTCGCCCTGGATAACTCCAATTAAACGGCACCGCACGACGCACCCAGGAAAGGCCGGTTCGTCCATAAGAACCAAAACATCTATCGGGTCGCCGTCTCCCCCTTCCGTCGATGGCAGAAAACCAAAGTCATAAGGGAATGCCATGCCCGCAGGGAGGACTTTTTTTAGGCTGAAGACTCTCTGGTCGGGGTCAAACGCATATTTGTTTCGACATCCCCGCGGGGTCTCGATGACGACTATAAACACTTCGTCATCGTCTTCGTCAACGGCACTCAAGCGAGATGGATTGGCTAGATTACCCTTGGGGCTTTTACCATTTTTGGCCATTTGATTTTCACGACTCCCTAGGCACGATGCTGTCGAACGGTTTTATCCCCACCAGGTCATTTTCGGGCTTGTTAGGCTAAAAATCTGTAGGCGACCCTCGAGCGCACGACAGGCCTCAAGCCGCTCGAGTACTTCATGTCTCGATCGTGCCGAATTAGCGCTGTCCGAACGAATATGCGATTCCGATTCCAATCCTGAGCCTGCTTTGTCCTTCAGCATTCAGATGAGTACGCAGCAGGTCGAGTTGACCGCGTGCCGTCCAGTGAGAGC
>DASRQU010000161.1:0-23556 GCA_035696345.1 Candidatus Acidiferrales bacterium
GGACACAGAAGTGAAAGTCTACTTCTGCGATCCGCAGAGTCCGTGGCAGCGCGGCTCGAACGAAAATACAAATGGGCTGCTGCGTCAGTACTTCCCTAAACGAACAGACTTGTCAGTCTATTCTCAGGAAGAACTCGACGAAGTGGCGCTTAAATTAAATCAGCGTCCAAGAAAAACTTTGGGATTTAAAACTCCGGCAGATAAACTGCAAGCAAGTGTTGCATCGACCCATTGAGACCGCCTGACGTCGCAGACCCTCTCGCTTTTAGAGGGTCTGGATTTTGAGTTTCGTTAGTATTTGCGATTTTCATCTGTAATTTCACCTGTAACGATTTCGTCTTAGCCGTATTTACACCGTGCTTCGACGCGTTGTAAGTCATAATGACGCAGCTTTGACACCGTAGAGGTCTGCGGTTTGAGTCCGGACGGGCCTACCATTATTTTCAATAAGATAGAGAGCTAGGACTTCGCACATCAAATTCATACGCGGAAGAATTGGATGTGTTGCGCGCTACTGCGATGCCGTTTTCTTCACATTTTCCGGAACGGGGAAGACTAGATAGGGATTATTCGCATCCAGTATTTTTACATGCAGATCTAGCACTGGATGCCCGCCCTGCTTACGAACGATATGGCCGGGGGACTTTACATCCGTCGCAATTTCTCCGTGATCGGCATAATCGGAATACTCGGTTTCGGTTATCAGGCCAGCAAGCGCGGAATCTTGAGTGGTTGTCTCGACTTTTGTGACCTCAAATTGGGGATTGAGCGTCGCTTTGACCACGACTCCGGTCAATTCTCCGTTTAAGGGAAATTTGAGAATGGTCGCACCCTGCTCGGTTGAGATCTTCGTCTTGTCACCGGCAGCCCATGCCGCTTTCAGGACTCCGTAAGGAAGAATCCAGAGCTGCAAAAGGCGAGACTTCGCGGCAGCCGATACAGAAGTCGCAATGCCTTTTCCCATGATTAAACCACCGCCTACCTCTGACTCATCCCACGCGAATGATTCACGCACGACCTCAATTGTGTGAACTGGAGCGGCGCCAGGTTTTGCGGAAACACCGGGAGTGCGCGTCAGCTCCACGCGCATCGCCGGTGGATTGTATCCTATTGCTGCATGATACTGAGTAGTAAATGACTGCCACGGTTCTGCGGGTTTGCCGGCCGGCGCCGGACTGTACGTTGTGCCGCTGCCCCAAAGTTCCATCGTGTTGATCACATCCACTTCCGGCAGGCGCTGTCCACCTACCGCGGACCATCGAGCCAGGCCCAAAGCTTCCGCTGCGGTCTTCAATGTTTTCGCCACATCCGGCTCGGTAGAATTGTCCACTGGAGCGGCTATGACAGCCTTCAGCGTTTCGGCGGCCTTCATGCCGCTGGTTCGGGCAGAGACAATACCGAAGGTCAGCGCCGGCAGGCCCACGACGATTAGCGCCCATTTCACCCGCGCATCGATCCTGATTCCTAGTATCGGCATAACGGCCTCCTGCTGGATTTCAGACGGTGACTTGGCGAAAAAAAGTTTCTCTAGTGATGTTCCTTGGTCACGACGTGAGCGAAATCTCTTTCGCTGCACGGTAGCGATTCAGCCAGAATCGCCTTGGGGTCTGGATTGAGCAACGCGACGCGCGGTGTCGTGGTCCAGGGTTCAAGCAGCACGTCCGGATCTTCGACCGTCGCAGTCCACGTGAGTGTGTTCCCATCGCGGTGCAATCGTTCGATAACGTGCATGTTTTCGCTATGAAAATAACCGCCAAGCTGGTCGAACCAACTCGTACTGTTGAATCCGATGGAATCGACCACCATGGTGTCGCCTTCCCAGTGGCCGATCGATTCGCCGTTCCACGTCCCATCGAGATCTTCCAGCTTCGTGTGCGGGCGCCCGTCGGTGGGAATCATCCGATAGCTGGTAGCGGTTGCGATCAAGCCGCCCTGGCCCGGATAAATGAAGACCAGATATTTAGGCGTCTGGGCGATATAAGACGGGACGCCCATGCGCGGAACACCTGCCGGCATACAATTGTTGGAGGGATCCTCGTCGTTAGAATTGGCATCAAAATCTTTCACCCGCTGCCAATATTGGGGCTTGTAGATTGGGCGATTGGAACCCATGCGGCGCAAAAGAGTGGCGGCGCGCTCATTCTGCTCGTTGTTCTGCGGTTTGCGCTTTTGCAGTGGCCAGGCGGCAATCTGCACGCCGCTATGAATGTCGCGAGTTCCGTCCGGCCCCACTTCAATGCCGACGTTGTGCATCTGATTCGGGACGCCCAACAAATTATCTGCGAGTCCGTTCCACAGTCCTGTCAAATCGGGATGGCCGTCCGGCGCCATGGGAGTCGGTCCAACCGGAGTCGGTGACAAAGTGTCTTCGTGGTCCATGCGTGGGCCCCCATTGGCCTGCGCAAAAATTAGTTGCGGAACAAAGCACAATAAGGCTGCCGCGACCAACCCGTTGCTGCAAAACCGAATGTGACGCGTCATACGAATGCTCCTTTCTACTTCAGTTGCCATTGGGGTCCGCGGCGAATTTGAAGACGCGGCCGTCAGCAAGCTTCAATTCCTGTAAGAATCCAGTGGTCGAGCCATCCTTGGCCGCCAAGCCAGAAGCAGTTACGTCATCGCCCGGTTTCAATCCGCCGCGATCTTCCCGGCTCATGCCAGCGCGGCGCAGCGCGCCAGGTCCTCCCAATTCGAAAGCCCATTTCTGAACTTTGCCATCGGAACCCGTAACGTTAATAGTCAGATAAGAGTGGGGGTTAATCCACTCCACCTTGGCCACCGTTCCAGACACGGTAAATGTCTTGTGGATATCGAACTGCGCTTGCACGGAATGATGCGCGTAGGCAGGCCCGCTCACTGCCATAACAAGCGCGAACAGTGCGGCGCCAGCGAGCGCATATTTGTATTTGGAATGAATCATGTTACCTCCATTGCTATCTGGACGTGCCGTTGGCATCTTAGGTTGCGAAAGAATAATTATCAGTATCCTAGCGCTGCGCTTCCACAAAACGCAACAGCTTTTTGGCCGAGAACATTCTGTTAACGCGCAATTTATTTATGGACGCTGATCGTATCGGAAAAGGACTGAATGTACCTGCCCAACGTAATGACCAGAAACCATAGGACCATGGAAGTTCCCGCGATGAATTTGGCGAGCGGCGGCGCGTTCTCCCCTGGTCCTAAATCCGCTACGGACTCGAACGCGCCCGTCAGATAAAACGCCGCCACATTCAACCCGAGAAGCATGATTACAAGCATCTTCAGCCAAAAAGCCCAATCGTACGTGTAGTACGCAGCCATTCCGGTAAATGCTAAAACCCCGGTTACCAGGTTTAACCCGAATCCGACCATGGCCCAGGGAACGAATTCGTGAAGCGGCGCGACGGGAACTTGCTTCGCAAATCCTAGTACGCGCAAGTTGAGAAATCCCACCGTGCCAATCAGGAGCGCCAGCCCCACAAAATGCAAATCCATCATGAACGCCCACCACCACTTGCTGGCCGTCATCAACTCGGCAAACTTATCCGGCGAGGGCTCAAACACGTGCACTATTTTTGAAATTCCAGAAACATCCGCTTGCTCCTGACCTGTGCCAATCTCCGGGTGGCGAATGTCTCCCCCCGTTGTCCCAACACGTGCCATAAGGCCCACGGTTATAAACGAAAAAAGAAGTACCGCAGACAGGCCCCAGTTCCACGGTGAAGGGTGCAACCTTTTTTGCGATTTCCAGAGCGCTACAAGGGAAAAGGCGCCGGTGATTTCCATAAAAAGAAGCGCCAGCATCGCAGCGCCCTGGTGCCTGACAATCAAGTCTTCGGAAACGCCCGGCGACTTCCGGATTGCTCCGTCTGCACCAACTCCGCTAAAAAACGCCAAAATGGCTACGAGCGCCATCGCCGCGAAAGTGATCAGGCCCGCTCTCCTCAGGTCATCATTTTTTTGCCCCATAAGGGAAATCAGGAAGAGTCCCAAGCCGACAATCGTGCCGATAATCGGAAAATGATTCAGCAAGAGATGTAAGTGCGCGAAATTCATTAGCAACCCTTCCGTGACCGCCAAATTACGACGGATATGTCAAATACTTGTACGTGTAAGCCAGTAACCGGCCCGCAGTGATGGCCGCAAACCACAGGAACAGCGACCACTTCGCTAATGCCGCTCCCCTGGCCATCATTCCTTCCTCGCTCAGACCCGATTCGTTGAACACACTATTCTTGAGCCGCTGCATCATCCAAACGGCGAGCGCGATGATCGCCATTTTTAAATAGAAGTCCCAATTCGTCAGGGTTTTCGTTGGGTAGGCAATCACCAGGAAAACGCCGGTCGTGGCATTCGTGGCAAACCCGATCCACATGATCCGGAACAATCGCTTGAGCGGCGCTAGAGGTATCCCTCGCGCGATCCCCAGCAGCCGCAAATCCACCACGAGATTTGCGCCCACAAGCAGGGCCAGGCCAAACGTGTGAAACAGCAAAATAAAATAAAAGGCGAATGGCGATTCGGATTCCCGCAGCCATGTACTAAGGCCCGTGTCTTCGATGGTCTGCAGGAATAAAGGGGGAGCCAAGATTATCTCCTTGTCAGGAAATTTCTTCTCGGCTTTCCCGCCGCGGGCCGCACACTTTTCTGGAAAGGAACCGCTGGATAGCGATTCCGTCCCGTTACGAATTCTTAGGCGCCGGCAGGGAATTCAGAATCAGCCGGACTTCATGCCTCGGGTCATTCACGAGGTTCCAATCGTTATTGATAATCATCGTGGCCCGATCGTTCTCCGAATACGGAAGCCACTTGGGCGTACCCGCCGTGTTAGGGCTTCCCGTGCGCGCGAACGCAGCCCAAGCAGCACTCACTTTGTCCGCGAGTGGTTGCAGTTCAGGTCCATTCCCTACTTCTTCAGGTTGTTCCACTACGTTGTTAAAGACGAAAGGCAGTTCGACCGTGTGCGGCGAGTGGCGTTTGCCGCCTTCTACAGGCGTTTCCCAAGTAAATAGATACATAAAAACGGGCGCTTTGCCCTGCGCCGACTTGCGCTCCGCCTGAGTGATGGCGGCTGAAGGAAACGCATTAATCATAAAGTAAACTTCGCTGGCGGATACGTTGGGTATTTCTTTCCGGTACAGGTCTATCAACGCATCCGTCGAGCTTCCGTAACGCGGTGACAAACGTGACTTCAATCCTGCGTCGTCCAGCAAATACAGAGGCGAGCCCGGCGGAGTGAAAAACGTTCCCTCTGTGTTCACCGTTCCGATGATCAGCGGCACGTCGGCAGAGACCTCCGGAGCCGCCGGATCGAACGGATCGCGAGGAAGGGATCGGCCATCCACCACGGGAGCGAGGACGATCGGAGCGGTTCCCGGTACAGCTCCGCGGTTATCGATTGCCGAGAGCAAGAGATCAGCAGGAATCGTCTGAAGGTCATCCACTTGATCTGGCTGTAGCCCCAGCTTCGTGAGGATTCGCTGTGCCGTTTTGTTTGCTTCCTCACGACGCACTCCCTGAAGCAGCGAGCCGCTTTCAATAATCGCTTTGTGGTACAAGCCTTTCGCGCCAGGCATGGCCAGCAATGTGCTGATCTTGAGGCCTCCGCCGGATTGTCCGAAAAGCGTTACATTGCCTGGATTTCCGCCAAAGTGCGAAATGTTGTCGCGCACCCATTCAAGGACCGCTATGACGTCCAGCAGTCCGGCATTTCCGGAATCGGCGAACTTTTCGCCGCCAATATCCGCCAGATATAAGTATCCGAAAATATTCAGCCGGTGATTTACGGATACGACGACCACGTCCTGCGAAGCGGCAAGGTTCGTCCCGTCAAACGAATGGGCGGATCCCGCGCCCGAGGCGAATCCGCCACCATGCAGCCAAACCATGACAGGCCGTTTGCGCGTGTCCTTCACCGACGGAGTAAAAATATTCATGACGAGGCAATCCTCGCCTTGCACGGTTGGTTCCTTGTGATTTAGAATGAGCGGCAATGGCGGGCCGCTCAATTGTGGCGCGGTCGGGCCGTTTTGAAAGGCGTCGCGGACTCCCGTCCACGGCTCGGGCTTGCGTGGCGGCATGAACCGGTTACTGCCTGACGTTGATGCACCGTAAGGGATGCCCCGAAAAATTTGTGTCCCGCCCAGAACGACTCCGCGCACTTTTCCCGCTGCCGTCTCCACAACGGGCCCTACGTATTTCGAATAAGTGTCCATACCGAAGGCCGATTCAGTCAGAAATCCGCCAAGCAAGGCGCCAACCGCAGCCACGCCGCCGGTTATCGCGGACGACTTCAGCACTGCGCGACGACTGAAAGTTTTGCCCGGGATATTTCCGCGGACATAGGCGTTTGTTTTTCCGTCCATGAATTTTACCCCCTCTAGTGCCTGGGTCATCGGGATGGCAGAATCTTTACGCGGCCTGTTCATCTCTCAACGCGCTGCAAATTTGCGAATTTGAAAATGATCACTTTTCCTACTTCTCAAAATTGCTGAAATCCAAATAATCTCCCGAGCAGGATATTTCGCCCAGTTCCCAATTCGGCCGCAATTCGTAATAAAACGTTGTCGTCCACGGTTTCACGAGCGCTTTGGGATCGATCATGGTGATGTCCAACTCCAGGTGATCCATATTTACGCGCCGGAATCGTTCGATGACGTGCAGGTCGGTGCTATGGGGATGGCCGAGCCGGTCGAGCCATGTCCGGTCATTGAATCCAACGGTATCCACTACTAGCGTCGAATCTCCGTCCCAATGGCCCACCGAAGTTCCCATCCACATTAGATCCGGATCGCTAGGAAGGGCTCGCCCATCCGTGTAAATTCGCCGAACCGTATGATCGTACTCATACAGCATCAACGTATATTTTGGCGTATGCACGAATTCAAATGGATACGGATGAAAATAAACGCGCGGTACGCCCGGAGGATCGCATTTCGTAAGCACCGGGTCATTCGTGGTTTTCAGAGTGAATTCACCTCCGTTGGAAGATTTGGCCTCCGCGTATTTCGTCGCCGCCCAGGGAGTCAATTCGGGAAGGTCTTTCGTGAACGTGTAATTGGTAAAGCCACGCTGCGAGCCAGGAGGATTGCGCATCATCCACACGCCGGTTAGATCGTGCGCGGGGGCCGGCGCGGATGGGGCTTTCGCGGGCGCGTCGTGCTGATCCGTTTTTGGGGGCGCGGTCTGCGCAAGCAGAATGCCACAAAAGGGCATCGCAGCCAACATTCCGAGCACCCAATAGCCCAAGCGTATGCGCACGACTTGCCCTCCTGATTGTTCTTGATGCTTAACGTTCTGACGTAACCGGGGTTGTGTCGGTTACTGTTCAAAAAGTTGCAATGGTTCACCGTCTGGTCCGATGAGCTTATTAATCCACATGGTGTGCGGGTCGTTTTTGGAAATGTAGCCGCTCGCAGTGATCGAGTCTCCGGGTTTCAGCGTGTGCTTGTCCCATCCGGCGCGGGACAACTTGTTCGGTGCGGTGAGCTCCGCCTGCCACTTTTCCGCTTCGCCCTTGTCGCTTTTCACCTCAAAAAAAAGTTGCACGTGCGGATTCACAAAACGAAATTCCGTCATCGTTCCCTTGACCGTGACGATATTTTTCGTGTCGTAAGCCGCAGTCCCATGGTGTGCGAAATTCGCGGAAGGCAGGGCAAGCAATGCGATGGAACAAAATAATAAAAAGATAATTCTTGTTCTCATGGGGGCACCCTTGGCCGGGATTCTCTCACTGGTTTCAGAATGTGTCAATTCATTCGTCGATTAAAAGCATGAATTTTCATAGCGCGCCGCCAGCCGAACCCTGTGCGGGATGTCTAGCGCAAAACGCGGGCGCAGTTAAGCTCATTGACATCTTGTTCGCTAGTCAACTAGACTCCGCCCAGTTACGTGCCGATTCCTGGATGCAAAAATACGGAGGAAGAAATCATGCCAATTTCCACGAAATGGAAAGATGCGGCCCCCGTGATCTGTAGAGTCTGTATTTTTATGGTTGCTTTTGCGACTGTCACCCATGCCCAAAATCCGCCTGTCTATGAAGTCGATCCCAGCTGGCCCAAGCCTTTGCCGAACCATTGGCTCATGCAGGGTGTTCCTGTAATGGTTACGGATAAGGACGATCACATCTGGGTCTTTAATCGTCCGCGGGACATCAATGTGGATGAGTCGGGTGCGGCCACAACGCCGCCTCGCACAGATTGCTGCGTCGCCGCGCCGGCCGTTTTGGAATTTGACACTGCCGGCAATCTTCTGAAATCGTGGGGCAAGCCTGGCTACGTGCCCGGGTGGCCCGCCGAAGGAGTCGAAAAGCCGGGCGCGGGCGCAGAACACGCGATCCTCGTCGATCGAGAAGGAAACGTGTGGCTGGGAGGAAGCTCACGCGGAGACAGCATCCAAAAATTTACGGGCGACGGCAAATTTCTCTGGGAATTCGGCCATCGCGGCACGAGGCCGACACCAGGTCAGCCGCCACCGGCACTAAAACAGAACAATCAAGACACCGATACTTTTCCAGGAGGAATTTTCTTCTTCGATCTGGACGAAGACGCCAATGAGCTGTACATCGTGGATCAGAAACGCGTTCTCGTCTACGACATGACGAGCGGCGCGTTCAAGCGCGGTTGGGGCGGCCATGGAATTCCCCTAAGCGAAATCGACAACGATCCGACGCCTCCGTACGACTGGAAAATGGGATTGCCTCCGGATCAAAAACAATTCGCGCCCGCGCTGCACTGTGTGCACATCGCGAAGGATGGCCTGGTTTATATCTGCGAGCGCGGCAGCGATCGAGTGCAGGTGTTCACCAAGGACGGAAAATTCGTCAGCAGTTTCTTCGTGCATCCTTCCACTCCCTCCCGCGGCCCGGAATGCGGCGGCCCCGGAAGCACCACGTTCGGAATGTGCGGAACCATTTACAATCTCACCTTTTCCCATGACCCGGAGCAGAAGTACGTCCTGATCGCCGACGGCACAAATGACAAAATCTGGATCCAGAATCGCAAGGACGGGACCGTAGCCGGTTCGATCGGTGACAACGGCCGCATGGCAGGTCAATTTCATTGGATCGATGCCATCGCCATGGATTCAAAAGGCAATATCTACACCGGCGAAGTGGATACTGGAAAGCGCGCGCAAAAATTTGTCCTGAAAAATGGCGACGGAAAATCGCGAGCGCATCCACATGAGTGATCTCGTTTGGTGCACCTCTGCCGTAGCACTACATTCTCCCTTCGAAGTCTAGGCTTGGAAAGTCTACACACTCGCAGGCCGAAAAGTTTGTACGAAGTTCAGAATCGAGGTTTATTTTGTAGGGCCTTCGGGCGGGCACTTTGGAAGCAAAGCGCATGCTCACCTCAAGGCGAGCGTTACAAATGGCAAAACCCAGTTCTCGCGCGGTCTCTGAAGATTGCGCCACAGCATGCACGGCCGAGCCGTTGCGCGACACAAGAATTGAATCAGACGAAACGAGGAAACGTCGATGCCGATGCAAATAAAATGGTCGAGGGCCCTCGCAACAGCCGTTGCGCTTTCCTCGCTCAGCATTCTCGCAACCGCTCCTCCCGCGCATTCGCAAAAACCCCCGGAATATCGAGTCGATCCTTTCTGGCCCAAGCGTCTGCCTAACAAATGGAGCATGCAGCAAATCGTCGATATCTACGTGGATAAGGAAGACCATGTATGGGTCATCAATCGCGCCTCCGATGCGCGGCCCGATGAGTTGGGCGCCGCCACCATGCCGCCGCGCACCGAATGTTGCGTCGTCGGCCCCGAGATCATCGAATTCGACACCGATGGCAGCGTGCTCAGGGCATGGGGCGGCAAGGATTATGTCCCCGGATGGCCCGGCCGGTTGCAAACACTCGGCGTCGATCGAGATGAGAATGTCTGGATTTCAGGGACGATGCCGGGCGACAGCATTATCAAATTCACGAAGGATGGAAAATTCCTGTGGGACTTCGGCCATCGCGGCCCCAAAGTTCCTGCCTCAGAAGTAAAACAAAATAATCAGCAGACGGCTGTTTTCCCGCCCGGAATCGCCGCCTTCGAATTCGACGAAGACACTCGCGAACTCTACATCCCAGATGGCTTTCTCAATAAGCGAGTCCTCGTCTACGACATGGATACCGGCGCTTTCAAACGCGGCTGGGGAGGCAAAGGCACGCCTCTCAGCGAAATTGATAATGACCCGACACCCCCTTATGATTCGTCGGGCCCCCCGCCGGATCAGAAAATGTTCGCGCCCGCCCTCCACTGCGCCCACCCTTCGAATGACGGGTTTGTCTACGTATGCGAACGCGGCAGCGACCGGATTCAGGTCTTCACCAAGCAAGGAAAATACGTAAAAGAATTCTGGATACATCCTTCCACGCAGTCTCGCGGCCCTCATTGCGGAGGCATCTGGAGCATGTCCGATCCCCCATGCGGGACGATTTACAATCTCACGCTCTCCACAGACCCTCAGCAGAAGTACATTCTGATTGCGGACGGCACGAACAACATGGTCTGGATCCTTAATCGCGAAGACGGCGCTCTGGTCGGTTCCTTCGGAGGCAATGGCCGATCTGCCGGGCAACTCCACTGGATCGACTCCATCGCGATGGATTCCAAAGGGAACGTTTATACGGGCGAAGTGGAAGACGGCAAACGCATTCAAAAATTTGTTCCGGTAAAGTAAAGCAGGCGCCCCTAGTCCTCCATCCAACTCATTACTCGGACATACATGATTTACCTTACTCTCGGCGGCGCTTTCCACCGTCGAGAGATCAAAACGGCGACCAATCAGTTTTTAGGCTTGACAAGCGTGACTGACGGCGGATAGATTCTCGGAATTGTAGCTATTATTTATCCCTTTTATATTTTACGTTCTTTATACCAGAACCAGTAACCGAGCGATGGCTGCTCCTAATACTTTGTCCCGAATGGCATCCATATAGAACCGGATCGCCTGAGCCGCGAGGTGCGCGGCCCAGGGGAATGAAACGTCTGGGGTGTTAAATACTGGCGCGAAGTGAGGGGTGGTCTATGTGTCAAAACCTCAATAAATGGATATGCTTGGGGATTCTTTTTACGGCAATGCTGCTGGTAATGCCGGCGATTGCCCAGTTACCCAGCGCGACGATCCTTGGAGTGGCAAAGGACTCATCCGGCGGCGTGGTGCCCAACACCACCATAACCATCACCGAAGTGGATACGGGCGCGAAGCGCGTCTTGACGACGGCTGAGGACGGCACGTATCGCGCGCCTGAGCTTCCCGTAGGACACTATGAGGTTCGTGGCGAACATGCCGGATTCAAGACCGAAACCCAGCACAACATTACTCTCGAGGTCACCGACCAGGCCGTTGTTAATTTTACGTTTGAAGTGGGGTCTGCCCAGCAGGAAGTTTCCGTCAGCGCCGAGGTATCCGTGGTGAACACCCAGGATGCTACGCTCGGCGGCCTGGTCACGGAAACCGCGATTAAGGACCTGCCGCTGAACGGCCGGAACTATGTGGACCTGAGCTTGCTTCAACCCGGCGTCACGAAGGATAAAAACATCGGAAACAGCGCGACGGGAGGTGGAGGTGGATTCGGCACCACCTTCAGCGTCAACGGCGCGCCCGACCGCTCCAACAATTTCACCTTGGACGGAGCCGTCCTGCAGAATCAATTCGCCCGCAACCCCAGTTCCGAGGGTGGCACGACACTCGGTGTTGAGGGCATTAAGGAGTACCGAGTTATTACCACGAATTTCGCGGCCGAGTATGGCGTCACCATGGGCAGCCAAACCGTCATGGTCAGCGCGAACGGAACTAACTTGTATCACGGCGATGTTTTCTATTCATTCGCAACGCCGCGCTCGACGCCAAAAATTTCTTCGATCTTTCCAACAGTCCGACGCCTCAGTTTCAAAAAAACAACTTCGGCGCCACGTTCGGCGGACCGATCAAAAGAGACAAAACATTTTTCTTTGTAGTTTACGAAGGGCTGAAACAGAATCAGGGCGTCACCAACCGTGACAATGTACCTTCTCTAGGCTGCCGCGTCGCAGCCGGCGCCACGATCACTCAGGGCCTCAATCCCCTGACTCAATGCCCGGAATTGACCAGCCCCTCGGTAACAATGGACGCCGGCATTCAGCCCTTTATCGGGCTTTATCCAACACCCAACTCGCCGTCTCCGGGTTCGTGCAGCTCCCCCACCGATCTGCCTTGCCAGCCTCCTCAATTCGGGTTTGCGAGCACGAGCACCCAGAGCGAGAGCTTCGGCCAGATTCGACTCGATCACAATATTTCCAGCGCGGATTCATTGTTCGCCCGGTACACAATCGATGACGATGTCCTGAACAGCGCCCCATCAGGGAACGTGCCTTACTTTCGGTCGGGTACGACCCAGCGCGATCAGTACATCACCCTATCGGAAACTCACATCTTCTCGCCACTGTGGCTGAATACCGCACGTTTCTCCTTCAGCCGCACAAAATTCTCTTCGGTAGGCGTAAATCAGGGATTGCCCGCCAATCCGCCAATTATTACCGGTTTTCCGGTCGGCGAAATTCAAGTGGGCGGTTACACCCAGGTGGGGCCTTCGCAACCACTCACATACGGCACGCAGAATATTTACGCCTTGAGCGACGATGTGAATTTCACGCGTGGCAAGCATTCTTTCAAATTTGGGACGCTCTTAATGCGGTGGAATGAGGGAACGCAGGCCGCCAATTCGCAAAACGGTTTTCTTTCCTTTCCCGGCCCCGATCAATTATTTGCCAGCACTCCCAGCCTTGTCGAATTCGAACCTCTAACGTCCAACGAAAACCGGGACTACATCTATAACACCCTTGGTATCTATGCCCAGGACGACTGGAGAATGAGTTCGCACGTAACCTGGAATCTAGGTTTGCGCTACGAGGTCATGACGACTCCGTGGGAGAAAAACGGGCGGTCGTCCAGGCTCCTGAATGACCAGACGGATTCGTTCACGGTCGGCTCGACGTTAAAAAATAACACGCTTCATGACTTCAGCCCGCGCATCGGAGTTGCCTGGGATGTTTTCGGGAATGGGCGAACGGCAGTCCGCGCCGGCTTCGGCATCTACTATGACATCGGAAATATCGGAACAACCCTGAAACAGGATTCCATTGGCAACCCCCCATTTGCCGGGCTGACGGACATTTTCAGCGCGGGCACCACTCATGTCACAGTCCCGCTGACTTCGGCGATCCTTACTACTCAATCCAACATCACCCCGCAATTTGTGGACTATAACAGTAAGAGTCCATACATGATTCAGTACAACCTGAGTGTTCAGCAGCAGTTGCTTTGGGGCATGGGACTGGGTGTCGCCTACGTCGGCAATCGCGGGGTCCACCTATTCACGATCCGTGACTCCAACCCGATCCAGCCGACTTCGTTTGGTCCCTGCGGCGATCCCGCCAGCCGCTGCGTGAACGGTATGGTTCCCCTTTGGGATACAGGGTCACCGAATTACCACAACATTAATCCAAACATGCCCAGCACGATCAATATTGCCACGGCGGCCGACTCAGATTACAACGGATTACAGGTAGTCATCAACAAGCGTATCAACCAAGGATTAGAATTCCAGGTTGCCTACACCTACAGCAAGGTGATGGACGACACTCAGGGACAGGCCAACGTCGCCGACTGCTTCACTTCATTTGGATTGCAGGGAACATATCCTCTGGATCAACATATCGACCGAGGCCCTGCATGCTTTGACTCCACGAATAACCTGCAGGCCAGTGTGGTGTACCACCTTCCGTCCATTGGCTCCGGCCACGGATTTCTTTCTGCAGCAATCAATGGCTGGTCCGTCAGCAGCATCGTAAGCAAACAAAGCGGATATCCAGTTACACCACTCGTATTCGTGAACCGGTCGAATTCCGGCGTTTTGCAGGGACAAAGCGATGAGGTCGTGGAGAATACGCCGGCGTTGATCGCGAAGTATTTTAATTCATCGGTTTGTACGTCCATGCCGGGGCAACCAGCGGCAGGTTCCAATCCGTGCGTCTATACTCCGGTTCCTTTCAACCCGAAAACAGTCGTAACCGGAAAGCTGAATCAGTACTTCAATCCGGATATGTTTTCAATGGCTCCCGATCTCCCCAGCCCTGAGGGCGGTGGTAACTTCGTCGGCCAGCTTGGCAGCGCAGGACGCAACATCCTGCGCGGGCCAGGATCGAGTGGTTGGGACTTCTCTTTAGTGAAAGACACCAAGGTTAAATTCCTTGGTGAGGGAGGCTCCGTGCAGTTCCGTGCGGAGTTCTTCAATGTTCTGAATCATCCGACTTTCAAGTTCGGATTCCTCGCGCCGATTCTGTTTGTAGGACTGCCGAGCGATATGGGGCCGTTTTCGGAGAGCCCGCGAGCTACAAATTCGCAAATTACCTCCACCGATGGCGATCCACGCCAGATCCAATTTGCGATCAAGATTCTTTTCTGAAGTCCCCGAGGATTACGGGGACATAGGCGTTATAGAAATCGGGGTTGTGGTCGCGTGCGAAGCGCCCTGACGGGAGCAAAGCACGCGCTCACGAATAGTTCGATCTCAGCGCGGGCCTGAAGTCGAGTTTCCTCAATTTTACGTGCAAAGGATATCGACTCGGCGACCGCAACGTAGGGAACTCGTGAGGGAACTGCTCAAAGGAAAGTGCAGCAACTCATTCAGCCCACGTACGGGATTAGAACGGCCGCAGTAGCAACGCTCAGCCATAGCAACAGTTCTGCGCCGCCCGCGATTTTTGCCAGCGCGGGCACTTCTGATGCCTGCTGCCATTTCGGCGCTTTCTGTTGAACCAGAATGTGAAGCACAAGTCCAAGGGGAATTAATAGTCCAAGTTTGGTCAGAAACGCGATGTTCGTGAGATAGGTTTCAGCTGCGACGGAGAACAGGAGAAACCCTCCCGAGACGGCAATGCCAAACCCGATCCAATTCCAAAGAAATAAGGCCTCCGAAAGGTGCATGGGTTTCGAAGATTTTTTTGCAGCGCCGAGAAGGCTCAAATCGACAGCAACGTTCGTGCCGACCCATAGGGATAAGCCTACAAAATGGGTTGCCTGAACAAACGGATAGACCCAGTCCGAACCGGCGATCGCCAGTGCGAAGTCCCTATTTTGCAGCCAATGTCCGAATTCAACCAGGTAACTGTTCATCTTTGCCCGACTCCAACCGCCTATGCGCTGCAAGATTGCGCCTTGCTCGACCGTACTGTCGCCCTCGGCGAGCTTTAATTCAAATCACCACTGCTGGTCGCCTATCCCACTCCTGTAAGGGCGGGCACCTCGACTCCTGCAATGATTGCTCCAACCCACAATCCAATCGATACGATGGCTAATAGTTTTGCCCAGGCCGGCATTGAGGGCTGCGCATCCCACTTGCTCACTTGTAGCTGAACAATGAGATTTACTACAACCGCCAGCGCCACCACCAGTAGTTTGTCATAGAAGATACTGTTGCCGTAGTACGACGGCGCCGACCCTGCAAACATAAGGAAGCCCGAGAGAAAATTGAACCCCAAGGCGATCCACATCCAGGAAAAGAGCCGGTCTGCAAGGTGCGCGGCTTTCAGCCTGCGCGCCACAAGGCCCAGAATTCGCAGATCGACGATCACCATCGATCCAACTAAAATAAACATGCTGAAGTAATGAACGATCTCAACGGTCGCCGCGGACCAGTCTGTTCCGTTAACCGCTGCAATGAAGGAGTTTTCTTGCAGCCATCTGCACAGATGAAGCAGCATCTTTCAGTAATCTCCCGGCGGGAGTGTTAATTCCCAGCTGTGATGTTCGCGCAGCGGGTTTGCAGAACTGCGCCATATTACTCTCAATTTTTTCCGGAACTGTTAAAAAGATGCGATGCGTGACCGTCTGAGGGAAATGGCAGTCACACCCGGTTTGTTCGCAGGGCCAGGGCCGCAAATCGCAGCCCTTCCCAAGAATCAAAATTCAATCCTCAACGCAAACTGTATCTCTCGTTGGCCATCCTGGACTTCTTGGGTGACTCGCCCTCCGCTCGGAGATTCGGAGAAGGGGCTGATCTCAGTCGGAGAGCCGCTGAAAATTTGAGTATTGAAATGCTGACCGCTAAAGTTTGGATGATTGATGACGTTGAAGAATTCGGCGCGGAACTCCACCAAGCCAGCCTCTCCCAGGAACCCTAGTTTTGTGTCCTTTACTATCGAAAAGTCCCAATTCCGTTCGGCCGGTCCGACAAGGCTATTTCGCTGTGCCGTTCCTAATTGCCCAATCGAAGTCGAACAATTCGTCAGTCCATCCCCGGTACAATTCGGCTGTAACGAGAACATGTTCCCGTTAACCCAGTTATTTGGATCACCGGTAATCACTTTTTTGGGGTCGTACGGAACCGGTGTGTAGAGGCACGGAACCGAGCCTAATGGTGCATTGGGGGCATCACCAGGCATCCAAGTGCATAATCCGTCGGCGCCATTGTTGGTGCTGCGTTTGAAGTATTTTGCAATCAGCGCCGGCGTATTGATGTTTGGACGGTCACCCTGGCCACCCTGCAACACACCGGAATTCGAACGATTGGTGCTGATTATCGGAGAAAATGGTTCGCCGCTCTGAATGCTTATGATGCTGCTAACGAACCAGCCGTTAGCGAGTTTGGAGAGCACCCCATTACCGTTAACCGGGTCCGGAAAATGGTAAAGAACGTTAAATTCCCAGTTGTTACGAATATCGAAGCAGGCTGGCCCCCGGTCGACGCTCGTGTTTAGTGGATAAACGCCCAGCAGCCCCCCGGAGGTAATGCAATCCTGCACGTTTGATTGTCCCTGGGTTTCATCTACTACGCGACTTCGCGTATACGCGGCTTCGAGTTCAAGTCCGTGACTCGTCCGCTTTTGCAGCACGAGTTGCAAGGCGTTATAACGAGAAGTTGCCGCCGAGGCGATATTGATGTCGCTGCCGAAGTGCGGGTTGACGTTTGCATAGTTTGCCGCGGAATTATCCCAAAAAGGAACCTGACCGGCGACACAAACACTTGCGGGATCTCCGCAGGGACCGAAAGAAGTGGGGGGAATCGGATTTCCGTCACGAACCATCGGCAGGTGAACTCCGTGGTTGCCCACATAGGCCGCCCCTAGCACCGTGTCCCAGGGCAGTTGCTGCTGAATGCTGGCGTTGTACTGAATCATGTATGGGCTCTTCCAATTATAGTCAATAAAGGTAGGGGTGAAGACGCCCTGGGAGCTTGGCGTATAAAAGCTGCGGACTTGATCCGGAATGGGCAACGGGAATCCATTCGCGGTAGTTCCTAATGTGGCTTCCCAACTGCCTATCGTGGGGATTCCTGTAGGTGCCGTAGGGTTAATGTCAACCAATGCAGCAAATGGCGGAGACCCGTTCGCGGTTTGTCCGAGGGCCGTTCCGATATTCCCCATGTCGAAATAAATCCCGGCGCCGCCGCGGATCGCAGTCTTTCCATTTCCAAAAAGGTCATATGCCAAACCCACACGCGGGCTGAAATTGCGTAAAGAATTATTTTGGATCACCGGGCCGATTGTGAACGGGTCTGTAAAGTCGTTGACTTGCCTGGACTGCCGCCCGCTCAGCTCGTGCGGCGTATTCATGAACTCGTATCGCAGGCCAAGGTTTACAGTCAACCGCTGTTTTACACGCCAGTCATCCTGGGCGTAAAAACCATAGGTGTTGAAGATGAAATCCCGATTTTCTGTAGCAAAGGTGGGCGCAAACTCTACCTGGAGCGGATTGGCAACCAGGAAATCTGAAAATGTATTGTAAATGATCTGGCCATTAAAAGAGTTGGTTGCTTGACTCGCTTCATTGAACCGGTTGAGTAGCACACCAAACTTGAACGCGTGCTTTCCATGGATCCAGTTCACGTCATCACTTAGGGTGTAGATGTTCTGCCGATTGAACGTGACAGGGGCGGCATTCACCGAACCAAACTCGGCGTACGCGCCGCCGCCCGGGCCGCCCAAGTCGACAATGCCAGTATTAAAACCCGGCACGAGCTGGGGGCCAGTGCCACCGGGCAGGCCGACGTTGGCCTCGGCGATCACGGCGTTAGTCCGGCTGAAAGAAAATCTTACCGCATTGAATACCATGGGCGAGAAAATGTGATTTTCAGCCAGCGTAACCCACTGATTTCTCGCAATCGGCGCCTCGCGGAAATAGGAGTAATCCCCAACCGTTTCATTTTGGATGGCGTTGTCAATGGTATATCGGGCAAAGAAGGAGTCCTTGTCGGAAATTGTCTGGTCGTAACGCATCTGTCCGTAATTCTCGGCCAGGGAGTTATGATCGTTGAAAGTCTGCACAGGCGGATTGCCGGCTACCGGGTCAAACACTGACCCCGGATTGGGAAGCGGTACAATGGCCAGCAAAGCAGCAGTGTACGGGCTCAGTGTCACATCGCTCGGAATGTCTGGACACGCCGCCGCGGAGATGACCGTCCCGGCGCCAAAATTGTTTGTCGCCGTTGCGTTGGCCGGGTGACACCCTGCGCTCGGCACCGGATTGTTAACGGGCACTCCCTGAGTCTCCCGGATTGCTTCGTAAACGGCATAAAAGAACGCCTTGTCTTTTTTTATGGGGCCGCCCACCGCTCCTCCGAACTGGTTCTTTCGAAGGGGGGCCTTCGGAGTATCGCTTTGGTTATTGAAGAAGGTGTTTGCGTCGAACGCGTCGTTTCGAATATATTCAAACACATCGCCATGGAATTGATTCGTCCCACCTTTGCTCACGGCAACCATCTGGCTGCCCATAGCCAATCCATATTCCGCCTGGAATGTTCCGGCCACGATCTTAAACTCTTTGATGCCATCCAAACCAAGCGCGTCGCCGGAGTTACCCGCCACAGGACTGCGACCCAGCATGTTTTGCAGGACGGCTCCGTCTAAAGTAAAGTTATTCGACCGCGGCGGAGCACCGTTTACGCTAAAACTGGTACCCCCCTGATTGTTTTGGTTTTTGTCCTTGTTGACTCCCGGTTGATACAGAGCCAGATCAATATAATTCCGGCCATTGAGAGGCAATTCCGCCATCTTCGTTTCGTTGACCGTGCCCCCGAGTGTCGCATCCTGGGTGTTCACCATGGGCGCTTCTTCTGTTACTACGACCTGCTGCTCCGAGGTTCCTATCTGGAAGTCCAGATTGATCACTGCCTGTTGGGTCACCTCTAAAGTGATGCCCCTTCGATATTCGATCTTGAAGCCGGCGTGCTCGGCTTTTACTTCGTAGTGGCCCACGGGCAATTCGGGAACACGATATTCACCGTCTTCGCTCGTTTTCACGGTACGTGACAAGCCGGTGTCAATATTCGTGACGTTCACCGTTACACCCGGCAAGACTCCGCCGGAGGAGTCCCTAGCGACTCCCAGAATCGTGCCGGTGGGTAATTGAGCGAAAAGTGGAATGGACGTTAAAACGAATACGGCAGCCCAAAAAATAATCAGGCGCGCGCGCTTCAGATGTGGTCCCATGTGGCCTCCTCTGACGATGTAGCACCAACGTCAGGATCTCAAGTCGTTCTGCCGGGAAATCACCCTAAATATGGAACTTCTTTTGGCCCGTGGCCCAGGATTGTGGATTAAACTCGTTCGTCAATTCAAAAAATATCCGGAAGAGCAGTCAACCTACTTATGGTTGCAGGAAGATTTATCCCGGCATCCGCGACATGTCAAGGGAAAAAAAGCTTTACAAGAATCGCATTGAACAGTCGCGGATTTTACGAAAGAAGAATTCCAGTATTCCCATGATTCTTCATCCGGCCGGGCGGAGGGAAGCAGTTCTCGGCGCGCACACGTCTCGTTCGCAGGGCTTGAATCCAATCGGAAATCAGGAGTTCTACATTTCTACGTCTTCAGCCTCGGCAACAATTCAAGCGCGTTCTGCCGGTCGATGGCGTGTAACTCTTCTTCACTGAATCCTCCGTTTTCCATCAACCCCTTGCTGACGGCCGCCCCGGAGCCGCCCCCCAGCGGAAAATCCGTCCCGAACAAAATGTGCGACGCCGGGACAAGTTTTTTGAAGGAAGGCAGCGTATAAGGGTTAAAGGCCTGTGCAGTATCGTAATAAAATTTCTGCAGCTCGTAGATCACGCCTTTCGGCAATTGCGGCGCAACGCCGTTGAGGCGGCTGGTAATGTATGGCACTGTTCCTCCACCATGCGACCAGATGAAGCGTATGTCCGGACACCGGGTCACTGTCCCCGTGGAAAGCAAACTTACGATCGTGCGGGTCGTATCGAACACGAACTCCACGCCCCGATTCTGCCCATCCGAAAGGACCGCCTGTGTACCGCACGCCGCACAGTAAGGATGGCAAAACACAACCGTCTTTCTCCGGTTCAGTTCCGCCATCAACGGAGCGAAGGAAGGGTTACCGAGATATTTACCTCCATAACTCGAGAGGACGCACGCGCCGTCCGCCTTGAGCGTATCCATCGCGTATTCAAGCTCGAGCAAGGCGCCTTCGACATCGGGCAGCGGCAAAGTAGCAAACAGACCGAACCGGCCCGGATAATCCTTTATTAATTTTGCGGCGTACTCGTTGCATTCCCGGGCCAGTGCGCGTGCCGCGGTGTTATCGCCAAACCAAACACCGGGATCGCTGATGGAAATAATCGAGGTTCCGACACCACCTTTGTCCATTTGATCGAGCGATTTTTGCGGTGTCCAATCTTGAAGCCCGGGCTGGCTCACGCCCTTCGCGGCACTTTCCGCCAGCAATTTGGGCACGGTGAAATGATGGTGAGTGTCGATCCGAAAGGGACGTGGCGCAACACTTGATCCCATCTGCGCCCCGGCAATGAATTCCGGCACAGCGGCCGAAGCGCCAAGCGCTGCCAACCCCCAAAGCAGATCCCGTCTGGAAAACGGACTCGGATTCACGCGATACGATTTGCCATCCATTTCGCGAACGCTCATGGAGGATCCTCTTTTCATCCGTGGAGTTTTTGCGTTTTCACGGAAACATTTTCCGAGTGTTGTCGGACAGAATGAATGGCAGATCATACTTACGCTCGGCTGTTGTTTCAAGCACAACGATCAACTGGAAGTAAATCGCATTTCTCCCACCGCGAACGATTCGGGCGCGTGCAAAAGCTGGTCTAAAATTCCATCCTGCCATTTTATTTTTGCAGTGGACTCAGACCTGATATACGATCCCCGCGAGGAATCGATTAATGATAAGAAGACAATTAGTGTACTCGTTGGTTCTCGCTATGGTTGTCGAAATTGCGGGGCGCTCTGTACGCGCGCAATCTCAAGCCCCAGGGAACCTCATCAAGCTGGACCCAAGCTTCGACCAACTCTTCTCTCCCGACGCAAAATTGGAACTCCTTCAGGGCGAAGGCGCTTTTGAAGGCGGCGAAGGGCCCTTGTGGATTCAGCGGGGAGACGCGGGATATCTCTTATTCAGCGACGTCAGCGGGAACCGAATCTTCCAGTGGACGCCGGATTGTTTTCAGTTTCCCTGCGAGTCGGGTGGAAAGCTGTCGGTCTATACGGAGCACTCGGGCTACATTGACGCCTCTCGCACAGGGGCCGTGGATGCTGCGGGCGCGCACCAGTCTGGTTCCAATGGCCTGACGTTAGATCGAGAGGGAAGGATTTTATTAGATGCCAACGGCGACCGTGCCGTGGAACGCATTGAGAAAGACGGAAAACGCACCATGCTCGCGGACCGCTTTGAAGGAAAGCGGCTTACCTGCCCGAACGATATCGTCGTCAAATCCGATGACGCGGTCTACTTCACGGATGGCATGGCCGGATGCCTCGCCAAGAAGGAAGACGACCCCGCAAGGGAACTGACTTTCCACGGTGTGTATTTCCTGCATAATGGCAGCTTACAAATGCTGGACAAGGACCCCGGGAATTTTCCGCCAAACGGGCTGGCGTTTTCCCCAAACGAAAAAATTCTCTACGTCAATAACGGAGGGCCGGATCCGAATCAAAGGCAAATCTTTGCCTACGATGTCCAACCGGACGGCATGGTCAAGAATCGCCGGCTGTTTATCGATTTCACTGGGGAAAAGGGACCGGGTGGACCGGACGGCATGAAGCTGGATGTCATGGGGAATGTCTATTCGACAGGCACGGGAGGCGTGTGGGTTATTTCGCCATCGGGCAAACGCCTTGGCAAAATCCCGGCGCCGGACGGAATGCGATTTTCCAATCTGACGTTCGGAGATCAGGACGGCAAGACGCTCTACATCGTAAGTCCAGAAACACTTTGGAGAATCAGGCTAAATGTCGCCGGGATACGACCGCATTGAGGAGAAGCGCTACGGCCAAATGCCGGTGTGGATTCTGGGAACACGGATTTCCGCGCGGCTACTTGTCGCCGGCCGGTTCCTTTGATTTCAGCGCTTTGTATTGTTCCACGTCCTGATTGTTCGTGCAGAAGTATTCCAGAAGATCTTCCTGGCCGAGTGTCCACACACGAGGCGCGGAAGTCCAGGGCTTGCTTAGAACCTTTGGATCTTCGATCGTCACCTGGTACACCAGATAGTTCATTGAGGGGCGGCTGATTCGCTCGACGACATGTTCCCGATCGCTATGGAACCACCCTGTAAAATTGTTCCAAGTCCTCTCGTCGATGCCGACGACATCAATCACCAAGGTATCTCCGTCCCAGTGGCCCACTTCATCGCCGTTAAATGCGGGATCGGGGTCGCTTTTGTGCGGCCGCCCATCCGTGTGCACGACCCGCCAATTATTATTCAACTCGTCCAACTGGGTAAGGAGTCCCGGCGTTTGGATCAATTGGATCGGGTACGGATCGATCAGAAACATTCCTGGAACGCCTCGCGGCAGGCAATTCACGGACGCGCGCCCCAATTCGTAGTCGGTGGATGTCATCGCCTTGATTTTCGCCGCCGCCCACGGCTGGAAAGGTGGCGCTTCTTCCGGCGTTGCTTTGGGGTCGTACTGTCTTCGCAAGGCCACGTTAAACGTGAATCCACCCGCCGTACCGGGAAACCAAATTCCGGAGAGATCGATGTGGCCGTCTGCCGTGCGCGGTGCGGGTCCGCCTTTTGGTGCCGGCTGAGTTTTGGCTTTCGTGGCGCCCGATTCGGAAGACCTCCCATCCTGTGCTTCCTGGGCAGTTGTGGGTAGGAGTGCCACGCACAAAAGACAGACGAGCGCTCCTGTGCTGACACCGAAAAAGGCGAGGCGTCGTTTCATTTTAGCTGCTCCCGATTTTTGGCCGGATCGAAAGTCTACGGATTATCGCTAAACTTCCCCTCGACATCCTGCCCGATGCGATGTACTTGGCCATTCGACAGCTTTATGGTTTCTGCAGCCGCTCGATTTTTTACGCCATTTTTAGCGAGGCAAGCACGAACCGTAACCGTTTTTCCCACGTTGTCCTCGAAATCTTTTCTTTGAGTTCCGCTCCTCTTCAAAGTGGGAAGCGAAACCGTTTCAAAAGTCCAGGCGTTCACCGCACCATTGGCATCCTTCACATCCAGGTGAAAATAGCCATGCGGATTTTGCCATTCAAAACTCGTAAACGTTCCCGTGAGGTCCATGCATTTATTCGCATCGAACTCAGCCGCAAATGAGTGATGCGGAGTTGCCGGGACTGCC
>DASRQU010000162.1:0-57578 GCA_035696345.1 Candidatus Acidiferrales bacterium
ACAGACTTGTCAGTCTATTCTCAGGAAGAACTCGACGACGTGGCGCTCAAATTAAATCAGCGTCCAAGAAAAACTTTGGGATTTAAAACTCCGGCAGATAAACTGCAAGCAAGTGTTGCATCGACCCATTGAGACCGCCCCCTTTCTCGGAATGTGGCTTTTAGGCGTTGGGGTTCGGTAGCAACAGCTGGGCGGTCGTTATGAACGAAGTCAGGCAATCGTTTTCGGCTTGGTCTACACTAGAGTGGTTGGGCAAATACATGACGATTGACACCGCTCCTCTCTCTAACGAACCTTGCAGAGCGCGGGGAAAACCGAGAAATTTGTACTCGTGGATTGTGGGGATCCTTTTAGGCGTGGTTCTCACCATAGTGTTGGCGGGGGCGTTCGTGTGGTTATCCACCGGCGTCGGGTTGTTGAGCCTTCTCCGAGGTGCAGGCACTCAGATTAATGTGGGTCAGCCGACCGTGGTCCGTCAAATTCAGCAACTCAAACGGCTGGAAACCGTGAGCTATGCGATGGATAAGATTATTTCGGGTGATCACCCGAACCAGTACCTGCCGAAATTTCTGGCAGGTGACCGCCTGCTGCTGGTTGTGCACGGAGAAGTGGTTTCGGGGATCAATCTGACCGGTTTACAGCCCGGCGATGTCCTGATTCAGGGGCAGAAAGTGTCGATTCACTTGCCCGCCGCGGAAGTCTTCAGCACGCGCATCGACAATGTGAGGACGAAAGTCTATTCTCGTGACACAGGCATATTCTCTTCTCCAGACCCCAACCTTGAAAGCGAAGTCCGCGAAGAAGCTGAGCGCCAGCTCCAGCAAGACGCACTGCAAGATGGCATCCTAAAGATTGCCGGCGACAACGCGCGAAGCACAATCTCGGGCATGTTAAAGGGCTTGGGCTTCAGCGAAGTAGATATTCGATAAGTTCCTCGCATGAGCTTTACCGACAGTCCCGCTATCGAAACACATAGCGGCGGCGGTCAAGTTACGATACCGTCTTATCAGAAACCGACTTTTTTGCCGTGCCTACGCGCACGCAAAAGAAAATGAGCTAACGAACGGCCCCGCGCAGTGGTTCGCAGCGCGAAACTCCAATTTTCAAAAATCTGCCGGGGCATCTCCTTCTCTCTAAATTCGACTCGGCAATCCGCTAAGCCCTTATTATTTGGGAAACTTTTTTATGCGCACGTGAGCGGCGCGAGTTTTTCTGGTACGTGGAGGCATGAGCCATGAACCAGATTAATGCAGCACCCTTGAGCGATTCAACGTCACGTAAAAATGTCTACGAGATTGTTACAGACCAGATTATTCGGCAATTGGAGCAAGGCGTCGCGCCTTGGCGTAAACCTTGGCGTACAGAAGCACCGTGCAATCTAGTCAGCGGGAAACCATATCGTGGCATCAACGTCTTCTTGCTCGCATCGCAAGGGTACGAGTCGCGGTATTGGCTCTCATACAATCAGGCGGCGAAACTTGGTGGCCATGTCAAGAAAGGTGAGCACTCTTCCATCGTCACGTTCTGGAATATTGGCGAAGAGAAGATTAAACGTGATGCGGAAGGAACCGAGCGAAAATCGCGCCCATTTTTGCTGAAATTTTACCGAATTTTCAACATCTGCCAGACTGAGGGAATCGCAGAAAACCTAGGGTTAGGCAACTCTATACATCGCGTCGCGTCAATCGAGCAATGCGAAGCCATCGTCAAGGGAATGCCAAACGCGCCACGCACAGAGCAATCAGACCGCGCATGGTACAGACCGTCCACGGATACAGTCGGAATGCCAGCACGGGGATTATTTAACTCACCGGAAGAATATTACTCAACATTTTTTCACGAATTAACGCACAGCACTGGCCATGCTTCCCGAGTGGGACGTGAGGGAATCGAACAGCTAAACCCGTTCGGTTCGGAATCCTATTCCAAAGAAGAGCTAGTGGCGGAAATGGGTGCTGCGATGCTCTGCGGCATTACGGGAATCGAGCAGAAGACTCTCGGTAACTCTGCCGCGTATCTGAAGTCGTGGATTAATGTGCTCAAGAGTGATTCACGAATGGTGGTATCAGCCGCGTCGCAAGCTCAGAAAGCCGCTGACTACATCCAAGGGGGTGCTGCATGAGCACCCCGTCTTTCGCGTTCCCTCAATCGCTCGCCGAGAAATACCGTCCACGTTCGGTGGCAGAGTTTGTCGGACTGGAAAAACCGAAGAAAATTCTCACAAAGTTTGCCGCAAATCCCTATCAGTCCGCATGGCTCTTCACGGGTTCGTCTGGCATAGGCAAAACTTCAATGGCTCAGGCTCTCTGCGCGGAAATCAGAGCCGAGTTGCACCATATTCCGAGCCAAAAGTGTACAGTCGACGCCATCGAGAAAGCTTGCCACGATTGCCACTATCTTCCGTTTACTTCTGGCGGATTCCATGTCGTGCTTTGCGATGAGGCAGACCGCATGACAAACGCTGCGCAATTGGCGTTGCTTTCCAATCTCGATGCCACAGCGTTTCCGCCGAATACCATCTTCGTCTTCACCTGTAATTCCACCGATGGACTAGAGCCGCGATTCCTCTCGCGTTGCCGGGTCATTGAGTTTTCCAGTTACGGTATGGCCGGAGAGATCGCGGCTTATCTCGATAAGGTATGGCACGCGGAAGGCGGAAACGGGAATGGGCCAGACCTTGTGCGACTGGCGAAAGAGACTCGGAATAATCTCAGAGATTGCCTGATGCGTCTGGAAGTAGAACTAATGGCGCTGGACGGTAGTCAATGACGACAGCGAAGGTAGCGATTTACGCACGGGTCTCCACCTCGAACCACGGTCAAGATGTAAACATGCAATTGCGCGAGTTGCGGGAATACTGTGAACGCCGTGGTCTGGAAATCGCTGGGGAGTACTCAGAGACGGCTAGTGGTGCGAAGGACTCCCGCCCAGAACTGAATCGGCTCATGGCGGACGCGAAACAACGCCGGTTTGACGCGGTGTGCGTCTGGAAGCTGGACAGGTTTGGCAGATCATTGCGCCATCTGGTAAATGCGCTAGCTGATCTCGAATCCCTCGGGGTCTCGTTCGTGAGCATCAAAGACAACCTAGACCTGAGCACGCCCTCTGGACGACTGATGTTCCAGATCATTGGCGCGATGGCGGAGTTCGAGCGGGCGCTAATTCAGGAACGGGTTCGGGCTGGGTTGAGGAACGCGAGGGCGAAGGGGCGAAAGCTGGGCAGGCCGCGCATGGTGGTAGATGCCCCGAAGATAGCCTATTTACGCGCACAAGGTCGTTCTGTACGCGAGATCGCGGAAGAGTTGGGCTACAGCCGCAGCCTTGTCCACAAAACCCTTGCGAATCGCGGATATCGCGGCGTTGCAATCACAGGCAATTAGCGCGACCCAGGAAACGTCCACAAAACAGATGTTTTAGGGCCAGCACATGGGCAACATTGGTGCGTTGTCTTTTCAAAAGGTACCGTTCACAATTAAGGAAGGAATTTAAGTTTGACGAAAACCACAGCATTCCGCTTCCCCGAAGAATTGTGGCGATTGGAAGAGATTAACCTTCCAACTGAGTTGGCTACCAGTCTAATCGGGCAGACTATCCCGGTGGATATTGTTCCCGAAGAACAAGCATCTACTCGGGTTGAATCTGACGCTGATCCGAAACTTATGGCTCCTGATGGGGCTCACTGGAACCGCCATATTCCGATGCAGGTTTCATTCCGTGATTCCCGAGGCAAAGTGTGGCGCATCCCTCGCCATTGGATAGCAGGGGATACGCCCGTCGAAAGCCATATTTTTTACGACGTGAGCCGCGAGCATGTGTTCTTTGAATCTTTGGTTTTTCCGACTTCATATGATTTGGCCGAAATTAACATGCCGCCTACGGTTTGCACTATGCGAGCAAGGCAAACTCACGATGAATTCGAGGTCAGAATAAGTCCAGATTATCCTGTGCGTGTGTATTGGTCGGGATATGATTGCCGATGGAGAATCCCGCACATCTGGCGTCGGCGGCGCATTCGGCTCCCGCAGACAGAAATCCTCGCGGCCCAGAACGTACCGCCTGAAGTTTCAGCAGAGTTCGGCGGACAAATTGTGACTGTCAACTATCATCCCGGCACAATGTGCTGCCTGCCGACACAATATCGGTTCCGCGACGGTCACGGGGGAAAGTGGCCGGTCAGGATCGAAGATTGCATAATCGTGGGATATGGCGATGAAGAACAGCTCACTTAAAATGCAAACATAACAATGACGGACGCAATTCTATAATTGAGAACGTGTGCGGCGGAGCGCAGAAGCGGGAGCAATGTATTCTAGCTTTGGCCAATCTGCATTAGCCATATCGTTGAGCGTTGAATCCCACAGTAGAGGGCCTCGCCATATTAGTGAGCGCATTTGATTCAGGCCTGAGTCGTCGTTAATTCGGTAAAGTGAATAGCCCAGCTGGAGGGGCGCCGTTCTTAACGATTCAGTTGGTGCGTAAGTACTATTTCTTACCGCACTTTGTAGACCTCGAACAACTTCAAAAATGGAATAGCGCACGTTTACCGATCTGGGATGATCGCATCGCAAGCTTCGCTGTTTAGCCGCGTCCACAATTAAAATCCCGTGAATAAAATTTGGCATAATCCCAAACGAGTCTAGCAGGACCTGCCGATATCTCTTCGGCAGAAATACCCATTCCCCATAGAGGCTCTTCCCCTCTAAACTTGGCCGGAATTTACCATCTTCTACTTGGCCTAGACACGTCCGCCGAAACGTCGTGAATATTTTGACGTAGTAGATTGAACAAACTGCGTAATCATAATCGGAAAACAAGGAATAGAAGTATACCAGCTAATCTGCTCGTGGTGCTTCTGCTCGGGTAACAGTAAAACTCGCGGCGTGGTAGACCAAGCCAAATTTTTTAAAGCACTCGGCCTGCGAGTGAAAGAAATGCGCAAGAAGCGGGGTCATAGTCAAGAAGACATGATTTCCTTCGGATTCTCGGCCCGTCATTGGCAACAGATCGAAGCGGGTCGCCCGATTACAATGACGACTCTCCTGCGGATTTGCGATGTGTTCAAGATTAGGCTCGAAGCTGTCGTCCGTGGTCTAGACAGGGGCGTCTACCATGATTGAGTTTAGGTTTGTGATTTTAAGAAAGAAATTCGCCGGATTGTGCTTGAACGTAGGACCTTTTCGGGTGGAGCTGCACCGGCGCGTGGTCATGTCAATTCTTCTTGCCACCGAAGTCATTGAGGAGGTCCACTGTAAAGTATCACTTGTCCGTCCACCACGTTTGCAACACACCGCCCCTCGGCTAGGAACTGGATATCCGAGTCGTACCGGAACGGGTCTAAGCCCACAACGTTGACTCCCTACCAGCTTGAATTGACCAGCAAATTACCGCCCAGACTCTCACTCATCGGGCAATTCTACCGGTTCCCGGTCTCACTGCCGTACTAGGACAGGTCGGTCAAGCTCAGCGGAAAGCTGTCTCTCAACTTTCAACAAATCTTCCCGCGAAATTGTCAAACCGTCCTGCCCGTTGGCTTGGCGCAAGTGGAGGCCGCGCTCTCCGTTTTCCTTCAAAACGAAGGTGACGCATTTGAGAGTGAATTCTAATAGAGGCTTTGCGAGCCACTTCCCAGTATCCTTACGGCGTTGGATGATATACGGATGCAGAATAATCCAGATGAATATGGCAGCGTGGGGAAAGATTTCGACCAGCGTTTCACTTTGCGAATACCATGCACCAACTGTGATTCCGAGATCGTTGAACAGCGCGATTTGGCGGTCACAACTAGTTTTTAGGCTGACTTTGCCGTTCTGTTTCGGCGTGCCATTCTCGGGTTCCGTCGGAGCGTTTTGCATGCGGCCAACGAATACCTTGCTTCTCTCCTCAAGCGTCGGGCATCCGGTGGCGGCGACGAACTCTTTATAAATTTGACGCCTGTCATGGTCCGCATGTTCGGCAGTTGCCCTCTCAAGAAAGTGCTGGCGTCGGCCTTGTTCGAGTTCAAAATAGATTACGGCTGCGACTATCAGTTCGGCGACGACGCTGGCCCATCCGATGACGGTTTCAGACTTGAAGAACCAAGCTAACGTATCGAACACCGCATATCTCCCGGGGAATGAATTATTTTTAGCAGTACGAAGATTGAAAGATAAACAAATAGTTTCACGCAATCGGGCCGGGTGCCAATTCTAACGTGAAGCGCACTTTATTTGAAAATCCATGCTGCAAGGATGGCTAGAACTATTGCCAAAACTACTTCACGCCAATGGCGCTTTAGTCGAGTCTCGGGAAGTTTCACAAATCGCTCGACGTGCCCAGTTAGGAATCGGATTTCAGGCTCTACTCGGTGAACCGTGCATCCCATTAGAGCTTCTTCCTGTTCTTGGAATCTTGGGAACCAAAGCCACTGCCACAAGCGAGGCTTTAATTCAACATAAGCGGATGCGTTGTGGCTTGACAGTTGCCCGCATGCGTCACAGTACGGAAGAGGCGCAGTAGAATTGGGAAAACGATTCGGTCCGTATGGCATTCTTGTTTCCCCCTCTAGCGGCCCTGCTTTAGTCTCGAAGCTCGGCCATGAAATTATTAAGCATTGTCATTCGTGCTCCGGTCTCAGCCCACGGAGCCATCATCTTTGCATTGATTCCTTCGGGATATGTAACCACCGGATAGCCCGGATTTTGAAACCTGATGGAATATGACTGGTCGAGGCTTTCTTCCAGATACTTTTCCACGCGCTGTTCCCACTCCTGCTTCTGCCGGAGCGAGTCAGGATTGCTGTAGTGAAGTCTGTTCTGGATTTCTCGGGCTTCCTTCAAAAAGATAGCGAGTTGATTCCTGATAACCTTCTTCGTTGGCTTCGCTGGTGTAGTAGTTGATTCAGTTGCGTTCGCTCCCAAAGGCCAAGTAGTGACTCGATTCTTTCCAGAATGCTTTGACTCGTAAACCGCCTTGTCGGCGAAATCAAGAATCTCTTCGGCAGACTGCGAACCTGCGTGATCAGTCCCACAAACACCGATGCTTGTGGAGACGGCTATATCACCGCCCGGTTTGCTGTGTTCCACTGAACGCCGAATCCTTTCGGCTGTAGCCTTGGCCTCGTCCGTGAAGAAATCCGGGAGCAGAACTACAAATTCGTCTCCGCTGCCCCACCGATAGAGTTTTCCTTTCCTTCCGACAACGTCAGCAAGCGTATTCACTACGCTGTCGAGACATGCATCGCCCGCTGGATGGCCGTTTGTATCGTTGACCGACTTGAAGTTGTCAAGATCGATCATCAGAACTGCGAATGGCTCCCGCCGATTAAGAGAATCCTGAATAGCCCGTAGCAATGCGTCCTTCGTCGGCAAATTCAAGCGAGAGGGCTTCTGCGCCTGAATGCTAAGTTCGGCACGTTGCCTAGACGTTTGCTCAACAATGGCAGACCACGAAGCATCGACTGACGCGAAGTCAAGAATTCGCTCGTGCGCTGTCACGTCTTTTGTGGATGGACGTTCGTTTTCAAAATGTAATCCGTGCTGAAAATAGTACAAATCAAATGCCTCGCCCAAAACGAGTGCTGGCAGCACATCATTTTCGTCCAGATGGTCCACGGTTTGAGTGGTTCTGACTATCTCTTCAAAGCTGAAGGTGTACCTAAAGTCTATGTCTTGCCGATACAGAAATTGCAGGGCTTTAAAAACAGAATTCAATGTATTTCGAGCATAACTGCGAACGTCATCGCCAAGGCTCTGAATCCCGAGAAACGTCGGCAGATAGAAACCGGAGACGATGCGTAAATGACCACTGGTTACCAGACCGTCTAGCATGGCGCGGTCATCAGAACCTAGGCCCCTCCGCAGTTTTGTAGCGGGAGTTCCAACCCGAAGATTGAGGAGCCTAGAAGTAATGCGTGAGAGCTGCTCCTCTTGTCCTTTGTCCACCATTAATCCCCGTCGGTATAGCGTAGATTCTACGACGTTGACGAAAACATTGCATCGATTTTGCGCATAACCTTCTCATCTATCGAAATCGAGTTAGTGATTGTGGCCTCGATTGCCGGACACGGTCTATCCCAGTTGAGCGGGATTGCGGGCCGCGAGTATCGACGCAGCGATGAGCACAACTCGCTTCCTTCCCTCGTCCAAATTACCAAAGCGTTTCACACAATGTTCGCATAATATTCGCCTTATTGTCAGACCTCGGGTTATTCTATCCGTAAATGCCCGGCAGTGATCTCACTGGTAATGGCACTGAGCGTCTTCTCCATCGCTGGACGTAGACCGTGGTACTATCCGCCGCATCGGGAGAAACGTAATGGGCCAGAAAGAGCCAGAGGAGCGCAGTACAGACGGGGAGAAACGGAGAAACGTCTCCGTTCGTGATGTAGCGCATGTGTCTCCGACGACCTTAAAGTGGGCGATACAACGCGCACACACCAGTCCCGAAGAATTGACCAGCCGTATCAAGTCCGTCAAGGCATCACAAATCAAGGCGTGGGCGGACGGCGACTCATTGCCTACGTTCTCGCAAATCGAAACACTGGCGGACAAACTTCGGGTTCCTCTCGCTGTATTCTTCATGGACGAGCCGCCCAAGCTGGACGTTCAGATTCCCGATTTGCGAACCATTGGAAACAACCAATCTAAGACCTTCAGCTTAGATTTCATCGATGTTTTGAATGATGCCCTAGTGAAGCAAGAGTGGTGCCGCGAACAACTCGCAGAAACGAACACACCCCGGCTGAAGTTCGTTGGAAAATTCAGCTCGTCCAGTCAAATAGATGCGGTCGCAGCAGACATGGCGATGGAACTAAGCATCAACGACGATCTTCGACGCGACTGTACGAATTGGCAGGCATTTCTATCGTGCTTCGTTCGTCAGGCCGAAGATTTGGGCGTTCTGGTTATGCGCGGTGGAATCGTTCAGCAGGACACTTCGCGTGGACTGGACACCAAAGAATTCCGTGGATTTGCGATCAGTGACGATCTCGCGCCGTTGGTATACATCAACGCGAAGGACGCAAAAGCCGCTCAGACTTTCACATTAGCCCATGAACTTGCGCATATCTGGATCGGTCAGAGCGGAATATCGAATAACCCGGAGCGGAAAAAGACGCAACACTCGATTAATCAGATAGAACTGTTCTGCAACAAGGTGGCGGCAGAACTGCTCGTACCTCGGGCCGGCTTTGAAAGGATTTGGCCACAATCGAACGACATCGACACAAAATTACAGAAAATCGCGTCCTTCTATCGCGTCAGCCGAATGGTTGCGATCATGCGAGCTTATGAGCTAGATCGTATCGGCTTTGCGGAGTTCTCGGACTTGATGGATGCTGAGTATGCGCGTTTTTGGAAGCAAGCTCAGGAACAAAAGGAAAAGGAAGGTGGCGGAAATTTCTGGAGCAGTTTCAGCGCGAGAACAGGTCATGTCCTTCAAAACGCAGTCGTAAATTCGATACGTCAGGGAACCATTCAATATCGAGACGCGGCAAACCTGCTCGGGTTGAAGCTTAAAACATTCAATAAGTATTTGAAGCAACAAGTTGGCGACCGATGACTCGCTACTGGCTTGACGCGAGTGTCTTCATCGAAGCGCAGAATGTAAACTACCCAATGGATACGGTTCCTTCCTACTGGAAGTGGATCGCGGGAAAGGTAGCAGACGGAACGATTGTCTGCCCGAAATTGGTGTACCGTGAAATTGTGGACGGACTTGAAAAACAAGACTCTCTAGCAAAATGGTTCCAAACGAGGAGGCAGAACGGACTGTGTATCGCCCCAGATAAAGCAGTGACCGACCAGGTGGGCATCATTTCGAAGTACGTATTTAAGCAGTTCAAACAGCATCAGGCAACGAACTTTCTTCGTGGAGCAGACTCGTGGATCATCGCCCACGCACAGGCAGACAAGGGCGTTGTTGTGACACAGGAGTCCAGTCTTCGCCCAAATTCTCACAAACCTAGGATTCCAGATGTGTGCAGAAACTTTAACGTGTCTTGCATGAATGGGATGGAAATGATGAAGAAATTGAAGGCGAAAATTTAGCGCACTCCGTCGAGGGACTTGAACGCCGACAAAGTTAGGTACCTAGGTATCATTGCGCGGATTAAAAAGCGTCCAAAGCCTCGTAAGCGACACCATAACAAGCATTTAGATTTGACCCTTATTGCCTTCAAAAATGTAGGATCAACCCGGCGGTCCGGGGACTTTCAGCGGCTCCTTACCGTGGTAAAATTAGGGAGAGAAACGGCGACAAGATTGGAGCGTTTGATTCGCGCCAAAGTCCGGGACAACTTAGGGCTATTTTAGGAGAGCGGGAATATCGCCGATTTACGTGTAAGCGACACTAGCAAAGCTGTTTAGTGTTTTTCGCTGCTCGCTTTGCAAGCAGGGGGTCGCAGGTTCGAACCCTGTCACGTCCACCAAAAACACCAATAAACATGATGCTTACGGAAGATTTGCAGGCATGGACAATAACGCGGACCATCGTCGCGCCGTCGTCCGCGGCGTGTCGTTGGCCCTGGAAATCGCGCGCCTATCTTCGATAGGCGGAGGCTCCAGACCGGATTCTGCGGCCAGCACGCTGAGCCTCACTAGATGCCGCTCTCGCCGACGCCGGGAGACCGGACCTCGTTCATCCCGCCACTTCGGATCGAGAACTCATGGGCAATAAGCGGTGCAGCAGCGAGCACAAGCAATGTGGCGGGTCAGGACATCCGCTCCGCGGCGTCCACTTCCAGCCGCAACGGGTGCACGTGTACTTGCCGGATTTCCCAGCAGCACATTGGGGCCGTTTGTCGCTCATCATCGCTCTCCCCGAGTGGCCTTCGAAAACCCAACTCGCGCGGCCGACTTTTCAATTCCGTTGTCAGGAACCACCGCAAGATCCTTGAGCTGCGATCCACCATTCCGTGGCAATTCATGCGCAGCTTCACAAGGTTCTGACGTTTACTGAGTCACGCCTTTGCGCTTCACGCTGCAATTCCTATCAAGTTCAAAAGTCGCTTCGAGCAAGTCAGACAATGGCCGCTGGAATTGCCAATGAAACGTCGTCGCTAGATGCTTCGCAATCTCTGCCCCGTACATGTGGGCCAAGAGGATGGACACGAGGCGTATCGTATTTTATTTTGACGCCTTTTGTTGATTCCAGGCCGGAGTGTAAAGTCTTGGAGGCATAATAATGCCAGAAAAAATCGATGACGTGTCGTCATCGCAGGAGGTCGCTATTTAGCGCAAAGGAGCAAGAGATCCTCGTGTGCTTGCTGTGCCGGCGTTGCAGATTACTTTACGGTCTGCACTCGTGTCTCTAGCCGTCAGGATCAAGGTCGTAAGGCTCCGGTGTCGGTACAGGTGAGAAAGTCAGTATCTGCGAACGCAGTGCGTCCGGGGGACCATGGTTTCATCCAGATGAGTTCGACTTGGAGGAGTGAAATGATTCCTTTAAATGTTCCGCTGGTTGAAGACAACAAAGGTGACGCCCGCCTGGCGCAGGAGCCCTCCGTGAAATCAATCAGGTTATACGTCTCCATGTCGTGACTGATGGTCTTGAGGCAATGGCATTTCTGACATACCAGGGGCCGCATCTTGATGTGCATCGACTAGCCCTCATCCTACCTGAAGGTGCAGAGACGGCCGATGAAATTGGCCAGCTGAAGATGTTGGGATGCGATCTCAGCCTCCTTTCAAAACGGTGGACAGCGAACAGGCAGGTGAGCTCTTGCGAAAAACGGCTCGATCATGAATACCTAGGTATGGCCTATGGAACCGACAGTACTCGCGTTCCAACTCTGTTTTGCACAATTTAATGTTACCGTTACAGCTGAATCAGAGATTTAGCACTTGTCACAATCTCAATTTCGTCTATCACGCTTGCCGGATTCAGCCAGTGTTTTGTTGGGGAATGGTTTATTCTTGGGTCCAACGTTTAGGAACAAGGATTGGCATCGTCGGAGCCAGGTCACTTTATAAGCACATAAGCGTCAGTGTTCAAGTTCGCATTGATTGAATTTGTTCGCTTCGCCGTTGCTTTAGAAATTACATGATCAAAGACGCGGCTCAAGGGGACCAAATTCCGGAAGGCTATTTTCCTATCAACATAAGGCACAGGAACTTGCTAAAACTCACTGTACCTGAGAACAGCCAGTGCACCCAGCATCTCGTACAGGTGTATTACGGATGATGGGACTCTATCCTAATTGTTGTCATTGAGCGAACACAGCCTCTGATGACGTCTGCGATAAGCCCAGAGGAGGAACCAATGCAAGTCAACGCCCCGGCCCGTGTCATACAAGTCGTTGCGGCCTGTCTTTTGTCGGTGTGTGCATCCATTGCCATGCCGGATGCTGCTTCGGTTGCGACGGTGCCCGGCACGACTATCGAATCACTTGGCACGATAACTGCCGAGCAGGTCTCGAATGGGCTGGGGTTTGTCGTGCCACAGGATAATCAGGACTGGCAGTTTGCCGCCGCCGCTGCGGCGGGCGCGACTCACGTTCGCTTCCAATGCGCATGGAACAACACTGAAAAGCAGCCGCCTCCGCCGAACAACACGTCGCAAGGATTCAGTGAGGATCCGAATTGTGTTCTTGGTTTTGCATCGACGCTTAAATACGGTCTGAAAGCAACAGTGGTGGCCGCCTATGGGCCACCTTATCACAAAATTCTCAATGTAACGATGCCGTCCGGTGCGTCGGTGGGCTCTACTTCGATCACGGTTCAGTTCGCGTCGGGCGTTGGCGGAGATACGCCGCGAAATTTGGCTTCGCCGTATGACTACATTTTGGGCGCGGATGGCAGCATGCTAACTGGCGTCCACAACTACGCAGGATCGTTTATCACGGGAGTTTCTAATATCGACGCGACGCACGCAACCGTGTCACTTTCTTCCGCGTTAACGCAATCGTTGCCCGCAAACACCACCACGCAATATGTAATCAACGAAATTCTTTACCCCAGCGCTGCCAGCTTTAGCGCCGACGACCCGTCTGTAATTGCCTACTCGAATTACGTCAGCTGGCTGGCGACGGACATGGCGGCGCGCGGAGTCACTGGCGAGATAGAAATTTGGAATGAACCACCATGGGTGGATGACGCGTGGGACAATCGCGGCGACCTGTACGATACCTTCCCTGCGACGGGCTCAATTCGTGCGCCGGTTGGCAACGGCCCGAATTTCGGTTTTGCAGCGAACCTTCAAAAGCGCTCGCTTCCCAAAGGCATCACGCTCGTATGGGCAGGCACGAATAAGAGCGGTCAAAATTCGCTGCTGCTGCCGGGTCTTCTTGCAGCGACGGGAAGTACCCTAATTCAACCTGTCGCCACGATAACGTCAGAATCTTTTCATCCTTACGGGAATACGCCCGAGGAAATGATGTGGTCACCGTCATGCCTGCAGGCCAGCGTCCATGCGAATTCAAGCCCCGACGCATACCAGAATTGTTATCTTTCCGGTGAGAAAACAGGTCCTAATTTCCTGTGGGCGATGCAGTATGCGCTGCAGGCTCAGACCGCGAACCGCGCTTACGGATTGGCACACAGCATAACTGAAACAGGCACCGCTCCGCCAATAGCCGGGCTGCGCGCAAGCCAGGCTAAGTTCGTCATGAGACAGTTTGTAGGGTTCCAGGCTGAGGGCGTGACGCCGATCGAGTTCTATTCGATTTCTGATAGCACCATGAATGATCCGAGTTATGGTTTCGTTGGATACAGCGGGACAGGAAACTACACTGAATACCCCGCATACGCCGCCATCTCCGGATTCATGGCTGACGTTAAGCGCATCAGCAATCTTCCGGTCGCCAAATATTCAGATGGGACTTTGGCTTCGTTAAATAGTTATTCGGGTACCTATCCGCTTAGTTATGTACATATCATTGGTTCACGCTCGGCAGCTGCTGCCAATTCTGACCTGCTCGTAGTTTGGCAACGAAGTTATACTCCTGGTTGCGGTGGGAACGGCGCAGCGAACGCATCGTCTTGCGATAGCCCGTGGATCCTACAACCCCCTCCCCCCCCCGGTTCAGCCACCATTACAATACCTGCCCAGATGCAACTGACTTCAATGGTAAACGCGGATACACGCGCTTCCGTGGCGCACACATTCTCAGGGCAGCAGGTTTCTTTCAACGTCTCAGATGATCCGATCGAAATCTTGCTCGACCCGACACCGGATGCGGTACCATCCAGCAGCCGCCCACAGCCGCCGACAAATGTTACTATAAGCGTCCAGTAACTGCTTCTATTCGTCCCGTCTACTGATCGGCGTTCAGACACTCAGTTGCCGGTTGTGCGCTGCGTCCATGCTCCCGTGAGATCAGAAATGCTGAAATTGCGATCAATAATTCGGTCGAGGTGCGCTCAGCCGTGGACTAGATAGTCCCTTGAGAGATCGGGTGTTGGGCGGATTTTGGAAGCTTAGCTACGAAACGGCCCTCCCGCAAATCGTCTAATCTTCGAGGCACGAATAGTGACACTGGTCGCCTGCGATGTCCGGGTTTCACTGCTCGCGAATCTTTCACTTCTTCTTCAGGAGAAAATCGGGATTGCTACCCGTCCTCACCTGTCGCTCCTACACACTTCCATGTATTGCGTGCGTTAATTTATTGCATAGATTTTTTTTCCTTGCTTTCTTTAAATAGTGACCCCTACTATGAATCTGGTTTTAAACTTCTAGTAATTGCGGTAAGCCGCCGGGCAGATGTCCCCGCCCCCCGTTTCGGTTTACAAGGATGTGACTGGGAATAGCGGAGCTTTTCCCAAAACCCACATTCAAGAGGTAAAAGTGGAAGCTGAGAAAACTGAGGTATGGTTCGCGGTTCAAACCTGGCCGAGATACGAAAAGAAGGTAAAGAACGAACTCGAACGCAAAGGTTTCGAGGTATTTCTCCCGCTTGAGATATCTAAGCGTCAGTGGAGCGACCGCACGGAAGATCTCCAACTTCCATTGTTTCCAACATACGTTTTTCTTCGTGCTTCGGACACGCTGTCGCGGATACCTGCATTGCGCACGAACGGAGTGATAGGGTTCGTCGGATCCACTAGTTTCGGTACTCCTATACCGGACAGCGAAATCGAGTCTGTGCGCACGCTCCTCAGTTGCGGAATTTGCTTTCAGCCTTATCCCTTTATGATTATGAAAATCGGCCAGCGCTTTCGGATCTGCGAAGGCAGTCTGAGCGGCGTCGAAGGCGTTCTTCTCGCAAAGAATGAAGATCTGAGCCTGGTCCTCTCGATAAGTCTGGTTCAAAGATCACTCGCGATTACGGTCTCCGGATATCGATTGGAAGCAGCTTAACAACGAGACGCTTCCTCCCTCCATATTTGTTGCGAATTTCAATAGTGATACCGATTCCTGTAGTTTCCTAATTTGACCAAAAAGTTGAGCGACTACTTATGTTAAGTGCGACACGAAACGTGCATGTTAAGCTCACCTACTTGGATGGTTTCTTCGCTTTTGCCTCGGCGCTCGCGTGCGTTATTTATGCCAACTCCAGCCGGATCGGGCCAGAGGCGTGGACACACTTTCTGGGAATTCGCATCACTGTGTATAACGCCGCTTTTGCGTTGTTGTTTATGTTCATATGGACGTCACTGTTCAAACTTCTGGGGCTATATCGTCCCGAAGAGCGGTTTGTTGGTTATAACATTCTCCGGCTAGTCGTGGCCTGTCTAGCGATGGCTTTTGTCCTGGCGTGCTACCTGACTGCGGCGCACACCGTGGGTCCGACCGCAAAAATCTGTATCGATTTTTTTATTTTTTCGCTTTGCTGTGAAATTTCGCGAGTAATAATTCGACAGTGGCAAGTCAGGCGGAATCCTCTGTTGGTCATTATTCTCGGAAGCGGGCGCCGAGCGACCAAAGCCTGGCGCGAACTGCGCACGCGATTTCACCGTAGCATAACGCTGGTTGGATTTGTCGATGATCGGCCAACGACTGAGATGGCTCCCGACATCGCCGCGCGGTATTTAGGCCGCATCGAAGAGCTGGACAACCTTCTATTGCATAATTTCGTGGATGAGCTCCTGATTGCGCTGCCGACGAGGTCGTGTTACGACGACGCGCAGCGCGCCATCGCAATCGCTGAGAAGATCGGCGTGCGGTCCATTTACATGCACGATATGTATAATAGTCGCGTTAAGAGCAACAGCGGAATCGATACCGCGCTGTTTAACGACCTTGTGCCTCTTCATGCCGATTACATTGCGCATCAAGAACTAAAACGCCTTTTCGATATCGTCTGCGCGTTTACCGGTCTCATTTTACTGATGCCGATCTTTCTGTGTATCGCGGCGGCCGTAAAACTTACGAGCCCAGGTCCCGTTTTCTTTGTGCAGGACCGCTACGGATATCGCCGGCGACTGTTTAAGATTTATAAGTTTCGAACGATGGTGCGGAACGCGGCTGAATTAATGAACGATCTCGAGAAGGCGAACGAAGCCACCGGCCCAATCTTTAAAATACGTAATGACCCGAGAGTGACTCCGCTCGGTTACTTTTTACGGGCGACCTCTTTGGACGAACTCCCCCAACTCTGGAATGTCTTAATCGGAAATATGTCTCTTGTCGGTCCGCGGCCGATGAGCATCCGAGATGTATCGCGTTTTAACGAAGGGACCCTCATGCGGCGATTCACCGTGAGGCCGGGCGTTACCGGTCTTTGGCAAGTGAACGGCCGACACATTCTAAATTTCGATAAGTGGGTCGAGATGGACTGTAGTTATATCGACGGCTGGTCGCTCTCCCTTGACTTCGAAATTCTGGCCAAGACTCTGCCCGTCGTATTCAGGAAAACGGGCGCGTGAGCCTCCCTGAATTTCGGCCTAGGATTAATCAATGAGAACTGCGGTAGTCCACGATTATTTTACGCAGGTAGGCGGCGCCGAGAAGGTCGCCGAAGAATTATTCTGCATGCTGCCTGACTCTTCTTTGTATGCTACGGTAATGCTTTCTAACTGTATGCCTCCGCAATTGGAAAAGGTGGTGGTAAATACCTCGTGGATGCAGCGATTACCAAATATCGACAAGTTTTACCGCTTTTATTTTCTCCTGTATCCGTTTGCTGTTTCATCCATAGACCTGTCGAAATACGATTTGGTGGTCTCCAGTTCGTCCTCGTATGCCAAAGGCGTCAAAACAGGTCGAGATTCGATTCACGTTTGCTATTGCCACACACCCATGAGATGGGCGTGGAATTATGACGAGTATGCTCGTCGGGATTCTTTTGGATCTCTGCAGCGCTTCGTGCTCCCGCCGCTTATACGTTGTCTAAAAAACTGGGATCGCGAAGCATCTCGGCAGCCCGACCACTTCGTGGCCAATTCTCGTCTCGTCGCGGGTAGAATTCTCAAAGCCTACAATCGGACAGCGGAAGTTATACACCCGCCCATCGACGTCACAAGGTTCCGAATATCCTCCAAACGGGAAGGCTACTATATTACGCTGGCACGGTTAGTGTCATATAAGAGGATCGACCTGGCTGTGCGAACTTGCACCGAACGCCGAAAAAAATTGATCGTGATCGGAGACGGCCCTGACAGGCAAAGACTGGAGAAGCTGGCGGGTCCGTCGGTGACATTTGTGGGAAGGGCTTCGGACCGGGAAGTCGAAAAATATGTTGCTGGCTGCAATGCGCTCCTCTTTCCTGGAGAAGAAGATTTTGGCATGGCGCCTCTGGAAGTGGCGGCCGCTGGAAAGCCTACCATCGCGTTTGGAGCCGGCGGGGCGCTCGAAACGATAAGAGACGGTGTGACAGGGCTATTCTTCCACCAACAGACCACTGATCATCTCGCTAACGCCATCGACCTTTCCGAAAAGTGGGAATGGCAGCCAAGCATGCTGAGGAGGCACGCGGAAGAATTTGACATTCCCGTCTTTCGCGACCGATTTAACTCCTTCCTGAAGCGAATTGGCGCGGTGTCCAACGACGCTGTCGTGATTTCAAAACCGACAGCCAGAGCTGCCACGGCGTGATGACGATCGCGGATTTCAACCCGGCAGCAGATCCGAACGAGGGACTTCCTCGTCTGCTGTGGATTGTTCCGTTGATTCTCGCAATCGAAAATTCAGCGATCGTTCAAATCCCTCACCCCTGGTTTGTCATCTATCAGTATCGAGGTATTGCAGTTGTTTTTGGACTGGCGCTGTTGTTTTTTGGCAGGCACCAGCTGACGGGATTAGGGAAAGAAGGAATCGCTATAGATTGGACCTACGTCGGTGTCCATGCCGCCTGCGCGATTCTCTGTGCCGTCATCGAGGCGCTCCTATTCCAATTCAATTCCACGGCGAGTCCGCTCGAGCTTCGGATCGGCGTAAGCTTATGGCTGATATTGATCGCGGGGCTTGTGGTTACGTTGGTTAGAACCTTTCTGACGTTTCAAGCGATGTATCGTATCGGGCGAGCGTTAGGAAACGCATGGGCTTATGCGTTACTCTGCTCAACGCTGGTGGTCGTTTGGCGCGAAGTCTTGCGTCTCTCGTGGGACGTTCCGGATTCCAGACTTGGACAGTTTCTCCAAACGGCGTCATTCGAGCAGGCTAAAGCGCTCCTCAGCATTTTCTATCGCTATGTTATCGCGGACCCCACCTCGCACATTCTGGGCACGGATCGATTTCTGATTGAGGTCACCGGAACTTGTTCGGGTGTTGAGGGCCTGTCGCTGATCAGTGCATTGATGCTGGTATGGTTTATTTTTGCTCGGAAAGAATTGCGACTCATCCGCGCTTTGCTCTTGGTTCCCGTGGGCCTGACCCTAATGTGGTCGTTGAACATCCTTCGGCTCGTTGCACTTATTTGTTTGGGGAGCGCCGGTTATCCGAACGCAGCCGTCAATGGATTTCACGCGGAGGCCGGCTGGATCGCTTTCACTGTTGTCAGTTTGGTATTTCTGCTTTTCGCTCAGCGCAGCAGCTGGCTTCGAAAGACGGAAACTGACATTCACGACGCCGCGGTCGTTTCAACGCAGCCGAGTGCGGCATACCGAAACGCGACAACCATTTATCTCGCGCCGTTTCTTGCGTCAACGGCTGCGTCCGTGATAGGACAACTTATCTTTAACGATGCTACATGGCTCTACGTTTTTCGTTTTGCAGCTGTTGGTGCTGCCGTTTGGTTTTTTCGGAATGAATATCGCAAGATCGACTGGAAATTTGGAGCGCTAGGCATCTGCGCCGGTGTCGCAGTTGCCGGCTTGTGGCTGGGTGCGCACTACGCAGTACGCGGTTGGGACATTTTCAATCCCGGCACCGGACATCCTTCCGAAATGGATTCTCTACCTCCGGGTCAGCGAGCGGCGTGGCTCGGCATCCGAATTCTAACGGCACTAACCATCGTGCCGATTGCCGAGGAATTGGCATTTCGCGGATTTGTTGCGCGTAGACTCATAGCTAAAAATGTGGAGTCGGTCGAGTTCTCGCGGCTTAACGGTTCTTCGATCGCGTTCAGTTCAATCGCATTCGGAGTGATGCACGGGCAGATGTGGTTAGGCGGAATCATTGCAGGCATCGTTTTCGCAATTGTGGCGCGATTTCGTGACAGGCTGGGCGAATCTGTTGCAGCTCATGCCGCAGCGAATCTGAGTATTGCGGCAGTCGCGATTATTCGTGGTGACTACACACTCTGGTGAAATGGCATCGAATGAGAGATAAGTTTATTGTAGTGAATCCTTTGGGACCGTCGTACGACATACGGCAACCCGACCTCCGATTAGACTCGTCTTTCCCGCTTGTCTGCTGGGTCCATTCTACTTATACTGACTGCGACGCGATTTCTTCAGATGTTGACGCTTTCATTCGTCGTTCCCCGCAGGGTCACGATGTTTTGTACCGGTTCCTAACCGCCTAAGCGGAAGTCAAAAGCTTGGCGCGATCCTAGTTCTGCTTGGCTCATATGAATCAGATGCTCCCACAAAGAGTTAATCCTCCTACCCATTCCACGATAACGACGGAAACCTTTGCTGATATTCAGCCGGGAAGCGAGTCGCACGCTGGTTTTTCCTTGGGCGATTTGACTAGGGCGTTGCGGTCGCATGTTTTGCTCATTTTATTTTGCGCCGCTGCTGCGATCGCGTCCTGCTTTTTTTATCTTCATCATCATCATCCCTTTTATCAGGCTAGCGTTACGTTACGGATCGACCCGAGCAGGACAAATGCTTTGAACGGCTCCGACGAACCGCCAGCGGCCGAGTTGCTGAGTCAAAGCGAGGCGATCGAGACTGAAGCCGGTGTAATGAAAAGCAACCGGGTAGCTGCATTAGCGCTCGAGTCGCTGACGGATGAACAGTTTCTGCAAGTGACTGGTTATACCCGGGACAGCTTTTTCCCGGTCGAAGGTGACGTGTTTTCCGCGCAACAGGAACGAGTGCTCGAGTCAGTCGGTTCGCGGACAACAGTTTCGCCTCAGGACGGGTCGCAGTTGGTAGTGATCGGATTCCGAAGTCAGGACCCCGAACTGGCAGCGCTGATGGTGAATTGTCTCGTGTCAGCTTACGAGCGTCAGGGTGTCGAGAAACGAACATCATCCGTGGAACAGTTGCGGTCTTTGCTGACTACCGAAATGACTGCCCTAAAGACCCGGTTGGATACTTCTGAAGGGCAACTCGCTGATTTTCAACAGAAGCATAGCATCCTTGGCACAGGCCCGCAGGGAGCGAACGGAGTCGAGTCAACAAGTAACACCGTGATCGATCGGCTTCGCTTTCTGAACGACAGGCTCGCGGTGGCTCAAGCGAATCGGATCGAGAAAGAAGGACAGTTTCAAACCGCGGAAAATGCCAACGCCGCGACCTTGGCGGTCATGTACTCCGATTCGAAGCTGAACGAACTGCAGTCTCAGCGGGCCACGCTCATCGCACACAGAGCTCAACTTGCCGCCAAATTCGACTCCCAATATCCGCCGCTCGTCGACATCAATAAGCAGATCGATCTGGTCGATTCAGAAATTACAACTTCGACAAGCGTCATCCGGGATCGGCTTCGACAAGAGGACGCCGCCGCGACTTTTGTAGAAAACCGACTTCGAGGACAACTCAACGCGCAAGTCGGGGCGGCGAACGAGCTTAATCGCAACGAAGCGCAATACGCAGTATTACAGCAACAGGTCACGTCCGGTCGGGAACTCTATGATTCATTGCAGAAGAAACTGCAGCAGGCGGTTGTAAATGCGGAAGTTGAGGGAATTAACTCGGTGGTCGTGGACAATGCGAACGTTCCGCTTCTGCCGCCGGGTCCTCCAAAAAACCTCGTTCTGGTCAGCGGCGGCCTTTTGGGGTTGCTGGGCGGATTATGTGCTGCTCTAGTATTTGAAATGACGTCCGACAAAATCCGGCGTCCCAGGCAGGTCGACCAGGTTATGGGTTGCCGCATATTGAGTTGCATTCCCCAGCAAAAGCGAGCACGCAAAAAACAATTGAATGTTCTGGCATCTTCGAAGGAGATTAGATTGCAATGGACTGTTGCACGACCAATTTCGGACGTCACTGATGCCTATCGGGCCGTTCGTAATAAGCTGCTCATGTTAAGCCGTGAGGCGGCTCGAAAGTCATTCGTGGTCTTGAGTGCATCGCCGGGTGAGGGAGCCGACATCGCCGCGACTAACATTGCCATTGCACTTGCACAGGCGGACCTCAGGGTGCTTTTGGTCGACGGGAATCTCCGGAGCCCGTCGTTGCACCTGGAATTTGACGTTCTTAACACTGACGGGCTAGGGGACGTGCTCGAGAACTCGGACCTGCGCCCTTATTGCACGCCTCTGCCTCATCTGCCGAAATTGTCACTGCTTACGGCTGGAACGCAGCACGAGGCATTGTCGGATGATCTTGCCTCTAATTCGTTGCATCTTGTCCTGCAAAAATGGGAGGCGGAATTCGACTACGTCATCGTCAGTTCGACTCCGCTTCTGCAATTGAGCGACAGTCTTCTTCTGGCTAAGGAGGCTGACGGAGTTCTTCTGGTCGCGCGCTATAACGGTACCCGTACTCGCTCACTCGCGCACGCACGCGAGATGCTGAGGGACACCGGCAGCCACGTCGTGGGCATATTGCTGAACGACGTGCCGCTTAAGAACGGAGATTTTGTCTATGCGAAATAAACGAGTGCGCACTTCAGTTTGCATCGGGAGACGACTCGGGGTCCCCTCGACTCAGGGAATCCGTATCGTTTTGATTTTAGTTGCCACCCTGGCCGTGCCCTTCGCTTCAGCGGCACAAACGCCGGAACCAACGCCAATGAGCGGCCCAGCACAGAATATCTCTAATCCTGGATCCAACGCCCTCACGCTCTCGCCGGGTGACATGATTGACCTGCAAGTATTCGACACTCCGGAACTATCCGCCAAGCTACGCGTGAGTGAATCAGGATTTATCGACGTGCCGGTCGGCGGCTCCCTCGCTGTTGCGGGTCTCAGTCCGACCCAGGCGAGCTCAGCTGTAAGGGATCTTTTGCGCGAGGAAAAGATCATGCGAGACGCGCGCGTGACAATCCTTGTGACCGAATACACGTCTCAGGGAGTCAGTATTCTGGGTGAAGTCAACAAGCCCGGGAAATATGTGCTGCTTGGGCAGCATAATCTCTACGACGCCTTGTCCGTTGCGGGCGGCACCACCGACAAGTTGGGCGAGACGATCGTGGTGACGCATCAACGCGATCCTTCACTTCCGATTCGAGTCTTTGTGAACTCCCCTAATTTTTCGATAATGGAACAGAATACGAAGATTCAGCCCGGCGATGTGGTTGTCGCGTCCCGTGCAAAGTCCATATTTGTGATCGGCGATGTCAGCCATCCCGGGGAGTTTATGGTTTCCTACGGGCAGCGGCTCAACGTCCTGAATGCCGTGGCGCTTGCCAACGGACTCAATCACACGGCCGCTTCATCCAAGGCATCGATCATTCGGCAAACCGATAGCCGTGTACTGACGGTTCGGGTAAATGTGAAAAAGCTGTTGAAAAATCAGGAAGAGGATCCAGTTCTTCAGGCTGGAGATATTCTCGTAATTCCCAGAAGCGGGTTAAAGTCGTTCGCGGAAATCGCTCTACCCGCCACGACGGGGGCAGTCGCAGGCGCCGTATCCGCCGCGCTGGTGTATCACTGATCCTGGTGTACCGTCTGTGGGCTTGAAGCAACCAGTCGCTCTGTGAGAGGTCCCAGGACTTAATGCGATCGATTAGCGTATCCCGGCCGCAATATCTGCGCAACGCCAACATCCCGCTGTGGATTTGCGGACTGTTGTTGTCGCAGTTTCTGGTATTGCTGGCCATTCGCGGCCAGATCAATCTTCTTTTTACTGCTGTAATTGCCGGTGTTTTGTTGCTGGCCATCCTTTTCGATAAGCCTTCGGGAATTCTCCTGACTTTGGGCTATCTCATCGTCATGGGGGACATTCGAAGGATCGTTTCGTTCATTTCTGAGCCAGCCCGCTTCGATCTGCTTCTTTTGATCGCACCGGTAATAGCCGCGCTCTTGGCGGTACCCATACTGGTAAACGTTCGCTTAAGGGATTCTCTTTCAAAGGCTGTATTGGCGCTCTTTGCGATCATGGTTCTGGAGGTTTTCAATCCGCTCCAGGGCGGCTTGGCCGTCGGGCTCGCCGGAGCAATTTTTTACATCGCACCGCTGTTCTGGTTTTGGATCGGAAGACGTTACGGTTCGCCAATGCTGATCGAGAGATTGCTGAACACAGTCATTCTGCCTTTGGCCTGCCTCGCTGCGGTGCTGGGCCTTGCTCAAACGTATATCGGGTTTTTGCCATGGGAAGACGCGTGGATCGACATCGCTTCGCGTACGTATGTGGCTTTGCACCTGGGCACCTCGATCCGGGCATTTGGGTTCTCGGTCTCAGCCGCCGAGTACGCGACGATGATTGCATTCGCGACCGCTGCAATCTGCGGAAAGTTTCTAGCCGGTAAAAGAATTTGGGTTATTGTGTTCCCGGTTCTTTTCGCCGGCGTTGTTCTGGCCTCGGGAAGATCGGTGATTATAAAATTGATCGCAACCGTCGCTCTGCTGTGGCCTCTTCGCAAGAATCCGAAGATCACACCATTGCTCGCGTTAAGGCTAGCCGGGTTCGCCGTAAGCGGGCTAGTGGCACTTAGTCTCTTCGCTTCTCACTTCGGTTCCACACCGCAGTCTTCGAAGTCCGTTTCGGCGGCAACGGCTGCATTAAACCATCTGGCCGGCGGTTTAGGTCATCCGCTCGACCAGCGGTACTCCACGGCCGGCCTCCACGGGAATATGATCGCGTATGGCTTCAAGGCAGGCTTTACGAGTCCTATTGGACGTGGGCTGGGTTCGACGACCTTAGCCGGCGCGAAATTGGGAAGCGATGTAAATCAAGCCAGCTCGGAGGTGGATGTCAGCGACATGTTTATCATGTTGGGATTGCCTGGTGGGATCGCCTACTTGTGCGTCTTATTTCTAACTTTTGGCCGGGCTTTTACCTACCTGAGGACGGTGCCGACAACCATTAGCTTACCAGTGCTCGCAATTCTTTTTTGTACCATAGGCTCATGGCTAATCGGCGGCCAGTATTCCACGTCGTCTATCGTTTTCTTTATGATTGGGGGCTTGGTGTATCAGAGAGATCCTGGGCTGGGTGATTTCTGATATCGGTCTTCGGTGGGCCTGGAGAACGGATAGAAGCGCAATGTGCACGCTGGCGCACTACATGGTGCGCTGCGTGGGCTTTATGCCTCCTGCCGGCGTCCGAGAATAACGAGGGCTCCGCCGACGAGAAGCGTCAACGCCCCGGAAGCGAGAGAAAGATCGATTTCTGGGGCCTTCATCGGCTTACTCGGGTAATGGTCTTTATAGTGATCCCACCAATCGCGGTCATGGTTAAAGAACTGATCGTTATCATGAGCCTTAGCAGTTACACTGATGGCAAATACCAACACCATCGAAGCCAGCAATTTGAGACCTACGGATTTTTTCACGAGTACAACTCCTTTCGAGGCACTCTAGCAACAGTGTACCATGTCTAGCGAACTCTAACTTAATTGGCAATACACAATATTACTGATAGCCCTCGCGAAGTGCCCTCTGCCGTAGGTAATGCGTTCAAATTTAACCGACATCGAGTATCGACCCGACATCGACGGACTGAGAGCGATTGCCGTCGCTCTGGTCTTAGTTTGCCACCTCGGTATTCCATACCTCCAGGGCGGATTTATCGGCGTGGATGTCTTTTTTGTAATATCTGGATATCTCATCACGGGCAACATTGCTCGAAACATCGAGCGTGAGACGTTTTCGATCTCAGGGTTTTACGAGCGGCGCTTCCGGAGAATCGTGCCGGCGCTGTTTGTACTGCTGTTCGCGACCACCGTGATGGCGTATCTGATATTCCTTCCCGCGGATCTCGTGCAATATGGCCACGCTCTAGTTGCGGCGGCGCTTTCTTACTCCAACATTTACTTCTACAAGGCCAGGACAGGCTATTTTGGCGCTTCTTATACCAACATTTTGCTTCATACCTGGTCCCTCGGCGTCGAAGAACAATTTTATCTGGTGATTCCCCTGTGGATGAGCAGCACCGGTGATCGCACACGTCTACGTCGCGGAACGATGATCCTTGCCGCCTTAGTGTCTTTTCTTCTGGCGGCATACTTAACGTTCAAAAATCGCGACTTGGCGTTTTATATGCCGTACACGCGCGCGTGGGAGTTGCTTGCAGGTTCGTGCGCGGCGCTTGGTATCGTACCCGCGCCGCGCACGCAAGCCTCTCGAAAATGGGTGAGCGCCGCCAGCATTTTGGTTCTCCTGGCTTGCGCTGTTTTATTTAGTCCGATGATACCGTTCCCTGGAATCAGTGCACTTCTACCGTGCGCTGCCACTTTGGGGCTGATTCAAACAGGAGGAGGTCCAAAGACGCCCGTCAGCTCAATGTTGCAATGGCGACCGGTCGTCTTTGTGGGACTCATCTCTTACTCTCTATACCTCTGGCACTGGCCTGTGATCGTTCTGATGCGTCTAGGCGTGATCAACGGATTGCGAGACCGGACGATGTCGGGAGGGTGTGTCGTCGCTCTGTTGTCGTTCGTGCTGGCATATTTGTCGTGGCGTTTTGTGGAACAGCCTCTCCGTGTGGGAAACCTGTCCCGCTCCCCGCGATACACGGTTTTCGCCGGTGTCGGCGCGTGCGCGCTGGTCCTGACTTTCTTTGCGGTAATGTTCGATAGCGAACACGGAATTGGACATCGTTTTTCCACGCCAGCGCTCGAAATTGGCAGCTACATAAATTCGATACCCGAAATGCGCGCGGGTAGTTGTTTCGTCGAAACGGGCTTCTCGCAATATAACAAGCCGCAGTGCTTGCTCATGAGTCCGGACAAGAGCAATGTCTTGCTGTTCGGGGATAGCCACGCGGCCGCCTTGTGGTGGGGCCTCAATAAAACTCTAACTCAAACCAATATTCTTCAAGCCACTCTTGCAGCATGTCCACCAACCCGCGGTCAATATCGACGATCGCCCTGCTCCCAAATGCGCAGGTATATTTACGAAGACTTCCTGCCGAACAATCAATTGGATGGGATTATTTTGACGCAGCGGTGGACGTCTGTTCAGGATCTGGATCGACTGCAACCTGCTCTGGAATGGCTTCAGCAACGGAAAGTACCGGTTATCGTAGTCGGACCTGTGCCGGAATATACGGCGCCTCTTCCATTTCTATTGGCCGAACAGATACGATGGGAAAATCCCCAACTCGCCGACGGCGCGCGAGTCACTTCGCTCGGCGAATTGGATCGAGAAATCGCGAAGCAGCTCAAGGATCGTCCCGGAATTGCTTACGTTTCGGCGTGGCATGCAATATGTCCCGAGGATTTTTGTCGGGAATATGCCGATGATCAACGCAAGGTGCCTCTGCAGGCGGACTTGGATCACTTGACGAATGCAGGATCGACGTATCTGTTCAAAACACTTCAGAAGAACGGGAATTGGCCCCTACGCTAAGAGCCTCGACGGCGCGATTCGTCACGTAGCAGTCGATTACGAATAGACTTTCTACTCTTTCGGATGCGCATACTATTTTCAATTCATCATCATCTAACCCCAAATCTGGGAGCACCCGGCGTCACCTTCCAATTGGCGAAGCATTTCGCGGAGCGCGGGGATCATTCGAAAGTCCTTTCGTTTACAGATATGCCTAAAGGCAGGCTGCTTCGGTCGGAAGTCTTTCAGCAGGTTCGATTCCCCTGGTATGTAGCTCGTGAGTTGTCAAAAGTTGCGTCTGATTTCGACGTCATCGACTGTTCGAGCGGGGACGGTTGGGTGTACCAAACGATTAGAAGTAGGAAAAACGTGCTGATGGTCGCGCGCAGTCACGGTATGGAACACCTAGTGGACGTTGCGTTCCGGCGGGAAGTCGCGCACGGCAACCAGACGAGTTCCTGGAAATATCCCATTTACCACGGCGGATATCGGCTCTGGGAGGTTGCGCAAAGCTTTAAGACCGCGGACTTGAGCGTTCATCCGAATGATGCAGACCGTAGGTTCGCAATCGAACACTTGGGAGTTCAACCGGAAAACGCAGTCGTTTTACCAAGCGGCATTCCTGACCAATTCACCAGATTGCCCGCGAGGCTTCCATCCAGCGAGCAATCGGGGCTAAAACTTGCGGTCGTTGGAAGTTACACGCACCGAAAAATCAACGTCGCGCCACAGGCGTTAAATAAAATCCTTTCCGCCTACCCGGATCTCCGAGTCGGCTTTTTGGGCACCGGGGTGTCCAGTGAAGTCGTATTGAAGGACTATGGGCCAGAATTACATTCCCGCATTTCGGTGGAAACAAACTACTCGCATGCGAATTTGCCAGCGGTTTTGGCTCCTTACGACGTGCTGCTTTTTCCCAGTCTTTCGGAAGGCTTCGGATTAGTAGTATACGAGGCGATGGCGTGCGGGTTGGCTGTGGTTGCCACCGAATTGGATGCTCTCCGCACATATTTGAGACATGAACACGATGTTCTGTTCGTTCCTATCGGATGTGCGAGCGCGATCGAAAATGCCATCGTAAGGCTGATTTGCGATCGTGCTCTGCTGACTTGCCTGCAGCGAAATGGGAACGAGACCGCGCGGCGATTCACGTGGTCAAGCATCGTGGAAAAAACGGCCGCGATTTACGAGGACCGCATGGCTCGAAAGCATCATCCGTCGAAAAATAGATAAACAACAGATCTAGCGAACAACTGACCAATGTCGCCTGTCACCATCTGTACGCTATGGGAAAAGGACTATCACAAGGCCCTTGGAACATTCGTAAATTCACTGGCGCGAGTCGGCTATCGGGGCAGAGTGTGGGCCGGCTATAGAGGACCACTGCCACCCTGGGCAGGTGGCGGGCTCGTCGAAAACGATATCTACCGCCTTCCAATCGCTGCCGGCATCGAGCTTATGTTTTGTAAATTGAACGTGCGGATTCATTTCGCTCAATACAAGGCACTATGGATGACCCGAGTGCTCACGGAACTGGAGCCCGCAGCTCAAGGCATCTACTACTTCGATCCCGATATTTTTGTTCTCACGAATTGGACTTTTTTTGAGCGATGGTTGGCTTGCGGCATTGCTGCCTGCGAGGACGTAAACTACCCGATAAACCCTACGCATCCAATCGTACGAATGTGGGAAAGGTTTGCCGAAAAATCCGGATACACGCACTGGAACCCACCTAAAGTATACTTAAACAGTGGACTGTTGGGCATTACCCGACACAATCAATCGCTGCTAAAGGAATGGCAAATCGTCCAGGACGCGATGCAGAAGAATTTCGGCGTCGAAAGTGTTTTGAAAACAGGGACTCGTGCCGACATGTTTCACGCGACCGACCAGGATGCCCTCAACGTCGCCATGGCTGTTTCAGATTATCCCGTTGCCTGGATTGGGCTGGACGGTATGGGGTTTGGACCGGATGAGCACGCGGAGTGGCTTACATTGCACGCTTTGTCTAAACCCTGGAGGCGGCGAATATTTCGGGACCTGCTGTTCGAGGGACACCGTCCGGATGCGGCGTTATGCCGTTATTGGGACTTAGCTGGCGGACCCATTCAGGTTGAGCCTCGATCACGGGTACGTGGTCACCGCTTCTACATTCCAGTCGCGACTTTATTGGCGCGTTTTTACAGCCGCCCCGGTCGGCTGCTATCTTCCTAGCACACTGACTGTTGCACACACGGAAGATGACTTCAATTGCGGAGCGATGCCGGGTACAGTGGGCATTTAACCGTCGTTATAGAATCGACCTAATGCAGCGGCGAGACGGAGGGCCCACTGCTGCCTTTTGATGCGCGCGGCTTTCTCGACAGGGATCGGTCCAGCAGCAAGACTCCAGTACATGTGATCTGCGGTGTCAAGCCTACGGCCGTGTGTCAGCAACTCGAAAAGGACTCTCCGCGTCCACGGCTTGGAGCTGGCATAAATCGTAAGCCATTCGCCGCGCGCATGACCTAATCCGTCATTCCCAACCCAGGAAAGCGGTACGAGCGAAAATCCCGTCGCGATAGTGAGCGCGTCCGCATTCGGGTTGTATATGTTCTCAGGCGTTTCTTCAATGGCGGGATTGACCTGTCGTGTGTTTAGCAGTTTGTGCCAAAGATGAAGGAATGAGTCCCATTCGCGACGGACGCCAACAAGGCTGTTACTTAAATATACGCTCGGAGGATTCCAACTCATTGTATCGAAAACAGCCACGGAATCGCGCCAGTGTCTAACTAGTGGATGATTGGCGTGAATCCGAGAAGTCGACCCTTCGCATACCGCCAGACCGAAGTTCAGCCACTTCTCAAAGAAATTCCATTGGGCCAAAACCAAGACCGCCGGATCGAAGTAGAAGACGCCCTCTGCTTTAGCATCCAGATTCGCCAACACCGTTGACATAAAGCTGGGCTGATATCGGGCGAGAGGTGCGGACGTATCCACCTTTATAAATACAAGTTCGACGCCATCGGCAACTGGTAGATTGCGGTAGCCTTCGCTGTTTTCGTGCAGAGGGCCCCAGTTGGGCAAACTCCCTCGATAGCCCGCCCACACTCGGCCGCGATAGCCGGCTCGTACCAAGGAGTTGACCAATGTTCCTAGGCCTTTGTAGGACTCGCCCTCGCAAAGCGTGCAAACTGTGATGGGAGAAAAGTCAGTGCGCGATTCAGGCATACGCAACCTCGTGGACTCGCGGTGAGCTGTGAACGGCGAGAACGGCAAAAAGCGGTTTTCGGCTTGCGCGAATCGATTGTGGTTGTAATCATCCTACGTGCGCAGTCGACTCTGGATCAGCATTGATGTCCGGAGGGAGCTTAGGGGTGTCGGCCACTCGCCGCGGGCCTTTCAAGAAACCGTACACCCCAGATAAAACATTGGAAAACATGGACGCGGTGTTCGTGGCTACAGCTAACAGCAGCACCCCGCGCACGGTGCTCATGTCCAGCAGAAGTATGCAACCAATCTGGGCGGCAACGATAAGCACCATGCTGAACATTACATTCCACCAGTACACGAATCGTCGAGCAGAGTGAATCGTCCACAGAACTCCGCTAAAGCAACTGACGGCACTGGCGCCAATCGCGATATTGACCTCTTTCGTCAAATTCCGGTATTGCGGCCCGAGCGCCCACAGGAATAGTTGAGGAATCTGCCAAGCCATCGCAGTTATCCCGATGCAGGCAATCGCCGCCAGCAGCAAAGCCACGGCGTAATTTTTCTTTAACTGCGTACTGCGGAGCTTCGCAAAGTAAGGTTCAATGATCAGCGGATTCATTTGCATGAAGACGGCGAAGATTTGGCCCAATCTTCCCAACGCTCCCACGCTTGCCACGCCTTTCGTGTGTCCCAGATAAGTAATCAGGAAAACGGATAGCTGACCCTGCAATGCGTAGAAGACGGCTTGGGGAATATTGGGCAATGCAAGTCCGGTGATCGCCTTACGCGTCTCCGGTGATGCTTCTCCGACAGCTCCGAGCGATTTACTGGCGCGAAAATAATAGAAAATGCCCACAAATACGATGCCACCAACATTGATTAAGATTGCCAAAAGAGGTCCGAGTGCGTGGAAGGCCCAGGCGACGAGCAGAAGAGTGAGGGTCCCAAAGCTCGATATCATTTGGCCTCGGTACCAAGTGGAACGATCCCGCAATAGAATGAGGACCGCCCCATACGCAGAACCAATGCGCATGAACCAAGTTGAGAGGAGCAGAATCACGACCATCGCCGCAACTGTCCGCAAGTCCCAGGCTCTGTTCTTGACTAAGACCGGGAAAAAAAACACGAGTCCAATCCCGACCAGCGCGTAAATCCAGTTCGAGAGTTGCCGGAGCGATGCGACATAGTCCGCAATTAGTTTATGATCTGTGAGGCGTTCGCCCACCAAAGGAACAATCGTGCCGGTGAAGTTCACGTCCATCAAAACGATGACCGTGCCTTGGACCGCAAAAACTACGACGAATTTTGCGTAGTCGTCGGCGGGAAGTAAGCGCACGCATAGCAGGCCGTAAAGAAGATTGCCAGCCATGGTGACGCCTTGCGCCACAAAAAAATTGGCTAACACCCGCATTCTGGACGCGAGTTGCGTCACTGGTGTCCCAAACTGCTTTCCGCTGACCAACCCGATCCTCCAGGCGAAATCTCCGGCCATACCGGATGAACTTCTGCCATTGCTTATTTTAAAGGCGAGCGTGCGATCATTTGCTAGTCACTACAAACAGGAATTTCAGCTTTGAAACCATCTCCTGAGTTATCTCACCATGTTCCCGAAGTTGCTGCGCTCACCGGGATACGCGGTGTAGCTGCGTTGTACGTCGTGTTCTATCACTATTTTTCTCCAGTTGAATTGAGGTCTCGGCTGCTCTCCGTTCTCGGGCACGGTTATCTGGCTGTAGATCTATTCTTTATACTGAGCGGCTTCATCATGGCATTGAACTATGCCGAGATGTTTTCGGGTGGCGTGAGCTTCTCCAACTTCAGAAAATTTCTGCTACGGAGGTTCGCCCGAATTTATCCGTTGTATCTGCTTACGTTGTTGATCGCGACCACCCTTATAGCAACCGGGCGGCTCGACTTCCAAGGCAAATCGCTAATGCAGACTTTCGTTCCGAATCTGCTCATGATCCAAAATTGGGGTAATTGGGAGAGCATCGAAACGCCGGCTTGGTCCATCAGTACTGAGTGGTTTGCTTATCTTTTTTTCCCTTTTCTGATCGCGAGAATTGCAGGAACATCACGTACCTGGATCGGAATACTGTTTGCGTGTTCGTTCGGGACGCTGGGTTGGCTAACGCTCTATTCGCATCATCAGTTCGATCCGTTGAAGCTACTGGATCAACCGCACGGCCCGGCCTCAATTCTGAGATGTCTCTCCGAATTCATGCTCGGAATGCTCGCGTTTAAGGTTCAGAGTGCTCGCCGCGGCTCTTTCGCACGCTGGACGAATGCTCTATCGATTATTTCGGTTATCATCATCTTCGTGCTTCTATGTATTCCGAAATCAGATCTCGCTGTCGTGATGATATTTCCAGTGCTTATTGTAGCCTTGTACGCGGGAGATAGCATTATTAACCGCATCCTGGGTTCAAGATTATTTGAATTGCTTGGACTTTTGTCCTTTGCGGTTTACCTCCTTCATTACACTCTGGTCCCGTTCCTGGGAGCGCTGGATGCTCACTTCCGTGAAGCAGGTCGTAGTCATGCTCATACATGGGCGGTTGCCATCGTATTGCCAATTTTGATGTTGGGTTCCGCCGTTATTTACTATTGCTTTGAGGTACCCGCCAGAAAAGGTGTACGGTTGCTGTTCGGGGATTAGCGTTCAACCAAAATAGAATGAAAATCAGCGTTGTAATTCCAACCTACCGACGAGCCGATAGTCTGAATCGCTGCCTGCAGGGTCTCCAAAATCAAATCAGGCCTCCCGACGAAGTTGTGGTGGTTACACGAAGCGGAGACGGAGAATCGAACTCGCTTCTTGACCAATGGCACACACTGCCCCTGCGGAAGTTGGTTTGCGACGATGTAAAAGGCGCTGTGAGCCAGTACAACCTCGGGCTAGATCAGAGTCAGGGCGACGTGATTGCGGTAACAGATGACGACGCCGTGCCTCGTCCTGATTGGTTGTCCCGAATTGAGCGACATTTTGCACAAGATGATAAGTTGGGCGGCGTCGGAGGCCGCGACATTGTCTACGAAAACGGTTCACCCATATCGGGGCCGGCCAAAGCTGTAGGCGTGGTCCGCTGGTTCGGTCGCATTATTCATAATCATCATCTGGGCAGCCGCAAGAAATCAGATGTCCACATTCTAAAAGGTGTAAACATGAGTTTCAAAGCTATGGCCATCGAGGGTATTCGGTTCGATAGTGATCTGCGCGGCCAGGGTGCGCAGACGTCCCTCGATCTGGCCTTCAGCCTCTGCGTCCATAAACGGGGGTGGCGTCTGCTGTACGATCCGGAGTTAATTGTCGATCACTATCCGGCGACGCGATTCGATGGAGATCAAAGAACCGCACCCGATATGCAAGCCATTGAAGATAGTTCTTTTAACATGTATCTCACCTTGCGAAGACATATGCGCCGCGGCGCGCGCCGCCGGACGGCGCTTTTGTGGGCCTGGTCGATCGGGACGGAACGGTCTCCGGGCTGGGCGCGCGGCTTGCTGTCGCACTTGAGGGGTGACCAGTTGGGAATAGAAATGAGAAATGCAGCAAGGCGGGCCTGGAACGATGCAGAGCGCTATTGATCGGAGGAGCCCAAGTTCTTCGGCACCAAAAATCGCTGACGCAGCTGTCCTTCGGAGGGCGACAAATACTCAAATGCTCGAGACCTTAGGGAAAGTCGACGCGAGGCGGCCGTTGCGCCTGGTGTTGATTGCCAACCGCCATCAATTCAATGACGGCCAGGGGCGCGTGAACTACGAAGTGGCCCTCGCCGCGTTGAACTCCGGCGTTAAAGTTATCCTCCTTACCTCTTACTGCGCAGATGAGATTGCCAATCACCCAAACGCGCGATTTATTCGCATTGGGAACGAAAGACTTCCCACGCAACTCTTAAAGAATCTGGCGTTCGCGCGTGACAGCGCCAACTGGCTGAAACAGCATAAAGGGGAATGGGACGTCGTGCAAGCAAACGGGTTTGTTACGTGGGAGAGATGCGATATTGTCACCGCGCACTTCGTCCATACTGCGTGGGCGGCAAACCCATATTTCCCGTACTCGCGTTCTCTTCATCCCTATGCGTTGTATCAGCGACTCTTCACGGCGTTGAACGCGTCATGGGAGCGCCCGGCCTTCCAAAACGCACAGCACGTTATCGCCGTGTCGCAGACCGTTGCCAATGAAGTCCACATGCTGGGTGTACCCCGCGAGCGAATCGAAATCATCCACAATGGAGTTGATGTTGATCAGTTTCGTCCTGGCCCCTCGGAACGCGACGCGTTTCACCTTCCACAGGGAATTCCACTGGCACTGTTCGTTGGGGACATACGGTCACCAAGGAAAAATCTCGATACTGTTCTGAAGGCCATGCAACGAGTTCCCAAGATACATCTTGTCGTAGCCGGAGACACGAAGCGAAGCTTGGCTCCATCGCTGGCCAAATCATTAGGTTTGGAGGATCGGACACATTTTTTAGGCAAGACCCCAAATGTCGCGGGACTCATGCGCTCGGTCGACCTGTTCGTATTCCCTTCACGGTACGAGCCGTTTGGATTGGTTGTTCTCGAAGCGATGGCAAGTGGACTGCCGGTTATTGCTTCCAAATGCATTGGTGCTGTAGCGCCATTTGACGATGTTGTCGAACTCGTCGATGACCCTGACGACGCAGACGCGCTCGCATCTTCTGTCTCAGCTCTTCTTGACTCTCCTGAGCGACGTGCAAGAATGAGTCAATCGGCGCGGCAAAAGGTGTTAGCGTTCTCGTGGACCGAAACGACTCGTGCATACCTCAAAACTTACGAAACGATCGCGAACAAGCTTGGCCTGCCAGCAAAACCCATAGAATAGTCCAACAGTTCTTTGTCGCGAATTTCAGGAGACTACGTGAAACTTCTGGTGGTGAGTTTTCCGTGCGTAACAGCAATCAATCAGAGCTTTTACGCCGATGTGAAAAAGGAAACCGGCTGGGAGGTTACGCTGGTAATCCCCAAGCGCTGGAAGACTGAGTACGGACAGATTGAAGGATGCGAAAGGTGGCCGAGTTTTCGCGGAAAGATCGTTTGTCATCCGATATTTCTCCCTGGTGACATTCCCCGCCATATCTACCGTAGTTGGTTCGTCGATGTGATACGCAATGAGAATCCCGATGCCATCTACATGCATCACGAGCCGTACGGTTTCGCGACATTCCAAGTCTATGCTGCCAATCGAATCGCAGGTAAACGCCCGATCGGTTTCTATGCCGCTCAAAACCTGTTGAAGCGTTACCCGCCACCGATCAGTCAGCTGGAAAGATGGGTGTTTCGGGAATCCAGTTATGCATTTCCCGTCACAACCGGAGCGCGAGAAATTCTGCGTACAAAACACTACAAAGGAAGAGCGGAAGTTCTGCCTCTCGCCGTGAGCAGCGACATCTATAAACCTTCGCCGGAATGGAGCCAAACATACCGGGAACAGATGAATATTCCCGCGAAGCGCGTCATTTTTGGATACATCGGAAGGCTAGTAGAAGAAAAGGGATTGTTTACCCTGTTTTCCGCGCTTAAAAGTTTGCACGACGTTGACTGGGAACTGTATTTAATAGGCGGCGGACCGCTAGAGGATGAGCTACGCAAGCGAACGTCATCTTTGGGGCATGATATGCAAAATCGTATCAAATTCATCGGTTATGTGCCGCACGCGGACGCCCCTAAGTGGCTTTCCATGTTAGACGTAATGGTTCTTCCATCGGAGACCCGTGCAAATTGGAAGGAACAGTTCGGCCGCGTTTTGGTTGAGTCGATGGCGTGCGGAACGCCCGTCGTTGGTTCCGACTCTGGTGAAATTCCGAAAATTATCGCCGCCACCGGGGGCGGGATCATTTTCCCTGAAGCAAATGCTTCGGCCTTAGCGGAAGCACTTCGCCAAATGGGAAGTTCTGAAGATGTTCGAAATCGGTATGCTGAGAACGGCAGAAGTGCTGTTCTCGTCGGATACGATCAGGTTCGATTGGCTCAGAAGTTCGCGAGCGTAATTGAGGAAGCCGTCTGAGTCTATCAACTCTTCCATACTTCAGTTGGACACGGGCGACGCAAACCTATTTGTCGATACAGATGACACATTCAGCTCGAGAGCTCTGGACGCGATGTTGACTTCATTGCAGATTGGTGACCACTATCCTCAGGACCATATGTCAGGTCTCAGCAGGGTGTACGTGGAACTGATCCGGGCTCTCCCGCCTGCGGGAGTTGAAGTCCACGGAATGGCGCTTGGACCCACGGACGTTTTTGAGAAAACCGCCGGCGTTGTTACCCCGTTTGCCGATTCCCACAATCCGCTTTGGAAGCGCCTCATTCTGGCTCGCGGTGCCGTCAGAAGCCTCACACGGCAGTACAAAATCGACTTGATTGCGTCGCACTTCGCTCTTTACAGTGCCTTCCCGGACGCAATTGCCAAGGACATTCCCCTCGTGGTTCACTTCCATGGCCCGTGGGCCGGGGAAAGCGCCGTGGAGAAGGGGGCAGCCCATCGCAACTGGCTCAAACTGATTCTCGAGCGCCACGTATATCAACGCGCAAAACGGCTAATCGTCCTTTCTGAATCGTTCAAAACCGAATTGTTAACTCACTATGGAATCGATGAAGAACTGGTTCGCATAGTTCCGGGAGGAATTGACGTCGATCGATTCAATGTGACGCTGTCGCGAGCCCAAGCCAGGAAAAAATTAGGTTGGCCCGAAGACCGGCCGATTCTCTTGACAGTGAGGCGTCAAGTGCGCCGAATGGGACTTGAAAATCTCATCGATGCGGCGCGCAACGTCATTTTGAGGTTTCCCGAATTCCTTGTCTATATTGGAGGAACTGGTCCAATCGCGGACGAACTTGAAAAGCGAATCGACGAGTTGAATTTAAATAATAATGTTCGGTTGCTGGGTCGAATTAGCGAAGAAATGCTTCCCCTTGCCTACCGGGCAGCCGATTTCACTATAGTGCCTTCGCAATTTCTCGAGGGATTCGGTATGACTTCCCTGGAGTCACTCGCGTCGGGAACGCCCGTACTGGTCACTCCAGTTGGCGGCCTTCCTGAAGTGATTCGGCCATTTTCTCCTCAATGTATCTGTAGTGACACAAGCGTCGACGCCATTACCGCGACGATACTCGACATGCTGAGAGAACCTGCGAAACTTCCGAACGAAGCCGATTGCCGAGCGTATGCAGTCCAGAATTTTGCTTGGCAGCGCATCGCAGAAAAGGTTCGGCGGGTCTATGAAGAAGCTGTGAAGTAAAAACGTCAGTTGCCTGGATTGGAGCTGCTCTGCCCGAGGGAAATTTTCAGGAGCTGGCGGTACGCCGTCACTACACCATCCACCGTTTTAGTGATGCTGAAATTCATCGCGACGTGCCGTTGACCGCGAACGCTCGTGGCGAACGCAGCTTGGGGGTCATCCAGCAATTCATTGATCACACGCGCCATGCTTTCCGCATCTGACATCGGAACGAGATAGCCAGTAACTCCATCCTCGATGATCTCCGGAACGCCTCCCGCATTGGTTGCAACGACCGGTTTGCCCGCCGCCATCCCTTCGATAATCACTTGACCGAACGGTTCAGGTCTCGTCGAGGCATGCACTAGGATGTCCAACTCCGCGATTGCGACGTGAATATCGTTACGGAAGCCGGCAAATTCGACAATAGGTGCTACATCTAATTCCTCGACAAGGACTTGGAGCTTCTGCTCGAATGTCGACTCGCCAAAGAGTGCCGAACCGATAATACGGAATCGAGCTTCCGGGTGCTTGTGACGTACAATTGCGGCGGCGCGCACGAAGATATCCTGCCCCTTCCATGGGCTTATTCTTCCAACTAGCCCTATTACCGGATTGCCGTTGTGAACACGGACGGAGCTCGTTTGAGAATGCCTCTCGAATTCTTCGTGAGGGGTTCCTTCATGAACGATGTGAATGCGTTTCGTCGGAACCTCAGAAAGTGTCGCCGCGACCGCTTTCGAATCGGCGATGATCATGTTAGGAAGCCATCGGCTCAGCATTCGAAATGTTGTTGCGACCCCGCTCGGCAAGTAGTCTGGAGTGATCCGGTCCCTCACATGCCATATTACCGGCTTCGCAGTAAGTCGTGCTGCGCACGCCCCTAGAATGTCGGACTTCAGAGAATTAGTATGCACCAAGTCGATATTGTGACTGCGAATAAATCGAATAAGCCTGCGGACGTACCGGATTGCCGCAAAAATCGCAGAACCCAAAAATAAACTTTTTGCCCCAAGGTTATCTTTTCTTGCCGTCCTCACCTCGGCACTCATCGGTAGGACGTGGACCTCGACGATGGATCTCAATCGCTCCGCCAGCAAGCCCTCCTCACCGACGACGACGATGGGTTGGATAATATTGAAATCGAAATGCCGAATAAGGTTAAAGAGGGCAACCTCGGCGCCGCCGAGAGACGCAACGTGGTCAAGAAACATCACTCGTAAGGGTTTGGTTTTGTTATTGGGCGGTGATCCCATAGATCAAAGTTTTCTAGCCATGTATGGACTCAAAAAATAAACCAACCAGTTCAACATAACCTTTGATCGGCATAACGCTTAGCACGCTTCACATTAGCACGCCTTCCCAGGTAAAGTGTGGTCCGAAGGAAGAGCCGTCGTCGGTCTGGATTCTCTGAATGGCAACGGGGAAATGTTCTCGGACTTCCTGAAGGAACTCGATAGCCGTCTTGGTGTTGTCGTGATCGTAGATTTCGCAGGACGCGAAATCGCGCCGCTTCATCGATGGCCGTGAATTGATAAAAGCGCTTACGCGCTCTTCCTACACGGGGAACAAACTTCACATCGAGCTGCACAGAGCGGCCTGGAACCTGCAAGGGTGCATCCGCTGGTTTTGGACTGGGCCGATACTTTTTCAATGAAATCCGGCCAACGTGATGACGATGAAAGATCTTCAGGATGGTCGTCGGTGATACGTAAGCGTGGTAGTGCCGCTGCAAATACAAACTGACTCGGACCGCGCCGTAACGCCGCTCCTGCCGAATGCGAAGGATCAGCGAGACAATCTCGGGAGGAATACGAATCCGCATATTGTGAGGTCTCCGGGACATGTCCCGGAGACCGGCTACCCCGTGCTTCTCACAACGCTGCTTCCAGATATAGAAGAGCGCCCGCGAGACTCCAAAAAACCGGCAGGTCTGACTTACATTGCCGCTCAAACGGCTAGAATTTGTTTATTGGATGGCCCAGAACGAGGATGGATTAGAGTTTCGTTCCTTGAAATCGAGTTTTCTGCCAGTTTTATCCCCTGCAATTGGTCCCCGCCACAATGCTTTATGTGTCAAATGTGACACATCCGAGTTTCATGCCCGCGATAAAAGGCCCACACGCGTCGCGGAAGATCTTTCCAAAACAAAAACTACCCCCATATCGAGTTTGCATTAATATGCCATGCGTTGCATATTTATGCATATTGTTATGGTGTTTACGGTAGACTGAACGTGTATATAATGCAAGATCTACGCCCACCCGTGGGTGATTTGAAGTTCCTTTCTCACGACATCGGACATCCCGGAAAACTTCAGCGCAAGTCGTTTGCACGGGCGTCACCAAGCTTCAGTTCTCTGGTCGCGGAACGTACGTACAACGTAAATGCCGGCGATGTCAGCTAGGACAGCACGGGGACAGCTACGGGTTGTTTTTGTGTTAGCATTAATGGTAAGTAATTAAGTCGCAGTTGTGTAGCTTCCGAAATGTGTGAGGACGTGCGGCGAGTTTAAGAAATGTTTTTTCTTTTGGTTATTTTGTTTTCTCTCAACGCATGTTGGGAGGGGCTTCGCATTCAGGGAGATCATGCGTGAAGAAGGAATCAGCATTTCAGGCTTTCGCCTTCTTGGTCAACATGACGCTGATAACAGCCGTCCTGCTGATCCTGTCCGGTATGGCGTGGGAGTATTCCACGCGAATGTACCTCTCGGGTTTTTCAAACGCAGTGCTTCCCTTTACGTCGTCTCCCGAAAGTAAAGTGATCGCCATTCTTTCCTGGATGGAGCGCGGACCTGCGCGATCCACAGAATATTTCAGCGATGACGGAGAAAATCGCGATCCCGTCGATACTTTAAATTACAAGGAATTGCTGACGGTATGTGGCACGGCGACCAACGCGTTTGTCAATTTGGCTTCCGCAGGGGGAATTGAAGCCCGTCGCTTGCTTTTGCTGGACGCCCAAAATCGCAGTACCAATCACGTGGTGGCAGAAGTTCATATCGACGGGCGATGGGTGATCGTAGATCCTTCGTATCATACGGTGCTTCGCGATGCCGACGGTCGCCTTCTGACCAAGCATGATCTCACGAATCCGGATGTGTTGCGGGAAGCAACGGAAAACGTGCCAGGCTATGATCCAGCCTACAACTATGAACATACTGCATTCATCCATGTGGCCGGATTGCCGATCGTCGGTACGCTGCTGCAACGCAAAATGAACGCACTACTCCCGTCTTGGCAGGAAAAGATTAACTGGACTGTGCTAGTGGAACGGCAATCCTATGACACCATTGTCTTAGGAATGCTGCTGCTCTTCTTCGCCATCTTTCTTCAACGTTTAGTTATCTGGTACGGGCGGAGAATTTCTGTTGTTGCGATCAGCCCATGGGAGCAGTTGAGGTACGCGGGAATTACCTTGTTCACGTCGACAGAAACGACACATTCGAACCGCGTTCCAACGTAACCTGAATTTTTAATTTTCGGGCCGCCGAAAGACGACATTTTCCAGCGGCCCGGTGTTAGATTTTATTTTGCATTCGTTAATATATACGGCCGCTTGACTCACTCGATTATCGAATTTTAGATCCATCGCAGCGGAAAGGTGGTAAGGATGGGTGGTTTTACCGCCGGGTTGGTCACAGGTTGCCTTCTTGGCGTTTGCGGAACTTTCTTGTTGCTTACCCTCGGAACTGCATTTTCCAGTGAGAGGGCTCGCTATTTCAGCGTCCGGTCCGTTCCAGGCACGATTCTTTCCGCCATTGCGTTGTTGTTGATCGCGGAGTTTTGCCGCCGCATGAACATTGGAAAGGATGCCAGCATGCTCGTTCTTCTGCTGGCGGTACTGTGCATTTCTAAAATTGAGGGGTTGATCAGCGGACTGATTGCCACAGCGATTTCGGCGTTTTTATTGGCATTCTGGTTTTTCCCGCCGATCGGAGTAGCTATCAGAAGTTCCAGTGACAGGCTCGCACTCGCGCTTTTTCTGCTGCTTGCCACGCTGGGTAGCCGAGTGATTGGACGCCAGGAAAGATCTACTTTCTAGACGCGCTTGGCCAGTTTGCATAAATTATTTCCACTTAATATTGATGCGGCCTCGCGAATTCCGCTAAACTCCGGTCCACCGCGTCTTTTTCGTCCGCTGTGAGGTTTCTGCACTTTCCTTTTTCCAACTGACCCAGATTTACAGGGCCCACTGCGATTCGGATTAATCGCAGCACTTCGATTCCGAAATATTCAAACATTCGCCGGATATGACGGTTTTTTCCTTCATCCAAAACGATTTCGATCCATGTATTTTTGTCGCCGGCCCGAACCACCTGTGCGCGTTTCGCCCGAAGCACCTCACCGCCGTTCGCACTGATGCCGGAAAGCAACTGTTTCACAGGCACATCGGCGCCGACAACTGCCACTTGGACATGATACGTTTTGTCCAGATGCGTTGCGGGATCGCAAATGCGCGCCCCCCATTCCGAGTCATTCGTGAGGAGGAGCAGACCTTCCGTTGCCTTATCCAGTCTTCCAACCGGCCCCATCCACGGCAAACTATCGTCCAACAGGGAATAAATCGTCTGGCGGCCCTTTTCGTCGGACGCGGTCGTGACCAGGCCGCGCGGCTTGTTCATCATCCAATAGATTCGTTTTTGCGCTGCCAACCCCGTCCCGCCTATTTCGATTCGATCGAGGTCCAGCCGAACAGGAAACTCCGGATCCCGGCGGATCGTTCCGTTCAACGAAACTTCCCCGGCGCGGATTAGCTTCGACGCGTTCATGCGCGAGCAATAGCCCAGCTTCGATAAAGCCCTGGCTAACCCAACCTTTCGCGATTCGTTTCGGCTTTGCATGACGGATAGATTAGTATGCCTGTCCAACTACGGCAGGGATTTTCTATGTGTCGGGGTTTGACCGAATCCAATTGACCGCGTCCGGCAAACTTTCGTAAATTGCACGGACATCTGATCTGATGCACTCTTCCCTGCCTGAATCAATTCTTGCAAGCACGTCTCAAACATGCTTCCATTCTTTCCTGTGAATTTTATCTACATTCCTTGGGACTTTGTCCTCATTTTATTATTTTTGGGCACGTTCGTTCCGTGGCGCGGCGCTGCTCGCATGAAGCAACTGATGGCCAAGCATGAATTGTCCTCTTCGGATCGTCTCTCTCTCTACGGATCGACCATTTTTTACCAGTGGCTTCTTGCGGCCGTGGTTGCTTGGCGAGTGGTAGCACGCGATGTCAGCCCTGAGGAATTGGGAATCACCGCGGCGGACCCGTGGCGAGTCTTGTGGACAGCGGTTCTACTGACTGCATTACTCTGCGCAAATCAGTTCTTCGGCTTGCGTAAGATCTCCACGTTGCCGGCAGATAAGCGAGGCTCGATATTCGCCGTCACCGAAAAGATCATGCCTCGCACCTCCAAAGAAAAAATCTTCTTTTCTGGTTTGGCGCTGACGGCGGGACTTTCCGAAGAGTTTTTATACCGCGGCTTCGTTTATATGGCGTTTTACCGGATGGTGGTCAACTATGGGCCGTCCGATAGCATCGCTGGGGTGCTGTCTTCAGTCTGGTTTTCGTTAGCCCACTTGTACCAAGGAAAACGTGGCCTTATTACTACGTTTGTAGTTGGAAGTATCCTAGTTTCTGTTCGAATCTGGACTGGCAGCCTGATTCCCGTGATGATCGCTCACGCTGCGATCGACTTGGTGGCTGGCCTGTACGCTTCCAAAATTCTGCCGAGGACTTAATCAATGCCTCCAACGCCGGCACGAATATCCGATGACCAAATTAGACGTGCGACTTCCCCTTACGGAATTTCATTGCAAATTGACCAACTTTCCATGATACGCGAATATATTCGGCTCCTACTGAAGTGGAATCAGTCGATCAGCCTAACGACGGTCACCGATACCGACGAAATTCTAAGCCGGCATTTTGGCGAATCTATGTTCGCGGCGAAAATGACGCCTGTGGAAAACTGTCGACTGGCCGACGTCGGCACCGGGCCAGGTTTTCCCGGTCTACCGCTCAAAATATTGAGACCGTCGCTAAAATTGACTTTGATTGAGTCAAATAAAAAGAAATGCGCATTCCTCCGGGAGGTCGCAACGGAGCTGAGATTAAACGAGGTCGAAGTGTTGCCCGAACGATTTGAGCAGCTGCGGCCTGAAGGTCTGGCTTTCGATTTGGTTTCGGCCCGCGCACTGGGAGAATTCAAGGAACTGTTGCGGTGGTCGGAAAATGCGCTCGCACCGGGAGGGAAGTTGTTGTTATGGTTGGGTGCGGAAGATGCCACACGAATGGCCGCGATTCACACTTGGTTATGGGAACCGGCGATCAAGATTCCGGATTCCCAGCGGCGGTTCCTCCTAATTGGACGACCCTACGCGAAGATGCGTAGCGAATTGCCGTAATACCTCAAATGTTCCACGTGGAACATTTCGTCGGGGGCTTATTTTTCAAGTTTCCAAAAACGATCCGCTCTAAACCGGAACTAGCATCACGTGCGACCGAACGGAGACGAATTTCAAACGTCCACTGCAAGTCCGCCCGGGCGCACCGAATGCCTTCACCAAGAGATGCGAGAGGTACTTCGATTTAGTGTCAATAACCTTTCCCGAAAAATCTGGGCTGACCTGGTTGTTCCACGTGAAACAATTTGCATGTTTCGCCGGTGCTATGGTAGATTTCGCGCCCGGGGGAATGAGGTTTGGCTAGGATCATTGCAATCGCGAATCAAAAGGGAGGTGTGGGAAAAACGACCACGTCCATTAACCTTGCCGCGTCTCTCGCCCTTTCCGAGAAGCGCACACTGCTGATCGATTGCGATCCCCAAGGCAACACCACTTCGGGGATTGGCTTCCCCAAGGATCCGGGCCGCCGTACTCTATATAACTGGCTAATTTTGGGCGAAGCCATAGACCGTATTATCGTCAAAACGCAAATTGATGGTTTGGACCTTATTCCTGCGGACAAAAACCTTGTGGGCGCGGAAGTCGAGCTCGTGAGCACCGAAGAGCGCGAATATCAATTAAAAAGGGTTCTACCGCAAATTAACGACAAGTACGACTATATCATCATGGATTGTCCGCCAGCTTTGGGCCTGCTCACACTGAATGCATTGACGGCAGCCGATTCTGTCCTTGTTCCGATTCAATGCGAATACTTGGCGCTGGAAGGCGTCTCCGAATTATTAGATACCCTCATGCGGATCCGGCGGACACTTAACCCCGACCTTGCAATCGAGGGAATCGTACTGACAATGTACGATGAGCGCACGACTCTATCCAAGCAGGTCGCGTCCGACCTTCGAAGCTTCTTTGGAGCACAAGTATTTGAGTCCGTAATACCCAGAAATGTGCGGCTGGCCGAAGCGCCCAGCCACGGTAAGCCGATTCACTTCTACGACATTCATAGTAGGGGCGCAGAGGCCTATACAAATCTCGCAAAGGAGGTCATATCGAATGGCCAGAAACGCATTGGGCAGGGGGCTGGGAGCTCTAATTCGGGAACCTGAACCACCGCCAACAGCGGCACCTCCTGCGTCGAATTTAAACATGCTTGCTGCGGCCGCTGCGACCGCGGCTGCGCCCCCAGTAACGGGCGGACCGCTGCAAGTGGATATTGACCTCATCGATCCGAGCCCGTTTCAGCCGCGCACCCATTTCGCCGAACCGGCCCTGGAAGAATTGGCGCAATCGATTCGGAACAGCGGCATCATCCAGCCGCTCGTCGTGCGAAAGCTTGGCGCACGATTCCAACTGATTGCCGGAGAACGAAGATGGCGCGCGTCGCAACGCGCCCAGCTTTTGCGCGTGCCTGTGGTTGTGCGAGAGGTAAGCGACGAACAAGCGCTTGAATTGACGTTAGTCGAAAATATTCAGCGCGAAGACCTGAATCCCATTGAGCAAGCGCGGGCGTTCGACCGGCTCATGGAAGAATTCCACCTCACACAAGATGAAGTGGCCATGCGGACCGGCAAAGAACGCGCCACCGTGGCCAACGCCGTTCGCCTGCTGTCTCTGGAAGCGCCGCTGCTGTTACTGATCGAAGAAGGAAAGATAACCGCAGGGCATGGTCGTGCTTTGCTCGCAGTGGAAGATCGCCAACTGCGTAGCGATCTGGCGTTGAAAGCTTCGCGTGGGAAGCTAACCGTGAGGCAATTGGAGCGGCTGGGTACGCGCCGGGGCCGAAACCGCAGTCAGCAATCCGAAATAGCAGCGCCGGATCCTAACCGCCAAGCCGCCATCGACGAATTGCAGAAGCACATCGGCACGCGCGTGACCCTGCAGATGCCTGCGAAAGGGCGTCCCGGTCAGCTGAGCCTAGAGTTTTACGATGAGGAACAGCTTAACGCCCTCTATGATCGCCTCATCCGGTAATACTATTTACGTAGTACTTTAGCGACACGGAAACTGGCCTTCAGGACAATTGGCGAATAGTCTACCGCTCCAGAGATTTCACCGTGGCCGTTACTGCGGATTCAGCTACAATACATCTCCCAAACATAGCCTCTCCCAGGGGGATCAGCATGTGGCGTTCTAAGGGCCGCGACAAAGAAAAAGATCAGCACGAGTTCACAGGCTTCCTCGATAAAGGCGTCCGCTTTGAAGGAACGCTCGAGGCCGCCGGCGTCTTCCGCATTGACGCTCACGTGAAGGGCAACGTGATTTCCAGCCACAGCCTCATCCTCGGCGAAGGCGCCCGCGTGGAGGGTCAGATCGAAGGGAATCACGTGGTAATCGCCGGAAAATTTGACGGCGTAATTTTTGCCAAGGGACGAGTCGAAATCCAAGCCAAGGGCGTCGTCACCGGGGAAGTGCACTCTCCCTGCATGGTGATCGAGCCCGGCGGAATTTTCGACGGCCAATGCCACATGCTGGCAGCGTCCGAATCCACCAAGCCGCTCACAATTCCGATCCGAGTCGGCCAGTAAAAACTTTCCAACCAGCGGCGCTCGTCTATAATCTATTTCCGAAATCCGTAAGCGTCCAGTCTCATGGATACAATTACACACGGAATTGTGGGCGCGCTCGTAGGCAAAGCATTTTTCGCCGGCGCGGATTTGCCAGCCGGCCGCCCGAACAATGGCGGTCTAGGCGCGCTAAGCTCACCCACAGCGCGCGTAGCTATCGCTGCTTGCACGGTCGGAGCGATTTTTCCGGACGTCGATATTTTCGCAGGCCCGCTCGCACACAATCCGCTGGCCATCATGGAGTGGCATCGGGGCATTTCTCATTCAATACTGATGCTGCCCATCTGGGCGATCGTCCTGGCCGCCATATCGATACCTCTTAGTAATTTCCTGAAATATAAGCCCCCGTCGTTATTTATGCTTTTCTGTATCTATGCCGCGGGGCTTGCTTCGCACATTTTTCTCGATCTAGTGACGAACTTCGGAACGATGATGTGGAGCCCATTGAATTATTCCCGCCCCGCGTGGGACTGGGTCTTTATTGTTGATTTCAGTTTAACCGGGATCGCTCTTGTGCCGCAGTTCGCTGCGTGGTGCTATCGAGAACCACGCCAATTCAAGCTGCGCGCAGCTTTCATCTGGTGCCTGCTCACCGCAGGAGCGTTCGGAACTTTTTTATTCGCGGCGCGGTCCGGATACGGTTTTTCGATCGTCGTCGTGGGCGTAGCGGCCGCAATCTTCGCGGCAATTTTATTTTTGCCCGCCGCGCAAGGCGCGGGCTTCCGCTGGACGCGAGCGAATTGGGCGCGTGCGGGCCTGCTCCTTTTCTGCGTATACATTGCGGCGGCGGCCAACATGCATCGCAAAGCGTTTCGCGATGTTCAGCAATTCGCCGCAGCCCAGCATTTGAGCGCGGAAAATATTGCCGCATTCGCGTTACCTCCGACGCTCACACACTGGGCGGGACTCGTGAGCACGCCCGAAGGCGTGTGGCGCACCACATTTCACGAGCCGAGCGGAAGCATCGAAAAATCGCAGCTGTATGCGCATGTGCCAGGCAGTGCATACATCGAAAAGTCCAAAGCATTGCACGACGTTCAAGTCTATCTCTGGTTCGCGCGATTTCCCGTGTGGCACGAGCGCCAAACGGCGGGCGGCCAAACCATCGTAGAAATTTCTGACGTCCGTTTTTTCCGGGAACATGTTCCCAGGGATGGGGCGGCTGTCCACGAAGGATCGGACCTGCGTGGCAGATCGCAGACAAGCGCCTCCGGCTTTACATTTCAGGTTATTTTCGACGCTGCGGGAAACGTTATCTCACATGGCTTTAGGGAGGAGCCGGAATAAGAAATCGCGTAGTGTGTTGACGCCGTCAAATCCATGCGTTCTTCTGTAGCCCGCCTCTGCGGGGGCGCGGGTTCAAAGTCCACACGTCCACGGTGCATCAGGGAAATTTAAACCCCCGCCTCTGAAGAGGCGGGCTACAGCAGGTCGCAGCGTGAGATAGTCACGCACGCGAAAATCAGTTCGCGGGGTAAACAACCAGGTAGCGATCTTCGCCGGTTCCTTCGCTTTCGCTGCGCACGCCTGGCTCCTCTTTCAAAACGAGATGCAGGATGCGCCGCTCACGCGATGACATGGCGTTGAAGCGGAACGGGGCGTGTGTTTCGCGCACACGGCCGGCGGCGACGCGTGCGGAAAGTTTTAATTCTTCAATGCGGATGCCGCGATAGCCAGCGGCGTCAAACCGAACGCGCCCGTAAAATTGTGGATCGAGCCACAGCCAGCGCAGTGAAATATGTTCCATCGCGAGCAGCAACTCCGCGTTGTGCTCCAGCAGCAACCCCTGGTCCTTGCCCTTAAACTCTACAACAATTTCAGGATTTTCCAGCTCGCGCGCGGCCGCCGGACCCGTGGCGTGAATTTCGTAGCTTAATTGAAAGCGGCTTTTCTGCAGCAGGGCATCGATGCAGCGGCGCAATTCCGCCGTGATCGCAGCGTGATTTAATTTTCCATCGACAATCAAGTTCGGGCGGGACGCAGTCGTCAAGATTTTCCCCTCAGCTTATGAACTTCGACAGCTACTTCTTCTTGCCGGGGCCCCTCGACGGCTTGGGCGGGGGCGGCGTCGTTCGGTAGAGATACCATTGCTGGCCGATGCCGACGACGTTGCTCGTCAGTATATACACTGACAGGCCGCTGGGATAAAGCGCAAACATTCCACCAAAAATTAAAGGGGTAATGGCCATCATTTTGGCCTGTGCGGGATCCATGCCGGGCGTCGGCGTCATCTTCTGCATGAAATACATGGAGATGGCCATCACGACGGGCAAAATAAAATACGGGTCGTGCGCGGAGAGATCGTGAATCCAGCCGAACCACGGCGTGTGGCGCAGCTCAATCGAGTTGGCCAGCATGCGGTACAGCCCGAACCAGATGGGCATCTGGATCAGCGTGGGCCAGCAGCTTCCCAGCGGGTTAATGCCTTCGCGCGAGTACACGGCCATCACTTCCTTGTTCATTTCGGCCTTGCGCGGATCACGCATCGTATACTTTTTATATTTTTCCTGGATCGCTTTCACTTCCGGCGCGACCTTCTGCATTTTCTGCATGGCGCGCATGCTCTTCACTTTTAATGGAAACATCACCATGTTGATGCCGATGGTGATCAGCACAATCGCCCAGCCGTAGTTGCTCACGTACTTGTGCAGCCACATCAGAGAATAAAACAGCGGCTCTGCAATGAAGCCCCACCAGCCGAACTGCACCAGGCTGTTGAGAGGCGGCCGCACCGCTTTCAATCCATCGATGCTCTTCGGACCCGCATAAACGCGCATGTCCAGCGACCCTGGCGTAGCCGATCCAACGGCCACCTGCGGCACAATTTCCGTTTCGGTTTTTCCGTCGATGGTTGTCTCGTGCGGGAAAGTCCAGCCGGTAACTGTCAGAGGAACTTCAGCCAGTTCGCCGCGCGCGTTGAACGGCGGCATAAACGCGGCGGCGAAATAAAGATCTTCAATCCCGGCAAAATCAAATGTGCCGGTGACGGCTGCCCGCGCAGTGGTCTGCCCCGGCTTGCCCAGATTTTTTGCGGCTAGCGTATTTAGTTTTCCTGCAGCGCTGGTAAAAATCTGCGTCTGCGCGGCGGCGCGATACGCCGTGATGTCGCCAAAACCGCCGGGCCAGATGAGGCTCGTGCGCAGCGGCTGCCCATCCATCGTCGCCGTTGTTTTCACGTCAACGATATAGCTTGCGGCGTCAAACTTGATTTCCTTCGTGACGTCCAGATGGCCGTCGCTCCACTTCATCGTGATGTCTGCGGGAGCGGGCAGAACGGAAGCGGAAACCGGAACGTTTCCCGCCGAAGTAATTTCAAACAGCGCGCCATTCGCGGCGGCTTCCTGCTGCGGGTCATCAAGCGCCAGCGCGAAAGGCCAGCTGCCGGACTTCTGTGCGGCATCCGGGTGCACGAGGTCCAGCGTGCGCGGCGGCTTGCTGTCGTCCATAAATTTTTTCAGCTGCCAGCTGCGCACCACTCCGCCGCGATTGGAAACTTCCACGCGATACAAAGCGCTTTCGATCACCACGGAATTTTCTGCGGTTGCGGCGTGAATTGTGATGGGCGCAACCGGAGTAGAGCCTTTGCCAGTAGTCGCGCCGGCGCTCGTGCTAATAGCGTTAGCGGCGGAAGTTCCCGAAGCGGTAGAGGTGGCAGGGTACGGCGCAGTCACGGCCGGCTTCACCGGAGTCACGGGAATCTGCTGCGGCTTGTAAATCATCGACCAGCCGGCGATCACGATCAAACACAACACGGCCGCCAGCAGCGAACGCATCTCGGTCGACATTTCCTTGCGCTCGCTCAAGAATGAACCTCTTCTTTAGTAGGACAGGCTTCAGCCTGTCTGCTTTTCGCAGCATCTAAACCCAAATCAACCCCAGACAGGCTGAAGCCCGTCCTACTGTTGGCGGCATCAAAATCATCCGCCGCCGGCACCAAATCCACCCCGCCGCGCGAAAACGGATGGCAGCGCCCGATGCGCTTGAGCGCGAGCCACGAGCCACGCCGCGCTCCATGCACCGCCACAGCCTCCGCCGCGTAATGCGAGCACGATGGATAAAATTTGCAAGCGCTAGGCATCAGCGCCGAAAAAAATGCCTGGTACACGCGCACCAAAAAAAGCAGCACGCGCGAAGCAAAACTCATGCCTTCGGCACCGGCGGCGTGGCTCGGATGCCGCGCAGCAGGCGCACCAGTTCCGTTTCCAGCGGCAAGTACGCCGCCTTCGCCACGGAACTGCGCGGATGTATGACGATGTCCCATCCCGTTGGAATCTCCGTCCTGTTGCGCCGCAAAATTTCGCGGATGCGCCGCTTGATGCGGTTGCGCACCACCGCGCCGCCCAACGCTTTTTTTACGCTGATCCCGAATCGGCTGGTATTTCCGGTTGTCGCCGGCGCCGCTGCGGAAGCAAGCCCTTCGCGCATAGGCTCCCGCCCGAGTGCCACTTTCGGAAGCGCAACGTGAGCGCGGAAAAAAACGGAAAACTGAGGGCTCGACCGGCGCTGACCGGCGCCGTAGACAGCTTCGTATTCCACGCGTTTCAGCAAACGCATCGTGCGCGGAAACCCATGCCGCGGCTCATCTCGACCGGATGGCCGATTCGATGGCCGATCAGATGGGCGTAAGCTTATGGCGTCCCTTTTTGCGTCGCGCCGCAAGAACTTTGCGGCCGCCTTTAGTCTTCATGCGCGCGCGAAAACCGTGTGTCTTGTGGCGACGGCGCACCTTAGGTTGAAACGTGCGTTTCGGCAAAGCTCTCTCCCCTGATATCCCAACTTTTCGTCCGATTTAAAACGTCTAGTGTAATCGACCCTTAGCAGGGGGTCAAGGATGGGCGGTGCGTCCTTCCGGAATCAAGCCAGGAGTAAGGGTCAGAGCACATTATCTATAGCTCCAGTCCGTTACTATGAACCTACGTGATAGTTTCATTTAATGTTCCTACAACGGAAATCGAAATGCCCTCTCCAACTGAAGCATATCGCAGGGAGAACCTCGATCAGGCGTGGGGCTGGATCAAGAGCAATCCGGATGCAGGTTACAAAAGTTACTGTGGTGCTGCCTATTCACGCTACGCGCTCGCGGATACTACTCTCTTGGATCAGTTGAAGGACGAATTGGATCGGGGAATCTTCAAGCCGACTCATGCAACAAAAATATTTTTGCCGAAAAGGTCTGGAATTCTTCGACCGTACACAGTACTGACTGGCGAAGACCAAATCGTCTATCAAGCGATGGTTAATGTGATTGCAGACCGACTGGGTCCAAAAATGCGGAGGCACTACCTCCGTGCTTCGTTTGGGCACATGTTTTCGGGAAGGTCGAGCAAGTGGTTTTATAAACCATGGAGGCAAGGATACTCGGCATTCAATAAAGCTTCGAGAGATGCCTTCAGGCGTGGACTGAAATTTACTGCCAGCTTTGATCTCACTGCATGTTATGACAGCTTGGACTATGAAGTCTTAGGCCATTTTTTGCAGAAATTAGGATGCCACGACGATTTTTGCCGCAAATTAAAGGAATACTTAGGCTTTTGGACGGCAACGAGCACACGCATCTACCATTCACATGGAATTCCTCAAGGACCACTTAGCTCCGGCCTGCTTTCCGAGGTTGTTTTACGTCATTTCGATCTAAATTATGGTGCCAAATCAAACGTCCGTTATTTACGATACGTCGACGATATTCGCCTTTTTGCGACTAATGAAGATGCACTGCGCAGAATGTTAGTCAGACTCGACATGCTAAGCAAAGATATCGGACTTTTTCCTCAAGCCGGAAAGATCAACATTCATGAAATCAAAAATATCGAGGAGGAGCTAAAATCAGTTAGCGGCATATACCATATCGATTTTGACAGCGACGAAGACGATGACGAAAAAATTAGTCAATATCAGATACGCAAGAAGCTAATCGAATTGAGCCCTCGATATGAGGTCGAAAATAATACTAGGTTCAAATTTCTACTATCTCGTGCCGATCCCTCATCGAAACTAAATGGGCGATTGCTGAGAATTTCTTTGCGCCGCACTGATTTGCTTCAAAGCGTAATGAGACATTTTAGAAAATATGATCGTTTGCCAACGACCGTAGCTCGAGACCTTCTTGATCGACTCAGCAGCGAGCCGCTATACGAAAATACAACCGCGGAGATCGTTATCACGTTAGATCAAAGAACACCACGTACATTCCGTAGACGCGCAGAACAGGTAATGAAGCGCTTATGGCAACACAGATCCCTTGGTCCCGAATTAAGAGCGGCAGTTGGAAAAGGACTATTTCGTAATCACCTCATCTCGGAAAAAAATATCCAGTATGCCCTTTTATTGAGACGAGATTGGTGGGTTCGAGCTGAACTCTATAGTGTTCTTAACACAAACTCATTCGGAGCTATTTTTCTGGGAAATGCCTTAAATAGGGGCACTCGGGATGCAATTGGCGATGTTTCTCTCTCAGCGGCGACTGGTCTTGCAAAGCTCGGTTTAAAGGTGGTGCGACCGCTTAAAGGTCTGAATTTGGCAGCCGCACGAGCACTACGCCAACTTGGAATTATTTCGAGGCTTCCTCACGGTGTCGATGGGGTTGAGCGAAGCATGAGCCAGATTGTTGGAAGACCAACAAGAGTGATTTGGCGTAATGTTTTCGGGAAGGTTTACAAACAAGCTGAAAAGCAGGCAGTGTTCTGCCGCGCGCTTGCAGACACCGACATGACGTCGTTTATAAATGCCACAGACGTTTTCAACGACTTGCTGCTAGATCGTTTATACCGTCACGATACAACGCTCGGTCGCTACACGCTCGGCAACATCGGATCAATCCTGTCGAGCGTTCGGTTCCAAGATAAATATCCAGCCGTCTTCGCCCTAGTCAACGAAATCCACGAAAAGCGATTGGTAAGTAACCTGTCCCATGCCGTAGCGAGAAGAACGGGCAAACCCACAGGCAGAATCAAGTACCAATATCGAATAAGGGCGACGCGGCTAATGCGCGCAGCGTTTGCGGAACTTGCGACGAATTGGTGAGACAGCACAGATGGGGAACCATTCGTTCTTCGGTCACACGCTCGCACCCCCTCACTTATTAATCTTCTCCTTCAGCCAATCGGACATTTGGCGGTGGCCCGCCCTTTGACCTAGATTTTTAGGGTGCCCCGTCCTTCAATTTTGAAGGGCGGGGCTTTTCTGTCAGTGCTTGTAGGGCGATAGGTTCAGCCGAGAATCCCGCCCTGAAGGACCGTCAGGGATGGGACAACTGGGCATAGGAAATGTCTGGGAACGCCAATCTCCCGATTGGCGAATTTTCAAAGTTTCGGAGAACCCGTAAAAGCGCCAATCGGGAGATTGGCGTTCCCGGAATACGCGCTGGTCGGGTGGCCAGCTTTGGCTTAGATTTTTTGGGTGCCCGCCCTTCGAATTTTAAGGGCGGGGCTTTTCTGTCAGTGCCTGTAGGGTGATAGGTTCAGGCGAGAACCCCGCCACGAAGGACCGTTTGGGATGGGACAACTGGGCATTGGAAATGTCTGGGAACGCCAATCTCCCGATTGGCGAATTTTCAAAGTTTCGGAGAACCCGTAAAAGCGCCAATCGGGAGATTGGCGTTCCCGGGATGCGCGCTGCTCCACATCCACTTTTCAGGACGATCGACTAATCCCGCCTTCACCGGATTCATGTGGATATACTTCACCGTTTCCTCGAAATGCGTCCGATCACGGATGTACCGGTCCCAATACTCTCGGTGCCAGACGGGACCATCGCGCTCACCGACGCCGTCGCTTAGGCCATCGCAAATCTTGCGCGCCGTAAATTTCTTCCACGACTCGACGATTGTCGCAACTTTCCATTCCGCCGCCGGCTCAAAGAGCACATGCACGTGATTTGGCATGACCACCCATGCGAATAGTCGGTAGCGCTGCGAATCGAAAATTAATAGCGATCCCTGTACCATATCCGCGATGCCCGGCTTGCTGAGGACACAGGACCCATGGCCTGCATCGATCCAGGCATTGACGTGTTGGCGGCGTTCAGTATTCTGCTTCTCGGGCGGAAGATGCTTTAGTTCAGCGTTGAGTAATAGCAGGGCGTTTTCCGGAAGGCTGTCCGCCAAATGAAATGTTACGTGCTGCGTCAAACGCGAACTTTCAAAGTGCGGCAAATACCCTCTGCTATGCCAACCGCCACCGGAAGCACCGTGCATACGTCCCTCCCCCGGGAACGCCATTCTCCCGAATGGCATCTTTGATGACATTTGGTTCCAGAACATTTTCCGATCGCCAATCGGGAGATTGGCGTTCCCAGGGTTCACTTACTCGAAAGATTCTGACAGCAAAAATACTCCCTCGGCCCCCCTCACCTACCAATCTTCTCCTTCAGCCAGTCGGCCATTTGGGGGATTACTACGGGCCAATATTCCACGGCGCAATGTTCGCCGCGGCCTAGGAGCCACAGGTCGCCGTCTTTTACGGACTGGTAGGTGGACATCAGGTCGGGGACGGGGTTCCCGGCGTCGCGCGTGCCGTTGACGACGAGCATGGGGCCGTTGATCAGCTTGTCTCCGGGTTTGGCGTCGGGGGCCAGCGAATTTTTCTCGCCGAGATGTAAACCGGCGCACATGGCCACGATGGCTTTTACGCGCGTGTCGTTGCGCAGGGCTGCACGCAGGGTGGCGGCGCCGCCATAGCTTTGTCCGAAGAAGCTGACGCGCGTGGTGTCCAGATCGCTGCGCTTCATGTACGAGTCAAGGACGGCGAAATTGGCGTCGGCCTTCACGTCCCGCTCCCACTGGCGGCTTTCGCCGAAGCCCGGCAGATCGAGCGTGGCGACGGCAAATCCTTTGGCGAGCATGTCCTGAATGGGGCGCCAATGGTTCGCTTTATATTGGTCGACGCCGCCGCACCAGATCACGAGTGGCGGCTTCGCGACGCCGGCCGGCTTGTGCAGATACGTGGTGATCGTGCCGTCCTTGTACGGCGCCTTCACCACCTCGAGCGGCACGTCGAACAGCTTGCCGCCCTTCTGGTACACGTTCAGCTGCGCGTCATAGGCTTTCGCTTCCTGCTGCGAGGCGACGTTCGGGAACCAGGCGAGCGCGTAGTAGACGCTGGAGGTCATGTAGGCGTCGAGCGCCGGGCGCCGCAGCCCGGACCTGAGCGACATGTCGCCGCGGTCCTCGTAATATTTGCCAAGCAAGCTCCACTCGTAATCCCAGCCGCCGGGCTCGTCGCCCTCCTGCCGCACGATGCGCTGCAGCGTCTCGCGAATCGTGTTCTCATCGGCGCCCAGGTAGGTGTACGCGCGAATGCGCCGCTCCTCGAGCAGCACCTTTCCGTCTTTAAAATTGGGGCTTTTCGCCGTCATCTGCACAGCAGGCAACGCCGGCGCCTGCGCAAAGCTGGGCGAAGCAGCGAAGAGTGAAAGTAATGGCGCCGCCACGCCGATCACCACAGTTAAGCGAGCCGCGCGCGCAAAAACTTTGCCGAGTCGAGGCATTTTCAGAAACATGAAAATATTCATAAAATTTAATCCTTTGTACCGCCAGAGGAACCGTTGAGCGGAGCGTAGCACTCGATGCGCAGCGAGGCAAGCCGGTTTCAAGGAATCGGCAATACGGCAGGCACGCAAGGGCACGCGGCAAAAAATTTTGTCGCCCCCGCCAAGACGTCCCCGCCATTCCCTAGCAAATCTGTTGTGCATAGGACCGGAGAAGCATATGATTCGCAGCACGATTTCGATTCGGAGTCGTTCTATCCACGGTTGGGCCCTCCACGTAGAGATTGAAATTCAATAACAGGAGAACGCGATGAGAAAACTCACAAGGTGGCTCGTTGTATTGTCCTTCGTTGCTGCGTCTGCTGGCGTGGCCGCGGCGCAGGGTATGCCTGCTGCAGGCGGCACGATCCCGAAGGTGCTACAAATTACCCGGGAATTCGTGAAGCCGGGAAAAGCGGGAGCGTCTCACGATAAATCGGAAAGCGCATTCGTCGATGCAATGGCGCGCGCAAAATGGCCCACGCATTATTTGGCGATGACTTCACTTTCCGGAAAGTCGCGCGCTCTATATCTGACCCAGTATGATTCCTTTGACGCTTGGGAGAAAGATTACGAAGCCGGGATGAAAAATTCGGCGCTAACGGCGGTACTCGACCGCGCCTCCGTAGCCGATGGCCAACTGCTCGACGCCGTGGATCAAGGGGTATTTTATTATCATGAAGAGATGAGCCTCCGGCCGCGGGCCGACATTTCGCAAATGCGGTTAATGGAGGTGGACGAGTATCATGTCCGCCCAGGGAAGCGATCGCAGTGGGAAGCGGTTGTAAAAATGGTAAAAGATGGCTACGAAAAAGGTGTCCCGGACGCCCACTGGGCTATGTTCGAACTCATATACGGCGGCGATGAAGGTACCTACCTGGTGCTAACCTCCCACAGGTCTATGTCAGAAATCGACGCGGGCTTTGCGCAGGACAAGCAATTTGCAGCCTCAATGGGCGAGGATGGCATGAAGAAATTAGATGAGATGTACGGCGAATGTTGCGAAGTCGCCCAGGCGCAACTATTCGCGTTCAACGCAGCCCAAAGCTACCCGCCGGATGAATGGGTCAAAGCCGCTCCGGAATTCTGGAAGCACAAACCCATGGCACCGGTGGCCGCGAAACCGCCTGCGGACAATAAACCAACAAAACCCTAGCTAAACCTCACAGTCACGGCGGGAGAGTCGGATTTTCTGCCAGTCGCTTGACTGTCTTCAGGTGGCAGCTAAATTCGGCACACATGGAGCTCCAGCGTCTTATTTGGACTTGCGATTTTTGCAACGGGGTTGAGTTGGGAGAATTTACGGCACGTTTCGCACAGCTATGCGGAATACCGCTACGAGAGGCGTGACCCCGGAAAAACATCGTTGATTGCGCGCGCGGCAGATCTGGTGCGGGGCAACCGCGCAAGTCTTATTCAATTATCCGTCGCTTCAAAGCGGTCTTCGATTTCCTCGTCTAACTTTTCTTCTTCCGGGGTCTCTGAACGCGGATTGCCGGCTACCCGATCTCGCGATGTGCAAGTTTTTTCGTGCTGGCGCGCGTCGTCCGCGGTATCGAATGTTTTGCCGCAGAATGAGCACTTATTTTTTGCTTCTTGAGTGGCTGTGGCCATGGTTGCCTCCAATTTCTTTCACTTGCTAAGCTCAGCCTACTCGCAAGTTTGGGTACTCTCTATCCGGCATATCCGGTAGTTTAGGTCGGCGCGGTTTCCGGCCCGGGAACGCCATTCTCCCGAATGGCGTCTTGCC
>DASRQU010000163.1:0-16055 GCA_035696345.1 Candidatus Acidiferrales bacterium
CGAGGTGATTCTCTATGCCTTGGGGGGTTATACGGTACGCGTGAATCACGCCGAAGCAAGACAATACGGCGCCTGCGAACATCCAAGCGGAAGCTTTTACGAATTGGCGGTCGACGATCCACACTAAGGCCGCCGCCCAAATCATGGAGACGAGCAGAGCGCCTTGCCCTAGCGCAATCATTCCGTAGATAGCCAGTTCGTTGCCAAACCGGGGCGCGACGGCCAGCAAGTTCGACCCTGCTTTACGAATCGCCAAATCGACAATTTGGGTGACCCACTGCGCCAGCATGGGCACGAGGCCCAGCGCTACTGCCACGGAATGCGCGGCGGGGACTTCCTGAAATGCCTGCCCGACCATGGCCAATCCGAACCACACCACGACGAAGGCCACAACTTCCAGCGGCACGAATCGCAACACCGCGGGCACCAAGCCAGTAAGGCACAAGGCCGCACTTACGACTCCACCTAAAATCGAGTAACCGATTCTTGCTCCGTTCGCTTTGTGCGCGTTGTGGCCGATGTAGAGCGAAGTGGGAAACGCGCTGCCGAGCGCCGCGCCCACGATTGTGGCGAGTCCATTCACTAACAAAGAGGGATTCGTCGGATAGTCATCGCCCGCGACTCTCACGCTCTCGAGGATTTGTAGCGAAATGATGGTGTCCAGCTGGCTCAGCGGTAGGAAGATGGAAGCATAGCGCCAGCCCTCGGCCTGCACAATAATCTGGTAGAGGTTGACGGGCCGGGGCAAATAAATTCCCGGTGGAAGCGGGGCCGGCTGCGGTGGCAGGTGATAGACGTGAAGCGCGCGCAGGATCGCCACAATAATCGCGCCGACCACCATCGCTACGAGTCCCGAGGGAATGCGCCAAGGCAAGCGCATGCGTGACGCGTATGTCGCAAGCAAAATAACTGCGGGGAGCAACGCCACGGCGGGAATCTCAAAAATTCCAAAAATAAAACCGAGGCACAGAAAAGCCATCGCGAGCCCGGCGAGCGGACAGAGCAGCGCTGCGAGGGGTGTCGTGCGGCGCAGCCAGTCAATGCAGAACGCGCTGACCGACTGCACGATGCCGCTGACGAAGCTGGCAAAAATGCCCATCTGCCATGCGAGGTTCGCATCATGCGTTCGCTCGTAAACGGGCAGCATGATCAGCGAAATGTAGGCAAAAATGGTGGGCGTGTTGATGCCGAAGGGAATTGCCGTTACATTGTTGCGCCGTTCACGGCTTCCCAGCCGGTGCGCCTGCCAGGCATAAAATAAATTTCCGAATAAAATCGAGAATGCCACTGCCGGCAGGATACGGCCGGTTACCAATTGTTGGGGCAGCCCGCACAGCGGAGTGAGGCTCGCGATAAGGAGCAAATCAGGGAAGCCGCTGAAAAACAGGCCGAAAAAACCGTCGAGGTCTCCCGCGACAAACCAGCGGGGACCCGTCGTTTCTATCGGCTCAACGGCGCTAGCGATGAGTGAGTCCTCTCACGATTTTTATTTTGGCGATGGTCACGAAGTTCCGTACCGCAGTCCAAGCTGCTTAAGCCAGCGGCGATATGCGATGGCAATTTGATCCGAGCGCAGGTGCAGTTCGGATTGCAGATCGAGCGGCAGCAACTCAGGGCGCTGCGAATTGACAATGCGAATGTCCTGCGCCGCAACTTTGTCCTGGAATTCGCGCAATTCTTTTTCCGGGACGTCGTGCCCGTAATCCATGGCAATCACTACCCACGCGATGCTGTTTTCCTCGTCAACTGGCGTCACCGTCCCTAAAATTGCGAAGTGTTGCGTAGGATGCTTTTTGGCCAAGCGCGTGGTGAATGGGCGTTCAACCCAGAAGTTGTAATGAACATCGGCGCCGCGGCCCGTACCGTCCGGGTCCGGCTGCCACAGCGGAATATCGCGCGCCACGATTCCTTCAGCTGAGGTCGTAACCGTGTACTCGCCGATCTCCGCCTTCGCGGGGTCGCCAAGCATCCCAGCGTGCGCGATTGGCAAGTGCGCAAGATCGAGTATATTTTCGATGATGCGCGGACCTTGCGCGTGGTATGCGTAAGGCCCGGCGGAGATGAGGCGAAAATCCAGGCTGTCGCCCTCCGGAAATCTGGGGATATCTCCAACTGGGTTTCCGATGCATAACCAAATCAAGCCGTATTTTTCACGAACACTGTATGAGTCGACCTGCGCACGAGCGGGTGGCACCTGATCCGGATGTGCGGGAATACCCACGCAGGCGCCCGCGGAATTATACTCCCACCCGTGATATGGGCAGACGACGCACTCGCCACTTTCGGATTGTGAAACGCGGCCCAGCGAAAGTTTAGCTCCGCGATGAATGCACAAATCTTTCCACGCGTGCACGCCGCTGGCGGACCGCCAGAGCACGAGATCCTGACCGAGGACGCGAACGGCTTGCAATTTGAATTGTGGCAGGGAAGTCGTCCACGCGACGGCGAACCATTCGTTTAGGAGAAGCGGGTCGTTGAGTCCGAGATCAGTCAACATAAGTTAGAGCCTGCAATTCTGGGGTATCGTATCGCATCCGACGGGGAGATTGAAATCGAGGTTATGGATAGCGAGTATTTAGCTTTTGTGGCACCTGTGGTTTGGTGGCGCCGGAAGGACGCGAGCGCCACAAATCGTCCGACGGCAACTTCTCTCTACGCTAAGCTACTGACGTAATGAACAGCTGGCCGCGCCGGACAACAGCCTTGCTGCTCAGCATTTTTTGTCCCGTGCGCTTTATTCCATCGCTGTCCTCAAAATCAAATTTTCCGTCGCGCAATTCGTAAATGCTCACGTCGGCGTCGCTTCCGGGACGCAGCGTGCCGATTTGCGCGCCGAAATCGAACACGCGCGTAGGATTGATCGTCACCATTGCGACGGCTTTATCCAGCGGCACGCCGATCGCCATGAATTTCGAGACCATGGTGGGAAGATCGAACACGCGTCGCTCGACCGTGACCGTCGTCAGATCCGTGCTGATGGTTTCCGTCAGAAATCCCTGAGCCATGCATTTTTCGGCTACGTCGAAACTGAAATGCGTTTGGCCCTGCGCGGGATCGAAAATCACGCCTCGTTCGCGTGCCGCCCTCGCTTCAGGAATAATTTTTCCGTTCGCATCGAGGATGCCGTGCGTTCGGTTGTTGTAGCAATGCGTGTAAACATCGCCCTTGCGCAGCATGTTTAAAATATCTGGTAACGGCGAAAACGAATCCTCGATGTGCGCCATCAGCGGCATGCGCGCAATTTCCGCGGCTTGCAGCGCGCGCTTCAAACACTCCAGGTCGTTCGATCCAGTAATGGGCTTGCTCAGCTGAATCTTGATTCCTGCGGTGACCGGTTTGTTATCCAGCGCCATCTTCGCGGTAGCCTGCGGGTTGAGCCAGGACAGAGTGGCCAGCGCGCCGTCATACATAATCGTGCCGATGGGGTTGATGTGGACCAGCGCAACGACCCGCGTGGTCGAGTTGTTGATGATGTATTTTCTGAAATTGGGAAACGTGGCGGAGCCTGCTGAGCCCGCGTCCAACATCGTGGTCACGCCGCGATTTAGGCAGTAGCGGTCCGCGTTTAAGCCGATGCCAACGCCGTCATAACAATGCGCGTGCATGTCGATAAATCCCGGGGTAACGATGCGGTCTTTCGCCGAAACCGTTTTCAGCGCGCGGTCTTTGGCAATATTTTTTGAAACTTCCAGGATTTTGCTGTCCTTGATCGCAACATCCAGCAGGCCGTTCAAGTTTTGCGAAGGATCGACGACCGTGCCGCCTTCAATCAGCAGATCGAATTTTTCATCTGAGATTTGCGGCGGGGCAGGGACCTCAGCGCCAGCGGACCAGAGCGCGCGCGGCGCGAGCATTCCCGCGCCTCCGGCCAAAACAAGTTTCGCAAAATCACGACGATTCGGCATCCGATTAGCTCCGTAAAACGTTTTTATCAACCCGCGCCGCAGTCTAGCACAGTCGTAGCTGTACGCTTTCGGCAATTGTCCACAGACCACGAGTTTCCATTGGTGGAAGGGCGAGTAACGCGATTCCTCTATCTCCTCAGCTGTGAATTTCCCGGGCGCGGGGTTACGGCGCCGGACGCACAAAGGCCATTCCTGTTTCCGCTTCTACACTTTCCGGATATTGAAGTAGAATAGTGGCCTGGAAAACGCTGCGGCCCTGCTGCCTGGTGTTTTCAGCCGGAGAGCAGCGACCGCGGCGTAACCGATCCTTGCAAGAAACTGCTGGAAACGAATTTCCTACCAAGTTGTAGGCCTATTAATGAACAAATTTTATTTTCTGGTATGCTCGCATTTCTGAGGTGCTGAATTTGCGTTTCGGGCCGCAGCGCCGTCAGAAATAGCTTTTTGCGATTGCCGTGCGATGGTGTTGGGAGAAATCCCAGGAACAACAATTACTCATGAAGATAAAAAAACTTCTGGCCTTGAACCGCGGAGAAATTGCGATCCGCATTTTCCGCGCGGCGAACGAACTGGATATTCGGACAGCAGCCGTTTACTCCGACGAGGATCGTCTCAGCCTGCACCGCTTCAAGGCGGACGAAGCGTACCTGATCGGAGAGGGCAAGGGCCCGGTACAAGCCTATCTGGATGCGGAGGGAATTGTTGCGCTCGCAAAAGAGCGCGGCGTGGACGCCATCCACCCGGGCTACGGGTTTCTTTCGGAGAACCCGGCGCTCCCCCGCGCCTGTGCGGCGGCGGGAATTATTTTTGTCGGCCCCAGCGCGGATTTGCTCGATCTCCTTGGCGACAAGACGGCTGCGCGGCGGCTAGCGCAAAAAGCTGGCCTGCCCGTCGTGCCCGGAACAGAAGAGCCGGTTACGCAGAAGGACGATGCGCAGAGCGTTGCGGACAAAATTGGCTACCCCCTTATCGTGAAAGCGGCATTCGGTGGTGGTGGGCGCGGCATGCGCGTGGTGCAGAGCGCACAATTGCTGCTGCCGCTTTTGCAGGAAGCGCGTGCGGAGGCGGGCGCATCGTTCGGCAACGACGCCGTGTTTCTGGAGCGCTACATTCGCCGCGCCCGTCACATAGAAGTGCAAATCCTGGCGGACACACATGGAAATGTATTGCATCTGCATGAGCGCGACTGCTCCGTACAACGCAGGAACCAGAAAGTTGTAGAAGTTGCGCCGGCTGTAAATCTTGCGCCAAAAATTCGGCAAGGCCTCGCGAATGCCGCCGTCGCCCTCGCGCGCGAATCGAGATATTACAGCGCCGCCACCGTCGAATTTCTGGTGGACGCGGACACGGGCGAATTTTATTTCATCGAAGTGAACCCACGCGTGCAGGTGGAACACACCGTCACGGAAATGGTGACGGGCATCGATATCGTGCAATCGCAAATCCAAATTGCCGAAGGCTACGATCTACACGGTCCGGAGATGAATCTGCCGCGGCAGAAAGATATTGCGATTCACGGCTATGCGCTGCAATGCCGCGTGACCACGGAAGACCCGGCCAACGGTTTTCTGCCCGACTACGGAAAAATTCAAACCTACCGCTCGCCGGCGGGTTTTGGTATCCGGCTCGACGGCGCATCTGCTTATGGCGGCGCTGTCATCACGCCCTACTACGATTCACTGCTCGTGAAGGTGACGGCATGGGGCCGCGAATTTCCGCAGGCCTGCCACCGTATGGATCGTTCGCTGAAAGAGTTCCGTATCCGCGGCGTGAAGACCAACATTCCGTTTCTGGTGAACGTAGTGAATCACGAGAACTTTCAGGCGGGCGGGGTAACGACCTCATTCTTGGCGGAGACGCCAGAACTTTTCCAGTTTGCACAGCAGAAAGATCGCGCAACGCGGCTGCTACGTTATCTCGGCGAAGTGATCGTAAACGGAAACCCGGAAGTTGCAGACAAGCCGAGGCCGCAACTCGTGCGCCCCGCTCCAATGCCCGCTCACATTCACCGCGAACCTCCTTCCGGCACGCGCCAACTCCTTGAAAAACTTGGCCCCGAAAAATTTGCCGAGTGGACTAAGTCGCAGAAGCAGCTTTTGATCACGGATACCACCTTTCGTGATGCCCACCAGTCTCTGATGGCAACGCGGGTTCGCACGTATGACCTGATGGCGATCTCCAACTTCGTGGCGCACAAGCTGCATAATCTTTACAGCCTCGAAATGTGGGGTGGCGCGACCTTCGACGTATCCATGCGTTTTCTGCTCGAGGATCCCTGGGCGCGCCTGGAGCTGCTGCGAGAAGCGATTCCCAATATTTGTTTTCAAATGTTGTTCCGCTCGGCGAATGGCGTGGGCTATTCCGCCTATCCAGACAACGCGATCAAAGCGTTTATTCTGGAGTCGGCCAAACAGGGCATTGATATTTTCCGTGTGTTTGATGCGCTGAACTGGCTGCCCAACATGAAGCTGTCCATTGAAACGATTCGCAAGACGGACAAAGTCTGCGAAGCCGCTATTTGTTACACGGGCGATATTCTCGATCCGAAGCGCGAAAAGTATCCGTTGCAGTATTACGTGCGCTTGGCCAAAGAGCTGGAGTCTATGGGCGCGCACATTCTGTGCATCAAGGATATGGGCGGCCTGGTAAAGCCGTATGCGGCGGAGAAATTGTTCTCTGTTCTGCGCAATGAAGTCGCGATTCCGATTCACTTTCACACGCATGATACGAGTGGCGTCAACGCCGCATCCATCCTGAAAGCCGCGGAAGCGGGAGTGAACGCGGCCGACGCCGCAATCGCTTCGATGAGCGGCACTACCAGCCAGCCCAATTTGAATTCGATCGTCGCCGCTTTGAAGCACACCGAGCGCGATACCGGCTTGGACCTCGAAGCGCTCAACGCATGCGCCGACTATTGGGAAACGGTGCGCACCTGGTACCGCCCCTTCGACAATGCTCCCCCAGCCGGAACCGCCGAAGTCTATCTGCACGAAATGCCCGGCGGGCAATACACAAATTTGCGCGAGCAGGCGGAATCCATGGGCCTCGGTGCGCGCTGGCAGGAAATTGCGCGTACCTATGCGGAGTTGAATTTCGCATTCGGCGACATTGTGAAAGTCACGCCGTCCAGCAAAGTGGTGGGCGATTGCGCGATTTTCCTGGTCAGCCACGACATGACCGTAAAAGGTCTGGAAGAGCTGCCACCGGATCACAACTTGACTCTGCCAAACTCCGTCGTGGAAATGTTTGCCGGCGCCCTTGGCGAACCCGAAGGCGGCTGGCCTGCAAAACTTCAATCCGTCATTCTGCGCGGCGCGAAGCCTGCCACCGGAAGGCCGGGCGAGCATCTCGAACCCGTTGACCTGGAGTGGACCAGAGCAGCCGTTGAAAAGAAAGCCGAACAAAAAATTTCCGATACGGACCTGATGAGCTATCTGATGTATCCAGATGTGTTTTTGAAATTTGCGGCCGCCCGCGCGGCATACGGAAATCTGGAAGCGCTGCCTACTCCGCAGTTTTTTTATGGGTTGCAACAGGGGCAGGAAATTACCGTAGAGCTGGAAGCCGGAAAAGTTTTGGTCATCAAGCTTGTTTCCGTGAGCGATGCGCGCCCGGACGGAACGCGTACCATCTTCTTCGAATTGAACGGCCAGCCGCGCGAAGTTTCGGTCCGCGATAAGTCTTTGCAAGCCACAGTGCAAGCCAGACCGAAAGCGGATCCGGCTGTGCCCGGGCAAGTCGGCTCGCCAATTCCCGGAGCGATTTCGAGTATCGTGGTGGAAGTCGGGGAGAAAGTTAAAAGGGGCGACCGACTGCTGGTCCTGGAGGCGATGAAAATGCAATCCACCGTTTACGCGCCGGTAGACGGCAAAGTTTTGAAGAAATTGGCGAGCGTCGGTGACAAGGTTGAGGCGAAAGACCTGCTGCTTGTCCTCGAGTGATTTACGAAAAAACTTTTCTCATTGAAAATTTCCGCGCATAGTTATTTCGATGCGTAAAACACGCAAAGAATCTTCTCTCAAGATAAATCCATTGTGCCGCGACGATTTGCCCACAGATACGATGGACCTCGCGGTCTATCTGATTGGCAAAACGCTGCTGCACGATTTGCCGCGCATTCGCCTTTCCGGTCGCATCGTCGAAACGGAAGCGTATCCGGTGGGCGATTCGGCGGGCCACGCATTTCGCGGCGAAACCCCTAGCATTCGCTCGCTTTTTCTTCCCCACGGCCACGCATACGTGTACTTCACCTATGGCTCGTGCTTCATGATGAACGTTTCGAGCGAAGAGGTGGGCACGGGCGCGGGAGTTTTGATTCGTGCACTTGAGCCCCTCGAAGGAATCGAATTTATGCAGCGGCGCCGCAGAACAACTCGTTTGCATGACCTTACGCGCGGGCCGGGCCGCCTAGCCCAGGCGATGGACATTAACAAGCGGTATGACGGTTTGAGCTTATGCGGGGGAGGAAAATTGTGGCTGGGTGACGCCGTCCGTCCGCCCGGCCTGATCGGCATCAGCATCCGCATCGGTATCACTCGCGACGTCGAGCGCCCCTGCCGTTTCTACGAGCGCAGAAATCCATTTGTTAGCGGTTTAAAACGCCTGCGTGAGTGACGGCATATCGCACGCGAGAAGCACCGATGAGTGCTGTAGCCGCCTTCTAAAGAGGCGGGTGCAGCGGAAGGCGCACAGTGGGGAGGCTTAGTATTTGCCTCGCGCTGCGAACTTTTGACAACTGTGGTACTAATAAAAGAGTCCGAAGGGAGAACGCGATGGCCACTCAAGATCCATGCCCGCACGTAAAAGAAATTAAAAATGTAAAGCCGAGCGCGAATGGTTGTGAAGAATGCCTGAAGACGGGCGACACGTGGGTCCACCTGCGCATGTGTCTCATCTGCGGGCACGTCGGATGCTGCGACTCTTCCAAGAACAAGCACGCCACCAAACACTTTCACCGATCCAAGCATCCCATCGTCCAATCGATTGAGCCGGGCGAAGGCTGGCGCTGGTGCTACGTGGATGAAATCGAAGTGGGCTGAGTATTTTGAGATCGGCAAATTAGCAGCGAGAGAATCGTGCCTACACCAAAAACAGTTGTGGATTCCGCTGAAGCATGGCCCGCCCTACCGCTCTCCGCTTGGGTTGACACGTACGCGACGCTGCACATGTGGACGCAGATCGTGGGAAAAATCCGCATGGCACTTTCCCCGCACGTGAATCACTGGTGGGAAGTGCCGCTCTATGTGAATGCTCGCGGCTTGACGACTTCGCCGATTCCTTACGCTAGCCGCGCATTTGAAATTCAATTCGATTTCATCGACCACAAGGTGGACGTGAGCACCTGCGACGGGGACGTCAAATCCATGCGGCTGCGGCCAATGCCGGTCGCGGAGTTTCACCGCGAATTATTCGCGCTGCTCAAGTCCCTGGGCATCGAAGCGAAAATCTGGAATATGCCGGTGGAAATTCCGAATCCGATTCGCTTCGATCAGGACCAAATCCACAGCGGGTACGATCCTCAGTCGGTAAACGCATTTTACCGAATCCTCGTGAGCGTCGATTCCGTTTTTAAGGAATTTCGCGCGCGCTTCGTCGGCAAAGTAAGTCCGATCCATTTTTTCTGGGGCAGCTTCGATCTTGCGGTCACGCGTTTTTCCGGTCGGCGCGCGCCGCAACGTCCAGACGCAGACAAGATAACGCGCGAAGCGTATTCGCATGAAGTCAGCAGCGTCGGCTTTTGGCCAGGCGGAGGAGGCGTCGAGGGCGCAGCATTTTATTCTTACGCGGCGCCGACTCCGGCAGGTTTTGGAGAGAGAGCCGTGCGTCCCGATGCAGCGTACTATCACAAGCAGATGGGCGAATTCTTGTTGATGTACGACGATGTGCGGACCTCCAACTCACCGCGGCAGACGCTGCTGGAATTTTGCGAGAGCACCTACGACGCTGCGGCAGACCTGGGCCATTGGGATCGTGCGGCTCTTGAGGCGACATCGGCCAAATCTTTGCATCCGTAACGCATATCTCCGTGAATCGATCCACAGGTCCTCCACGAAATCGCCACCACCGATGGTACGAGCCAGGGCTCCAGGGTTTTCCGCTATACTTGGCATAGATTGGGCATACGATCATCGTTTGAAATTTATCGGGTAGCGACGCTGGAATTTATATAACTTGATCGACCAATGACTCACTTCCTCAGAGTCGTCAGAATCGTCGCCTTGCTGGGATGCGCGTGCACGTGTGCGCTGCCGCTTCTCGCCCAACAGGACCGCGGCGAACTGCAGATCGAAGTGCATGATCCCCAGGGAGCCGTGCTGAGCGCCTCCGGCGAACTCGCGAGCGAAGGAACACAATTTCATCTGAATTTTTCCGTGGGAGATGACGGCCGCTACGTAGCGCAAGGGCTGGCCTTCGGAGTCTATCGCGTCAATATTACTCGTTCTGGATTTGCCCCAGCTTCGCAGCTGGTAACGATCCGATCGATTGTGCCGCAGCAACTTGTCTTGACGGTCGGCTTGAAATCGGTGGAAACCCAGGTGGAAGTGAACGAAACGGAAACGCTAGTCGATCCCACTCGTACCAACTCGGTCGACACCATTGGCGCGCAAACCATTGATGAACATCTTTCCTCACAAGCAGGGCGCGGCGTGCTGGACGTTGTAAACGATCAGCCCGGATGGCTGTTCGAGGCGAATGGCGTTCTCCACCCGCGCGGCTCGGAATACGACGTGCAGTTTGTGGTCGACGGCCTGCCCATAACGGAAAATCGCTCGCCGGGTTTCGCGCCGCCCATCGAATCGAGCGACGTGGAATCCATGCGCGTGATGACCGCAGGCTTTCCCGCAGAATATGGCCGCAAACTCGGCGGCGTCGTGGAAATTACACCACCCAAAAATACTCCCGCAGGCTTTCATGGAGAATTTGAGGCCGAGGGCGGAAGTTTCGACACCGCCTCGGGCAGCGGCGCGATTTTCTATTCCAGGGGCGGCCATCGCTTTTCCATCAGCGGAGACGCATTCCACTCCAATCGTTATCTCGATCCCCCGGTTCTTCAGAACTACACAAATGTCGGCAATGCCGGAGGCTTTTCCACTTCCTATGAGCGCGATTTTTCAAACGGAGACCGGTTGTTTTTTACATTTGCACAACATTCCGTTCGCTATGAAGTTCCGAACGAACTCGTGCAGGAGATGGCGGGGCAGCGCCAAAATTCCGAGCGGAAAGAAACCTTAGGACAGGGGCGGTATACGCATGCCTTTTCCACGGACGTTTTTTTCAGCGCTGCCGCAAGCATTCGCGATGCCTCCGCGTCTCTGAATTCCAACGCGCAATCGACACCGATCATCGTTTCTCAAAATCGCGGCTACCGCGAAGGGTACGCGCGCGCAGACTTGGCTGGCCATCATGGCCGCCACGAATGGAAGTTTGGTGCGGACGGAATTTTCAGCCCCGCGAACGAAAATCTGTTATATCAGATCACCGATCCTACTCAATTCGATCCTGGCACTGCCCTGAATTTTCAATTTTCTGACCGCCGGTGGGATGTTGAGCCGTCCGCTTATGTAGAAGACCAGATTCGACTGGGTAAATGGAATGTGAGCGCGGGATTGCGCTACGACCATTACGGATTTGTGGTAAGCAAATCGGCGTGGAGTCCCCGGCTCGGCGTCTCTCGCTATATTCCCGCCGTGGATTTGCTGGTGCACGCCTCTTACGACCGCGTTTTCCAGACGCCCGCGATCGAAAATCTGTTGCTCGCCAGTTCTGCGCGACTGGATTCGGTGAGCGACCTTGTGGTAAGGCTGCCCGTGCAGCCCGCCAACGCAAATTACTATGAAGTTGGATTTACGAAATCTTTTTCAGGAAGAGTTCGCATCGACGCCAATGTGTTCCGGCGCGATTTCCATAACTTCCCGGACGACGATGTCTTGCTCGACACCGGCATCAGCTTTCCGATTGCGTTCTCGACGGCCACAATTTACGGCGAAGAGGTTCAACTTTCTGTTCCGCACTGGGGCCGGTTCTCCGGAACGCTGAGCTATTCCAATCAGGTGGGCAGGGGAAAAGGCCCCATTGTTGGCGGACTTTTCCTGGGGAGTGAAACGTCGGGCGTACCGGATACGAGCGAGTTTGCCGTTTCGCAGGATCAAAGAAATACATTGCGTGCACACGTGCGGTATCAGGCCACAGACCGGCTGTGGTTCGCTGCGTCCGCCGAGTATGGCAGCGGATTGCCGTCGGATGTGAACGGTCAGCTGGACAGCACGCAATTTAATTTTTTACTGCAGCAATACGGCTTCGCCATCCTGAACGAAGTGAATCTGGACGCGGGCCGAGTGCGGCCAAACTTTTCATTGGACGCCGGGGCGGGTGCGACGCTGTACCACAAAGAAGGAAGAGACGTTTCACTCGAAATTGAGGGACACAACTTGGCGAATAAAGTGAATGTCTTGAATTTTGCCAGCCTATTCTCCGGCACTGCGGTGGCGCCGCTGGCCAGCGTCAGCGCCAGGCTAAAGCTTGGATTTTGATTTGAGTAGCACAGGCTTCAGCCTGTGGAATTTAGGCGTTGCAAATACAAACCCCCACGGGCTGAAGCCTGTGCTACCCAAACCGAATTTGACATGACCTGGAGCGCGACATACGATTCGTAAGAAAAAAGGTTCTCGTTCACAATGACTTCGATAAATCGTTCTGAGACCAATTCGCGGACGATACGCAATATTTTCTGTGCGTGCATTTTCGCAGCTTGCCTCGCGATCTCAGCGGTGCGCGCCGCCGCGGACACGTCCGCCACGGCCGATCCGAAACGTTACCTGAGCGATGTCAAAGACTTGGCGTCCCCCGCCATGGAAGGTCGCGGCGCTGGCACCAAAGGCATCGGCCTTGCAGCGAACATGATCGAGCAACGTTACCGCGTGTTGGGATTGCCACCCGCGGGAAGCAAATCCTACTTTCAGCCTTTCACCGTGATTACCGGAGCGAAGTTGAAGGAAGGGAACCGCCTGGAAATGGAAGACGGAAAATCCAGACGTGCGCTGAAGCTGAATCAGGACTTTGTTCCTTTCAGTTTTTCAGCGTCAGGAGAAGTCACCGCTTCCCTCGTTTTTGCTGGTTACGGAGTTACAGCCCCTGAATTTGGCTATGACGATTACGCGCACCTCGACGTCAGAGATAAAATCGTCGTCCTTCTGCGCTACGAGCCTTCCGGTTTCGCCGCAAAAAGTGGCAACGCCGGGCTGACGCAACACTCTCAGCTGATTACCAAAGCAATCAACGCGCGAAATCATGGCGCGAAGGCCGTGATTCTGGTCAACGGAAAATTGGGTGATGGCGAAGAGGATCAGCTCACGAAGTTCGGCAGCGTGAATGGCCCTGAAAACGTGGGCACCGTTATTGTGCAGGTGAAGAACGATACCGCAAACGCCTGGTTCGTGGATGCGGGAAAATCTCTAGCTGACGTGCAAAATCAAATCAATTCCTCTTCGGACTCCTCGTCTTTTGCGTTTCCGGATAAGACAAAGGTTTCCGTAGCCGTGAATATTGAGAAGACGCGCGCCACCGTGAACAATGTGCTCGCCTATCTGCCCGGCAAGACCGACGAATACATCATCATTGGCGCGCACTACGACCACTTGGGTTACGGAAATGTAGACTCGCTCGCTCCCTCGCAAATCGGAAAAATTCATCCGGGTGCCGACGATAATGCTTCAGGAACCGCCGGCGTCCTCGAACTCGCTCGCCTGCTCGCTCCGCGAAAGGGACAACTTCAACGCGGCATTCTATTCATCGATTTTGCGGGCGAAGAACTTGGCCTGCTGGGTTCCGCGGAATGGGTGAAAGAACCAACGCTCCCGCTGAACAAGGCCGTGGCCATGATCAACATGGATATGATCGGCCGCATCAAAGACGAGAAAGTTTTTATTGGCGGTATGGGTACAGGCGCCGAATTCAAAGAATTGCTGGACGAAGAAAAACCAAAGTTTCCATTCCACTTTGAATATTCCGCCAGCGGTTATTCCGCGAGCGACCATACATCGTTTGTCGGCAAACAAATTCCCGTCCTTTTCTTTTTCTCCGGCCTGCACTCCGATTATCACAAGCCGTCGGACACGTGGGACAAGATCAACGCTCCGGACGCGGCAAAGCTTCTGGATTTCATCGAGGACGTGGCGCTAAAAGTGGATTCCGAGAAAGAGCGCGTCGCCTTCGTCACGGTGAAAGAAGACGAACCGCACGGTCAAGCGGCCAGCGGGGGTGGCAGCGGCTACGGACCGTACTTCGGCTCGATTCCAGACTTCGGACAGGAAGAAAACGGGGTTAAATTTTCAGACGTGCGTCCGGGTTCTCCCGCCGCGAAAGCGGGCTTTAAAGCAGGCGACGTTCTTGTTCAGTTTGCGGACAAACCGATTCACAACTTATACGATTTTACGGACGCGCTCCGCCGCAGCAAAGTAGGCGATGAAGTCGAAGTAAAAGTTATGCGCAACGGCAAGCCAGTCACAGCACAAGTAAGGTTGGAACAGCGAAAGTAATTGGGCGAGACTCGGCGGTTTTCCGTAGCTCGCCTCTTTAGAGTCGGGGATTTAGAGTGAGTTTCAGAGAGCGCCCTTTAAAGGACGCAATCCGAACCGCGGGAACAAAAATTTCCCGCGGCTGAATAAGCGGGTAACAAGAAGAACTAAAAGCGTAAATACAAAGAAAACTAAACATGAAGAAATCGCAACACGCGTCCCAAACAATTGTACTTCTGCTATTCGCCGCAACCGCATCCTTGGCGACATACTCCCAAGAACCATCTTCAGCCGAGAAAACGAACGAGTCGCTCACCGTCCCTGGCGAAAAACACCTCGGCAACGTGCGTCAACTCACCTTCGGCGGTACAAACGCCGAAGCCTACTTTTCCGCGGACGATAAATCGCTGATCTTCATGCACTCCGGCGCAGGCGTTCCATGCGATCAGATGTATACGATGCCGATCGACACGCCGGAGGGCCGACCCGCCGTGCCTACGCTCGTGAGCACGGGCAAAGGCCGCACCACGTGCGGTTACTTTTTCCCAAAGGGCGACCGTATTTTATTTTCCTCAACGCACGAGGCCAGCGCCGATTGTCCACCGCGCCCCGATTACTCCCACGGCTACGTCTGGCCCATCTACAGTTCATATCAAATCTACAGCGCCAAGCCAGACGGCAGCGATCTGCGTCTGCTGAGCCACGCGCCGGGCAGCTACAACGCGGAATCGACCGTCAGCCGCGACGGCAAAAATGTAGTGTTCACCTCCACGCGCAACGGCGATCTGGACATTTTCACCATGAAGGCGGATGGCAGCGACGTTCGCCAACTAACGCACGAGCTGGGGTACGACGGCGGCGCTTTCTTTTCCGACGACGGCAAGAAAATCGTTTACCGTTCTGAGCAGCCCAAAACACCCCAGCAAATTTCCGACTACAAAGATCTCCTTTTCCGTGGATTAATTCGTCCCGGCAATCTTGAAATTTGGGTGATGGACGCTGACGGCGGAAACAAACGCCAGGTGACGCATAACGGCGCGGCAAATTTCGCTCCGTACTTTTTCCCCGGCGGCGCAAAACGCATCATCTTCGCGTCAAACATGGCCAATCAAAAAGATCCCAGCGGCTTCGACCTTTACTCGGTCAATGTGGATGGCACGGGCCTCGAACAAATCACATTTCATCCAGACTTCGACGCGTTCCCCATGTTTTCTTCCGACGGCAAGCGCCTAGTATGGGCATCCAATCGCAACGGCACGGCCCCTCACGAGACAAATATTTTTATCGCGGATTGGGTAAAGTAATTTTCGTCCCGCGGTAAGTTGACTCCGAGGCCGCTCAGCATTGCGTATGTAGGGGCCGCCTTCAGGCGGGCATCCGCATGCACCCTGACCGCCTGAGGGCGGCCGCTACAAAACCAAAACCAAAAAAAACGGCGTCCCGAATGTCCGGGACGCCGTTCTGTCATGATGATTGTCCTTAGAAGAAAAACTTGCCCGATATCTGCAACTGTCGAGCGCTGGTAACCGCGCTGCTGGTGGCCGTCGGTGACAGAAAACTGGGTTGCGGTACAAGGCAAGGGGAAGCGCCGGTGCAGACGAGTGACGTTCCAACGGGGGTGCCGGAAGTTTGAATG
>DASRQU010000164.1:0-31866 GCA_035696345.1 Candidatus Acidiferrales bacterium
CGCAAACAAAATTCTCGTCATCTATCAGCCAGCTTTCGCCGTCCGACACAAGATTGCGGCTACCGAAGTTGAAATAGTTGGAGCGCCGGATTTCCTAATCCTCGATGGCGACGGCTACGTGATTCGAGACTGCAAGATGTCGCGTCGCATCGAAGCAGAAATTCACCCCGAGATTATTGTTCAAGTCCAACTATACGGATGGCTGTTCGAGCGCAGCACAGGCGACCGTGCCAAGGAATTGCAGGTGTACAACGGCATGAAGGAAATCGTCGGGGTCGGGGACGATGGCGGAGAGTGGGCGCTCGCTGTTCTGAAAAACTTTGTTTCCATTCGAGAACTTAAAGAGGAGCCATACGAGCCCGTGGGGTGGAGCAAATGCGGAGGATGTGGCTTCAACGAGAGGTGCATGGATAAAGCGGAAGCGGATCACAGCGTTGCCCTCGTACCTGATGTTGACCAGAGTCTTGCTCGCACGCTTCGTGGCATCGGCGTCACGACGCGCAAGGAACTCTTGGCCAAGTTCGACTCTTTTAGTCTGAGTGAACTGAAACGTCCGCACGGGCAAAGTCAGCGGCGTGTCGGCAAGACCGCTGAGCGTATCATCCAATTCGCGCAGTCTATGGAGACGCAACAGGAGAAGATTCTCTGCGCTTTGGCAATCCCGGTCACCCCCAATTACGTCATGTTCGACCTTGAGGGGATGCCACCGCATCTCGACGAAATCGAGAACATTTACCTATGGGGGATGCAAGTGTATGGGGAGAACCCAAGCGAGTTCATGCCCGCAGTCACCGGGTTCGGGCCTGATGGGGATCGAGACTGCTGGTTCGCGTTTTTGTCGAATGCCAAGAGGGTATTCGCCACTTGCGGCGACATTCCCTTTGTCCATTGGGCATCCTACGAAAAGACAAAACTGAATCTGTACATTGCCCGCTATGGCGACGCTGAGGGGATCGCGGACAGGGTGAAAGCCAATCTCCTCAATCTATTTACCGTGGCCAAGAATTCTATTGTTCTGCCTGTACCGAGTTTCAGTCTCAAAATCATCGAGAAATACATCGGATTCAAGCGCAGCCAAACTGAGTTCGGTGGGCAATGGGCGATGGCGGCGTTCATCGAGGCAACGGAGACAAGCGACGAGTCGAAGAGGAAACAACTGATGGACGAAATCCTGAAATACAACGAAGAGGACCTTGCAGCTATATGGGCGGTGTTCGAGTGGCTGCGGGCAAAGGCTTGCCAAGCCTAACCGCCTTGGCTTTTTATTCAATGGCGGATCAAATCGAGGGACTCCTGGCTCCGCCCGCGAAAGTGATTACACTTGGACAATTCCTCAACACTTCGCCATCAGATCGCCGATGTTTCTGGCCTGGATGAAATCAGCCGGGTTCTCTCCCACGGCCAGAGCCTTGAAGTGAGCTTTGCCACACTCGATTTTGGCGCTTTCCTTGTTGCGCAGATCGTCGGTGAAGAGGCTGCTCTTGGTTTCGACCACGAAATAGAGGCGCTCCGTGCCGTCCTTCTCAACCAATACGGCCCAGTCTGGGTTGTAGGTTCCCAGCGGCGTCGGGACTTTGAACCAGCCGGGGAGCTTTGCGTAGACCTTCACCGCTTCGTTTTTTTCCAGTTGCTCCGCAAATGTTTTCTCTATTCCCGCCGAGTCATATACGACCTGCTCATACACCGATTTTTCAGAAGAGAGCATGTTCTTGAGGTAGCCAGTCAATTCCTCATTCTCGAAGAGTTCCTGGGCGTAATATTCCTCGTCGCCAATGCGCTGGTACTTTATGCCATCCACCAAGGCGAGGCGCTTGGTGCGGTTGATGGACTCGGTTGCCAACTCAATGAACTGTTGCGGGTTCCGCTTGAAGTCATCGAGACGGGCGCTGTCGGTCAAGATGCGCACGATGCTGCGCCGGGTGAGCTGGGTCTTGTCCTGAAGATCAGTCAGTAGATCGGGCAGTTCGATGTCGGTTTCTTCAATTGTGATCGGCGCGGCGGAGATGGTTTCGCCTGCTGAGACACCTCCGCGGCCAATAGCAATGTCGGCTTTGCGAATCTGCACGCGCGTCTTGGTGATGGGCGGGCATTCCCCGATTGCTTTCGCGCAGTCCGTCACCAAGTTCTCGTTATCAAACTGCACCCGGTAAGTCGTTTTGTGCTTGATGCGATTCCAAAGCGCCTGAAACTCTTCGCTGTGCAACACTGCCTGCCGCGTCTTGATCGGCCTGCGCTCGTCGGCGTTCTTGATGTCTAGTTTTCCTGAGAGTTTGCGAAGGACTTCTTTCACTTGTTGGAGATGCGCCTGGAATGGCTCTGGGAGTTGCAGCGTGTCATCCTTGATCGCCTTCCTCAACTGGTCCTGGACTTTGCCCTTCGCATCCAAGTAACCCGCATCTTTAAGATGCGTCCAGATGGCTTCCGATTGGGGCACGCCCAGAGCCGTGGTCCGCCCAGCGTCATCCGTCACCGGGATGGCGGCAAACTGGTGTTTTTCCACGATACCGAAGCGGATGCCAGTATCCTCCTCGATTTCCTTTTGAAGATTTGCGGCAAACTGCTCATAGGCTTCCGTGGCAATGACGGTAAGCGTGTTTACGTCGAAGCCGCGAACCCGTTCGCCCGTAGTGGAATTGACGCAGAGACGCAGTCCCCGACCAATCGTCTGGCGGCGTTCCCGGTCGGTTCCCATTTCACGGATGGCGCAAATCTGGAAAACGTTCGGGTTGTCCCAGCCTTCTTTCAGGGCGGAGTGGGAGAAGATGAACTTGAGTTTCGTCTCAAACCCCAGCAGCTTCTCCTTGTCTCTCATAATGAGGTTGTAGGCACGCTCGGCGTTTTCGCGGTTACCCTGGTTGTTTTCGGCGGTATCCGTCCACGTTCCTTTCTTGTCGATGGAGAAATAGCCGTCGTGGACTTCCGTGGCATCAGACTCCAAATCCACATCATTGAAGAGCGTGCGATATTTCGGAATTGCTGCGGTCTTGCGGTATTCCTCCTCGAACATTACCGCATACTTGCCCTTCACCTGAGCACCGTCGCCATCGTAGCTGCGGTAGTGCTCGACGACATCGATGAAGAATAGGCTCAGCACCTTGATGCCCTGGGGGCGCAGCCGTAGTTCTTTGTCCAGATGTTCAACAATTGTGCGGCGGATCATGAGGCGCTTGAGTGCGTCGCTATCCACGTCGCCGATTGTCTCGCCGAGGTGCAATGGCTTCTCAATATTGCTCAATTCGAGAAACTCCTCGCCGACTTTGCACCCGATATTCTGCACCAAGCAATCGGCATAGACGGCCCGCTTCGTGACCTGCTGAAGATCGTCCCCGGGTCTCACGGTACGGGTCTCGCGGCTTACGGTCGTGCCACGCTCCATGTCGAGTTCGACCTTCGCGCTGAAGGCGCCTTTCTTGTTGCTGGTGCTGAGCAGCTTTACGTAGCCCTTGTTGTGTCCTCCTTCAACTTCGAGAGAGGCTACTTCGATCTGCTTCACCAGCTTGCGCTCGTAGGCGTCCACTGCGTCGAGGCGGTAAAGCATGTGGTGCTTATCGGCGTGAGTGGCAGAGTAGCGGAGCGTGCAGAGCGGATTCATTGCACTCAGAGCCTCCTTGCCCCGTCCTTCCAGTCCGCCGTCCACACTTTGCGGCTCGTCCACGATCAGAATGGGTCGGGTAGCCCGGATCAAATCAATGGGGCGCTCACCGCCGGTTTGCTCATTTGCTCCTTTACCGTAAATATTGTTTACTTCCTTCTTGTTGATCGCGCCAACTGTAACCACCATGATCTGGATGTTCGGGCTGGTGGCGAAATTCCGCACCTGCCCGAGATTGCTGGAGTCGTAGAGGAAGAACTCAAAGGGCGTGTTGGAGTAGAGGGCATCAAAGTGTTCTTTGGTGATCTGAAGTGTCTTGTACACACCCTCCTTGATTGCGACGGAGGGAACGACAATGACGAACTTAGTGAAGCCATAGCTGCGGTTCAGCTCGAAGATTGTGCGAAGGTAAACATAGGTCTTGCCCGTGCCTGTCTCCATTTCCACGGTAAAATCGCCCGAGGCCAGCGAGCTTGAAGGACTCAGGCCGTTGCGGATTTGAATTTCGTCGAGATTGGCCAGAAGTTCATCGTCCAACAGTTGCAAGCGATTGCCAATGCCAAGATCGCTCTGATGGAAGGTTAGGACCTGCTGTGCGGCGAGTGCATCGCGAGTAACCGTAAACTCGGTACGGCAGATTTCCTGGCCACGGAACAAGTCGCAAACCGATTCGATGGCAGTTTGCTGATAGTCGAGATCGGGTTCAAAGTGAAATTTCATGATTATGCCTTACAGGCTTCTCACATTTTCCAGCCCGTGCTGCTGGAGGATGGCGGTGAGGTTTGTCTTGGCCACATCATCGGCGAATGCGCTATCGCGGAATATAACAGTCGTCGCGCCCGCGGGGGCCAGTTGCTTGTGCCAAGCGACGATGCCCAGTGCCAGTGGTTCGACCTCGGCGGTAACAACCTTTGTTGCGAGGCAAACAAGCAGCGTACCTGCGCCGATGCTGTGCGCGGTCTTGCCCGCGATCTTCTTCCCTTCGATCGGCACCGTGAGGTCGAGGCCGAGCTTCAAGAGTAGTTCGAAGAGAATGTCCTCTTCGGTACGATTTGTCTTCAGGTGCTCGATTGACTCTTTCAGCGTCTTGGGCAGGTTCTCACGTTCCGGCTCCCACTCCTGGATGTTGCTCGAATCGAGCTTGAAGACGCGAAAGCCAAGGTCACCCGCAAAAATCGGGTTTTCTTCCCGAATCTTTTTCGCGGCGCGGCGCAAGCGTTCTTTCGTCAACTCCACGATGGTGCGAGGCTTGCCGAGTTTGTCGCAGTAATCGGCGGCGACTTTTTGGTCTTTGTTTTCAGGATCGAGCGGCTCGGGCAGCTGGACCAAGATGTAGCGCCGCGCACCGCCATCAGCAACATTCTCCCGAAGAACCGCTTCTGCGGTAGTCCCCGAACCGGCAAAAAAATCTAGAACCAAGGCATCGTTAGTGCCTCCAATTTCGATTACCCGACGAATTAATTCAACTGGCTTGGGGGTTTCGAAAACCGCGATTCCATCAAACAGACCGTTGAGTTCCCGCTTGGCCGTATCAGTCGTGCCAACTTCATCTGCAGTCCAAATCGTGTGAGGAGTTAAGCCTTCATCCTGCTCCTTAAGAAACACCTTCTGCCGTGGCACATTGTTTCCATCATTGCCAAACCATATTCGATTGTCTTTGATGAGTTCAGCCAATCGTTCTTTCGTGAAGCGCCAGCAATTCCCTGAAGGAGGATCGAGTTGGCGTCCGTTGGGCGTGGTGATCGTATAAAACTGCGTCTTCGTTCCGTGGCCAGCCTGGGCCGTGATTGCCACTGATTGCCAGTCCCCTCTCGGATCAGAATCGGGGTTGCCGTAGCGGTTTCGTGCTTCGTCGGTTAGGGGCAACAGACCTCGAATAGTCTCGAAAACTGATTTGGTCCGGGTTGCGCAAACGACGTAGTCATGATTTACGCTGAACAGCCTTCTGTTTTCGCGTGACCGTCGCTTTTCCCAAATGAAACAGCCCGCAAAATTCTCCGGGCCGAGAATCTCCTTTAGAATCGCAGTGATATTATCGATCTCATTATCGTCAATACTGGTAAACAGTACTCCGTCGTCGCGGAGTAGATTTCTTGCGAGTTTGAGACGTGGATACATCATGTTGAGCCAGTCAGTGTGGAAGCGGCCGGAGGCTTCGGTGTTGGAGGAAATCTTGTTGCCGTTGCCGTCGACCTGCCCGGTCAGTTCGAGATAGCTGTTGATACTATCCTGAAAGTTATCAGGATAGACGAAATCCCTACCGGTGTTATAGGGTGGATCGATGTATATGAGCTTGACCTTTCCAGCGTAGGACTTTTGGAGGAGCTTCAGGACTTCGAGGTTGTCACCCTCGATCATGAGGTTGTGAGTTGAATCCCACTCAACGCTGTCTTCAGGACATGGGCGCAGCGTACCGTTCGACGGCGTGAGGGCGAGCTGCCGGGCACAACGCTTGCCGTGCCAGTTCAGTCCGTATTTCGCCTCTCGTTCGTCTACAGCGCCACCGAGAAGTTGCTTAAGGACTTCAAAATCCACTTTTCCCTCGACCCAGATTTCAGGAAAGAGTTCCTTGAGATGTTCAATGTTCTCGGCAACTACATCAGCAGATTTTGTTTCTGGATCGGCAAAGTTCAGTGGTTTCATAGATGTCTCGACTCGTACGTTTACGTATACGCTTTATTATGGGTTTAGGAATTTTCGAATAACGTTCTGTACTGCGGCGGAATCAAACCCGGCGGAACTTGATTCAGTCGTGGTGACTAACATGCCGTTCGGCCCTGCGCCTTCTTCAGCTGGCAGCACGCCATTCGACCGATACCACGCGAGCTTCTTCTCCCAACTGCGTTTGTAATCTGCCCGTTCAAGCATCCCTAGATGCTCCCAAAATACCACTCGTCCAGAAATCTCATCGTCGATCGTAAAATCTGGATACCGAGGACTGCCACCGAGGGATAGCGGCTTCTCATATTCAAACTCAATTCCCGCGTTCGATAATGCCTCGGCAATGATCAATTCGGATTTAGATCGTACCGCAAGTCCCTTGCTTGTGCGATGGATCAGCCCTTCCTGGAGAAAAACGCTGCCCTTCGTTTGCGGAAATTCCAGCATTCGGCACGCCTGCAAAAGATTCGTCCTGCGGCGAGCAATTTCCGAACGCTGAGGCGCTGCGAAATCCTTCATAATAGTTCTCGGGCCCTGGTGCATGACAACGACCCGATCTTGATGTCGGGTGAGAGCCGTATATATAAGCTCTCGGGAAAGAATTGGATGGCCCTCGGGCAACACGAGAATCACCAATTTAAATTGACTGCCCTGGGCTTTATGAACGGTCAGGGCGTAGGCAAGTTCTAAAGCCGCCTCGCCTTCGTCGCGGAAATCGCTTCCGTAAAATGAGTAGGAAAATCCCTGTTGGGAAGAAAACTCAACATTGAGTATCTTCGGGCTTTTGCCCCAAAGTCCCACGGCAATGCCGATCTCACCGTTGGCGAGATATCCCAAAGCTCCGTCCTTGGGATAGACCCTTTTTCCGTCCCGACGATGATTACGAAGATTGATAACCTTATCCCCATAAACCACCCGCTCAGGACCCATTGGTTTGGGAATGCGCCGAAACATTGGTTCCATGGCGAGCTTTAAATAGTCGGCGCGAAAATGCTCGTGAATCAGCCGGTTGATATCGCCAACTCCAAAAGGCATGCCTCGCAAAGGGCTTAGAATCTGCCACGCTTCGACTGCGGCCACAGAACCCGGATTGCCATTTCGGGTCGCATTGAAATAGTCGTAGCCGCCGCTCTGTACTGCTCCGAGTGCTTTGTTGAAGCCTCTAAAATCGTTTGGACCTGAGAGCTGCAATTCAGTTTCCAAAACGCTGATTAGCTTACTCTGGAAATCCTCAGATTTGTCCCATTGAACAAATCGGATGGTCTCATGTTCATCGGGATCGGCGACAAAGATATCGTCCTCTCCTGGAGCTGGTGGAGTCGAGCTAAACCATCGGGCAAGGCGAAGGTCTGGCCGATCAAAACCGATCTGGCGGCGCTCAATCGTTAGTTCCGCATATCCTGGGCCGACCCGAGGAAAACGCACTTCATAATTTGGAGGCCGCAGTTTGGAAATGATGTCCAGGAATGGACGCCCCGCGCCAATTGGCGGTATTTGGGCCGGATCACCAACGAAAATGAATCGTTTGACTGCCTTGAGAGCGTCAAACAGCGCACCAAGCATGTCCTCTGTGAGCATCGAAGATTCGTCCACAATGACGGTGCCAAACCCCGAGACCTTGGGACCATCCGTCAAAATGTAGCGACCTGACGATCCGTCATACCGATCTTGCTGATACAGAAATTGGGCAATCGTGAAGGCTTTGGTCTCATTGCCACCAATTAATTGCTGCATGCGCACGCGAGCCTTCCCGGTCGGAGCGAGTAGGAGAATTCCGCCATCCTTAATCTCTGGCTGCGAGCAAAGAATTCCCAAGACAGTGGTTTTTCCTGCGCCTGCCGCACCTGCAAGTACGCTGAATCGAGCCTCGGCAATTTCCTTCAACGCAGCAGCTTTCTCCTTTCTAGCCCGCAACTCCTCTTTATCCGTGGAAGGACCAAATTTCTTTTCCAGCAGCCGTGCCCAATTATGTGGGACTTCGTGTCGCTTACCCCCAATTCTCCCCTCAACGTTTCTTCGCACTAACTCACCAATGGCTCTATAGCGATCCAATTGAAGTGCCAATTGACCGTCCATTTGCGTGCCGGAAATTTCTGGAGCCATTTTCCCGATTCGCGCGGTAAGGATGTCCCCATTCACAGGGCAGGCGGGACGTACTGGGAGGCTCACAATCGCATCTACAACTTCATTCTTGGAAGCGAGCGTATGACCGTTCAACGCCATTTCTTCAAGCGCATCAACACTGAAAGCACGGATTCGTCTCATGTCTACTGCCGACTCAAGCCGCGATGGTTTTTCAAGCTGATGCTGCAAGCGAATAACATCCTCTGGAAACACACCACGGTCAATCGTGAGTAAGTGGACACCTTCCGGGTCGTGGCGGCTAATTTCAAATATTAGATACGGATTCTGAAGTATCTCGTGATCGGTCGCACTCCAGTTTTCTTTGCGGCGTGAGCCTTCTTCATACAGCGCAGCCGCTTGATCTTTGGTCAATTCAAAGCGGCTCAAGAGCCGCAAGTACGCTTTCCTTTCCTGCGTCAGACCCTTCCAGGTCGTCGCAAGCTCTTTGAGGTCTGTATGAAGTTCTTTTCCAAGGACGGAGTCGGGAGACTTGAATGCTTTGTCAACGAGGGGCCACGGGTCCACATTTTCTCCAGCCTTCTGTTGGAGCGCATGGGCAACGTAGATTCCTCGGGAGAGACCAAACGAAGCAAGAACTGCACCGAGACCAGGGAACGGTCCACGTACCTTCCAGAGTCGAATCAATTCATCGTGAATCCATTGTCTCTGCCAATCTGAAGCAATCCCCAACTCCGATTCCTGACGATGGAAAGCTGTTTCCAAGGACAACATTGCCGCTATAGCACCGTCGTGCGTGACCAATTCACTTCCAAAGGAGAACTCATCCCAGTGATCGTCTGGTGCCCTCGCAGTAAATCGTTCAATATCGATTGTTGGATCGGCCTCTTTGCGCTTCAAGAGATCGTAATAAGGGAGGAGAAACCCATCCTTACCATTTGGACGGATCGAATGCTGAACCGGGCGTTCCCAGAGCATACCTCTGGGACCATCGCCCCTCCGGTCATACTCCTTCAGAGACAAGATTTCCTTCACACGCCCCGCTCCGATTAGAATGCGTCCCGTGCCTTCAACAAATGGGACATATTTCGCGTAGAAAAAACAGAGCGAATCATCTTTTCGAACATGAGAGGCGAATCCATTCAACAGTGACTGCTGATTGAAGACTTCGTGAACCCAGGGACTGTCGTAGCCGAGGTCGGGTTCCCGATCTTCATCGACATCCAATTCGTAAAGGTCGCGATAACCGCTCATAAACTCGCGCATCATCCAGCGAAATGGCACGATGCCAGCCGAAAATGCTGGGCAGCGTTGGCGAGTTGGTTGAAAGTGGCCGTAATTTTTCGCGTTGACCTTCGCCAGGGCGTGTTTCTTAATTTGCTCCATTTCGAACGGGGCCATGAACGTAGCTCGTTCCCCCACACAGCAAGGCCACTGATCTACACGAAGGTCTTCAAGGCTGCGCCCCGCAATCAACTTTTCAGTTTCTTCGTTCTTGGAACTCGCGATTCCTTTGAGTTTTGCACAAGCACCATTTAAGTGGGGCGCGAGGCAGACAAGGCCAGCCCACCCCGCGTCATGCCAAGGTACGCGGATGGAGAGGTGACGAAGCGGGGCGCTGGGAAGGGTTGTGGACATCGCAATCCGTACCTTTCGCTTGATATGGGTTTCAGACCTGAATTACGGACCCATTCACTTATTCATTTATCTGCTAAGAGACGCTCCGATACATCACTTTGTTTGTAGCAATGCAGCTAATGAGGCAAGTTCAGCTTCTTTCCGCTTTATCTCAAGATTCAACTCGACACGCCGATTGATCTGTTTTTCCTTTTTCGCCTGGGTTCGCAAAGCTGTAAGGTCGCGCTGGAGTCTAGCGTGAGAGTCGAGACCCTCGCGCAAAGCCATTGAGCGTTCGCTTGAAACAGGAGGGACAAAAGTGCCGGTGATTTGCGCCACCTTCAGTGCAGCTACACGGTCAATCCAGCCTTGATAGATTGTAAACATATCGCGATTAGGCAAGTTTGAGACTGAAAGGCTGGCAATAAACGATGCCTCTTCAGCAGTGAGCGAATCCGGTCGAAGCGGACCTGTGCGGTGCACGTCTTCGATGACGACCTCGCCGGTTTCACCGTGTGACCAACGTTTGTGTGCCAGAGAGAGATTGACAGTCTCTCCTTGTGCAGCGACGAGAACGACTGGATACGGTATCGCACGGTGTATAAGTTCTACTAACCGCGTGGGCTTCGCAGTGGAGCGTAGCGTGGCGGTGAGCACCGCGATCTCCAGATACTCCCGCACATCGTCTCGGAATGCCGGTACAGCAATATTCGTGGGCTTCAGTGCTGCAACCCAAAATAATTCATCAAGCCCCCCTTGAATCTGGCGCTTGTCGGCGGTGGTGGACGCACCCTGCTCTAGGAGCAGCTTCTTAGGAACTCGCTGATCCACGCGAGCTTCGGGCGGTAGGTCTAATGCGTCGATAATCAGCGCGAAGTTCACTAGCTTGTTGCCTCTGGTAGCACGGCAAGGAAGGCTACGACTTCGAAGTCGTTGATGCCTTGGAACTCTCCTTTCATTGCATGGGTGCCTCCCGGCGTGAACAGACTAGCGACGGCGCGTTCCTCTTTCTTGCCAACAATCGAGGCAACGGCCTTCGCGAGCAGGTCTTGCGCGGCGCTCATATCCTTACCGTCCTTGGTTATTTTGTCGAAGCGAGAGCAAGCTCCCGCGTCAGGCAGGTCTCGTCCAAGGCATAGCCGTTTCAGGCGGTCGAGCACCTGTTTGGCCTGTGTGAACGGCAGCAGAACCGCACCGTCGTCGCTCACATGAACGACGTAGTGCGGAGCGAGCGGGTAACCCGGTTCAATGGCCTTCAGCGCCGCTTCTCCCACCGCCCGCAGGCAGAAGATGACTCCCGGAGGGATAGCAGATTCGCCGCTGATCTGTGCGGTCGTGACGGCAAATGTGCCAAACGGCAGGCTCTCCAACTTCCCGGCGTGTTCCTTGAGGAACCCCGCGAGGTCCACACGGAAGTCGTTCAGAGTAAGGTCGGCGATGGAAACACCGCTGCTGAGATCTTCGAGGTCGATGACGGCGTCCTGGAGCTTGAGGAGCTGCTTGCGTCGATATTCCAGATCGTTCATCTGGTCGCCGGACTGGTGCTCGATGATGTTTTCCTCACCCGTGGCGGAAATATCGAGAAGCACCATCTTGCCGCTGACGCGCTGCTCCAGATTGATGTATTCCTCCAGCTCCATATTGGGCCAGAAGTTAATGAGCTGGATGCGTTCGTTGAGCGAACCGATGCGATCGATGCGGCCGAAACGCTGGATGATGCGCACCGGATTCCAATGGATGTCATAGTTTATGACGGTGTCGCAGTCCTGGAGGTTCTGGCCCTCGCTAATGCAGTCGGTGGCGATGAGCAGGTCGATTTCACCTTCTTCGGCGAAGTCCTCGGGACGCTCTTTCGAGCGCGGTGAGAAGGACGTGATGATACTGGCAAAATCTTTGCGGAGGTTGGGCAACGTGGTCAGATTGTGACCGCCCCCGGTGACGAGAGCGGAGTTCAGACCGTGACATCCCGTCTTCGCGTGACAAGTCGGTGTGATTGAGAACGTCGTAATTGAAGCGGTCGGACGCAAGAAAGTTGCGGCGGTCGTTGGCCTTATAGAGTGTCCAGTTGTCGCGCAGTCGCTTCGGGACTAGCACAAGCACGCGGTCATTGCGAAGCTCGTAGTATTTGACAATGGCAAGCGCCTCGAAGGTTTTGCCAAGGCCGACACTGTCGGCAATGATGCAGCCACCCAACCGCCCTAGCTTGTCGATGGCCCCAACGACGCCGTCCCGCTGGAACTTGTAGAGTTTCTTCCAGACGGTTGTGTTACGAATCCCGGTGGCGGATTTGACGATGCGATCTTCGTCCAGTTCGTCACCGAGGTCTTTGAAAATGTGGAAGAGGGTGAGGTAGTACGTTAGCGACGGGGCTTTCGGATCGGCGAGTTCATAAAGACGCGATAGGAAAGCCGCTTTCTGCTGGTCGGAAGCTGGCAGCGAATTCCATAGGCTCGTGAACCAACAGCCGAGAATGGCGGATTCTTCGGGTTTCTCGGAGCACTGGATCAGACTGAACTGACTGCCAGGAGTGATGCCTAACCCTTCCGTCGTGAAGGCGCAATTGCCAGTAATTACACGATGCAGCTCTGAATCTGATCTGCCCGCGATGAGAATTGACTGCGGCAGCAAAGCCGGAGCACTGCGCAGCTCCACCTTCTTCTTGATCCACGCGGCACATTCGCAGGCGAGCCAACGGAGTTGAAGGCGATTCCGAAAAGCACGGTCCGCGTCCGAGCCGGTCAGCCCGAGTTCACATCCATTGGTTGTCGGAAGAACTACGCGGCAGGAGTCGAGTCCCTCCAACAGATCACGCAGCTCCAAGAAGGCGAAGAGGGAGAACGCAGGAGAGGCCATATCGAGCGAAGACTCGGATGGGAGTCCCTGCCGTAGTTCGTCAATGACCCTGTCGTTGCCTGCGTTCTTGATGAGCTTCATAGGTTGTGCGAGTACGCAGTTCGCCGCTCAATCGTCGCAAGAATTCCAAGACAATAAATTACTTTCCTAAAGGTTAATCCGGCGAATCTGGCGTCGAGAGGCAGGCGCGTCCGACAGCATGCCCCCGATCTGTTCAGCCGGTCCAACAAATAGCTTGTCGATAATGTCCGTTATCGGTCGAAGTGCGGCCTCGACACCAGCTTTCAGGACTTCCTTCTCATCATCGTTCATCGGATTTCTCTCGCATTCGCAAAGTGTACCACCGGCGCGATAGAATCGCCCCTGTACGACGGCGCTGCAAATCGTGACGGAAACATACCGAAGGGCAAAAGGGAAGTCGAATGAGACGCAGTAAGAAATTCGTCTTTAAGTCATTTGTGCCTTGGGTTCCCTCGTCCATCTCGCGGCCAGGAGCACGCTATTGGCGTGAGTTCGAAAAACTGACTGTTTTCGTGCAGCACGCTAGGTCAAACCTTCGGCGCAATGAAGCACTAATCTGCGAAATGGCTGTTTGCAGGGTCGTCGATAATTACCTGATTTATGTTTCCGATCTGCTTGCCCTCATTTTTACCGCTCGTCCCGAGACGCTGAAATCGTCGGAGGTAGTTACGCTAGAGATTGTTCTGTCAAATCAAACGACCCCGCAACTCATCAATGCCATTGTCAGAAGAAGAGTGGACAAACTTTCGTATCAGGGCATGAAAGAGTTGCTCGACTTCTGCTCGAAGCAGCTCAAGTTTCCATTGTTCAAGGATCAGAACGACGCAATTGAAGCCATTCATCTCGTTGAGATTCGCAATATCATTGTTCACAACCGGGGACTTGTGAATGACACCTTTCTGCGGCGTGTCAAAGAGTCTGGGCTTTCAAAGGGGCATCAGATTAAGCTCGTGTGGCAGGAAGTTCTGAACTATGCAAACTTTCTGTCTCGCTCTGTTGCCAATCTCGAATATGACGCGGGGGAGAAGTTCGGAATATCTCAACCAATCGACAAATCCAAGCAGACTTTCGAGGAGATGAGAGCCTGGGAGACGTGGAAAAAAGAACACGCGTCTCCGGCTTCAGGGTCTTAGGACGCTCTCTCATCCCTGGATTCATCCGAAGTTAGGCAATGTCTTTCCCCGCCAATCGAACGAAGTGCTTCATGAAGGCTGCCGTAATCTCGATGACGAACTCCACTTCTTCTTCGATAACAGCAGCGTCGTGCTTGACATAAGTGTTTTGGTATTTGCAGTAGTAGTCGATCAACTTAGAAAACATATTTGTGAGTTCCGGTGAACCTCCGCGTTGCTTTACGAAACCCCAACGGCAGGGAGTTGGTTCTCCAACGTTTTCGTGCTTCCTACCAAAGTTTGAACCAGCATTTCGAGTGCAAGTCGCAGATCGTCCAAGAGATTTCGCACAAAAAGTCGTGTGGCGTATTTTTGAAGGGCTTGATTGAAAAGTTCCAGAGTTTTGGGAAACGCCCCAAGCCAATGACGAGTCTGGTTTATCAGGTCTTCGTTTACTTCTGCACTGATTTTTTCCGTATCCAAATGACCATACCGCGTCATCATGGTCAGCTTCAGCTTCCGAGAGGCATCCGCATTTCTTGATTTGCTCGTTGGGTGGTCACATAGATCGCGAATGATCTGATACCGCTGCGGCTCCGAAAATGCCATAAGGTTTTGTGATAGTGCTGTTCGCTTGTTTGGTGCGTCGAACGGACTCGCAGGGTGTGGAATTTCCACATTGAAGTCTATCGCGTAGGCTCCGAGTGCACGGACGATTTCTGCCCCAGTCAACCCTTCACTCGTGGCGGCGAGAACGTCAGCCGCGTGATTGACGAAGAGTGCAGATAAAGATGGTTTCGACCCCGGCGCTACGTCAGGACGGTCAAGGACTGATTCGATGTCTGGCAGAAGAGAATCTATCTCGGCGTGTGCCGCATAGGCGGTATAAATACTTTCGAAGTCAACTTCAATCGACTGTAGTCGAGACGACAGATTGTCAGGAAGAATCGGGCCTGCCAAGTTCTTGAATTGAACGACGAGGTAGTGATACCCAGCAGTAACTGCCGCCTGTTCGTCAAGATCATCCGACGGACCACAGAAGTGGAATTGACGCGCCTCAACAATAAGGCGCTTGATAAGTTCCTTCTTCTTACTGTCCATTCGCTCTCCGTGCGGTGAATTCTATCACGCGCAATAGCAACAGCGATCCGTACCAGTTTTTTCCATCGAACCACCTCCGCAGGTCTGCGACGCCAATGCTGTTTGCCTTGCCGAGCCTCGCTGCTGGAAGCTCTCTGGCGTACAAAAAAGCTTTGCGGATTTGTTTGTCACTGGTTCCAATGAGAATGGCAGCCTCTTTGACGGTTACTGCGATCCGGTCAAGCAATGCAAATTTAGAGGACACGATCCACCTCTTATTCTTGATACTATCCTGACGGACTTCGGATCGCGCTTCCCAGGGAGCACGCTGTTCTCCCATGTGCCGCCCCAGACGAATTTCGTCGGCGCGACGCCGTAGATGAATCGGTCGTACATGCCCGTCGTGATCGCCTTGCTGAACCCGACCAGCATCGGTTGGTGTAGAAGCTGCAATGATGCGCGAGCATCTTCGACTCGGCAGCCGCGTCTGTCTAGTTGCCAGCGCCGCGACTGGGCTGGTCACAAAGGCTTCCTTCGCCTCTGAAACACGCCAGCCGCCCCCAATCCCTCTGGGCAGCCAATTCGGCGCAGAATCGGCTTCCGGCGAGCAGTCGAAAGCGGGCTTCCGCAACAGTTTCGAGTTGTTCCTTGCCCACTTGACCAGCACATCTGAATCGGGATGTCTGGAGCTGGACGGTGCTGCGCAATCAAGTCCTCCCAGTGTGCGATGGCGAACTGAGAGTTGGATGACAGCAATCACGTCCTGCAAAGTCTCGTCTCGGGTCTTCGCGGTGTTCGTTCTCGTGCCGCTTCCTCACGGGGTTAACCAGTACGAATATCTGTACGCCAGTTGGCACGCTGTTCAGGATTCGCCAAGCTGTGGCCTATGGTGTAGCCTCGACGCGAAGCGCATAGCCGAAGAGTCGCCGCCCGAGCGGCTTGGAATTCCAGTCGCCAGCGTGTAGTGTACCCGAGAGAAACGGCGGGCTCAACAATTGCGAGTACAGCGTGATATATTGCGTATAGGCGGGGCGAAACGGAAACGTATGGGGGGGGACGATCCGCGCTCCTCTAACCCACCGAGACTGTTTCGGCCGCGCCCGCCGGAATTCATTGGGTGCTGGAGGTCACATGACAACATGCCAACTTTGTTCTCCCTCTACCGGGGAGGTCTGGAACGAACCACTTATTGAATCGGCGAATTTTATCGCATTGCCATCGCTGGGAGCGCTAGTCGAAGGGTGGATTCTGGTTGTCCCAAAGGTGCATTTCCTGTCGCTCGCGGCTATTCCAGATTCCTTGATTCCCGAAATGCGCGACTTGCGGAGGATGCTGTGTGAGCGTTTGCAGCGTGTTTATGGACCCGTTGCAGCATTCGAGCACGGACCCGCCGGAGAACAGCGCACCGTCGGTTGTGGAGTTGACCATGCTCACCTCCACCTAGTTCCGGTAGATTTCGATCTTTCGGTTGCTGTCGCGCCTTATCTTCCCCCGTGTACAATGGCCTGGTCCGAAGCCAGTTTGACTGATTGCCGCACTGCGGTTCAGGAAGGGGACGACTATCTTTACCTCGAACAACCGATTGGTTGGGCGCGGATCGTTCGGCATAGGAATCTCGGAAGCCAATTGTTTCGGCGTGCAATCGCTGCTCGTCTAGGAGTGCCGGGCGAATTCAATTGGCGGAGCAACCCTCAAATCGAAAATGTCGAGAAGACAATCCGAACTTTCAAAAGAACAGTCCCAACCCGAGTCAGCCTTCAGAACGAACCCGAATACGCGGCATGACTGACACCTCCACTACTCCGCCGTTTGGTCAATCTGATCCAACGGATGGTCGCGAACCCCTAGATTGGCGGACGAAATACAGTGATCCGTCAGCAAAACGCGGCATTTTAGTTGAGACAGTTTATGTTGGTGGTCTTCTGTTGTTTGTGCCTATCGCGATGCTTGTGCTTTGGCTTGAATATCCCAAAAACTGGCTGCATCTGAACGATCAAAAATATGCCATCGTGCTGAGATATGGTTTTGCTTGGCTATCTGGTGTTTTGGGTGGGACGCTGTACGATACGAAATGGCTCTATCACAGCGTGGCTCGCCAAACGTGGCACATGGATCGACGCATTTGGCGATTATTTACCCCCCACATTTCGGGCGGATTGGCCTTCGCTGTGGTGGCGCTGATAGCATCGGGACTGGTACAAGTATTTGACGCTAGGGCAGTAGAATCGTATCAGAAGGTCGTAGGCGTCGCGTTCTTAGTCGGGTACTTCTCTGACAGCGCTATTGCAAAACTCAGTGAGATCGCTGAAACCTTGTTCGGAACCAGTCGTTCGAAGGAAAAGCACTCGCCAACGGCAAAGGCGAATGACTGATGAGGAATGCCTCGCCGCTTCGTTATCCTGGGGGAAAATGGCGACTTGCGAGATGCTTCGAAGGATTGGTCAGGCTCAATTACGATCAACCTCCGGTTTATGTTGAGCCGTACGCAGGTGGTGCAAGTTTGGCGCTCAGTCTACTATTTTCAACCATTGTTTCTGAGGTCTATTTGAACGACTTGGACCCAGCAATTCATGCCTTTTGGTCTAGCGTTCTATGTCACAACGATGATTTTTGTAGACTCGTCGAGAGGGTCCCGGTCACGCCAATAGAATGGCGGAAGCAAAAAGAAATCTACTCTCGGGGGTTAAAAGCAGGGCGTTTTGCGCTCGGTTTTGCAACGTTTTTCCTGAATCGTACAAACCACTCGGGAATTCTGAACGGAGGCATGATCGGTGGTAAGAAGCAGCGAGGCGAGTGGAAGGTAGACGCACGATTCAACCGAGTTGAACTTGTTCGTCGGCTCCAAAAAGTCGCTGAGTTTAAAAAACATATTCACCTGCGCTGCAAAGATGCTGTGGATTTTCTGCGTCAACACAAGTTTGCAGATAGAACGCTAATCTATCTCGATCCACCCTATTTTCAGTCTGGAAGAGACTTATACCTTAATGCGTACAAACCGAACGACCATGCGTTGTTGCGAAACCACGTCGTGAAACTGCGCTGCCGCTGGGTTGTTTCCTACGACGACGTACCAGAAATTCGAAAGCTCTATCTCAAACACGTTTCACGGCGAGTTCGACTAATGCACACTGCGCGTTCGGCCCATGTCGGTAAGGAAGTCATGTTCTTCTCGCGCACTCTAAAGATTCCTTCAGCTATCCAATAGCTCAGAGGGGTTTTCGACGGTCGCTCGCAGACAAATTGACGGCTCTTGGGCTTGTTTGCAGACATTCAGCCAATGATGGCTAATTCAACAATGCCGCGTCCTGCTTCCAAAAAGCGCCCCGCAAGGCACCCGCAGCGAAATCTGACGCCTCTCAATCCTATAATCCTCATTGATAAATCAGGATTGGTCAGACTTTCGCCCGAGGCAATCCACCCCGATAGAGTTGGGTGGAAGGCTTACGGACTGAGTTCTTTGCCTCCCGAGTGGGTGCCACGGTTTGTGGTGATTGATGCAGAATGCTTTGTTGGAGGGAATGCAGAGGAATTGCAGGCAGTGGTTCGACAGGCTGTATCCGAATTTGGACTGAATGGTTCCACCCTGTTCCTTCGTTCGAGCGGCACCAAGGAAACGATCCAGTATCGGGGAAGGCTCACTTCCGGACGATGTACACCCGACGTGATAGTTACAAGAATCAAAGAATTGATTGCAACTTGCTCCGAGGGAATCCCAGGCGAAATACACTGGATAGTCCAAGAGTATGTCCAATCTAAACGCCAAGGCCATCTATCAAATGCAAGGATGGTCAGCAGAGAGCAACGCGACTGGGTTGCTGAGATCGACCTAGTTGAAGGGCTGCCTGGATATTCGATGCATGTAGCGGTGCGTCGTTGGCGCGATGGGAACAGAATTTCTGATGTCTCCTTGAAATGCACGTCGGAGTTAGGAATCAGCTTCTGCCTGAAGCGAGTGGCGATGTGGGCCGAACGATTATCGTCTCGAATACATTTCGAGTGGGTTTGGAACGGTCATTCCATTCGGATCGTTCAAGCTGACATCGCAGATTCCGCCAGCGGGGTTGATCCTTCGAAACTGCTCCCAGATCAAATACAGGACATATCGGTTGGGTCGCTTTCAGCATTCAAGGCCGCTACGTCCCAACAATACAATCGGTATGGGAAGCTCCGCAATGCAAAGCTTTATCGGGGCTTTTGTTATTCGATGCCGACTTTCTATGTTCTCGATGACCCCAAAACACTCTCGGCCATTCTCAACGGTACTTTCTCAAGCGCATTGGAACGTGATCTTGTCGAACTTACCAAGCGCCCGCTAATACTGCGCACAGATGGCACAAACATACCGAACGACAAGCATGAGATGTTGCCCCGAAGTGAAACGCTGCGAACGGCAGATGAGGCAAAAGCTTGGTTGGCGGGAAAGTTCAAGGCGGAGATTGAACGGGGCGGGTTACGAGAGGCGTCCCTCTGCCTGATCGGACACCACTTTATTCCTTCAATTGCCTCGGCATGGGCTCGGGCCGAGCCCGGAAACAGAGTAGTAAGGATCGAAGCCCTTTGGGGCCTTCCAGAAGGATTGTATTGGTATTCGCATGATACCTTCGAAGTAGACACTCAGGACATCGCAATTACCCAGCGAAAGGCTCGGACACCGTTCAATTTCACACTTCGAGAAAGATTGCGCTACAAGGGCACGTTCATTGCGCCTGATAACGCAGGCAAATGGATTCCTTACTTAACGAAGCCGCCGTTTGATTGGAGACCAAGCATTAGCAAGCGACAGTCGCTTTTTGAAATCGCTCATACGACGAGATTGATCGCCGAGCACGAAAAACGATCTATCTCTGCAATGTGGTTCATCGGTAACCATCCGAAAGCAACACCACACGCAGTTCTTCCTTGGTTTCACAGTCCGTCAGAGCTAAGTGGTGCTCCGAAGGCCGCGCCCCGACGAAAGCTGGCCACATCGCTTGACTTGAAACTGCGCAGCGCGTCGGACTGGGAAAATTTGAAACAACAGGTGGAAGCTGGTAAGAGAATTGAGCGTGTGATGGTGGAACCAACTGATTGTGACCTTATCCGGAACCCCGATTTTGCAATCAATCTTGCGAATTTGGCAGCACAGAACAACATCGTCATTGAACTTGCTGGGGGTGTCCTTTCGCACGCCTACTATATTCTTCGCAGGCAAGGCGCTCAGGTCGAATGCGCAGATTTGTTTGGAGCAGAGGAAGATGTTGTTGAATACAACAAATTAGTCCGCGACAAGATTCCAAATACGATTCGCGCTCGGGGAGAACATGTGGAGGTTGTTCAGTTAACCGGAGAGGCGCTCATCTCCGCACTCCGTCAGAAGTTGGTTGAAGAATCTCTAGAAGCGTTGGATGCAAAATCGGGTGACGATCTCGTGGGGGAATTGGCAGACGTTGAGGAAGTCATATCCGGCTTAAGACGAGCAATTCAACTGCCCAAAGCCCGAATTGAAGCGGAACGGAAGGATAAGCTCAAGCGTCGGGGTGGGTTTCAGCACGGATACATGTTAACGAGAACCTCCACCCCGCACTCACTTCAAAAACAGCCTGCCAATGTCGATCAACTCCTTGGTTTGGGACCCTTGAAACCTAGCGATGCGAAAATATCACGGCAAGCTGATATCCCCGCAAGCGCGGTTTATCGCCGCCCCGACCTTCGACAGATTGAACAGGACTTGGAAAAACTGTTTGTTTTTGAGACTGAGATAAACAGAATTCTCGATTTGTCCGAGACGGTAGACTTCACGTTGCCATTCGATGATGGTGACTCCAGGGACTTCGCGTTGACGGTGGAGATTCATCGTGATCGGTCGTCCCTGCGAAGTAGCGTTCGGCTGCGGCTCAGGCCGTCCCAGCGCGTGATTGATTTTCCCGATCCGCAACTTGAGCTTGATTTTTCGAAAGCATAATGAGATCGGTGCAGCATTGACACATGTTCCCCCTGAGCGCAGCACGTTTGAAACCGAGCGGCGACGCCTTGCGGATATTATTTTGGCTAAGGGATTCGCGCTTACCGTGCAGAATCGCGGTCAGCCGTTTTTGGTCTTCCACACATGTCCAAGGGAGGTTCCGCCACGGGTCATTATAGACGTACGTGAAACCACCGCGAGTGGAATGCAGAGCAAGGTGATGCGTCGGACAAGGGCTTGCTTCGACGCAGCCCCGCACCGGGCAGGTGTTTCGTCCTCGGAAGCAGAGTTCTGCGACTCCGAACGCCATCTGGCTTTCAAGCATGGCTCGACTAAAACACCAGTTTGAGGCTGCCGACACCTTGCTACAATCCCCGCGAGATAGCCGCACTCTTATAGAGCGACTGGCAAGTACCAAATGTCCGAACAGTCAAAAACTGTGGATAATTGTGGCTACAGAAGGTGGCTACCTCATGACAGCGACAGGCAACTGCGGATACAAGATGGGAGATGGCACGGTCTGCGGAAAACCCACTAACGAGTCTGTGGGATTTGGCACAACTATTTTCTATTTTTGTCATGAACATTTGAAGGCGGGAGCGGAGCAGGTTACCGGAAGGAAGTTCAAGGACACGCCCGAACCAAAGGACAAGCGGGGCCAATAGAGCCATCGACTGGTAAGATCGGCTTATTCCGACTGCCAGAGTGAGTCCTGTGGTAACGATTGCCCGCACGTTATACTGGGTTCTGTCTTGGAGAACACCCAATCGGATTTAATATGCCAGACGCCGCTGTCGCAAGAGCACCCGACGACACCAAAGAGCTTCTTAGTTTGTGCCGCAGCGGACGGCTGTACGACATTGAAAGATGGATAGCGGCCGGGAGGCCACTGGAAATCCTAGCGAAACACGGAACCCTACTACTGGTCGCCGTGCAGACGGGTTTTCACAGCCTGATAGAACTGATTGCAAAGCACCAGAACAATCAGTCGTCAAAAAACGCTGCGCTGGCAGACGCGGTTTCACTGCACAGACTGGATTTCATACAGTTGCTAGTGGAGAACGGGGCGGAAGTGAAGTCCGTCCCATTCTCAGACGTTCTGCTGGAATGGAATCCTCACATCTTCCGCTTCTTTCTGGAGCGTGGCGCTGATCCTGTGGAGGGTTCTCCATTCGCGATTGCTTTCAGCAACAAGATCAGAACCGCATTGGGTCCTTTCGTCGAACTGAAGCGGTCACGTCCTGAACTGTCCTCCGCCCTCCAAGAGCAGGCGGATTGCGCTCTCCGGTATTTTTGCGACAAGGGCGACATTAAGTGGATAAGTCTGATGCTCTGGGCTGGCGCGAACCCCCGCACTCTTGGTCCGAAAGGTGACGAGGCGGACAAGAACGACACGGAGTGCTTCACGAGTGCTCTGAGGGAAGCGAGCTATTCGGGAAACGTCGAGGTTCTGAAGAAGCTCAAGCCTGATCCGAAGCGAGACGATTTAGGCGATTTGCTCCATTGCGCCGCCGTCTCGGCTCGCAGCGATGCCATTAGGTACCTACTAGAGATTGGAGCAACCCCAAACGACAAGGCCAACGGCGGTTCCTCAGCATTGGACACTTGCTTGTGGCACCTAAATTTCGCTTCAACTCTTTCGCACTACAGAAAGAGCTTGAGGTCGAAATACGAAGTCTCCAAAGGGCTGGATTCTGCCCGCGAAGTGACCGCACACGGGGCGATCTGGAACCCGAGCGACCAGAGCGCGTTCAATGATCTCCGTAGAGCTTTGTACGGCTGCGAGCCTGATGTGACGATTGAACTGCTTCAGATATTCAAGAAACACAACGCTTGCCCTCAGGATCGCCTCAAAGAGTTAATCTGCAAACCTCGCATGAAGGAGCATCTTGCTTCACAGACATACTGGCTTACACGGCTCGGTTTGAAATACGAGGAGAAGCGGAGTTCGAAAGATTGGACGACTCCGGCGCACCTTCTCGCCAAATACAACCGGGCAGAGTTGTACGAAAAGGTCTGGTCGGAGCCGATGCGTCGTCTCGCCCAGCAGTACGGTGTGTCGGATGTATATTTGGCGAGGGTGTGTAGGCTGCTGCGGATACCGCTACCCGGTCTCGGCTATTGGGCAAAAAAGAGCGCCGGAAAAGCGACGAAGAAGCGTCCGCCATTGCCCTCGCTGCCCAACGAAAAAGAGCAGCAACAGATCAAAAACTGAATCTTCAGACGGGCGCTCCAACGTTAGCGACGCCGAATCAGCGACATTTAGATTTTTTACTCCGAACGCCGGAGTGCCTCTGGAGATCAAACGACTTCGTAGCGAGGTTGTCAACGCTGAGTGCCGTGTCCGGGGTGGTCATGCACAGCGCGACGCCAGAGAAGCGCGTAGATTTTTCCTTACTCTATGCCGAGCGCCCTCACCGAGCAGACTACTTGGCGACCCGCGTGTCAAGTCGTAGGAGGTTTGCAAAACGGATTGCCGTGCAAGCCTTCAATCTGAGGCTGCGCATTGCGATTTTGGGCGCTCCAACGTCAGCGCAACCTGAGCAACGACGCTTTATTTTTTCGTTCTTCACGCTGAAGCGCCCGTGGAGATGAGACGACTTGGCGATCTGCTTGTCGAGGTTTTGCGGTCGCGACTCGGGGCAAGCTTTCGAAACTTCCGTGCCCGTGAGGATTCATAGTCTCTCGCGGATTTGTCCCAATTTGTCCCAAAAAATCTACGAAAAGGGACGTTGCATTTCACCATCAACTATGTGAAAAAGGACTGGTCAGAATTTTGGGACAGCTTACACAGTTGTAAGTTGAACGTTCGAAACGGTTAGGAATTCCCCAAGATTAATGGCAAAATTCAACGGGCGTAAGCTTCGAATCCCGGTATCGCTACCAAATTAAGGTTTCCTGAGATACGCGGGCGGTTGTGAAACCGAATCCGTCTTTGGTACGTCAATCAATGCGGGGTCGGACCACTCCATAACAAACTGACAGGATAAATATGGCTATATCTCATTCCTCGCAACAAAACGAGTTGGAGCGCCAGCCAGATTTGCATCCACTTGGCGGCGAACCGAGCGCTCCGAAAAAGAGCGGCTGGATTTGGATCCTGGCGATCCTCGTCCTGGCTGGGGCGGGATATTACTACTACAAATCGCGTCCGTCCTCTGAGAGCAAGGCCGCGCCGGCGCCGGGTGGTCGCGCCGCTTCCCTTGGCCCTGTCTCTGTCGCTGTCTCTTCAGCCATGAAGCAAAACGTTCCGTATTATCTTTCAGGACTTGGGTCCGTGACGGCGTTTAACACGGTCACGGTAAAAAGCCGCGTCGATGGAGAATTGCAAAAGGTAAATTTCAAAGAAGGTCAGTTTGTGCATGAAGGCGATCTGCTGGCGGAAATCGATCCGCGCCCATTTCAGGTGGCGCTGGAGCAGATGCAGGGACAGCTATCCCGTGATCAGGCGCAGCTGAATAACGCGCGCGTGGATTTCAAGCGGTACGATCAGCTGGCGAAAGAAGGCGTAATCGCTTCGCAGCAGGTGGATACGCAGAATGCGACGGTCGGGCAGCTGGAGGGCGCCGTGCGCGCCGATCAGGCGCAGATCGACAACGAAAAATTGCAGCTGGTGTATTGCAAGATTACGGCGCCGCTTACCGGGCGCGTAGGGTTGCGACTTGTCGATCAGGGAAACATGATTCGTGCGACCGATCCAAACGGGTTGGTGGTAATCACGCAAGTGCAGCCGATCGCCGTATTGTTTACGCTGCCGGAAGACAATCTTCAAGAAGTGATTAAGCACATGAAGAGCGGCGAACTGGGAGTGGAAGCGTATAGCCGCGACGACCAGACCAAACTCGAGGGCGGCAAACTTGTAACCGTCGACAACCAGATCGATCCGACAACTGGAACGGTTCGTTTTAAAGCCGCGTTTCCCAATCAGGATTTGTCGCTCTGGCCCAATCAGTTTGTAAATATCCGCTTGATGCTTGCGACGAGGCAGAACGCGATTGTCGTGCCGCTGGCGGCGATACAACGCGGCACGCAAGGTTCCTACGTGTACACGGTGAAGGGCGGCAAGGCTAACATGCAGCCGGTGAAGGTCGATCTGACGCAGGGAAATATTGCGCTGATCGCTTCGGGCGTCGCGGCGGGCGACCAAGTGGTGGTTGATGGCCAGGAAAGATTGCAGCAGGACACTCCGGTGGAGGTGCATAACACTTCGCAGGGCGGTCCCGGTGGCAGCGGCAGCGCGGTTCCGGCTCCTGCCTCGGGCGATTCCACGGGCGGTGCTGAGCACAAAGGCGGAGGCAAAACCACAGATAAAAAGCAGGGAAAGCAAAGTTAATGAATCCGTCCCGGCCATTTATTCTGCGCCCGATTGCGACATCGCTGCTGATGGCCGCGATTTTGCTTGCCGGGGCTGTTGCTTACCGTCAGTTGCCTGTTTCCGCTCTTCCGCAGGTTGATTATCCTACGATTCAAGTCCTCACGTTTTATCCCGGCGCGAGTCCGTCGGTTATGGCTTCATCCGTCACCACGCCGCTTGAGCGCCAATTCGGGCAGGTTCCAGGCCTGAATCAGATGACTTCCACGAGTTCTTTTGGAGCATCACTGATCACGCTGCAATTCGTGCTGGATTTGAACATCGATGTGGCCGAGCAGCAGGTGCAGGCCGCGATCAATGCCGCGACGACCTATCTCCCGAGCAATCTTCCGAACCCGCCGATTTACAGCAAGACGAATCCGGCGGATACGCCTGTGCTCACACTGGCGCTGACTTCGGGAACCTTGCCGCTGACCAAGTTGGAAGATATGGCGGACACGGTTCTGTCGCAGAAAATAGCGCAGTTGCCTGGGGTCGGCTTGGTGAGCATCAGCGGCGGCGAGAAGCCGTCCGTGCGAATTCAGGCGAATCCGACGGCACTCGCGTCGTACGGGCTCAGTCTGGAAGATCTGCGCACAGCGCTCGCTCAGGCGAACGTCAATCAAGCCAAGGGAAATCTCGACAGTTCGCAGCAGGCGTTTACGATCTGGGCGAACGACCAGTTGATGACGGCCGAATCGTATAAGCCCATCGTCATTACCTATAAGAATGGGGCGCCCGTCCGCATCATGGACGTGGCGGATGTGATTGACAGCGCGGAGAACGTAAAACTTGCGGCGTGGCAAAATGACAAGCCTGCCGTAATCGTCAACATTCAGCGGCAACCGGGCGCGAACATCATCAACGTTGTCGACCGCATCAAGGTGTTGCTCCCGCAGTTGAAAGCGTCGCTGCCGTCCACCGTCAATCTTTCCATTTTGACGGATCGCACCACAACGATTCGCGCCTCCGTTTCCGATGTGCAATTTGAATTGATGCTCACCGTCGCACTGGTCGTGTTGGTGATTTTCATGTTCCTGCGCAGCCTCGCGGCCACTGCAATTCCCAGCGTCGCGGTTCCGCTCTCGCTCGTGGGCACATTTGGCGTGATGTATCTTCTGGGTTACAGCCTGGATAACTTGTCGCTGATGGCGCTCACGATTTCCACCGGTTTCGTGGTGGATGACGCGATCGTGATGATCGAAAACATCACCCGCTACATTGAAGAGGGTGAAGCGCCGCTGCAGGCCGCGCTCAAAGGTTCCGAACAAATCGGATTCACGATTCTTTCGCTCACCGTTTCGTTGATCGCTGTGCTGATTCCGCTGCTATTTATGCAGGACGTGGTGGGACGCCTCTTCCGCGAATTCGCCATCACATTGAGCGTAACGATTCTGGTTTCGGCCGTGGTGTCGCTGACGCTCACGCCGATGATGTGCTCGAAAATTCTGCGCCATCAAAAAGACGCGGATAAGAGTTGGTTCTATCGCGTTTCGGAAAACTCTCTCAACTGGATCATCGAGCAGTACGCGACAATTTTGCGTTTTGTACTAAAGCATCAGACGGCCACGCTCGTTGTGACGGTTGGAACCCTCGCGCTGACGATTTTCCTGTTCCTTGTCGTGCCCAAAGGCTTTTTCCCGGTACAGGATACGGGCGTGCTCCTTGGAATTTCAGAAGCGCCGGCGTCGATTTCCTTTCAAGCGATGGCCGAACGGCAGCAGGCCTTAACAAAAGTTATTTTGCAGGATCCGGACGTTGTGAGTCTTTCTTCGTTCATCGGCGTGGACGGCGTGAACATGCTGCCGAATAGCGGACGCATCCAGATCAACTTAAAATCGCGCGAAGAGAGAGTGGATGACGGAGAAGCCGTCATTCGCCGCCTGCAGTCGAAGCTGCATGACGTGAAGGGAATTACGCTCTATCTGCAGCCCGTGCAGGATCTGACGGTCGAAGATCGCATCAGCCGCACCCAATTTCAATACACGATGGAAGACGCCGACGCGCAGGAACTCGCTCAGTGGGTTCCCAGGTTGATCGAAAAACTGCGCGACCTGCCGCAGCTCACCGACGTGACGAGCGACCAGCAGGAACGCGGCACTCAGGCCACTTTGCAGATCGATCGAGATACCGCGTCGCGGCTCGGCATCCTGCCCCAGGTAATCGACGATACGCTGTATGACGCGTTCGGGCAGCGGCAAGTCTCCACAATTTTTACGCAGCTGAACCAGTATCACGTAGTGCTCGAAGTGAATCCAACATTTCAGCAGAATCCCGATGCGCTGAAACAGATTTACGTTCACTCATCGAACGGCACCCAAGTCCCGCTTAGCGCCTTCACTTCATATTCATCGGAACTCGCCCCCATCGCAGTGAATCACCAGGGTCAATTTCCCGTCGTTACGTTGTCGTTTAACTTGAAGCAAGGCGCCTCACTCGGGCAAGCCGTGGACGCGATCAAGCAGGCGCAACAGGATCTTGGGTTCCCGGCGAGCATTCATGCGGGATTCCAGGGAACCGCGCAAGCGTTTCAGGCTGCACTCGCCAACGAGCCAATCTTAGTGCTCGCCGCGCTCATCACGGTGTACATCGTTCTCGGCGTGCTGTATGAGAGTTACATCCACCCAATCACGATTCTCTCGACGCTGCCTTCCGCAGGCGTCGGCGCGCTGCTCGCACTGATACTCACGCACACGGATTTCAGCATCATCGCGCTTATAGGGATCATCCTGCTCATAGGTATCGTGCAGAAAAACGCCATCATGATGATCGACTTTGCGCTCGAAGCCGAGCGCAAGGAAGGCAAGAATCCGATTGATGCGATTTACCAAGCCTGCCTGCTGCGTTTCCGCCCGATTCTGATGACCACACTCGCCGCCATGCTTGGCGGCTTGCCGTTGGCGCTTGGAGGCGGCACGGGGGCGGAGTTGCGCAAGCCGCTCGGTATTGCGATCGTCGGGGGATTGATCTTCAGCCAGGCGCTCACGCTTTTCACTACTCCGGTTGTATACCTGGCGTTTGACCGACTTGCGAAGCGACTTGGGCACGGTTCGCCCATTGAGCACGAGTCGCGGGCGGAAGCCTCGGCGGATTAAGTTCGCGCTGGCATTGCACCGGGATCGCGAGACCTTCTTGATAGTATTTTCGGCCCTGCTTTCGTCCAAATTAGAGTTTAACGATTCATGCACATCTCTCGGCCCTTTATCGAGCGCCCCGTTGCCACGTCGCTGCTGAGCGCTGCGATTCTGTTGGCCGGCGGCGTGGCGTATTTTTTCCTCCCTGTAGCGCCTTTGCCCAAAGTAGATTTCCCAACGCTCACCGTGCAGGCCAATCTTCCTGGCGCGAGTCCGGAAACGATGGCGTCGTCCGTGGCTACGCCGCTGGAGCGTTCGTTCGGACGCATCGCGGGTGTCACCGAGATGACTTCCAGCAGCCAGTTGGGCGCGACGAACATCACGCTGCAGCTCGATCTCGACCGGGATATCAACGCGGCTTCGCGCGATGTGCAGGCTGCTATCAATGCGGCGGCGGGGCAGTTGCCGACGACGCTTCCGAGTCCGCCTCGCTATCGTGAAACGAATCCGACGGATGCACCGATCATTATTCTCTCTCTGACGTCGACGGTGATTCCGCGAAGCCAGCTTTACGACGTGGCGGACTCGATCCTGGCCCAGAAACTTTCACAGGTGGATGGAGTGGGAACTGTTTTCGTGGGCGGGGGGGCGAAACCTGCTGTGCGCGTGGATTTAAATCCGCTGGCGCTCGCGCATTATCAGATTGGCCTCGCGCAAGTTCGCCTGGCGCTGCAGGCGGCAAATGCGAATTCTCCGAAGGGGTTGCTGGAAGACCAAAGTAACCGGTGGATCGTTTTTGCGACGGATCAACTGCTCACGCCAGACAAATACCGGCCGCTGATTATTGCGTACCGCAATGGCGCGCCGGTTCGGCTGAGCGACATCGCGAATGTGACGGAAAGCGTCGAAGATTATCGCAACGGCGCGTACACCAATGGCGAGCCGGGCGTGGTGATGATTGTTTTTCGCCAACCGGGCGCAAACATCATTAATAGCGTGGACAAGATCAAAGCGATTCTTCCTGAATTGCGCGCATCCATGCCGCCGACGGTCGATTTTTCGATTGTATCGGACCGGACGCGCACGATTCGGGCGTCGGTACGAAATATTCAGTTCACGCTTGTGCTTACCGTGGCGCTAGTGGTGATGGTCATTTTTCTTTTTCTGCGCAACGTATGGGCTACGGTAATCCCCAGTATTTCCGTGCCGCTCTCTCTCGTGGGCACGTTTGGCGTGATGTATATCCTGGGCTACAGCATCGACAATCTTTCGTTGATGGCACTGGCGATTGCGACAGGCTTTGTGGTGGACGACGCCATCGTAGTGATCGAGAACATCGCGCGCTACCTCGAGGCCGGAGACACCCCGTTGCAGGCGGCGCTGAAAGGTTCGAAGGAAATCGGGCCGACCGTTTTGTCGATGAGCGTTTCGCTGATCTCTGTGTTCATTCCTATTTTATTGATGGGCGGCGTGGTTGGAAGATTGTTCCGTGAATTTGCGATCACGCTGAGCGTAGCGATTGCGGTTTCTTTGTGCGTTTCGCTCACGGCCACCCCGACGATGTGCGTGCGGTTTCTGAAGTCTCCGAAAGACATGAAGCACGGGCGCATGTACATGTTCGGCGAGAGAATTTTTCTGCGCATGCACAGCGGATACGCCAGGGGACTGCGGTGGGTGCTGGCCCACCAGGCGTTGATGCTCGTGGTCACGCTCGTGGCCATCAGCGTTAACGTTTATCTGTACATCGTAATTCCCAAGGGATTTTTCCCGCAGCAGGATACCGGACGCTTGAATGGCGCGATCGTCGGCGCGCAGGACATTTCATTTCCCGCGATGATGGACAAGCTCATCACATTCGAAAATATTATTCGGACGGACCCGGCCGTCGATAGTATTTCCGCCTTCGTCGGCGGCGGTGCGGAAAATATCGGTCGCATGATTATCGAGTTGAAGGATATCAATCAGCGAAAAATCAGCGCGGACGCTGTCATCGCTCGACTGCGAAAAAAGCTCGCCGTGGTTCCCGGCGCTACCGTTTATTTGCAGGCATATCAGGACGTGCGCGTCGGCGGCCTGTTTACCAGCTCTCAATATCAGTTCACCTTGCAGGGAGAAACGCTGGAGGAACTGCAGACCTGGGCGCCGAAGATCGAGGCGCGCCTTCGGGGCCTGCGCGGGTTGCGTGACGTCACGAGCGACCAGCAGGACAAAGGGTTGCAGGCATCGCTCGTATTCGATCGCAGTACCGCGGGGCGCATGGGCATACAGTCCCAGCAAATCGACGAAACGCTTTACGACGCCTTCGGGCAACGCCAGGTCTCCACGATTTACACGCAGCTGAACCAATACCATGTGGTTATGGAAGTCGATCCCGCGTATCAGAACAGCACGGACGCCCTGAAAAATATGTACGTGCGCTCGTCTGCAGGCACGATGGTTCCGCTCAATGCGATCTCTCACTACGAGCAGAGAACCACGGCGCTCGCGGTGAACCACAAGGGCCAGTTTCCGGCGGTTACAATTTCTTTCAACCTCGATCCAAGCGTCGCGCTCGGTGATGCCGTCACGGAAATTGAAGCGGCCACGATTCAGATGGGCGTTCCTGAAACGATTCATCGCAGTTTTTCGGGCACCGCCCAGGCGTTTCAGGAATCGTTGCGCAATGAACCCTATTTAATTTTGGCAGCGCTGATCACCGTGTATATCGTCCTGGGCATGCTCTATGAAAGCTACATTCATCCCATCACCATTTTGTCGACGCTGCCTTCCGCGGGGGTGGGCGCTTTGCTCGCGCTGCGGATCACGAATACGGATCTGAGCGTGATCGCTTTAATTGGAATTATTCTGCTGATCGGAATCGTGCAGAAAAACGCGATTATGATGATCGATTTCGCAATCGACGCTGAGCGCCGCGAGGGAAAGAAACCTGTCGACGCCATCTACCAGGCGTGTCTGCTGCGTTTCCGCCCCATCATGATGACGACCACAGCGGCCATGCTTGGCGGCCTTCCGCTCGCAATTGAATCGGGGATGGGTTCGGAATTGCGGCGTCCGTTGGGAATCAGCATTGTGGGCGGCTTGATGGTCAGCCAGGTCCTTACACTTTTCACCGCGCCGGTCGTTTACCTCTATATGGAGCGGCTGCGAAGTAAACTGGCACGCCGCAAAAATTTGGCCACGCAGCCGGCGCTGCCCAGCGAAACACCGTCGTAGTTTTACGGTGGTTTTAAGGTTGTGGCGCGGGCATCTCGCCTGTCCTGGGACCCGAGGGACCAGCGATTGTTTGTAACGTGTCACGATCTGAGCCAGCGGCGGGACGCCGGCGCCACCAAACCTCGCGCATGGCGCGATCTATTTCCTCTCTAAAAATGTGCGAATCTTCTTCAGCACCTGCGCAAACATTTCCGGCGTGAGCCTCCCGGTCTGCGTATTCTGCTGGCTGGGATGATACGCGGCAAACAAGTGAGGGAGTCCTGCCGGTA
>DASRQU010000165.1:0-7182 GCA_035696345.1 Candidatus Acidiferrales bacterium
TGTGTCACTCGCGCTCTTCGTCTCCGAATACACGCGCAACATCGGCTCCGTCCCTGACGCGCGCAACATAACCCAGCCTGTTCCCTCAAGATACAATTTAATGCCGTCGAGGTTTTCCCGCCGCGACACGCCCCACTCCAGCACCCGCTGCACTTTTTCGCCGCTGAAATGCTCAATCGCGCGTTCCTTTTGCCCCGCCTTCAATTCCAGGTCTACACGCCCATAATGATGCTCCCCAAATTCCTCATGCAGCAGCGCGACCAGTTCGCCCAATGTTTTCCTGTGCCACGCCATCACTTCCACTAGCAGCAAAGACATGACCGTGGCATCGCGTTCCGGCAAATATAATTTCGTCCCGATGCCGCCCGATTCTTCTCCGCCCAGCAGAATGTCACGTTCCAGCATCAGTTCGCAGATGTATTTGAAACCGATCGGCGTCTCAAATATCTTGCGCCCATATTTCTCCGCGATCTTATCCAGCATTTTCGTGGAAGAAAAAGTCTTGGCCACATCTCCGGGAATCCCCCGTGTGCCCGCGAGATGCCACAGCAAAATGGAAAATATCTGGTGCGGCGTAATGAACGTGCCGTCGCGGTCCATCGCGCCGATACGGTCTCCGTCGCCATCTGCGCATAGCCCCGCGTCATATTTTCCTGCAACCACTGCACGGCGCAGCGCCTCCACGTGCGGTTCGATCGGCTCCGGATTCACGCCGCCGAACAGCGGATCGCGCGTGCCACGGATTTCGTCGCACGCCACGCCATGCGCGGTCATCACTTTGCGCAACAGGCCCCGCGCTGCACCGTGCATCGGATCGACCACAAACCGGAAATTCGCGTCGCGAATGCGGTCCCAGTCCACAATTTTTTCGATGGTTTCCAGATACGGCGAAAGAATGTCGAGCGATTTAATTTGATCCGTTTGCGGAGGCAGCAACGGCACGCCGTTCGCCAGCACCGTGGTCAGTTCGTTTTCTACTTGCTCCACAATCGAAGGCAGCGCCGAACTTCCATAGCTTGCCTTAAATTTTACGCCATTCCACTTGTACGGATTGTGGCTCGCCGTAATCATGATGCCGCCCGCCGCGCCGCGCTGCCGTACGAGCAACGACAGTGCAGGCGACGGGCACGCCTTTTCCGCGATCCATACCGGCATCCCGGTCATAGATACAACTTCGGCCGCCGCGCGCGCAAACCTCTCTGAACCGAAGCGCGTGTCATATCCAACGAGCACGCCCGCCCCAGGCTTTTCCGCGCGCACCACGTAACGCGCAATCGCGCACGCCACCTTACGCACATTCGCAAACGTATAGTCCTCAGCGATTACGCCCCGCCACCCGTCCGTCCCAAATTTGATCGCGCTCATGGCCTAAAAGTATATGCGAAGCGTGCAGGCGCAGGAAGTGGCATGGGTTTCAGTAGCACAGCTTTAGCCTGTGGGGTTTAGTCGTTGCAAGGTCAAAACAAAATCCACAGGCTGAAGCCTGTGCTACCGAAACCGCGTACGCAGCAAGGTCGGCACGCGCCACTCAATGCACACCAACACAAAATTACAAAAGTCTCGATAGCTTTTCCGCCTCCAGCCATTTCACAATTTTGCCGACATCCTGTGCGCGCTCGCGAGGGCAGAGCAGCAGCGCATCTTCGGTTTCCACCACAATCAAATCGCGAATTCCCACCGCAGCGATCAGTTTTTTCGGGCTCCAGAAAAAATTCCCCTGCGCGTCGATTGTTGTAAATTTGCCGGCGGAAACATTTTCGCCCGCCTTGCGCGCCAGCAGTTCATAGACCGCAGCCCAGGAACCGATATCGCTCCAGCCGACTTCGGCGGGTAAAACGAAGACGCTGGGTGCAGCGGAATGCCGCGTAACTTGTTCGAGGATGGCATAGTCTACCGAAATATTTTCAAGCTGCGGATAGAAGCGGGCGAGGGCGCGCTCGTAGCGCGGTGTGCCGATTTCGCTCGCCAAACGCATTAGCGCGTCATGCGTCTTCGGCAAAAATTTCTCCAGGTTTCCGAGAAACGTGGACACGCGCCAGAAAAACATCCCCGCGTTCCAGTAATAGCGTCCGGACGCCACATATTTTTTGGCGCGCGGCAATTCCGGTTTCTCCGTGAACTGGCGCACCGTAAAAACAGGGAAACCTTCCGCGCTCGCGCTTTTGGCGCGGGAGCGCTCGATGTATCCAAACCCGGTCTCCGGCCCCGAAGGCGGAATGCCCAGCACCACGAGCGATCCAGCGGAGCGTGCCACGTGGAGCGCCGCGCTCACAATTTTTAAATAGCTCGCGGGTTTGGCGATGTAGTGGTCCGCGGGAAGCACGGCCATCAGCGCATCGTTTTCCTTGCCCATCCCGTTATGCAGTAAATGCGCGGCGGCTAGTCCGATCGCCGCAGCCGTGTTTCGCCCAACAGGCTCGGCAAGAATGTGCGAAGCATGCAGGCGCGGCATTTGTTTGCGCACCGCTGCAGCCTGCTCGACATTCGTGACCACCCATTGTCGCGAGGGCGGGAACAACGGCGTCAGTCGCGCGACGGTTTGCTCGAGCATGGTGTCGCTGCCCACGATGTTGAGCAATTGCTTCGGCGTGCGCGTGCGGCTGCGCGGCCAGAAGCGCGTCCCACGTCCACCCGCAAGAATTACGGCATGCGCGGCCAGCCCATCGACGCTCCGTTCTTTCTTCATGGATGCACCACGCGTGCCCATTGTTCTTCGGGAATATGTTCCTCGCAGAATCGCTGAACCAGGTCATTTAAATTCGGCACGTAGGTGCGCAACAGCGTCGTCTCTGAATCGGGAGCAAGATGATAGGCGCCAACCGAGGCGGGGAGCAGCCACACCTGCGCCGGAACAAAAGTATCCGAACCGCCAGAGAATTCGATACGCCCGTGGCCAGCAAGAAAAATAAGGAGCTCAAACTGCTCCGGCGAAGTGGCGCCGCCAATCCGTTCGCTGAATTCCCAGCGCTCGGTAGCAAAATAGGGGCATGCAGCGTAAAACGTTTCAGTCAGCGGGCCGTGCGTGATGCGCACGGGTTCGCAAAGACCGCCCCGCTGCTCGCCGAATCGCATAACGTTCAGCGCCTGCTGCACGTGCAATGCGCGCGGCTTTCCGTCGGCGCAAATCCGGTTGTAATCGAACACGCGATACGTAATGTCCGAATGCTGCTGAATCTCGCACAGCACCATGCCCGGGCAAATCGTGTGCGTCGTCCCCGCTGGCACGAACACCGCATCGCCCGCGTGCACGGACACGCTACCCATGCAATCTTCCACTGAGCCTCTGGTCACGGCGTCCTGAAAAGAGTCGCGCGTAATATTGCCGCCAAGCCCCACGCGCACAGCGGCTCCCGGCCGCGCGCTCACCACGTACCACATTTCTGTTTTTCCCACGCCGCCTGCTTCGGCCTCATGTTCGCGCGCGTAGGCGTCGTCCGGATGCACTTGCACGGAAAGTTTTTCTTCTGGAAAAATAAATTTGACGAGCAAGGGAATCCGCGGCAAGCCTTGCAGTCGCGTCCCAGTCCATCCTGCCGGAAGGCAAGGCCACACTTCGCCGAGTGTGCGCCCCGCAAATTCGCCGGATGCAACCATACAATCATTGCCGGTCAGCCACACTTCGCCAATCGGATCATTTTCTACGGTATGTTCGGGAAAAAGCGGAGAGAGGTCGCGCGCGCCCCAGATGCGTGGCACAAAAATCGGGGCGAGCCGCACAGGGGCCCGCCCCAACGGTTTTGGTTCCGTGCTCACCTGGCCGCTTCCGCCATGGCAAAGAATTTTTCGAGGCGGCGCAGCCCTTCCTCAATGCGATCGATGGATGTGGCATACGAAAGCCGGATGTAACCGGGAGTGCCGAATGCATCTCCTGGAACGCAAACGAGGTGCTGCTTTTCGAGCAGCACTTTTGCCAGCGCTGTCGAGTCCGCAATGCCGTTGCCCAGATGCGCGGCAATGCTCGGGTAAGCATAGAACGCGCCCCCCGGTTCCACGCAGGTGACGCCGGGAATCGCACGCAGCCCGGCAACGATGCGGTCGCGGCGTCGGGAATATTCCGCGAGCATAGCCGTGACGGTATCCATCGGCCCGGTCAGCGCCTCGAGTGCTGCATATTGCGCGATCGAGGTAGTGTTCGACGTCGACTGACTCTGCAACTTGATCATGGCCGAAATTAGCTCTGCGGGCGCGAGTGTGTAGCCTACGCGCCACCCGGTCATGGCAAATGTTTTGGATAGCGATCCCATAACCATGATGTTCGGCTTCGTGCCCGAAACGCTCGCCAACGAATACGGCTTTTGATTTCCGTACACGAAGTGCGAGTAACACTCGTCGGTCATCACCCAGACGTTCTTCGCGCGGCAAACTTCGTAAATTTTCTCGAACTCATCATTCGGCACAACGGCGCCGCTCGGGTTGCTCGGCGAATTCACGATCAATATTTTTGTGCGCGGAGTGATTGCGCGCGCCACTTCCTCGGCGCGGAGCCGAAAGCCGTCGGACGCGTCCGTCATGATGGGCACTGGCGTTGCGCCCGTAAACAGGACGATGTCCGGGTAAGTGACCCAGTAAGGCGCAGGGATCAAAACTTCGTCGCCCTTTTCCAGCAGCGCGCAAAACGCATTGAAAATCGCGTGCTTGCCGCCGGACGTCACGATGCATTCCGGCACCGTATAGGACGAACCGAATTGCGCCGCGTGCCATTTGCAGATCGCTTCGCGCAGCGGTCCGATTCCCGCCGTCGGCGTGTACTTCGTGCGGCCTTCCTTCAATGCGCGGATCGCCGCCTGCTGAATATGTTCCGGCGTCGGGAAGTCCGGCTCGCCCGGTCCGAAGTCCGCCAGGTCCACGCCTTGCGAGCGAAGTTTTTCAGCCGCCGCCAAGACGGCTGCGGTCGGCGAGATGGAAATTCGATTAACGCGAGCAGCGAGTTGCACGGATATTTCTCCTTTTTCTATTCAAACTTGCGCTGTTTGTGGCCCCGCCACTCTGTCATTGCTGAAGGAAGCGAGGAATTTCTCCGGGCCAGACCAACAGAAGGAGAAATTCCTCGCTTCACTCGGAATGGCCGCAGGTGAGCACTTCATAATACAAATATAAGCCTACAAAATCTTCGCCCGCAGCCGCTCTTCGACCACCGAAGGCACAAGGTCCGTAATCGACCCGTTCAGCTGCGCAATTTCCCGCACCAGCCGCGAACTCAGATAGCTATATTTCACCGCAGGCATCATGAAAACAGTTTCCACATCCGGATTCAGTTTACGATTCATAAGCGCCATCTGCAATTCGTACTCGTAATCGGACACAGCGCGAATGCCTCGCAGGATCACATTCGCCTGGCGCAATCGCGCGTAATCTACGAGCAGTCCGCTGAACACGTCGACCTCGACGTTAGGCCACGGCAGCGTCACTTCGCGCAGCATCTCCACGCGCTCTTCCACCGTGAACAGAGGTTCCTTCTCGAAGTTACGCAAAATGCTGACCACCAGCCGGTCAAATATTTTTGCGCCTCGCTCGATCAAATCAAGGTGTCCGTTCGTCACCGGGTCAAACGACCCAGGATAAATGGCCAGGACATTTTTCATGGTTTCGCCCGTGTGCGTCTGATTGGTGCATGAGTATTGTAGCGAATATTTTGGACGTTTAGGTAAGGGAATTCCGAGGAAGGGACGGTTCCACGTGCCGCAAAAGGCCAGTTCAGAGAGTTAGGTGAGAGCGAAACGAAGCAAGGTGGGGGGACAGCGTCCCCCCACGTTTCGCTTAGTGGCGATCGTGATCTTCGTGTCCGGTGTTATGGCCAGCCTGATATCCCGATTCATACGCACTGTGGTCGTCATCTTTTTTAAATCGGCGCTTCTTGTAATGATCCCGATTGTGCATCTGGTCGTTTCGGCCATCCTGCATTCCTTGTTGGTAGTACCTGTTCTTCGAGTAATCTTCGTGGTGGTCCGCGTCATCATGGTGTTCCTGCGGAACCGGCGATGCGATTGCCCGCGCTCCGCCTCCGGCCACTCCGAATCCGAAAGCGATCGCCCCAACCCACACGATCTTCTTCAGGTTTTTTCCCAATGTCATTGTCCACGCCCTCTCCCGAACTAATTTACTTTTTCGTTCAATTCTGCGAGCTGGTCGAAATCGGAAGAGTAGCTTTCAGCGGCGAGAAGCACAATGCAGCTTCCACCTGAGATTTGACACAAATACGGTCAAGTTTTATATGAAGATTCATTTAGGAGGATGAATTAAATTCTGCTCAATTTTTTGGGATTTGGAACACAAACGGTCATGATAGGATGAATTATCACTACAGAAACCGATTCGAGGAGCGATGAAGACCTTTTACCTCAGTGCCTTAGCGGGCGTTATGCTTTGCTTGCAGCCCGCAACGTTTGCGCAAACGTCTCCACGCGTTCATGCGAAAAAGGCGTCCGAAGGCGTGCCCTCGTTTGCCTTTGAACCTCTCGACAACTGGAAGGCTGCCGTCCTGGCAGGTGATCGCGCGTCTCTCATGAATTTCTATTCCACTAATCCCGCAGCGCGCGCCAAGACTCCGCAGGGCGACAGGCTCGATCCAGGTGAAGAGCCTGACTTCTGGTCTTCGCTCAAGCCGCAGGGACTGAAAAAATTTACGGTACTCGTGCTGGAACAAAAATCGTTGCAGCCGGGAATCATGACGCTCGTTATTCGCACCGAGGCAGATTTCCAAACCAGCGCCGGCGAGAAGTCAGCGATCATCGGGGGCACCCAAGTCTGGGCACAAAAGCTGGGCGATTGGAAAATTATTGCGACACAGCGCAACGATCCTTCGGAAAAACAAGTCCGCACGTTGCCCGAACCCTTGAAATCGAATACGCAGCTGTATCCGCCGCCGGAAGAGGCTCAACCGGAAATCTCCTCAGCGCTTTCCGCCGCCGCCAAGCAGCACAAGCGCGTCATTCTCGTTTTCGGCGGCAACTGGTGCTATGACTGCCACGTGCTGGATACTACATTCCACTCCAAAGCCTTCGCGCCGATTGTGAATGCCAATTACATCGTCGTACACGTCAACGTCGGCAATTACGATGTAAATCTCGACCTCGCCAAAAAATACGAAATCCCCCTGAATAAAGGAGTTCCCAGCTTGGCCATCCTCGACCCGGACGGCACGCTGCTGGTCAGCCAGAAAAATGGCGAGTTTGAGTCCACCGT
>DASRQU010000166.1:0-18408 GCA_035696345.1 Candidatus Acidiferrales bacterium
GAAGCGCGCCTCTACCTTGAGTCGATTTCAGCGCAGTGGGACGAATCGCTCGACCGCCTCCGCGCGTTTGTTGAGCAGTAGAAGAATCCTTCCTCGCGTTCCCAGCTCGATTCGAACGATCGCGCCACCTGAAGTCTGGCAGTCTTGAAGGTTCGAAATCCTCAGCCCCCAAAAGTTCCGAAGGGACGAGACAAATTAGCCCACCGTATTAACGGTGGTATCGCCGATGGTTTGATGCGAGCCCCGCAGGGGCGCCACAGGCTCGAGGTTGTGCCGCCCCTACGGGGCTTAATTACGTGGCTGGACAAGTCCCACCGTTAAAACGGTGGGCTACGAAGTAGTGTCCCTCCGCGACTGTTTTTTCGTTACTTCTGTAGCGTGATTGAGAATTCGAAACGAACGTGCCAACTCAAATTCTCATCCCCTGGCGGCAGCGGCTGACGCGAACGCGTCAGCAATCGCCTTCGTGTCTGTGTACTGACGATACGCGGCAACCTTGCCGTCGCGAACGGTAAAGGCCATCACCCAATCGAGGTCTACCGCGCGGCCTGTTGCCCTTACCTTCACGCGCTCCCAGCCGATCACCAGAACTCGCTCGCCATCGGCGACGAATTCGCGCGGCTGAAAGTCCAGAATCTCCGTTTGCTCCCCAAGCTTTTGAAAGAAGCTGGCGACTCCCTCCTGCCCACGATAGCTTCCTTTCAGTGGAGATCCTTCGCCTGGGATATCCCACACGACGTCGGGCGCCATCAACGCAATCAATCCCGGAAGGTCGCCCCGACTAAACGCGGCGAAACCCTCTTTTACGAGTTGCAAATTCTCAGATGTGCCCATGTAAATCCTCCTCTGAAGTCGAATCGTCCTGCCTGCGGGGAATGCATCGTTATACGCCCGAAGCGCAAACGAACGAAACGATTTATTTGGAAGACGCACGGTTTTACGTAGCACAGTCTTCAGCCTGTGGATTTTAGTATTTGCAAGACGTAAACCCATAGGCTGAAGCCTGTGCGAGTCAAACCTGCAAATGCACGCGCCGCTTCCTGCGCCGTGTACAATATGGATTCCAGCGCAGCAAATTTCTCACATGGCGGAAGCGGGCTCATTTGCGGATCGCGTAAAGCAGCAGGCGGACATTGTCCGCGTGATCGGCGAATATGTGCGCCTGAAAAAATCCGGCCAGAATTTTTCGGGGCTTTGCCCGTTTCATTCCGAAAAAACGCCTTCGTTTTCCGTGAACGCGAGCAAGCAGTTTTATTATTGCTTCGGCTGCGGCGTGGGCGGCGACGTTTTTAAATTCGTGATGGAGATGGACAAAATCACGTTTCCGGAATCCGTGCGCGCCGTCGCCGAAAAATCTGGCATCGCGATTCCCGCGCCTCGCGAACGATCGCCCGAAGAGCGCAAGGAAAACCAGCTGCGCACATCGCTCGTGGAATTGCACAAGGAAGCCGCCGGGTTTTTCACGCAGCAACTAAATTCCACGCCGGAGGGCCGGGCGGCAAAAGCGTATCTGCTCGATCGTGGCCTGGACTCGGACGCGATGGCGCAGTTCGGCATCGGCTTCGCGCCGTCGGGCGGAGATGCGCTCCTCCGCGCGCTCAAACAAAAATTCCCGGATAAACTGTTGGAAGTTTCGGGCCTGTTCGGCCGCGATCAAAATGGACGCGTGTACGATCGTTTCCGCCGCCGCGTGATGTTCCCGATCTCCAATGATTCCGGAAAAATCGTGGCCTTCGGCGGCCGCGCCCTTGGCGACGACATGCCCAAATATTTAAATTCGCCGGAAACCCCCATCTACACAAAAAGCAACATTCTTTACCACCTCGATCGCGCGAAAGACGCGCTGCGCAACCGCGATTTTGCCGTCCTGGTGGAGGGCTACATGGACGCGATCGCTGTCGCGCGCGCCGGCGTCTCCAATGTGGTCGCCAGCTGCGGCACGAGCCTCACCGAGCCACAGGTAAAACTCCTGAATCGTTTTACGCGCCGCATTATCGTGAATTACGATCCTGATACGGCTGGGCAAAATGCCACGGAACGCTCTCTGACAATTCTGCTCGAGCAGGGCGCCGAAGTTCGCGTTCTCGCTTTGCCCGGCGGCAAGGACCCCGACAGTTTTATCCGCTCCGAAGGCCCCGCAGCCTACATCAAATTGTTGAACGAAGCGCCGCCGTATATCGACTATCTGATTTCGCGCGCTCGAAAAATGGATATGTCCACCGGCGAAGGAAAATTACGTGCCGTAAATTTCCTGATGCCCTACGTGCAGCGCGTTTCCGATCGCATTCTGCGTTCTGAGTGGGCCACGCGCATCGCGCAGCAGCTGCGCATTGAGGAACCGGTGCTGCGCGAATCCATGCGCAAAGCGGCGAGCGAGCGCCGCAGCGAAGTGAAGGCTCGTCCGGAACTTGTGGGGCGCATAGGAAAGCCGGCAGAGCGCCGCCTTGTGCAATTGCTCATCGAAGGCGACGATTTTCGAGCGCAACTCGCACAGGAATTGCGTGCCGAGGAATTACACCGAGGCCTCGAAAGCGAACGCATTTTAGAAACGCTGATCGTTGCGTCCGCCGATGGCGCGCGTCTGGATGCAGCAACGTTAGCGTTGGCGCTGGAAGATCGCGACCGTCGCCTGCTGTTCGAAATCGCGTTCGAAACCGCCGCACCGCCCACGTGGGAGGAAGCTGCAAGCTGCCTCGCGGTTTTGCGCCGCCGCCGCGTTGAGGAGGAGTTGTCCGACGTACAAAAACAGATCGAATCGCTCGCCGCGTCTGCCAGCGCGGCAGCCGGAACCGAGTTAAGGCGCCTCCTGGAGCGCAAGCAAGAGTTGCGACGCATGCTCGCTCCTGCCGCGAGCCTATCGCGTGACCCGTAAACTGAATGATCTACCGCGAGTTTTTTTAACCAAGCTTCAACAAACAAGAGCAAGGATTTCTTCGCAGAACCCGCAACACGACCAAACGAAATAATCAAATAATCGTGGCTCTATGAAACAATACCCGTTAAACAAAACGGTTGACGCATTTGAGTGCGACCGTATAAATAAGCTGTTACCGTCCTGGTACAGCGGCAAAGGTAACGCGCATTTCGTCCTTTGCATCTAATCGTTCATGAGGAACGAAACGTAGTTGCTGGGTATTGCGTCGATTTAAGGGTTGCTTCTGGCTACATGTTTTGGAGGTCTCCTTGGCGCTGGCAATCGAAGAGAAATACGATCAGGTACGAAATCTGATTACGTTGGGCAAGGAGCGGGGCTACCTGCTCTACGACGAAGTCAACGATACTCTGCCCGCCGAAGTACACTCCTCCGAAGAAATTGACGATCTGCTGTCCGCGTTTGAACGCTACGGCATTGATGTGTTTGAAGATTTGGCCGCTGCGAAGGCCGCCCGCGCCGGCGCAGATCCCACGGTCGCGGATGCACCTGAAATCGTCTCCAAAGACCAGTTGCCCTTTGCCGAGGAGGGCGAGCTCGACCTCACGCCTGGAACGCTTGAAAAAACGAATGATCCCGTTCGCATGTACCTGCGCGAAATGGGGACCGTGCCGCTGCTCAACCGCGAAAGCGAAGTGGTCATCGCCAAGCGCATCGAGCGCGGCCAGTTGCTCGTTTTAAAAACCATCACGCGCTCGCCGATCATACTCAAAGAATTGCTGAACATCGGCGAAGGCCTGAGAAACGGTACGCGCTCAATCAAGGAAATTGTTCAGTTTGACGATGAAGAGCTGACCGAAGAAAAAATAGAAAATAAAACCAAAAAAACCTTAAAAGTTTTTGACCGTATCGCCAAACTCTACAACGAGTGTTTGCGCGAGGCGACGAAGTTTGAGCGGATGCCCAAGTCCAAAAAGGCTCCGTACCTGCACGCGAAATATCACGTGGCGCGCTTGCGTATTGAAATGTCGCAACTGGCGCGCTCCATCGAATTCCATCGTTTTGAAAAAAAACGCCTCATCGACAAAATCCGCCACACCGTGGAGCGACTGCAATCCCTGGAACGCGAGGCAGGGAAACTGGCGCGCCGCGCGGACGCCTCCAAGGGCGACAACGCGGCCGAGGCGCGCAAGGAACTGCGCACGCGGCGCACCGAGCTTCGCGAAATTGCGGAATCCAGCGAGACGGGCCTCACCGATCTGAAGCGCATGCTTCAGGTGATCCTCCGGGGAGAGGCCGACGCCGAGCAAGCCAAAAAAGAATTGATCGAAGCGAACCTTCGTCTCGTGGTTTCAATCGCAAAAAAATATACAAATCGCGGCTTGCAGTTTCTGGACCTGATTCAGGAAGGCAACATCGGCTTGATGAAAGCTGTCGACAAATTCGAGTGGCGCCGTGGCTACAAATTTTCCACCTACGCCACTTGGTGGATCCGCCAAGCCATCACGCGAGCTATCGCCGACCAGGCGCGCACGATCCGCATCCCCGTGCACATGATTGAGACGATCAACAAGCTGATCCGCACCAGCCGCATGCTCGTGCAGGAACTGGGCCGCGAGCCGAGTTCCGAGGAAATCGCCAAGCGCATGGAGATTGCCGTATCGAAGGTGCGCAAGGTTTTGAAAATTGCGCAGGAGCCCATTTCGCTAGAAACGCCAATCGGCGAAGAGGAAGATTCGCATCTTGGCGATTTCATTGAAGACAAGGCGGTGGTTTCGCCGTCCGATGCCGTCATCAATATGAATTTAAAGGATCAAACTTCTTCCGTGCTGAAAACGCTGACGCCGCGCGAAGAAAAAGTAATCAAGATGCGTTTCGGTTTGGACGACGGCTCGGAACATACGCTGGAAGAAGTGGGCCAGTCCTTTGCCGTCACGCGTGAGCGCATCCGCCAGATCGAAGCCAAGGCCCTGCGAAAATTGCGCCATCCGTCTCGCTCTCGCAAGCTGCGCGCATTCCTCGAAGGCTCTTCGCGCGATTATCTTTGATTGTGGGACGCCAATCTCCCGATTGGCTCGTCAAAAACGCCAATCAGGAGATTGGCGTTCCCAGGGCTTTTGCATGCTCCATCTTCCATTCCGCGATAATCTGCTTTAACCCTTCGCGGTAGGTCGGATACTTCGGCGCCCAGCCAAAATAGCTGCGGAAATGCGCGTTCGAGGTGCGCGTGGACTTCGTGAAATATGTTACGGCCTGCTCGTCGGCGAACTGTTTCGCAAGCCACACCGGAAAGCGGCGCGGTGAGGGTGCTCCCAAATCTGCAGCAAATTCGTTGAGAAACGCGCGCGCCGAAACCAGTTCGTTATCGACGATGTGCCAGATGCCGCTCGCAGGTTTTTCCGCGGCCATCACATAAGCACTGGCTGCGTCATCCGTATGGATCATCGCCCACAGCGCATCGCCGCTTCCAATGATGGGCATTTTGCGTTGGCGCAGCGCCTCTCCCAGCGTTCTCGTGTGCGCGGAATCCGAATCATAAAAATATCCGCCGCGTAGAATCGTAACCGTAATTCCTTCCGTCAACTCGGTTTCGCGCGCAATTTTTTCAGCGTCGATGGCCGACTGAGTGATTGGATCCGGAACCGTGGGAGAATTTTCGGTGAATGCGGATTCGTTCCGAGGGCGCGCAACCCACACTACACTTTGTTGCAGATAGGTCCTCGCGCCAATTTTGGCCGCCGCCTCAGTCAGGCTGCGCGTTCCTTTGCGGCGAATGTGATCGTTCATCGCCCAATCCGTGGACGTCGTTTTCGCTTTCACCGGGATAGCGGTGGCGGCATGAATCACGGTATCGCAGCCTTCCGCCGCGCGCGCCAGCGAATCCGCATCGAACAAGTCTGCCTGGCGCGGCTCGCCTCCCGCGTCCTGCACCGTAATTTCACTCTTCGGACTGCGCACTAAGCCGACGACCGAATGCCCGCGCTCGACAAACTGCCGCACCAACCGCCGCCCAAGTACTCCCGACGCCCCTGCGATGAACACCCTCATCGACCCGCTCCCGTTGCGGATAAAGTAGGACAGGCTTCAGCCTGTCTGGTTTTTACAAGTCCGTCGAGCTCATGTAACGCCCGCCTTCAGGCGGAAATCCGTTCGAATCCGAGATCGAATCTGCCCGCCTCAAGGCGGACGCTACACAACCAATTAAACCGTTGCGACGTTCGCCTTCCCGGCATCCACCGAAAGCGTCCGCACCCGAATCGCGGCCAGCACCCCGCTTCCATAAATTGCGCCCAGCAACAAAAAAGCAAGGGACAGCGTAACGTGCTGCGCAAACCACCCCAGCGCAAAACTCATACTCACCTGCAAAGCAGTGCTCATCACAGAAAACGCGGACTGCGTGCGCCCCATCAGGTGCTGCGGCACCGATGCCATGATGGAAGATTGCGTCAACACTCCGCCTAGCGCCCGGCAGACTCCGAAGAGTGCGTTCATCGCCACAGCAAGAATCAGCACACGCGCATACGGAAACAGCATGTGGCCAATCGCCAGCGTGCCCAACGCAACTATCAGCACGCCATACGGTTTCTTGCGCGCCGCAAATCCTGCGACCAGTCCTCCCACAATCGCGCCGAATGCCCAGCCCGCTTCAATCCATCCGTACCCACGAGGACCCGAGAAGAGCACATCCTTCGCCAACGCCACCACCAGCACGTTCGCGCTAATCACTCCGGCCATCATGCACGCATACGTAAATCCAAGAGCCATCACGCGCGGCTGATGGCTGAGATATGCCAATCCTTCTCCAATATCCGCAAAAACGCCTGTCGCACCTGACTCCGCGCTATCCGTGAGCGTCAATGTCGGTTCCGACATTTCAGGGGGAGCTTCAATCGTGGGCGAGGAGGAGACCAAGCGATTGTTTTGTATTTCGCGCGGCGGGCAATACCCGTGTCTCAGCATCAGCAAGCAAATCGCGGCAATCAAATACGTGGTTCCGTCGATTCCCAGAATTCCCCCGAGCCCGGCTCTCTCATAAATAAAGCCGACCAGTGTTCCGGCCGCCGCCATTCCGCCCTGGACTGCGATCAAGACCGTGGCGTTAGCTGTAACCAGTTTTTCGTGCGGCACGAGTTCCTGAATCAGCGCATTCGTCGTCGACCAGTAAATGGCGAAGCCGACGCCGAGCAGCAGCACCATCGTATACAGTTCCCAAAGCGTCAGTCGCCCGGTGTAAGCCAGCGCCGCCGTGCCCAGTACGAGGATGGCGCGGATCGTGTCGATCGTGATACCCAAATAGCGTCGATCCACCCGATCGATCAGCACTCCCCCGAACGGCGGCACGATCAATCCCGGGAGCGTGACCAGGATCACCACCAGACTGACCTTGACCGTGGAATGCGTTGCCCCTAGCACGTACCAAGTGACCCCGGCAAAGTTCATGCCCGTTCCAAACAGCGAAATCAGCATGGCCACGAAAAAGAAAGGAAAACCGGGAACGCGAAACAGCGATCTCCAGCCAGGGGACAAATGAGGGTTCGAGGTCATTTCAGAATCGGGTGAGGCACTCTTGGGCATCTGCGCCAAGTTTAGCGGCAATGCCGCCTCAGGTCCAAGAAAATGAATCTCCGTGCTGTGAACCCGACCACTCAAGAACCGGCCTGTGCCCACTCCTCGGAGCGCCAATCTCCTGATTGGCAAATGGCCTCGTGCCAATCAGGAGATTGGCGTTGCCGGGAGCAAGCCGAAGACGTGAAGCATTCGAGAATTCAATTACTTCATTCCCGGCAACTCCACTTCGTAAAAAGACGCGCAGAGCGCCAGTTGGTGCCGCGGATTCAGCGCATCGTAAAAGACCGGCACGTTCATTCCCACGGAAAGTTTTCTCGTTCCATCCTGCGCGCTGCCTGAGAAATGTTCGCCCAGCGGAGTTATAAATTCGTAGCGGATGTTCGGGCCGTTGCGCGCCAGCACTCTGTCTGTTACGCGCGCCATGCTTATTTCGCCGTCGGCAAGCAATTGTTTTTGTTTTCCAACGACGTTTGCCACCACGGTTATCGATACCAGAATCACGAGGGACATCGAATAAAGCGGAATCAGCGATGATCCCGAATTGGCCGTCGCCGGATTTCTCCGGATCATGGTATTCGCCGTCGCGTACCCCGCCACCGACGTCAGCAAGGCAACCGAGAAAATCACGGCCAGCGTTTTGCCCCGCCTGCTCATTCGAACAGGCCGCGGCCGTCGAAGCTCGGCAATCACTTTCCCAATTTCGTCAAATGGTCCCGGCGTCACGGATGATCCTTGCGTTTATATTTGCTCTGTAATCCGATGGACCGGCCAGCCATTTCTGACTCATCTCGCGAATCCCAAATTATGCGCCGAGCGTCCCAAACCGCAGTTTACCTTTCACCACGAGTACCACGAGAATTGCCGGCACAATTGCCAGAAATCCGAGGGCGCCTAGAACCGAGACCTCTGCATGCCCGATAAAAATCCAAACGATCAGCGGCGCATCGAACAGAATCACCAAAGCCGGCAGCAGCCGCAAAAATAAACGCGTCTGCTTGTCCGCTTCCCCGCGATTCCAGCCGCACTGCGGACAATAATTTTTGCCCATCGCGCTGGCCGTTGGCATTTTGCATTCAGGACAAGCGGAAGTAGGCAACGCGTCGCTCCATTTTGCTCTAACCAAATTTTTGTTACTTAGCGCAACCATGCGAATCAATGGCACGGGTGCTGGTGGCGCGGGCTTCAGCCTGCGGAATTTAGTTCTTGCAAGCACCAAACCCGCAGGCCAAGGCCGCGCCACAAATAAATCCTAAAAATTCCCCTGATTCGGAGCATAAGGGCTCGCCAGATATTTCTGCGATTGCGCCTCATTCTTCAGCGGCAAAAGTTTGTCCGGATCGAGCCGCACCATCACGTAGCGAATGTGATCGTCAATCTTCGTGAACCAGTGTCCCGTCCCCGCGGGAATTACGATCATGTCTCCGGCCTTCAATTCGTGAACCTCCGGATTCTTGATCGACGTGCCGCTGAACCCCGGCCCATTCTGCTCGCGCACGGTTTTCAGCGTGTTGGGCCGCGGCTTCGGGTCGACGATCTCCGGTCCGGTCAGGAGTGTCGCCGATCCCTCGATAACGTAATACACCTCGCTCACCTGCTCATGCTCGGCCACCGCTTCCGCCACAATATTTTCTTCGCCCTGCGCCTGCCCCAGTTTCCCGCGGTAAATGCTTCCAATGCCCACCTGCACCTTGCCCACATCCACCAGCCGGACCTGCTGGTCCACCAGCTTGTGCGCGATGGCTCGCTCGTTGTAGCCGTCGAGTTCGCTCTTGGGAACATAGGTAGCCGAGCAATGATTGCAGGTGGGATGTGGCTCCGCTTGCTGCGCCAGCACCGGATAAGCTGCCAGCACGCCACTCACAATCAGAAACTTAACCGCCAGATTTCGGATCTTCATGCCATTCACCGCCTTTGCAAGAAATAGCATCCATATGAATTAATCGATTCAGGTCCCCGACACTTTACTCCGTCTCTCCAACAATAAAACGTCGCGCCACTTTCCATCCAGGGAACCCAATTTTTCGCGCGTTCCCACTATGCGAAATCCCCGTTTCTTGTGCAATTCCACGCTCGGAACATTTTCCGGAAATATCCCAGCCTGCAGCGTCCAGATGCCTTCGCTCTCCGAACGCTCGATCAGCGCCGCGAGCAATTTCGTTCCTATGCCCTGTCCACGAAATTGTTGTCCTACGTAAACGCTGACTTCGGCGACTCCCGCATATACGCACCTGCTTGACACCGCGGTGAGCGCGGCCCAGCCCGCAACGTTTTCTTCGTCTTCGCATCGAGCCACAAATCTGCAGGTTCGAAGATGAGCCGCATCCCACGTTGCCCATTCCGGCGCCGATTTTTCAAACGTGGCGTTTCCTGTGCTTATCCCCTCCACGTAAATTTGTCGCACCGCCGGCCAATCCTGCTCGACCATGGCTTCAATTGAGATCGGTTTCGGTTTATTTTGTCCCATGGCTGTAAACTTATAGTTCAAGCAGACGTTAGATTTCAAAGAAATTCATTTCAAATTCTGCCGCCCCAAGCAAAATTACGATTTATGATGTCTCAATGGCCGCACTAATCGAGCTCCGCGGACTCACTGTCGAGATTCCTACGCCTGCGGGATGGATACGTCCGGTGGACGACGTTTCGTTTTCGCTGGGCGCGGGCGAATCGCTCGGACTCGTGGGCGAATCAGGGAGCGGAAAATCAATGCTCGCGCTCGCGCTGATGGGCTTGCTTCCGCCGGGTGCGCGCGTTCGTGGAGAAGCATGGTTAACGCGCGGGACCGGGTCTTCCTCCGCGCGCATAAATTTGCTTACGCTCCCGGAACGCGAGCGCGTCGCCGTGCGCGGGCGGGATGTCGCCATGATTTTTCAGGAACCGATGACGGCGCTCAATCCGATCATGCGCGTGGGGGCGCAAATCGGCGAAGCGATTCGCGCGCACAAACCTGAACTCACGCGGGAGGAAATTGGCCGCCGCGTGGTGGAAGCGCTGGAGCGCGCGACCGTGCCGCAGCCCGCTATGCGCGCGCGGCAATTTCCGCATCAGCTTTCCGGCGGCTTGCGGCAGCGCGCGATGATCGCCATGGCGCTCGCGGGAGACGAAGGAAAATCTCCGCGCCTGCTGATCGCCGATGAGCCCACTACCGCCCTCGACGTCACCGTGCAAAAACAAATTCTCGAATTGCTGGCGCAGCTTCGCCGCGAGCTCGGCCTTGCGTTACTTTTTATTACGCACGACCTCGGCGTCGTCGCGCAGGTCGCGGATCGCATCGCGGTTACATATGCAGGGCGCATTGTGGAGGAAGGGCCGTCGCGCGCTGTGCTTGCACAGCCGCGTCATCCTTACACGGCGGGCTTATTGCGCGCTTCGCCGCAACTCGTGCGACACAAGCTCGAGCCGATTCCCGGCAACGTGCCGTCGCTCACCGCACTGCCTCCGGGCTGTGCGTTCGAGCCGCGCTGCGCCTTGAGAATTGCTGAATGTTCCGCGGCCATGCCAAGTCTGTACGACGCCGGCCCCGAACATCGCGCGCGCTGCATCCGAGTTGCTGAAGTTGCGAATTTCGTGGCATAGGCTTCAGCCTGTGCGGTTTTATGCCATGCAAGGACTAACCCCGCACAGGCTGAAGCCTATGCCACGAAAAGCGAATCGTCCAGAGAAGAAGGTCAAAGTAGCACAGGCTTCAGCCTGTGGCCTTTGACTTTAAGAATGCAAAATCCACAGGCAGAAGCCTGTGCTACTAAAAAACGAATGTTCCACGCTGTCAATAATTAGGAACAGGATAAAAAATCATGAACACCGATTCGCGCCACCTCGATAAAATTCGCGACCGCTTTACCGAAACTGCCGACGTCTTTGCGAAAACCGTGCGCCGCACGCGCGTCGAAGAAGGGCAGCGCCTCGCCGAATACGCAACAGCAGACCTCGCGCATCCCGAAAATATTTTGGCGATCGACGTCGCCTGTGGCCCCGGCACATTTACGCGCCCGCTCGCGGCGCGCGTTGGCAAAGCGATTGGCGTGGACCTCACTCCCGCGATGGTGGAGAAAGCGCGGGCCGAAGCCGCGCGCGACGGCATCGCCAATATTGAATTCGTGCAAGGCGATATTTACGCGCTGCCATTCGCGAATGAATTCGCTGGAATTGTCGCGTGCGGCTACGCGTTTCATCACATGACCGAACCCGCGCGCGCCCTCGCGGAAATGGTGCGCGTGCTGAAGCCCGGCGGCCGCATCGCCGTAACGGACATCATTGTTCCCGACGGCTGCGACGATGATTTTCAAAATAAAGTGGAGCGCGTGCGCGACCCGTCCCACACCAGCACGCAGAGCGTGGCCAGCTTTCACAAAATGGCGAGCGACCTCGGATTGCGCCAGGTTTCGCAGCACATTCATGACAACTGGCATGACTTCGATGTGTGGATGAACAACGCCGGAAAACCGCCGGGTGATCCGGTTTATGTGGAGACGCGCAATTTGCTGGAAAGCAGTCTCGAAAACGATCGTTCCGGATTTCACCCGCGTCGCACGGATAAAATCGCCAGCGGCCTCGAGTTCATGCACACGGTGTTGCTGCTGATCGCGGAGAAGGTATGAATTTCAGTAGGATAGGCTTCAGCCTGTCGCTTTTGACTTTGTATTTCATCGGACAAAAGTGCGACCGGCTGAAGCCTGTCCTACTCAAAGCAAATCCGCGCTTGCAGGCTGCGCGATGACCCAGCCGCTATTGCTCGAAGCGCGCAATCTGCAAAAAACTTTCTTCGCACCCGCAAATTCCTTCGGCCTAAAAAAGCCCTCAGCAAACGGCGTCGCGCGCTCCGGCGTCGCAGCGGTAGATAACGTAAGCCTCGAACTTTGTGCGGGCGAAACGCTCGCCATCGTCGGCGAATCGGGCAGCGGGAAAACTACGCTTGCGCGCATGCTTCTGCGTCTGATCGAGCCTGACTCCGGCGAATTGCTGGTCGAAGGCCGCGATTTTCTCGCGGCGCGCGGATCGGAATTGCGCGCCCTCCGCCGCGAAATGCAGATGGTCTTTCAGGATCCCTTCGCATCGCTCGATCCGCGCATGCGGGTCGGAGCCATCGTTGGCGAGCCGCTGGAAATTCACGAGCCGCAGCTTTCCAAAAATGAACGCCGCTCTCGCGTGGTGGAAATTCTACGCGCGGCAGGGCTGCAAGAAGACGCACTCGCGCGCTATCCCCACGAATTTTCCGGCGGTCAGCGGCAGCGCATCGGCATCGCTCGCGCACTGATTTTGCGCCCGCGCCTCGTGGTGGCCGATGAACCGGTCTCCGCCCTGGACGTTTCCGTCGGCGCGCAAATTTTGGAATTGCTGCAAAATTTGCAGCGCGATTTCGCGCTTACGTATCTGCTCATCTCGCATAGTCTGCCCGTCGTTGCGCAACTTGCCACGCGCATCGCCGTCATGCAAGCAGGCCGCATCGTGGAAACCGGCCCAGCCGCGCAAATTCTTTCCGCCCCGGCGCATCCATACACGCAATCCCTAATCGCAGCAATTCCCACGCTGCCAGGTTGAGCGCATTTTTTGCAAAATTGAAAATCAGCGGGGCTGTTGTAGCCCGCCTCTTCAGAGGCGGGGATTTAGATTCATGTGTATGCAGGGCGCAAGGGATCAGTTGCTATCCGTGTGTTTAGTCCCCATCTCCGGCGACCTAAACCCCCGCCTCTAAAGAGGCGGGCTACAGCAGTCGGGGCAATCTCCTGCTAAACTCGACACTTATGAAATTTCAGTTTGAAGTTTTGAAAACGGATCCGACGGGTGCGCGTCTCGGCCGGCTCACTACGCCGCACGGCGTGATCGACACGCCTGCGTTCATGCCGGTCGGCACAGCCGGTACGGTGAAGGGGCTTACGCAACAGGCGCTCGGCGAACTCGGCGTGCAAATTCTGCTGGGCAACACGTACCACTTGTATCTGCGACCCGGCCACGAACGCATTCGCGCGCTGGGCGGGCTGCACAAATTCATGTCCTGGCCCGGAGCGATTCTCACCGATTCCGGTGGCTTCCAGGTTTTCAGTCTCGCCGATTTGCGAAAAATTTCGGACGATGGCGTTGTTTTCCGATCGCACCTTGACGGCTCCGAGCATCTGCTGACGCCCGAAAAATCCATTGAGATCCAGCAAGCGCTCGGTTCAGACATCGCCATGGTGTTTGACGAGTGCATCGAATTTCCCGCCGACCACGCTCGTGCGGAGGGCGCGATGAAGCGCACCGCGGAGTGGGCGCTCCGCTGCAAGGATTACGCAAAAGCCCAAACCGCCTCAGGCCAGACCAACGCCGAACTCTCAACGAACCCCGGTCAATCCATTTTTGCCATCGTGCAAGGCGGGATGCATGCAGACCTGCGCCGCGAAAGCGCGCGCCAACTTGTCGACCTCGATTTTCCCGGTTACGCCATCGGCGGCCTCGCCGTTGGCGAGCCTCACGCGATTTCCACCGAGATAGCCGCCATCTCCGCTGAGGCGCTTCCGAAAGGCAAGCCGCGCTACGTGATGGGCGTCGGCCTGCCCGAGCAGCTTCCCGACTATGTCCGCTGCGGCGTGGACATGATGGATTGTGTCCTGCCCACGCGCAACGCGCGCAACGGCTGCCTCTTTACGAGCTCGGGCCGGGTGAACATTCGCAACGCGATTTACGCCAGCGATCCGCGCCCGCTGGACGAGCGCTGCTCCTGCATGGTCTGCCGAACCTATTCCCGCGCTTACCTGCGGCACCTGTTTCAGGCCAATGAAATTCTGGCTTCCATCCTGAACTCGCACCACAATATTGCGTTTTTCCTTGACACAATGGGCAAGATTCGCCAAGCTATCGCGCTCGGGGAATTGGCTGCATTCTCCTCGGAGTTCCAATCGCGTATCGGCGCGGGTGAATCCTGAAGCGGGCCAGTAGCATGGCTTCGGTTGTAAACTTCGGGTAGCGTACGGTTACGGCTTGGAGCCCGCCACGAACTGGGTGTAGATTCGTGGCCTGTCCGCTTCTTCTGTCAATGTTGAATAGCGGTGATTTTTTTAGTTGGCAATGCAGCGTGCTGAAGCATCGGTAATAGAACGGGAATGGGGTTCATCGTGATGTTGTCCCTTATTATGCCGGAAAATCTGTCTTTGATGGCCCAGGTAGGCGGTTCAGGTGGAATCATGGCCTTTCTGCCGCTGGTCATCATCATGGGAATCTTTTATGTTTTGCTGATTCTTCCCGCGCAGCGCCGCCAGAAGAAGACCCAGGAAATGGTTAACGCCTTGAAGAACGGCGACAAGGTAATCACCACGGGCGGCCTGTATGGCACAATCGTGGGAATTGAAAACGATGCCATTCAGCTTCGCATTGCCGACCAAGTGAAGGTTAAGGTCCTTCGTTCCGCGGTGACCGGCCTGCAACCAGATGGTAAGGAGGAGTCGTAGGATCGGGGTAACGCGTCGCTCCATTTCGTCCGCGAGGCATGCTTTCGTAAAGAAAAGCCCGCATCTGTGGAGTCCTGAGCCAGTTAAGCCATGAATTCTAATCTCAAGTGGAAAGCATTATTCGTTGTCGCTGTGATCCTTGCCTGCGTCATTGGCCTCGTCGGCCGGCCTTTATTCCCTCCCAAATCCTGGGCCGATATCAAATCGAATTTTTCAAACAGCATCAAGCTCGGCCTCGACCTGCAGGGTGGCACGCACCTGATTTTGCAGGTGCAGGTGCAGGAAGCCATCAGCGGTGAGACGGACCAGACGCTGGACCATATTACGAACACGCTTCGCGATAAAACCGTTCGCTACGACGATATTCGCAAGCTGACCGATACGCAGATTCTGGTTCACAACATTGCTCCCGAGCAGGCCGGCACGGCCCGCAACCTGATCAACGATCAATTTCCGGACTGGGATATTTCTCCGGCGCCGGGCGAAACTTCCGGCTATCTCGTGACGATGAAGCAGTCGCGAGTCGTCAACATCCAGCAGCAGACGATGGACCAGGCTGAAGAAACGATTCGTCGCCGTATCGACGCGCTGGGACTGACGGAACCGCTGGTGGCGCCGTACGGTCAGGGCGACAATGAAATTATCGTGGAGCTCCCTGGAGAAGGCGATCCCAACCGCGCGAAGAGTGTTATTCAGGCCGGCGGGCAACTCGAACTTCATCTGGTGATCGACGCAACGCCGTATCAATCCGAAGTGGCTGCCCTTGCCGCGCACGGCGGTATTTTGCCTCCCAACGCGCAGATTGTTCAGGGAAAAAGTTCCGCTTCCAGCTCCAGCCAGCCTGCCGTGGAAAGCTGGTACGTAATCGATCGCGTTCCGGTGGTCACGGGGCGTGACTTGCGCAGCGCAACCGCTATCCGCAGCACCAAGAATCCCGGCTACTACGATGTCGATTTCACTCTCTCCACCGAAGCGGGCGCGCGATTCGGCCCCTTCACCGAACAGAATATCGGCAAGCAGTTGGGCATTGTCCTTGAGCATAAATTGCAAACTGCTCCTGTGATCAACGGCCGCATCGATGACACTGGCGTCATCGAAGGCCAGTTCGGCGAGCAGGAAGCGAACGACCTAGGATTGGTCCTTCGATCAGGCGCGCTGCCGGCGTCGATTAAATACCTTGAAGAGCGCACGGTTGGGCCGTCGCTTGGAGCCGACTCAATCCGGCACGGCGTGCAGGCTTCCATCATCAGCTTAGTGGTCGTGATGATTTTCATGGTGATGTACTACCGCTCGGCGGGCGTGAACGCGGTGATCGCTTTGATCCTGAACCTGGTTTTATTGCTCGCGGCGTTGTCTTACTTCGGCGCCGTCTTGACGTTGCCCGGCATCGCCGGCGTGATTTTGACGATCGGTATGGGCGTAGACTCGAACGTGCTTATCTTCGAACGTATCCGTGAAGAATTGCGCGCCGCGAAAGCGCCTGTTTCAGCGGTTGATATGGGCTTCAAGCGAGCGTTCCTGACGATTATCGACACGCACGTGACGACTATCGTCTCGGCCGCGTTTCTTTTCTTGTTCGGCACCGGCCCGATTCGCGGATTCGCGGTCAGCTTGGCCGTTGGCTTGTTGGCTAACCTGTTTACGTCAGTTTACGTTTCGCGCCTGATTTTTGACTGGCACCTGGCGAAAATGCCGCGCGAAGCAGAACTCAGCATTTAAGAGTGTGCAGACTGATTTTGGAAATGTAGCGCTCGCCTTCAGGCGAGCACGTGCTTTGCTACAGAATGCTCGCCTGAAGGCGAACGCTACAAAAAGAATGCCGGGCTTGAGCTCTTGCAAGCGGTCGTTTCGGGGCAGGATAGCAGTACTAGTCCCATACCGGGAAATATTTCAAGATTTTTATTTGAATCGGTTCTATTTAGGGAACAAATTCATCATCGTTGGTGTCCAACTCTAACGGGTAAGAGTGAGCATGGAATTTTTCAAACAAGTCGACCTGGATTGGATGGGCAAAGCGAAGTACTTCTTTGGCCTGTCCGGACTCCTGCTGGTGGCAGGCCTCGTGTCCATTATCTCTCATGGCGGCCTCTTCTATGGTATTGATTTTAAAGGAGGCACGGTTGTCGACGTGCGATTTGCTGGCGCGCCTCCCATAGACACCCTCCGCAGCGGTTTGGCCCAGCAGGGCATTGGGAACAGCACCATTGTTCCGGTCAGCGACATCGCCAGCGGGAATGGCAACGAAGTTCTCATTAACCTTGAAGAGAAGGGCCAAGGCGCGGAAGCGCTGGATGCGGGCAAGACCGCAATTTTGAATGCACTCCATGCGACGCTCGGTGCGGGCGAAACGGGCAAGCAGGATTTCAATGCTGCGGGAGCCGACGTAATTGCCGACGCTTTGACGCGAAAGGATCCTCTGGGTCTGGGAACGGCTGCAGGCGATCGATACGCGCAACTTGGCAGGCAGTTGGCGACGTTTCGCGACCGCGACAACCGCGGCATCGTGACGGACCTCGGCCAGCTTTCCGGAGCAGGCGCGAACGCAAACGTAATCTCCGCGCTGCGCGACGCGTTTTACACCAGTACGTTCGCCATCGTGAATGTGGAGATCGTCGGGCCGAAAGTCGGCGCGGAACTGAGGCGCCAGGCCGTAGTGGTAACACTGTATGCGCTCGCTGGAATGTTGGTTTATATTGCATTTCGCTTCGAGTGGGTGTACGGTGCTGCGGCGGTGTTGGCCGTGTTTCATGACGTGCTGATCACCCTGGGACTTTTTTCCATCTTTCATTTTGAGATTTCTTTGACGGTGATTGCGGCATTGCTGACGCTGGTTGGTTACTCGATGAATGACACGATCGTGATCTTTGACCGGATCCGTGAAAATGCGCGCCTCATGCGCCGGGAACCGTTTAAAGACATCGTCAATCGATCCATCAATCAGACTCTGTCGCGCACGATTCTTACCAGCGGCCTGACTTTCCTTACTGTTCTGGTTTTGTTTGTGATGGGCGGTCAAGTGTTGCGAGCGTTTTCTTTCGCGTTGGTGGTTGGAATTTTAGTTGGCACGTATTCCAGTTTTGGCATTGCAGCGCCTTTGGTCGTCGCCTGGAATAATTGGCGGGGCCAGGGCGGTGCGGTAGTATCATCCGGAACCGCAGCCGGTACTAAACTCCGAAAGGCCTAAAAATTTTTAATTGGGGCTTTTCGGCAGGAGGGAAGCACGATGTTTGATGATTTGCTCGAATCGACAAACGAGAAGAAAAAGACAAATAAGGGCTGGAGCGTAATTCTTTCTGGCCTGGTACAAGCTGGCATTCTGTCTATCTTGATTTTGATTCCACTGATTTATACCGAGGCGCTCCCCAAGGCGATGCTTTCAACCCTGTTGATTGCACCCCCTCCGCCTCCGCCACCTCCCCCGCCCCCGGCCGTCGTCAAGACCATCATCAAGCCGGTCGCGCGTTTGATCCAGTCTGGAAAACTGATGCAGCCACGCGCGATCCCCAAGGAAGTGGCCGTGTTTAAGGAAGCTGAGCTTCCGCCAGACGT
>DASRQU010000167.1:0-93682 GCA_035696345.1 Candidatus Acidiferrales bacterium
TCCGATGGAGCGATCGAACATGCACAAAACCGCCAGCCTCGTAGTGATATGTCTAGTTTTGGCAATATCCACCGCATCTCAAACAACAAACCAGCATTTCAATCTGGGCATGACCATTGACGAATTCGCGAAAAGATTCGATCTGGCTCCCGTGGACAATCCCGACTCGCGCGCGGGGAGTCCAGCGGTCCGGTCAGCGATGAAAGGAGAACGCGCCAGCATTCAGATTCTTACTGGCGGAACAAAGAAGACGTTCTTCTTCGATGAATGCACGCTGCGAGAAGTTGAAATCACCACGGGCAACACGTTTCAACATGAACTTCACGCTCTGACTGAGCCGCTGGGCGATCCTAGCATCTCGAAGTTCAATTTGGCCGTTTGGGATCGTCGAGACGGTACCCGATTCACTCTGACTTCATATCAGGGAAGCGCAGTCCTGCTGGTGTGGCCCACACCTACAGAAAGCAAATAGTGCGTCGGTCCTCTCTCCGGTTACCCACCATAGAAACAGTGCGGTTGCAAAGCGTCAGTGCAACATTTGCCGGCAGTTAATCTGCCGGTGGTTGAAACCCAAAATTTCCTTGGATGTTGATTTACCAGCAGTGCAACTTTTTAGAGGCCGCCCTGCGGGTAGTCCTTCGCAGACGACTGGCATGCCTGTACCCATTATGGCCATCGAGACAGGTGACTGGCGCGGTTATTCGGCAGAAGATCGGGACTACCAGCATTTCCGTCGGTTGGCCGGGCAGGAACGAATCCTGCTTCTTCCGTACCGGGTCAAGATTTAGGGGTCGAAGCATGGACATAGCCGCGGAACAAGCAAATATATCGACGCCTGAAAAGCAAGATGCGGCTCGGCCTGTTGCGAACCGCGGCCTGGCGGAAATCCTGAAACAACATGCCGATTGGCTCGACTCGAATGGCGATGCGGGCATGCAGGCGGATTTATCACGCGAGAATTTTGAAGATATCGATCTGATCGATGCGCGGCTGCAAGGCGCCATTCTTAACAAGACGGTCCTAAAACGAGCCGACCTGATGCTGGCCGATCTGCGGAGCGCAAGCTTGCTCCAGGCGGATCTAAAAGATGCCAACTTGCTCGGCACCGCATTCTACCAAGCAAATCTTCAAGCTGCCAGGCTGGATGGCGCGACAGGACTCCTCGATCGCCAACTCGCCGGCGCAAATCTATTTGGCGCCATCCTTCCTGCGGAAACTTCTTCCCTTGCGGGATTGAAAAATGTTAGGGAGTTGGCACACCGCGCGGGTTGGTTTCTGGGCTCGATGTTGATGCTCAACGCCCTGGCATGGTTGAGGATTTTCACGACCAAGGATTCCCAAATCGTGAAAAATGCCGCCGCGCTTCCGTTTTTCCACTTGCAAACTGGAGTGCCGTTTATCCCGTTGTATCTCTTCGGCCCAGTAATGATTTTCAGCATATATATATGTTTCCATCTTTACTTGCAGGATCTGTGGGAAGGAGCGGCGCAATTGCCCGCAATCTTCCCAGACGGACAGAACCTGGACACGTGCCTGCCATGGTTCGCGAGATGGCCCGCACGCATGCACTTCAAATGGCTGAGTAACTCTCGTTCTCCGCTGGCATTTCTCGAGGCTGGGATCGCAATGCTCCTGCTGTATTGGGTCACGCCTGTGACGACACTTCTTGTCTGGGGCCGATACCTGACGCTCGAAGATTTGCGTGGAACGACGCTCCACATTTCGTTGGTCGTAGGGGCCGTCGCCGCGGCCATCAATTTTCCGAGGATGGCAGGGAAAGCGTTTACTGCAGATTCGCCACGCCCCGCGAACCCACAGAAATCTTCACGTCAGAAAGCGGCACTGCTCCGGAATGTCGCACCGCTTGGAATTGGTTTCATTCTTTTATTGCTCTCGATAGGGATCATTCTGGGCGCCCCTCACGATTCTGGCCGAACCGCAGCATCAGGCAATTCCGGAAACGAAACTTGGGCAGCCGGCGCGCTTTGGACCGTCGGCTACAATCCGTACGCACAGTTGACTGAAACGGAAGTCTCGACCAAGCCTTCCACCTGGTCAGAACGAGATGAAGATATCAGCGCGGTAAAGGGAGCCAACCTCAACCAGGTCAGACTGCGCTACGTCCAAGCGTATGGCGCGTTCCTCGGCAAAGCCCGTCTTTGGCAGGCCGATCTGCGGAATGCAAATCTATCGGAAGCGGACTTGAGGGAAGCAAATCTGCGTCAGGCCGATCTGAGGTTTGCCATCCTCGACAGCGCAAAGATGGCCCGTGCATCTCTTCAAGAAGTGAATCTGCGAAACGCGAATTTAAATCGCGCTGACTTGAGGGAAGCAAATCTGTCTTTCGCCATTCTTTCCGGAGCGACCCTTCTTGATGCCGCGATTGATGGCGCAAGTCTTTACCAGGCGGACTTTCGCGGTGCCTCCCTGCAAAGGGCAAGCTTAAAACACGCGGATCTCCGTGAGGCGAATCTGGAGAACGCAAATCTAACGACGGCGAATCTTCAGGAAGCCTACCTGACCTCCACCAACCTGGAAAATGCTCGACTACGACAGGCGGACTTCTCTCTCTCTTTCCTTACAGACGCCGACCTGCGGAAATCCGATTTAAGCGGCAGCGATCTTCGGGGAGCCATCCTGGGCGGCGCGGACTTGAGTGGCGCGAACCTGCAGGAAGCCAACCTGCGCGGCGCGATTGGACTAACGGCCAAACAAATTTGCTCAACCGCTAATCGGACAGAGGCGCAGTTCGATGAAAACCTGCAGCGTGAAGTGGACAGCCTCTGCGGAAATAGCCGCTGACCGGCGCCCGCCGCCATCGAGAACACCTTGCTGCAACGCCGTCAGCCTGCGTTCACAACGCTTAATAAGGAATTATCTCTCGCGTTCACCAAGTAAGTCGAATCACTCTCAAAAAGTTCATATTGCACTTTGAAGTGCACCAACCAATTCACGGGCCAGGTATTCAGGAAGTTGAAAATTCAGGCCAGAGGGGTTCGCGGTTGGAAGCGACGAGGGTGCGCAGCCAATACCTGAAACGCTCCGGTCGCATAGCGCGAGCGTTAGCAGATGAGCATCAGTTAATTGCGAAGCAGTAGAAAAGGCCTGCGCCACCGCTGCTTTCCAGATCTGCTTGACTGCAGCCTTTTGTGGCGTTCGATGAATTCCAGGATGAGCCATTGCCGATTCGGTCCGAATGGCCAACCTGCGCCGAACCTTTTGAGCTGCTGGTCCAGTTATTGCACGTGTGGTCTGCGTTATCTGTGTAGGCGCGGCCATCCCACTTGGATCCCGTGAGAATCTCGTGCTGATTCGGTGGCGCATCGCCCATGCCGTGAATGACCTCTCCGAGCTCGTTGCGTGTGGATTGCTTGAATAGATTGCTGCCGCGTTGCGCCTGAACCAGAGTGTCGCCGTGAAGCTCGCCCAAGTCCGCCGAGATAATGGCATTTTGCGGCTGCCCTAGTTGCGCGAACGACCAGTTGAACCAAGGCCCGCTGCCGATACGGTCACGCGCGTTCACGGCAGGCTTTCCGGGACGAGCCTGCGTGCTGAGATAGGCGTGCCACGTGTGACCGCCCGAGCCTACAGCCGCCGCAAGCGCCTGGCAGTACGCATCGGCGCCGGCAAGGCCGCCAAGGTCTCCCCCTTTCCCGAGACCGACGCTAGTCACGAAAAAGGTCATTCTAGCCGGAGTCGGAGTCGGGCTACCGGGAGCCGGCGCAATGCCCTGAGTATTCGGCCCGTTCTGCCCAGCCAGCATCAGGCTGGAAGCGAGCATCAGAGTACACAACACGATAACGTAAGCATGTGGGGTGATCGTCCTGGTCATCCTGCTCGTGCTGAGCATGTGGTTCTCCACCATCCTAGTTAATCGCGAAACAGTAAAAAAGGCCTTGCCCGTGGGTTTTCGGCAAATCCGCCTGGGCACAGCCGCGGGTACCGTGCGCGGAGTTCCAGGAACCGCTGCCGCCACCATTGCGATCGGGAAAACCGATCTGGGCATTAGGTCGGCCATCGGCAGCATTCAGGTTTCCGCTCGACATTCCAGAAGATGGGCTCTTGTTGCTAGTCCAGTTATCGCAGGTGTGATCTTGCGTATCGGTGAACGCGGTGCCGTCGGTCTGAGTACCGGTGAGCATTTCGTGCCGCGTCGAAAACCGGGTGTTTTTAGCGTAATCCCAATCGCTGTCGTGTGGATCGGAATAGTCATACAAACCCGGCACGATCTGGCCTTTTTCCGTTAACCCGGTGAGCTTGTTCAGATTATTTCCCTGATGCGCCAGCTCCATCGTATCGCCGTGCAAGTGCGCGAGATCCTGCGCGATCATCTCGCCTTTGAAGTTGTACCAGGGACCTTTGCCGATGCGGTCGCGCGCGTTCACTGCGGGCTGGCCGGGCCTGGCCTGCGTGCTCAAGTAAGCGTGCCAGGTGCGATTTCCAGCTCCTGCAGCCGTTGCGAGGGTTTGGCAATGTGCGTCGGCACCGGCCAGTCCGCCGAGATTGCCGCCGTCGCCAATGGTCTCGCTAGTCACAAAAAAATTCATCATCGGCGACGGCTTCGCGCCGCGCGGGTATTCACCGGGCTTAGGGCTCTGCGCCAGCAATAGGCAGGACGCCAGAAAAAGCGTGCAAGACAACATCAGGGCTGAAGATTTAATTTTGGTCACGGTTCGCTCCCAATGCGAACGCAGGGTAACACAAGGGACATAGCGTGGCCAACCGTTGTCCCTTGGCGCCCGACTCTGCAAACTCCCATAGAAACCAGAATTAAAACGCGTGGACGGCGGGATCTGTTGCCTGTCATGACCCCAACCGTTCGTCTACAGCGATTCATTCATTGACATTGGTTCAGGCCCAGCCAAGATTAACTAACGAAGGGAACAGAGTCGAAAGTCAGAGCTGCTAGGCAACTGTGCCGAAAACAGGAAGGAATTTTTGGCGGCAGCCGAGTGTAGGCCAGACGCTGAATAGCATCTTCGACCGCAGAGTTTGCTCGCATATGCAAAACCGGCTCATCGTCGTGTCTAATCGCCTTCCGCTAACCTTGCGCAAGACCGAAGCAGGCTGGGCGACGGACCGAAGCTCAGGAGGTTTAGCCACTGCGATGAATCCGCTGCTGCGAAAGCGCGGCGGCGACTGGATCGGATGGTCCGGTAGTAGCGTGGAAAGCGACGACCAAGAGCGCCGCAGCATCCTTGAGAATTGGAAGGAGACAGAGCACTGCTTCGCGGTCGACCTGCCGGCCGAAATCGCCACGCGATTTTATGAAGGTTTTGCGAATCAGACTCTTTGGCCTGTGTTCCACAACTTCCTCTCTCAACTCAAGTTCGATACAGACGATTGGAAGGCATACGTCGAGGCAAATCGGTTCTTCTGCAAGGCGGTCCTGGATCGATACCGGCCGGGTGATTTGATATGGGTGCACGACTATCATCTAATGCTGCTTCCACAAATGCTGCGTGCCGAACTGCCGGACGCCGCGATCGGTTTTTTTCTGCACATTCCTTTCCCTTCCGGCGAAATCTTCCCAATTCTTCCCCGGCGTGAGGAGTTACTGCAAGGCCTGCTCGGAGCGGATCTACTAGGATTTCAGACTCACGGTCACCTGCAACAATTTCGTTCTGCATTGCTTCGAGTGCTTGGAGTCGAGAGCAAAATCAACGAGGTGGCCATAGGTGGGCACACGGTTCACCTCGAGGCGCTCCCTATCGGAATCGCGCCGGATGAGTACACAAGGTTGCTTGTGAACGACGAGGCAACGGCACGCTACTATGCCGATTGGGTTAAGCGTTATAAGGGACGAAAGGTCTTGCTCGCAGTTGATCGACTGGATTACACAAAAGGAGTACCTGAGCGGATGCGGGCATTCGCGCTGCTCCTAAAAACGTCGCCGGAGCTGAAAGACAAAGTCGTTTTGATCCAAATTGCTGTGCCCAGCAGAGAACGGATCGAAACGTACCAGGACCTGCGCACCGAGGTCAACCAGCTCGTTGGTGAAATCAATGGGAAACTCGGGACACCCGATTGGACGCCCGTCATCTACATCAATCGCGCCATCGAACGAGAAGAGCTGGTGGCTTTATATAAATTGGCAGACATCTGCTGGGTGGGCCCGCTGCGCGACGGTTTGAATCTAGTCGCAAAAGAATATGTGGCTTGCAAAAGCGCGGGGGACGGAGTGCTCCTGCTGAGCGAATTTGCGGGCGCCGCAGCAGAAATGGGCGAAGCATTAATGATCAACCCATTCGACGAGGAACGCACAGCGGCGACGGTAGCGCGCGCGCTGGCACTGGATGAGCAAGAGCGACAACAGCGCATGCGGAATCTCCACGGCAGGGTTTTGCGTAACAATGTTTTCAGTTGGGGGGACCGGTTCCTGACGTCGCTACAAGATGCTGGGGCAGCGCGCGGGCGATACGGCGACACCCAACCGAGGTGGCTCCGGTCAGCGGACATTGAAGAGTCTTATAAAAAGGCGCACCGTCGTCTCTTGATTTTGGATTACGACGGCACGCTTGTGCCCTTCGCAAATCAACCGGAGCAAGCTGCGCCATCACCTGCCCTGCTGCGACTTCTGACAGCACTTGCCGCCGATTCGAATAACTGCGTGGCCCTCATTTCGGGTCGGCAGGCTGCAAACCTGGAACAATGGTTCGGAGCAATTGACAGCCTGTGGCTCGTCGCCGAACATGGAGCTGAACTTAAGCCGCCGCGTTCCAAACTATGGGAACCTGTACGCACGCAGCCTCCAACGGAATGGAAATCCACCGTGATGCCGATTTTGGAGCACTTCGTCGATCGGACCCCAGGCAGTTTTGTTGAGGAAAAGAATTATTCAGTCGTATTGCACTATCGAATGGCTGACCCGGAATTCGGCGAATGGCTGGCAAACGAAATGGTCTCGATGCTCGAAGCGATGTTGGCCGAAACCGAACTTCGGGCATTTCGTGGCGAGAAGACCGTGGAAATAAGGCCAGTTTGGGTTAACAACGGTGAAACCTTGGAGCGCCTTCTTACCGCTCAGCCCGAGCCCGATTTTCTGTTCGCCGCGGGCGACGATCGCACTGATGAAGATTTATTCGAACGTATAAAAGGCGAGGCATGGACGGTGCACGTCGGAGCGGGACCCACTCTCGCGTCGTTCACAGTGCCGGACGTTGAAAGCGTCCAAAGATTACTCGAAGTATTTGTCAAAGCCGACCTACAGCGAATGGAACGCCCGGAAATCCGCAGCTACCAAGGAAGGTGACGGGCTCTTCAATCCCGTGCCTCCGATCAGATAAGCTTCACGTCTTAGCTAGTATGAGTTACTGGAGGTAGTCGTAAGCCGAATTTTCATTCGAGCGTGTGCCATTCTGTCCAGGAACCTTCGGCCGCGGTCAAAATTCAAAGCATAGCGGAATCGAAAGGTGAGTACGATTGGAACGGAAAGAACAGCAGATGGATAGCTCGATTTATCGAATTCCAGCTATGCATCCGTGTGCCTCGCAAGAATTTCCTCTCGGAGTCACTCGCGTATCCCAAGCAGATTGGCAATTCGTTGTATGGGCGCCTAACGCAGAAAAGGTGGAGGTTCGAATCGTCTCGCAAGGTTCCCGACTGGAAGAGCTACGCAAGGACGTTTGCGGGTACCACTCGGGAAGAATTGCCGGGCTCGAGCCCAGCGAACGTTATTTATTTCGTCTGGATGGTCGCCGGGAACTGCCAGATCCGGCCTCCCGATTTCAGCCTGAAGGCGTGCACAAACCTTCACAACTGGTGGATCTCGCCGAATTTCGCTGGGAGGACGATGGCTGGACCGTCCCTGAACTTGAGAGAAGTATTTTTTACGAATTACATGTTGGTACGTTTACGTCCGAAGGGACTTTCGATGCGGTAATCCCTCATTTGGACGAACTGAAACGGCTGGGTGTTACGAGCATCGAACTGATGCCCGTTGCGCAATTCCCCGGCGCTAGAAACTGGGGATATGACGGCACGTACTTGTACGCCGCGCAGAACAGTTATGGCGGCCCGCAGGGACTTCTTCGTTTGGTGAACGCCGCGCACAAACGTGGTTTAACCATTGCTTTGGATGTGGTGTACAACCATCTGGGGCCCGAAGGAAATTATCTCAGCGAGTTTGGACCGTATTTCACGGATCACTACCACACGCCGTGGGGACAAGCCATAAATTTTGATCGTGCGGAAAGCGATCTCGTCCGCCGGTTCTTCATCGAGAATGCCATGTTTTGGGTGAGCCAGTTTCACATCGATGCCTTGCGGCTCGATGCGATTCATGGAATGTTTGACACGAGCGCCCGTCATTTTCTTGCGGAACTCCATGCAGGCGTCCAGGGCATGGCCGAGCGCCTGAATCGCAAGGTTCACGTCATTGCGGAGAGCGACTTGAATGACTCCCAAATATTGCACGAGGCGGGCCGAGGAGGGTTCGCGCTTGAGGCACAATGGAGCGATGACTTGCATCATTCTCTACACACGCTGCTCACGGGCGAGAAGCAGGGCTACTATGCGGACTTCGGTAGCATAAATCATCTCGCGACCACGTTGCGGGATGGATGGTTTTATTGCGGACAGTATTCAGAATTCCGGCGGCGGCGTCACGGTAATTCTCCTCAAGGATTCACAGGTTCTCGCTTCATCGTGTTCAGTCAGAATCATGATCAGGTCGGAAATCGCGCGTTCGGCGAGCGCCTCAGCAAACTCGTAAATTTTGAACAGTTGAAACTCGCTGCGGCGGTCGTGCTTCTATCTCCTTTCGTGCCGCTTCTGTTTATGGGCGAGGAATATGGCGAAACAGCTCCGTTCCAGTATTTCACGAGTCACGGAGACGTCGCGCTGGCGGAGGCTGTGCGGAAGGGACGCCGCGACGAATTTTCTGAATTTGGGTGGCAAGGCGAAATTCCGGATCCGCAAAACGACGCGACATTTGAAAATTCAAAACTTAGGCACTCGCTAAAAGAAACGGAACCGCACCGAACCCTGCTGAATTTTTACCAGGAATTGATTCGGCTGCGCGGCCAATTTGAACTTGGAAGCGCCTTGAACATCGAAGTGACACAAAGCGAGGACTCGCGTGAGGCTACGATTCTTCGAGGAAAGTCCGGGGCACATGCACTCGCCGTTGTGTTTAATTTTGGAAACCAGGAACTGTCATCCAGTGTTTCCTTGCCCGCAGGAAGGTGGACGATGCTGTTGAACTCAGCCAGCGCACGCTGGCTGGGCCCCCAACGGACTCTTCTTCCGGACATCGACACAGAAAGTTCGCCGTCGACCCTGAAACTACACCCATACTCATTTGTGATTCTGGAGCATACAGGTTCCCACGATGAATAATCGCTACGTTTGTGTGCACGGACATTTTTACCAGCCGCCGCGCGAGAATCCGTCGCTTGAAGCGATCGAATTGCAGGATTCCGCATATCCGTATCACGACTGGAACGAACGAATTACGGCAGAATGTTATGCGCCCAACGCGGCTTCCCGAATCCTGGACAGCGAAGAAAGGATTATTCAACTCATAAACAATTACTCCCGCATGAGCTTTAATTTCGGGCCGACTCTTCTATCCTGGCTGGCCGACAAATCGCCCAAAGTTTACGAATCAATTCTTAAAGCCGACGAACTCAGCAGCCGTCGATTCTCGGGGTTCGGGTCTGCTACATCTCAGGCCTATAACCACATGATTTTGCCGCTGGCGAATTATCGGGACAAAGTGACCCAAGTCCGCTGGGGCATTCAGGATTTCGAGCACCGCTTTCGTCGAAAGCCGGAGGGCATGTGGCTGCCAGAAACAGCGGTCAACATGGAGACACTTTCCGTGCTGGCGGACAACGGAATCAAATTCACAATTTTGGCGCCTCGCCAGGCCAAGGCTATTCGGAGGAGAGGGAGCCGGGCTTGGGAGGATGTGAGCGGTGAACGGATCGATCCCAGCCGGGCTTACTACGTGCAGCTTCCGTCCCGGAAAAAAATAAGTATTTTCTTTTATGACGGGCCTATTTCTCAGGCTGTTGCTTTCGAGGGCGTGCTAAATGACGGGAAGCGATTCGCGGAACGGTTGGTGAGCGGCTTTTCCGAATTGCGCGATTGGCCGCAGCTCGTGCACATCGCGACGGACGGCGAGAGTTACGGACACCACCACCACTACGGCGAGATGGCGCTCAGCTACGCGTTGCAGCACATTGAGGACAGTAATCTCGCACAGTTGACGAATTATGCGCAGTTCCTGAACCTATATCCGGCGGACCACCTGGTTGAAATTGTGAACGATACCTCGTGGAGTTGCGCGCACGGAATCGAACGCTGGCGTACGAATTGCGGCTGTAATTCAGGCGGCCACGCGGACTGGAATCAGGAATGGCGGGCTCCGCTGCGTTTTGCGCTGGATTGGCTGTCCGAGCAAGTTGCAGCTCTTTACGAAGAAAAAACGCGTCCCTTGCTCAAGGACCCTTGGCGCGCAAGAGATTCCTATATCTCGGTTGTTCTCGATCGGTCTGATGCCTCCGTCGCGCAGTTCTTCGCGGCTCATGGAGTACGTTTACTGAACGAGAAAGAAAAAGTGATGGCGCTAAAACTTCTGGAGCTTCAGCGGCACAGCATGCTGATGTATACCAGTTGCGGCTGGTTTTTTGACGAACTATCCGGGCTCGAGACGGTGCAGGTGATTCTGTATGCGGGCCGCGTCGTGGAGCTGGCTAAGGAATTTGTAGATTGGAATATCGAGCAACAATTCGTGGATCGTTTGCGCCAAGCAAAAAGCAACCTGCCCGAGCACGGCGACGGCGCACAAATTTACGAGAAATGGGTAAAGCCTGCATTCATTGATATTAATCGTGTCGTGGGCCATTACGCGATCAGCTCGATGTTTGAAAACTATTCGGACACGACGCGAATCTACTGCTATGGCGTCGAACGAGAAAACTTTTCACTCGAAACCCAGGGAAAGCAGCGCCTGGCTACCGGGCGCGCGAAATTTCGATCCGAAATCACGCGCGAATCCGCGGAGGTAAGTTTCGCCGTGATGCACATGGGCGACCAGAATATTGCGGCGGCAGTTCGGCCGACCGACGCTGGATCCGACCTGGCTCTGTGGGAGAAATTAAAGGTCGCATTCGGCGAAGCCGACACCACACGTGTTATGCGAATTCTGGAAGAGGACTTTAGCCAAAACCTTTTTTCCCTGCGATCGTTATTTCGTGACAAACAGAGAGAAATCATGGGTCTCATTCTGGATGATGCGCTGAGTTCCACAAGCGCCGCCTACCGGGAGATTTATGAGAGGCAAGCTCCGATGCTCCGGTTCGTGAACAGTTTGGGAATTCCCGTGCCGCAGGCACTTCATTCCGCAGCGGAGATCGCGGTAAATAGCGAGATGCGGCTCGCGCTGACGCGTCCCGAACTGAATGTAGAAGCCATTCGCGGCCATGTGAAAGAGGCGACGATCAGCCAAATCGAATTAGACGTGACCACACTGGAATATCTGATGCGCAGGCGATTGGAGAAACAGGCGGAAGAGTTTGCTTCGAGGCCGGATGATCTCAAAATCGTGGAGCGCCTTCGGAAGTCGCTGGATCTCGCGCAATCTTTGCCTTTTCCGGTGGTTTTATGGGAAGTGCAAAATATCTGCTACGGTCCCATTATCAAGCGGGTTGGTGAGTGCAGTTTGGAATCCGCGAATGGAAATCAGGATATTGAGCGGTGGCGGCTCGAGCTGGGGCAATTAGAAGATCAGTTGCGCATTCGCCGCATCCTAGTGTGAGATGGAATCTGATGATACCTTTCAGCCGGATTCCGTGCGCCACCTACCGTTTGCAGTTCAACGAGAATTTTCAGTTCACGGACGCTTGCGAAATTCTAGATTACTTGAAGGATCTTGGCATCAGCGATATTTATGCCTCCCCGATTCTACGCAGTCGTCATGGAAGCGGCCACGGATACGATTCAACCGATCCCACACGCATTGATCCCGATTTAGGTTCGGAAGAGGAATTTGCGCGATTCCAAAACGAGTTGCGCATCCGGGACATGGGTTTAGTTCTCGACATCGTCCCGAACCACATGGCCGCGAGCCGTGAGAATCCCTGGTGGATGGATGTTTTGGAATACGGAGCGGACTCGGCTTACGCTCCCTATTTTGATATCAATTGGCATCCGGCGTCGCAAAATCTCGATGGCAAAATACTTTTGCCTTTCCTGGGGCGGCCATTTGGCGAGGCGCTCGAATCGGCGGAAATTACCCTGTCATTCAGCAAGGACCGCTTCTTTGTCCATTACTTCGAATCGATCTTTCCGGTCACGCCGCGATCTTACCGGCGCTTGCTTCAAGATACGGCCGGCAACCTGAAGGAGACGATGGGCAAAGGTTCCGCTGCTTATCAGGAATATGCGGGCATTTCGTCTTCGTTGGATTCCTATTCAGAAAGTGAAGTTGCGCTTCGCGACTCCATTGCCGATCGCCGGTTGAAGTTTGACTCGATTCGAGAGCGGCTTCGAGCGTTGGCCGAGACGAGCCCGGAAATTCGCGCGTTCATCGACGCCACCGTTTCCCGCTACAACGGCATCCCAGGAGACGCGGGCAGTTTTTCTTTCCTGGAACGCCTGCTGGCTGAGCAAAACTATCGCCTGGCATTCTGGCGGACGGCCAATGACACGATTAACTACCGCCGCTTTTTCACAATATCGGACCTGGTTGGCATTCGAGTGGAAGACCCTGTCGTTTTTGAAGCCACTCATGGGCCTGTTTTTCGCTGGCTTCATCCGGAAGTATTGAGGGGATTGCGAATCGATCATATTGACGGGTTGCGCGACCCGCAGGCTTATTTGAATAAACTGCAATCCGCGTTGGCACGCGGGGAATCCAATGGCGGAGATAATAATGCTTACGTGCTGGTCGAGAAGATACTGGCGCGAGACGAACGCATTCCTGCAACGTGGCCGGTAAGCGGCACTACGGGCTATGATTTTTTAGACTACGTAAACGGACTTTTTGTGTGCGCCCCGAATGGCGCTGCGATGGAAGACATCTACAATCGATTTACCGGCCGGGAATTGAATTTTGCGGATGTTCTGTACGAAAAAAAGAAACTGGTCATGAGCACATTGCTGGCGGTGGAGATGCGTTCGCTTGGCCGGGAACTTGCAGAAATTGCCGCCAGCGATCGCTACGCGCGCGAATTCCCGCGCCTCTCTCTTCTGGAAGCGCTTATCGAAGTTACGGCTTGTCTGGGGGTGTACCGAACCTATATTCGCAGTTTAGATGTTCCTTCCGAAGCCAGAGAGTCTATTCAATGCGCCGTAAAGAATGCGCGTGCACGCAAACCTCACATCGACCCTGCTTGCTTTGATTTCGTTGCCGATGTTCTTCTGCTCTCGGACAAACCACACCTGGTGCCGGAGCAGCGAGAAACCCGCCTTATGTTCGTCATTCGCTGGCAGCAATTTACCGGACCGATCGTCGCCAAAGGACAAGAAGACACCGCGCTATACGTTTATTATCCGCTGCTTTCACTGAACGAAGTGGGAGGCGACCCGCAACCTTCAAAAGTTGCGGACGCAGACGAATTTGCGCGGTTCATCGATGAGCGGCAAAAACAGTGGCCCCATAGCATGAATGCCACGACCACTCATGACACAAAGCGGAGCGAAGATGTTCGAGCCCGTATCAGCGTTCTCTCAGAAGTTCCTGAAGAGTGGCGGCTTCGGCTGAACAACTGGTCTCAGTGGAACGCAGCGCACCGGAAAATTCTAAACGGCCAAGCAGTGCCGGATCGAAATGAAGAATATTTCATCTACCAGACACTGATTGGTATTCTGCCAGACAATGTCGAGGATTTCGGGTCGATCCTGGAACGTGTTCAGGAGTACCTGGTAAAAGCAACCCGCGAGGCCATGATTCACACGCGATGGACGCGGCCGAACGAAGCCCATGAGCGGGCGTTGAAGGACTTTGTATTCTCAATCCTAACGATGCCGGATGCACTCACATTTCGGAACGACTTAGTCGCGTTCCACCGATTTATCACTTTCTTTGGACGGCTGAATGGCTTGAGCCAGGTACTGCTCAAGATGACGTGCCCCGGCGTGCCCGATTTTTACCAGGGTTCGGAACTATGGGACCTGCGTCTGGTAGATCCGGACAACCGAAATCCTGTGGATTTTGCGCATCGCAAAAAATTATGCGAAAGCCTGACGGGTGAAAAAGGTGCAAGTTCCGTCCCGGGGGCGAGGAAGCTTTTATCGCTGGATGGGGATCCTCGAATCAAACTTTATCTGATTCGCCAGACGCTCGGCTATCGTCGGTCGCACCCCGACCTTTTTAGCGATGGCCGATTTTTAAAGCTCACCGCCGCGGGAAGCTGTGCGCTCAAATTGTTTTCCTTCGCTCGCTGTAGCGGCGATCAGTGGTGTCTCGTGGTTGTGCCCAGGTGGCAGGCGCAAGGCAGGAGCGCTGTGACCTCTCGGGAGATCGATTGGGAGGACACGCGGATCAAATTGCCTCCCAACGGCCCGGGTTCATGGACTAATATTTTTACGGGAGTGAGCGTAAAGGCGTGCAATGAAAATGGCGGGCAGGGCTGGCTGGAACTGAACAGTATTCTGCGCGATTTTCCCGTCGCTCTTCTCGTGCCTTCGTAACTCTGAATGTTAGCCCGGCCGCATTCCGATGAAGTCTGACAGAGGTTTTCTATTCAATGCCACTTCAGATGAATGCAGCGAAAATATTTTGCAAATAATGGGAAAAAGCGAGGACCGTCGCACTCGGCCTTGTCCTAGTATAAAGAGGTGCAGGGCGGAAAATTGTCTGGAGTAGCACTAGGCTGACGGCATTCTATGACCAGGATAACCCCACGCATACCGGAAGTGCAGGGAGACGGGCGGCGGCGCGTCGTTATCGAGCGCGTCCGACCTCAAATCGATTGCGGGCGATTTTCGATCAAGCGCGTCGTCGGAGAGAAGGTCGTGGTGGAGGCCGAAGTCTTCGCCGACGGCCATGACCAGGTTGCCTGCCGGCTCGTCTATTGGCGGGAAGAAGATAACAAGGTAGTGGAATCGTCGCCCATGACGGCGATTGGCAACGACCGCTGGCGCGGTGAGTTTTCAGTTCTGAAGACGGGTAGATACGGATATTCCGTGGAAGGATGGATCGATCGCTTCAAGACGTGGCACGGCGATTTGATCAAGCGAATTGATGCGGGGCAGGACATTCAGCAGGACTTGCTGATCGGTGCGCAAATCCTTGAAGACGTCGCGAGCCGAGCCTCAGGCGAAGATGCGGGAATACTGCGGCTCGCGACGCGTACGATGCGCGAAACAAACGACAAGGAGTCGAAGAAGGACGTGCCGCCGGACGCGGAACTACTGAGTATCGTGAAACGATATCCTGACCGCAGTTTCGTGACGCGGCATGAGCCGCATCTTTCGGTAATAGTCGACCGCGAAAAAGCTCGATTTTCGGCGTGGTACGAAATATTTCCTAGATCGTGCTCGCCCGAGCCCGGCCGCCACGGAACCCTGCGTGACTGCGAGGCCGCCCTGCCCTACATTGCGTCCATGGGTTTCGACGTCGTGTATCTTCCGCCCATCCATCCGATTGGCCACAAATTCCGCAAGGGCAAAAATAATTCCATCCCCGCGGAACCTGAAGACGTTGGCAGTCCGTGGGCCATCGGGTCCGAGGAAGGCGGCCACACTTCCGTTCATCCGCAGCTGGGAACACTCGAGGACTTCAGACGATTCGTATCCAGCGCAAAGGCGCACGGGCTTGAAGTCGCGCTGGACATAGCGTTTCAGTGCACGCCAGACCATCCTTATGTCAAGCAGCATCGGGAATGGTTTCGCGAGCGCCCGGACGGCACCATTCAATACGCGGAAAATCCGCCCAAACTTTATCAGGATATCTACCCGCTCGATTTCGAAAGCGCGGAATGGCGCGCGCTCTGGCTTGAATTAAAAGAGGTCGTGCTTTTTTGGGTGAAGCAGGGAGTACGCATTTTTCGCGTCGATAATCCGCACACGAAGCCATTTTCATTTTGGGAATGGTTAATTCGAGAGATCAAGAATGAGGATCCCGACGTGTTGTTCCTCGCGGAGGCTTTTACTCGGCCACACGTGATGTACCGGCTTGCTAAACTTGGTTTTTCGCAGTCGTACACATATTTTGCGTGGCGAAATAACAAGCAGGAGTTGACTGAATACTTTAACGAACTTACGCAAACGGAAATTCACGAATATTTCCGGCCCAATCTCTGGCCGAATACCCCTGATATATTGCCGGAATTCCTGCAGGTAGGTGGGCGACCCGCATTTATGCTTCGATTCATTTTGGCCGCGACGTTGGGGGCCAGCTACGGAGTTTATGGACCTGCCTTCGAGCTATGCGAAAATGCGCCTTTGCGGTCCGGAAGCGAAGAATATCTGAATTCTGAAAAATATGAACTCAAGCATCGGGATCTGAAATCGTCCTGGAGTTTGAAGGAGTTCACTGCCCGGATCAATGGGATCCGCCGGAACAATCCCGCGTTGCAGAGCAATCGCAATATGCGTTTCCATAATACGGATAACCCTTCGCTGATTTGCTACAGCAAAACGACTGACGATCTTTCCAACATCATTCTCGTCATCGTGAATCTCGATTCGTTTCACACGCAGTCGGGTTTCGTCGATCTCGATCTCCATTCGCTTGGTCTCGACGCAAATCACGCGTTTCAAGTTCATGATTTGCTTGGTGAAGGGCGCTATCTTTGGCAGGGATCGCGTAATTATGTGGAACTGTCGCCGGAGAGCCTTCCAGCCCACATTTTTCACGTCCGGCGATGGGTTCGTACGGAAACGGATTTTGATTATTACTTGTAATCGTTCAGCGGCATCCGATCAGGTGACGCTTTGGGAGAGGAGGTGCCATGTCGCAACCAGCCTTAAGCGAATTTGATCTTTACCTACTCGCGGAAGGTACCCATAACCGCGCGTACGAGAAGCTTGGGGCGCACCTCAGCGCGAAAGATGGCAAGAGCGGCGTGCAATTTGCCGTTTGGGCCCCAAGTGCGGAACGTGTTTCGGTAATTGGCGATTTTAACGGGTGGAATGCGGCGGCAAATATTTTGCGGCCAAGTTCGGCGGGCGTCTGGGCGGGATTCGTACCGGACATCGGATCGGGCGCTGTCTACAAATATCACATCGAATCGCGCAACCGGCGTTATGCCGTCGACAAAGCTGATCCGTATGGTTTCGCCGCCGAAATTCGGCCGAGCACCGCCTCTCGCGTGTGGAATCTGCAGGAATATTCCTGGATGGATGATTCGTGGATGGCGAATCGTGCAAAAAATAATTCCCCAAGCTCTCCCATTTCCACTTATGAAATGCACCTCGGTTCCTGGAAACGAGTTTCAGAAAAGGCCAACCGATGGCTGACCTATCGGGAAATGGCTCCGCTTCTGGCCGATTACGTTCACGACGCGGGTTTTACGCATGTTGAATTTCTCCCCATTATGGAGCATCCATTCGACGGCTCGTGGGGATATCAAATCATCGGATACTTTGCTCCTACCAGCCGGTTCGGTACGCCCTCCGATTTTATGTACCTCGTCGATTACCTTCACCAGCATGGCATAGGCGTGATTCTGGACTGGGTGCCTGCGCATTTTCCGAAAGACGAAGCGGGCCTCGGATATTTTGACGGCTCTCACTTGTACGAACACGCGGATCCGAAACAAGGCGAACAACCCGACTGGAACACTTTCGTTTTCAATTACGGACGCAATGAAGTTCAAAACTTCCTGATTAACAACGCGTTGTTCTGGTTTGACAAGTACCATATCGACGGCCTTCGCGTGGACGCGGTGGCCTCCATGCTTTATCTGGATTATGGAAAGCGAGAAGGCCAATGGATACCGAATCGGTATGGTGGGAAGGAAAACATCGACGCAATTAATTTTTTGAAAGCTGTGAATGAGCGCGTATACGAGGCCTTTCCGGACGTAATGATGATCGCCGAGGAATCCACATCATGGCCCCAGGTATCGAGGCCAACGTATCTGGGAGGGCTCGGTTTTGGATTCAAGTGGAACATGGGCTGGATGCATGACCTGCTCGAGTACATGTCGATGGATCCGATTTTTCGGAGCTACCATCAAAACCAGATCACGTTCGGCCTGACTTACGCCTTCATGGAGAATTTTGTTTTACCCTTTTCGCATGACGAGGTCGTTTACGGAAAGGGTTCGATGCTCCAGAAAATGCCCGGCGATGAATGGCGAAAATTTGCCAACCTTCGACTGCTCTACGGCTTTATGTTTGGACATCCCGGGAAGAAACTTCTTTTCATGGGGGATGAATTCGGGCAATGGTCAGAATGGAACCACGATTCGAGCCTCGAATGGCATCTCCTGAACGATTGTCGCCATGCCGGCCTGCTGCGGTGGGTGCGGGATCTTAATACCCTGTACCGCGGGCAAACTTCGTTGTATGAGTTTGACTTTAACGCCGCGGGATTCGAATGGGTTGACTGCAAGGACTCGCAACGAAGTATCATCAGCTTTCTGCGTCGAGGGCGGCGCGCGGAAGATCAGATTCTTTTTGTCTGCAATTTCACTCCGGAAGTGAGAGAGAACTATCGAGTGGGCGTCCCATTGGAAGGCTTCTGGAAGGAAATACTGAACAGCGACGCTCCCTTGTACGGCGGCAGCGGGCAGGGAAATTTCGGCGGTCTTTCTACGATTCCGCTCCCGATTCACGGTCGTCCTTTCACACTGAATATGAGACTTCCACCTCTTGGAATTATTGCTTTCCAACCGGATTTTCCCGCCGCGAAATAGGCGCGTAGAAAGGCATCATGGTAAAAAAACCGGGCAGCGCAGCCGATCCTTTGTGGTACCAGAATGCGATCATCTACGAGTTGCACGTCCGTGCTTTTAAAGACAGCAATTCGGACGGGATCGGCGATTTCCCGGGGTTGATGCAAAAATTGGATTATCTTCAGCACTTGGGTGTCACGTGTTTGTGGCTGCTGCCATTTTTTCCTTCGCCGCTCAAAGACGATGGCTACGACATTTCCGATTACCTGAACGTGCATCCCATGTACGGGACGATTGAAGATTTTCAAACCTTTCTAAATGCCGCGCACGACCGTGATCTCCAAGTGATGATCGAACTGGTTGTAAATCACACTTCTGACCAGCACCCCTGGTTTCAAGCGGCGCGCCAGGCTCCGCCGAATTCACCGGAGCGCAACTTTTATGTATGGAGCGACACCGACCAGATCTATAAAGATGCGCGGATTATCTTCACCGACACCGAAAGATCCAATTGGACGTGGGATCCGGTCGCCAAGCAATATTACTGGCATCGATTTTTTTCTCATCAGCCGGATTTGAATTTCGATAATCCAAAGGTGCTCGAAGAAATCGTCAAGGTCATGCGCTACTGGCTGGACATGGGCGTGGATGCGCTGCGTGTCGACGCCATCCCATACCTTATTGAACGGGACGGAACCAGTTGCGAGAATCTTCCCGAAACGCATGCCATCATAAAAAAACTCCGCCAGGAAATGGATGCCGGATATTCCAACCGCATGATCTTGGCGGAGGCGAATCAATGGCCGACCGACGTCCGCCCTTATTTCGGCGACGGCGACGAATGCCACATGGCATTTCATTTTCCGCTGATGCCCCGCATATACATGGCGCTGCGCCAGGAGGATCGCTTTCCCATCACCGACATCATTGCGCAAACCCCCGAGATTCCAGATTCGTGCCAGTGGGGATTATTTCTTCGGAATCACGACGAACTGACGCTGGAGATGGTGACGGACGACGAGCGGGACTACATGTACCTCGCCTACAGTGCAGATCCCCGAATGCGCATCAATCTCGGCATTCGTAGACGCCTGGCGCCGCTGGTCGACAACAATCGACGTCGCATCGAGCTGCTGAATAGCCTGCTGCTTTCTTTTCCCGGTACTCCCGTTCTCTACTACGGCGACGAAATTGGAATGGGCGATAACATTTATCTTGGAGACCGCAACGGCGTCCGGACACCGATGCAGTGGAACGCCGATCGCAATGCCGGCTTTTCCACGGCCACGCCCGCGCGCCTGTATAGCCCCGTGATCATGGATCCAGTCTGGGGGTATGAAGCGATCAACGTAGAAGCCCAGCTGAGCGATACCTCTTCGCTCTTGCACTGGATGCACAACATGATCGCATTGCGCAAATTATTCCGCGTCTTCGGGCGAGGCACCATTGAGTTTTTCAATCCGACGAACCGAAAAGTATTGGCGTACCTTCGCAGCTTCGACGGCGAACAAGTTCTGTGTCTCGCCAATCTTTCTCGATTCGCGCAGCCGGTGGATCTGGACCTTTCAAAATTGGAAGGCATGATTCCGGTTGAAATGTTGGGTTATGTGGATTTTCCGCCCATTGAACGAACACCATACCGGTTTACGCTGGCTCCCTATAGTTTTCTTTGGCTGGAGTTGCAACGGAAGCCAGAATCCGCGGAGGTCAGCACGGATTTAGATCAACACGCTCCTTTCGACGTAACCGATGGCTGGAAGGCTCTACTGGAGGGCGTCAGCCAGTCAAGGCTGGAATCAGTGATTCTTCCAGAATATCTGGCGAAGCAGCGATGGTTTGCAGGGAAATCCCGACATATTAAGGAAGCTGAAATTGTGGACTGGGCTGATCTGGAGTCGACGAATGCGGTCCTGGCGTTGGCGAAAGTTCACTTTGACTCCGGACCGTCAGACACGTACCAATTGCCGCTGGCCATGGTATTTGGAGAGGCCGGGGACGGGTCACGACGAGCGGTCGCGATCGCGAGCATTGCCGGCGTTACAGCAAAAGGTTCGGGCGGCGTCCTTTACGATGGCGTCTTCGACGACAAAGCGTGTGCAGCGTTGCTATCGCTGATCGAGAATGCCAGCCAATTCAATACCCGCAATGGCTCTATTCAAGGGGTTCGTGGCCAGGCGTTTCAGGAAATTCTAGGTTCCACGAATTCTCCGCTACACGTGCGACGCGGCTCAGCGGAGCAAAGCAATACATCCATGCTCTTTGGCGACCGCTTCATCCTCAAACTGTTCCGCCGTCTGGAACCCGGCTTGAATCCCGACTGTGAGATCGGCCGGTACTTGACAGAGAAAACGGGCTTCGATGGAATACCACCGTTTGCGGGATCGATCGAATATTTGCCGAAGGGGAAAGCTGAAACTTCCACGCTAGCGTTGCTGCAAGGTTTGGTGGCAAACGAAGGCGACGGTTGGACATGGACGACCGAGGAACTGGAACGCTACTATGAAACCCAGGCGTCGACGGCTTTCCCGGAAAACCTGCGCGTCATGCTGGCGGACTCGCTCGATCTTTCTGAACATCCAGCTTCTCAAACCGCGCGCGACCACATCGGTCCCTACCTGGATTCTGCTACCGCGCTCGGGCGGCGAACTGGTTTGATGCACCTGGCGCTCGGTACACCCACGAATGAGCCTGCATTTATGCCCGAACCATTGACCGCCGACGATCTGCAAAACCAGTTTGACGACTCTCGGCACCACGCCGCCGGCATATTTAATCTCCTCAAGGAAAGCGTATCGCGCCTGCCGGACGATGTGATTGAGGTGGCGGCCTCAGTGCTGAGCCGCCGAGGACGCATCCTGAATTATTTGTCGAGCGTAAAATTCGACGACCTTCAGGTACAAAAAATTCGAATTCACGGAGATTACCACCTGGGGCAAGTGCTTCGTGTCAAAACCGATTTCATTATTCTGGATTTTGAAGGTGAGCCCGTCCGTTCGCTGGCATATCGGCGCTCCAAGCAATGTCCTCTAAAGGATGTAGCTGGAATGTTGCGGTCTTTCAGCTATGCTGCTCATGGGACGCTGCTCAATTACACGTCGCGGCATCCCGGCGATGCGACGCGGCTGCAGCCGTGGGCACAGCTCTGGGAACGTTTGGTTGCGGCGGAATTCCTGCGCGCTTATCGAGAAACTGCGCGGGACGCAAAATTTCTGCCTGCGAACCCTGGGGACTTTAGAAAAATGCTCGATGTTTTCCTGTTGGATAAGGCGCTCTACGAAATATTTTACGAATTAAACAGCCGTCCCGGATGGGTACGGATCCCGATGTTGGGATTGTTGTCACTGCCGCTCTGAATCAGTTTCGCGAGCCAGTAGGCGGCACGTTGGATGCTTGGTGGCGAATCGAAAAGGACTGAACCGTGGATGTTGACTCCATTCCGCAGCAAACTCCGGAAAAGATTGCGCAGATCGATAGCGCCGATCTCGTTGTGGGCATCCTCAGCGGAGTTGACCTCGATGGTTTATTGACTCTTTGCGACGGGCTTCGTGCACTGGCCGGCTCGCCTCGAACAGTGGTCCTGCAGAATGTCGCCATAGGCGGTGCCGCGTCAAACTCACAAGCAGGTGACGCCAATTCATCTGTTTCGCTCGTGCCGTGGTCTGTCCTGGCTCCCGACCCTGCAGCGAGTCCTATCCAGAGTATCTCCACTGCGTACGAACTGCTGTTCGCTGCCACCCAAAAACTGGGAGCACGCGCGTGCTGCCTGATTGCATCACAATTGGAAAATTCTACGCCGGATTGGATTTGCAAATTATTGAACCCGTTGCTGAGTTCGGAATTCGATTTGGTTCTGCCGTACTTTGAGCCTCACAAGGTGCACGGGTTGCTGAACAGTAGCATTGTCTATCCACTGACCCGGTGCCTGTACGGAAAGCGAATTCACAATCCGCTGGGTCCCGATGTTGGCGTTTCGCGGCGGCTCACTCAGAAGCTGCTGGGGCCCAATCGGAATGGTGGATCGGCCCCAACGCACCCATTGGCATCGCTCACCCCGGGCGCCGTGTGTGGCAACATGCAAATATGCCAAGTGCATGCCGGCACCCGCATCTACCCGTCGATGGACTGGACGAATATGAGCTCTCTGATGGCCCAGGTCCTTGGCCCTATCTTTCTGGAAATGGAGCGCTGGGCAGCATGCTGGCAAAGAACGCGTGGCTCAGCCGCTGTTGCGACATTTGGCGATCGAATCTCTCTCCCCCAAGAGACGGCGGAATTGGACTTGAACCGCATGATAGAGACGTTCCAACTGGGTGTCCGTGACCTTCAAGAGATTTGGAGCCTGGTACTGCCACCTGCGACTTTGTTCGAACTCAGAAAATTATCGCGCTTGGCGCCAGACCGCGTTTACATGCCTGACGAATTATGGGCGCGAATCGTTTATGACTTCGCGCTCGCGCATCGTCTACGAACGATCAATCGCGATCACCTGCTCCGGTCCATGACGCCTTTGTATTTAGCGTGGGTCGTGTCCTATGCGCGGGAATTCGAGATAGCTGGACCAATGCCCGTGGATCAACGAATTGAGCGCCTGGCGCTCGCCTATGAAGCGGCCAAGCCGTACTTTATCTCCCGCTGGCGCTGGCCGGATCGATTCAATCCGTAAAAGTTTCGGAACGGAGGTGCTGTATGTGGGATCAAATTAAGCAGGCGCTGCATCAGTCAATGGCGAAATTCCTTACTTCACTCACCCACTTGCTGCCCGGGTTTATCGCAATCATTGTGGCTGTGCTGGTTTCGTTCGTACTGGCCTGGATTTTGGCAATCATGGTCCGGCGGCTGCTCACCAGTATTCGCTTCGACGAACGCCTGAACCGTTGGGGTTTTGCTTCCATCGGCGATTGGTCGCCGATGAACAGTCCTACGCTTCTGGTCTCGCGTACGGCCGCGTTTTTGGTAATCATCACCGGGTTTCTGATCGGCATTGCAGCATTCGATGCCGAATCGACCTGGCTGCTGATCCGCAGCGTGTTCGACTATATCCCGAACATCGTGGGCGCCATGTTGGTGTTGCTTGTAGGCGGCATCATCGCCAGTTTTCTAGCGAGAAGTGTGCTGATTGGCGCCGTGAATCTGAACCTTCAATACGCGCGCCTGCTAAGCCTGGGAGTGAAATGGATGGTGATGGTCTTGACCGTTGCCATGGCGCTGGACCACCTGAAAATTGCTCCCGGCATTGTTGAACTCGCCTTCGGCATTCTGTTTGGAGGAATCGTGCTCACCTTGGTGCTCGCAATCGCTCTCAATTCCAGAGAACTCGTCAGCAAATCCCTCGAGCGCGATGTCAAAGATGTTTCTAAGGAGAATATCGAAGAGCCGTTTCGTCACATATAGCAAGGCGCGACCACCCGGAAAAAATACTGCGACCTTGGCTGATTATGAGACGGATGACGTAGCTTTTCAGTCCTGTTAGTCCGGATGCCACATCTCATTTGTGAGCAGCATAATCCTGCGAGTAGCCGTTTCGGCTATTTGTAACCCGGAAGCTGCCGTCGGCCTTTGCGGTTACTTGAATGAAGTTGGAAGTTGTTTCATCCATGTTAGCAATGAATTTTTCGGGTGAATTATTTTCAGCAGCGCCGGTTGCGAAGTGCAACTGCCACGGGTCCGCTGGCATCGGCATATGGTGAATAATTTCGAAGGTTGCAACCGCCCCGCCCTTCTTCGCGCCATTATTCATGATGATCGCTCTGGGCTTCATGGCATACACAAGCATCGGCAATCCGGAAATATCCTGACCGTGATGGGTGGTGAGATATAAATCGATCGTGCCAATCAAGTTTTTGGGACAGGCCAGGTCATGCTCATGGTTCCAGGTTAAGTCGCCGAAGTCGGCCATGCGAAATTTATCCAGCGAAATCACGCTGCCCACAGAGGCCGCATTTTCGCCGGCAAGGAGAATGTCTTTCGTTTCATCTTTGGGTTGAAACTCGGAGCAAAGCGAATTCTCCGCTCCACCACCCTTGAGCGGCTTGGTAATTACCTGTTGGGCCGCGGAAATCACCTGAACGTCAATGCCTTTGATGGGCAGCTTGTCTCCGGGCTTCGCAATAATATGTTCGCTTTTCTCGCGCACCGGAGCATACGCAGCGAACGATGCAGGCACATTTAAAGTCTCCTCCATGATCGGACCATGGTCGATGAATGTTCGAATGGGGATCCTCGCGGCAAGTTCGGGAACGCCTCCCACGTGGTCTCCATGATAGTGCGTAATCAGGAGATAGCTGATCTCGGTGAGAGACGCTTGCTTTGCGACGGCTGCTATCCGGTCAGCGTCGCGCGCTCCTGGAAAGCCGGTGTCAATCAGCAGGGACTCGCCGGAGGGTGACACAAACAACGTGGACTGACCGCCTTCGACGTCCACAAAATAAATCTTGAGGTCGGAGCTCTTCTGCGCGCGCGTGAAACTTGTGATCAGAAAGAAAAATGCGCCCAGAAAAAATAACATTCGTTTCTTCATTACACACCTCTCCTTGCGGCTCTTAAGAGCGACACAATGCCCGAATGCTCACTTTTCTAGTGCACGTTCTTGTCGAGCCAACTCATGAAAAACTTGGCAATGCCGGCGCTGTTCCTCTCGGACATCATCTGATGCCCGTTGCCAGGCAGCCCAACATCCTCCAGCTTGACGAATGTGGTCTTCACGCCTGCCTGATTTAGCCACTTCGCCACACAATGGGAATAGGGACGATGGTAGCTGGCCTCTCCTGATATTTCTAGCACTGGAATATTTTCCAGGTTCACCAACTTATGTGCCGGCTCTTGCTGAATCCAACAAGGGATCAGATCCGGGCCGTCCGCCTTTTCTTCGCGAACGGTCTTCAATTCAGCCGCATCCTTGATAGAGGGACCGTAGTGAATCGGAAGATTGGTGATTCCCCACAAACGTCCGGGACCTGTGGACCCGCGTTCAGCATTTTCGATGGGCGGCGCGACCGGCTCCGCGGCCAAAATTCCTTTGACGAGTTTCGGCCGGGCGTCTGCGACAACCCAACCCGAAGACGCTACCCCCGAATTCACCATTAGAATGACTGGCTGGCCGATCGCGTCCAACAGCTGCACGACGGAATCGGTGATTACCTGTGCGTTATTTGGACTGGAAACAGACTGAAGCTCCGTCTTCGCGAAGTAATCGAATACAGGGTCGCCCATCCTTCCTTTATTCGGTGCGTCGCTTGGCCACTGTGAATATTTCTTCGCTTGCGGCCAACTGCTCTCCGGCGTTGACGCAGGTCGTCCCCCTGACCAAACTTCTTCCATGAGCGGACCGGAGCGGGGAGGCGTGATGGTGCCGTCGACTCCTGGGGTATACGCAGAACGGCCTGTCCCCGGGTAGTCCATCATATAGACGGTGTAACCTTGATTGACGAAGTCGTAGGCCCAACCCGGTCGACCGTCCGGAGTTTGCATGAGGCTGTATGGGCCTTGTCCCCCTCCGCCGGTCACAAACACTATCGGATACGGGTGCCGGATGTCCTTGGGTACCCACACTTCCACATACATCGCGGCATTCATGGATTCTTTGCCCGGATCTCCAACATAATGTCCGCCGACGTAGAAGTGACCCTGCCGTCCAATATTGGCGGTAGAAAATGTTGGGATGGACGCGGGCGGAGCGGCACCGACAGAACCGGCGGATTTCCATAATTTCGCAATGAGTAATCCGCCGAGCAAGAGCGCGGCAAGTACAACGAGAGCGGATTTCGAAATTTTGATATTCATTGCCAGCTCCACTTTCGCTCCCGGTCCGAGCGGCCTCGACTGGGAACATTGCGAATTTTTCGAACATGAAACTCGAGTGCTCGAAAGCGGCACTCTTTAAAACTATTTTGTGATCGGGACCAGGGCAGCGCCTGCGGGAACCCATTTCCCGTTCAATTTCACGAACATGCGGAGAACGCTGGCTTCGTTTCGCACCGAAATCTTTCCGTTATCGTCGGCTGCTTTGAATACAGTGCGATCCGTGGCGAGCGCGACGTTCCCGTAAACGGCTCTGAGCATGAAGTCCTGAGGATTGGGACCCGCGTCTCCGGGAGAAACAGGATGGGCAGTCGCAGTGGCTGTTTGCCGCTTCACCATTTCGTTTTTATCAGTGACTTCTCCCTGCATGCTGATCTCAAAGAAGGTTGAGGGCCAAATACCGTTTTTGAAATCGACGCAATCCTGAGCGTGGTCTTTGTGATACTTGTGCGCGCAGACCCACTGGTCGTTTATGTCGGCGAGATGTTTCTCCAGTTCAGTCCAGTTCTTGTCGCCTTTCTTCATGGCGTCTTGTGAATGGGCCATGCAGCAAAAGCTCATTGCAAAAACAACAAACAGGAGCCGTATTTTTGTCATTCGAATTCTCTCCTCGAATTCGTGAAGCGAATATCCGCCGTTTTGCGTTCTTACTTCGTCATGCTCTTCGGCCACAAAACTCCCTGATCGTCTTTCGTGACCGGACCCAGTCCTTTGTAAATGAACTTCTGTACACGCTGGCCGCGATACGTCTCGGTCACATAAATATTTCCCTTTGAATCTGTGGCGATGCTGTGCGGACCGTAAAATTCGCCGGGCTGGCGGCCACCCTCTCCGAATGTGGTCAGCAGTTGCAGGGAGTCGCGCAGAAGGATGTGAATGCGGTCATTTTCTCCATCACTCAGGTAGATATATTTTTGTTGAGGATCTTTGGAAAACGCAATGTCCCACGCGGAACCCGAGCCCAGCGTCCGTTTGGCGATGAACATTTCTTTCACGTATGTGCCGTCCGGCTTAAACACTTGAATGCGGTCGTTCACGCGATCGCAGACGTACAGCAATCGATCGACGGATAGCTCGGCGCAATGGACCGGATTGCGGAATTGCTGAGGTGGCGGCGCATCCGGATTGTAGTTGCCCATGTCCGTATCGTCGGGTTTGTGGCCGTATGCGCCCCAATGCCGTTTATATTTTCCAGTGTCCGCGTCAAAAACAATTACGCGATGATTGCCGTAGCCGTCCGCTACATACACTTCGTTTTCTTGCTTGTCGATAAAAGTTTTGGCCGGCAATCTCAGGTTCGCAATGTCATTGCTTCCCTTGCTGCTATTGGGTTTGCCGATCTGCATCAGGAAGTTGCCGTCCTGCGTAAATTTCAAAACCATGTTGTCGTTGTAAGAGCGCGTGGCGGACGCAGCGGATTCGTCCGGCGCACCGCCCGGCGGCGGTGTAGCTTCCTTTCCTCTGCCATTTCCGCCAATCCATACATTCCCTTTGTAATCGACGGTGATGCCGTGGTTGGAATCCGGCCAGTCGTAGCCGTTTCCGGGCCCGCCCCAGTGGCGAAGCAGCGTGCCGTCCGCGGCAAATTCAAGAACTGGCGGCGCGGCAGCGCAGCAGATGGCTTGCGGAGGATTTGTGGAGGCGTGTAACTCACCCTTTTCCAAAGAACCCTGCCGATGCACGATCCACACGTGATCCTGTGCGTCCACGGAAACGCCAATCGTCATTCCGATTAACCAATGATTGGGCAGCGGCTTCGGCCACAACGGATCGACTTCGAACATTGGCGCCTGCACATCGGCCGCCTCAACCGCGGACCGTTTTTCGACCATCATGGTGGCGACACCAAGGCCCAGAATGCATGCGACAAACACCGCGCCTATACAGTGATTTCGATTCATGAATTTTTTCCTCCCGTGCAACCGTCTAATGATCAAGAATGGGTTTTCCGAATATTGGCTCGCTCACCTGAAACCGTTCTTGCCCCCGTAAAACTCAGCTCGCTCCAGGAGGGGACGCTCCCGCGATCTTTAGCCGGATCCGGTAGAGCCCTGTGCGAGCCGTCAAATACAGAGTCTTGCGATCTGGATCCCCAAACGCCAAATTTGCGGGAAGCTCGGCAGTCAAAATTGTTCCGAGGTGCTTGCCTTCCGGCGACATGATCCAAATGCCGCCGGGCCCTGTGCAATACACATTTCCTTTTTGATCTACCTTCATGCCGTCGGGAACTCCCGGCCCCTTGTCTGCGTTCATGTCGATAAATAATTGGGCGCTGCCGAGCATATCGTCCGGAAGGACTTCATATTTCGTGATGGTTTTTTTGACGGAATCATTGACATACAAAAACTTCTCGTCAGGAGTAAACGCCAGCCCATTCGGGAGCGCCATATCCTTCAGCAGAAGATGCAGCTTGCCATCCTTGAACAGGTAGACGCCGTTAAAGGGCAGTTCTTTTTTCGGATCCTTGTCGCCCTCGCGTAGTCCCGCCGGGGGATCGGTGAAATAAAGAGCCCCGTTCGACTTGAAGACCAGATCGTTCGGACTGTTGAGTCGTTTACCTTCGAATTGACTGGCGAGCACCGTGCGGTGGCCATCCGGCTCGACGCGCACGATTTGGTGGTCACCGTGCGTGCAATAAACGATGCGGCCCTGCGAGTCCAGCGTGATTCCGTTGGAGCCGAGGAGAATCACGAGGGCCGAACCGTTGCTCATCTGCATGCCAACGCCCGAAGAGTCCGTTCCACTGAATCCGCTATACGGAACCGCGATGGAAACTTTTCTGTCTGAAGGGTTAAGTTTATAGATTACGTTTGCAGGAATATCGCTGAACAGGAGATAGCCGCCGTTTTGGACCCAGGCCGGTCCCTCAAGGAAGCCGAAATTGCCTGCAACTTTTTCGACTTTGGCGTCGAAAGGAACAATTTCATCGAGCGCGGGATTAATTCTGGCGACAAAATTCCAGTCTTGCGCGTGGAGACAGGATGCCGCCAATCCCGCAAGTAACAATAACAGCCATCGCCGCTTGGTCATGCCATGCACCTCGGCAGAGACATTCCCTGCCACTCCGCATCGCTAATCGCAACATATTAATTGGACCGTAATTCCCTGGTTTGGCGCTTTGGGCGCAGATTCGTTTATTTAGGCTTTTCGATATTAACCAGCGCCGCAGCCGCGGGACGCCATGTGCCATTCTGCTTCACGAAAATCCGCAGGACTCGAGACTCGCCCGTCTGCGTGAGCTGCCCGTTGGGACCAACAGCTTTGAAAATAGTGTGATCCGTGGCGAGCGCGATATCGCCGTACACGGCCATTAATTTAAATTCCTGCGGGTTGGGGCCTGTTCCTGGCGCAGCATCCGGATGGGCCGTGGCAGCCTGAGTTTGGGAGGTGACCATATCGGCCTTGGTCATGATTTGCCCGTTCGGATAAATTTCAAAGAAATCTTTGACCCAATACTGCGCGCGAAAATTTACACAATCCTGCGCTTTCGGTTTCTGGTATTTCCCCGCGCAAAGCCATTGGTTATTCACGTCGTCCAGCGTTTTTTCCAGCTGCGCGCTGACTTTGTTATCCGTGGGCGCCTGTGCGACGGCTGGCGTGACAACGAAAACAGAGAGGAGCAAAGCCAATCCCAATACCTGTCTCATGTGACTCCTTTCAAATTGAGCAATTAACCAGTGCGCCCGTTCGCCATCCACTCGCGACGTCACCAGGCGGCGCACGAAACCTTTATTTCTTCGGCCAGAGGACTCCCTCGTTCTCGTTTGTTACTGGCCCCATGCCCTTGTACACAAATTTCTGCAAACGCTGCCCGCGATAGGTTTCCGTTGTGTAGATGTTGCCCTTGGAGTCCGTTGCGATACTATGCACCGCGTAAAATTGGCCCGGCTGGCGTCCGCCGTCGCCGAAAAACGCGACTTCCTGCAGGGTGTCGCGAAGGAGGATGTGAATTTTTTCGTTCGCTCCGTCCGACAGATAAATAAATTTCTGTCCCGGATCGTGCGAGAACGCGATGTCCCACACGGAACCATCGCCAAGCGTCCTTTTTTCGATGATTTGTTCTTTCACGAATGTGCCGTCTGGTTTGAAAACCTGAATGCGATCGTTCACGCGGTCGCAAACGTAGAGCAGATTGTCGTCAGCAAGTTGTGCGCAATGCACCGGATTGCGGAACTGTTGCGCAATGGGCGCATCGGGATCATACTTGCCAAGATCCGTGTCGTCCGGTTTATGTCCGTACGCGCCCCAGTGCCGTTTGTATTTTCCCGTGTCGGCGTCGAACACGATCACGCGGCGATTGCCGTAACCGTCCGCGACGTACAATTCGTTCGTCTTGGGATCGATGAACATCTTCGCTGCGCCCTTGAGATTCTCCGTGTCATTGCTTCCCTTGCTTTTATAGGGATGGCCGATCTGCATCAGGAATTTCCCATCTTTCGTGAACTTTAAAATTTGATTGTCGGCGTAACGGCTGACGCCCGCGGTTTCGGACTCCGTGCCAGCGGGAACCGCCTGCCGGGGCCCGGCTCCGTTGCCGCCAATCCACACGTTGCCTTTGTAGTCGACAGTTATCCCATGATTGGACGTCGGCCAGTCGTAGCCCTCGCCTGGGCCGCCCCAGTGCCCGATGAGATTTCCAGCCTTGTCGTACTCAAGGACCGGAGGCGCAGTCATGCAGCAGTCTGCTCCCGGAGGAGTGGTATCACCGTACTTTTCTTTAGCCTCCAGAGAGCCGCCGCGATGGATGATCCAGACATTGTCCTGGGCGTCGACAGAAACTCCGATCGCCATGCCGATCACCCAATGATTGGGCATCGGCTTCGGCCACATGGGATCGACTTCGAACATCGGAGCCTGGACGCCAGCCGCCTGGACGGCGGCTTTCTTTTCCAAGACAATAGATCCGAATCCGAGCACGACAACGAGTGAAAGGATGGTCAATCCGAACCAAACGTTCCTCTTCATGGAATTTTCTCCTAAATTCCGATGCTGCGATTTTCGAACTCTCAATTCGCTGGTGCCCTAACCGCCACGATTTAATTCACGCAAGAATCTCAATTAGCTCCTGGTGGATTAATCCCCGGAATTTTTAAACGAATGCGATACAGGCCCGTTCTCGCCGTTAAATAGAGGGTCTTGTTATCTGCATCTCCGAACGCAAGATTTGCGGGCAGCTCCGAAGTCAATATCGTTCCTATGTGCCGGCCGTCAGGTGCCATAATCCAGACTCCGCCCGGGCCAGTGCTGTAAACATTTCCTTTTTGATCGACTTTGATGCCGTCGGGATTCCCCGGCGCCTTGTCGGACGTCATATCGACGAACAGTTGACCATTGGCAAGCGTGTCATCAGCTTTCACCTCGTATCGTTGCAGCGTCTTTTTTCCGCCGGACGAATCCACAAGGTAGATATATTTTTCATCGGGAGAGAACGCCAGCCCATTTGGGCGCATGTCTTTGCTCAATACTTCGAGCTTGCCGTTCTTCAGTAAAAAGAGACCTGTGTACGGAAGCTCCCTCTTGGCGTCATCATTTCCATTGCGAAGCCCAGCGGCGGGGTCGGAAAAATAAAGCGCTCCGTCCGACTTGTAGACGAGGTCATTGGGACTGTTGAGGCGCTTGCCTTCGAATTCTGATGCCAGCACCGTGCGGCGGCCGTCGGCTTCGAGGCGCACGATTTGGTGGTCGCCGTGCGCGCAATAGACCACGCGGCCCTGGGGATCGAGAGTCACAGCGTTTGAGCCAAGAAGCGTGACCGTGCCACGTCCGTTGCTCATCTGCATTCCCACTTGTGAATCGTCTGTGCCCGTAAATCCGCTGTAGGCGAGGAACACGGAAACTTTCTTGTTGTCCGGGACCCACTTGTAAATGATGTTCGCGGGAATATCGCTGAACAAAAGGTATCCGCCCTTGCGAACCCAAACCGGCCCTTCAAGAAATCCGAAATTGTCAGCCAGCTTCTCAACTTTGGTGTCTTCCGGGACAATTTCACCTAGCGCCGGATTCAGCCGCGCCACAAAACTCCAGTCCTGCGCGTGGGTTGTGGTGCCGATCGCCGCGACCGTGGCGATTGCACACACACAAGCAACAATGGCTGAAACAATTTTCAGCATCGATCTCCTCCCGGACGTGGCGGGCTCCCGGCAAACCTCACAACGGTCACTTTGACGGAGCGGCGATAGGAACCAGACCTGCGCCCGCGACCCTCCACTTTCCGTTCTCTTTCACGAACATTCGCAGCACGCCCATTTCGCGAACGGGAACAATTTTCCCGTTCGCGTCCAGGCCCTTGATGATCGTGTGGTCCGTGGCTAACGCGACATTGCCGTACACGGCGCGCAGCTTGAACGTGTCGGGGAACGCGCCCGTTCCGGGTTTGCGATCCGCCTTCATCATCATGTCCATCATTTCTTCTTTGTTGACCACTTTGCCGCCCGGCAAGACGTCAAAAAATTCCTCGGTCCACATTTGCTTCATGCTGTCCGGGCCATCCGGACGCTTGCTGGCTTCGGCGGCCATCCATCTGAGGTCGACAGCGTAGAGTTCTTTTTCGAGTGCTGGATTAGCGGACATCGAACCTTTCTTTTGCTGCGCAGCTACGGGTAGCGCAATGCCAATCGCAACACAAATCACCAGAATCCAATAGCGCGTCATACGTAGAAACCTCCTGTTTAAATTCAGCCTTGCCAAGCTTCAGCCCTACCTGGGTGTCGGGTGCAATTACCCCGAATGAGAACTCAGGAGCGGCGGTCTTAATGTAGCGGCCACCCTCACGCGGGCAGCTTGCAACCGAGGCCATGCTCGCCTGAAGGCGAGCGCTACATCCGTTATCGAGTTGTGCTGCCCAGCACTGCGCCCGCCGGCCGCCACTTTCCGTTTTCTTTTACGAACATCCTCAGAACTTGCGCCTGCGAAGTCACGGAGAGATTGCCGTTGGCGTCGATCGTCTTGAAAATTGTGAGGTCCGTCGCCAGCGCAATATCTCCGTACACAGACATCAGCTTGAAATCCTGCGGGTTGGGTCCTACGCCGGGAATCCCTTTAGGATTTAGCTTGTCCGCTGCCGGCGCGCCGGCAGATTGGGAAGCGACCATATCGGCTTTCGTCTGTACTTTTCCTGTGGGGCTGACCTCAAAGAACTGGTCGGGCCATAATTGAGCGCGGAAATTCACGCACTCCTGCCTGGTTGGCTTGTTGTATTTGCCAACGCACAGCCATTGCTGATTCACATCGTTCAGCGTTTTTTCCAACTCGTTCCAGCCCTTATCACCGATCTTCATCGCGTTTTGCGCCGAGACCGGAGCAGACACGCAAACAAGCGCGAGAACCACAACAATCCAGGAAAATTTCATGAGCCAGGGCCCTCCTCTGGAAATAACTTTTTTAGTTCCATCCAGTGCGAAACTTTTCGCGAATTTCCGTGGCGCCTTCAAGGAGACAAAATCGGCGTCAGCGACGCGCCTGCGGACTTCCATTCTCCGTTTTGTTTCACGAACACCAGGATGGAGCGGTGAGGCGTCTTGACCATCTGGCCTTTGTCGTTCTTCCAGGTTCGAGTTCGGCGGTCGCTGGCGAGAGCGACGTCACCGAAGACAGCCTGAAGTTGAAATTGGTCTGCCACGACTCCCGGAGGAGCGTTCGATTCCGCAAATTTGGAGAGGGCTGCGATGGCGGTTTCCTTCGTCGTATTTCCTGTCGGATCCCAGCCCAGAATTTCGAACCACTGGTTCAAGAACAGCTTCGAAACGTAGTCGACCCGGCGTTTCATGTCCGAAGAATCCATCCATGCGCGGTCGATTTCCGCGAGTTGCTTCTCCAGTTGGGGGTCCAAATTCTTTTTTGGGGTTTTCGAATGGTCGAAGGGAGGGGCCGGGTTGGCTGCGGCAATGGTAGGAACGAGACCTGCGGCGGCGGGGCGCCACGTTCCGTTTTCTTTTACAAACAGCCGAAGGACTTTCGAAGAATTCGAAAATGAGTAGTTTCCATTTTTATCCAGGGTCTTGAAAAAAGTGTGATCCGTGGCCATGGCGAAATCGCCGTACACGGCCCTCAACATGAAAGCGTCAGGATAAGGCGCGGTTCGCGGGTCGGGATTTGCCGGAATGTGCGAGGATTGTGTTTCAACCATTTCCTGTTTATTCAGCAGGTCTCCGGTGGAGACGACTTCAAAAAACTGATCTACCCAGTACCTGCTGCGAGATTCGACGCAATCCTTGTACGATTTCACGTACGGGCCGCTGCACAGCCACTGTTGATCGACGTCCCACAAAGTTTTTTCGAGGTCGGAATTCACAGCGTTGGCGGGCTTGTCCATGGGAGCGCTGCCGGCCTGACCGCAACCTGCCAACAAAGTCAGAACCAAAACGTACGCCAATTTCATAGGGCCCCTTTGCATTTTTGAGTTCGTTCGAAACGGAAGCGAGGAAGGTGTGACCTTCCTCGCTCCTGCAAACGCCTCAGAAAATAATCTTCACCGCTGCTTGCAATTGGCGTGACGTGGTAGTCGTCAGATCAATTGCTCCTGCTCCCGGAACCGAGGTTCCATCCGCATTGAAGAGGAACTGATTGTCTGTGGGGGGTGAGAAATTGGGTCGATTGAAGACATTGAACGCCTCAAATCGGAATTGCGCGTTGAAGGTCTCCGAAATTCTCCGGATGTAGTTGTTTTTGAACAGTGAAAAATCCATGGTCATAAGTCCGGGCCCGATCACGGTGTTTCGGCCCAGATTTCCGACGCGAAGGAAAGCGGTTCCGTTTACGAAAACCGGTGGCGCAGGCGCAAAGCACTGCAGCTTAATGTAGTTGTCTACATTCCCCGGGTTGGTCAGTGACTGGCAGCCTGCGCCTCCAAGGCGATCAGGAAAGTTGATCGGATCCGTATTGTTCTCGCCGATGGAGTCTCCAGAAATCTGGGGCGTAAACGGCTGGCCGGACTGAATGGTAAGAATTCCGCCGGTCTCCCAGCCATTGATCACGGGCTGCAGGTAGCTCGGCCCCTTCGAAATATTGGGAACGTTGTACATGTAGCTCATTACGAAATTATGGGTAATATTCGTGTCGGAAAGTCCCCGGCGCAGGGCTTGCCTGAACCAGAATACGTTGGAAGAAATTGAATTTACGTATGGATCGCCGATTCCCGATCCATCACTGGTGGTTATGTTTTTCGAGAACGTGTAAGACCCGGACACAGTCAGGCCGTGTCCTGCAGATTTGAGAACGCCCATCTGCAGACCGTGGTAGATGCCGCTAGAGTCGTAAAGTTGCGTTGGTTCGCGGCCGACGTACGGGTTAAGTCTGTGTCCCGCAACTGGAGCAGAGTCAAGCGGCCCCTGGTAGAAGCTAAATTGCGAACAATCCGCAGCTGGGTTGAACGGTTGCCCTGCGGGCGGAGGGGTAAAGACTCCGCACGGCCAGAGAGGGGTTCCGGAAGCAAAATTAATCGGTAGAGCAACATTGGAGTCGTCCATCTGAAAGACATTGTGAACACTTCGTGTTCCGACGTATGCGACCGAAACGGTCAGGGAATTCGTAAATTGATGCTGGACATTAAGGTTCCACTGCATCACGTAGTTCGTAGGTGGATTTTGCTGAATATAATCGACACGTTTCGTATTGAGATTGGCGGAGCCCGTCGAGAATGTCCCGGACGGCCATGTTCCCGGCGCGATAGCCGCAGAATTGGTTGATTGCAAGCCTGGCCAGCTTGACCCAATAGCGCTTCCATAGTTGGGAAACTGAATCAGGACGTCATACACGCCAAAGGCTGCGCGTACGGATGTCTTTCCATCACCAAATGGATCCCAGGCAAGTCCCACACGCGGCGCAAAATTATCACGGGGCATATGAGCAATAAGCGGTCCATAAACTGGGTTTTGGTGCTCCATCTGAAACGCGGAATTCACCAACGCCAGAAGCGCGGGATTTTCCGTGATGGGCTCTCTTAAGATGGGAAATTCACAAGCTTGGCACTGTAAGCTCGAAATCGTTCCGGTACCCTTGCTATCCAGGGCGGTTGCAAATTCGTATCGCAGACCCAACGTCGCGGTAAGACGTGGAGTCACATGGATAACGTCCTCCACATATGCGGCAGGGATCCATTGGCTAAGGTGATAGGAAAGGTCTCCTGGCCCTGAATTGGCAATCAGAGATGATGGCGCGTCAGCAAGAAACGCTTGGAAGTTCGGGAAGGTGGTCCAACCGCCGGCAAATCCTCCCGGCCCGCCGGTGTTTCTTTGGTCTTTTTCGATGGCGACACCCATCTTGATCTGGTGCTTACCCTTGGTGATGAAGATGTCGTCGGTGCCTTGATAAGAGTTCCAGATGGTGTGTGTCGTCTGCCAAAGCGTAAGTCCGCCTTGGAATGTGGTGAGGCCGTTGATAATGATCCTTCCAATCGTTTGGCCGGGAGTGAGTCCAAGCGAAGTGTTTGCCGTTATTGGATTAATCGGCGTTGCACCGCTGGGAGAGCTGATGTTTTCGCGATAATAGCCAAGCCGCACGACATTGACGAAAGACGGGGAAAAAGTATGGTCCTCACCGATCGCATAGACGTACCGGTTGAGGAATCTATTCGTTAGCAGATCATTGAGCGAATCGGAAGAGGCTTGCGATTGCCGATCCAGGGAAAAAGTTCCAAACAAGCTGTCTTTGTCGGAAATTTTTCGATCGATCCGGAAAATACCGTAATTTTCAGGAGTCTCCTGCAATCCTGCAAAATTATACCGCCCAACATCCACGTTCGGTCCGGGTGCGTTTGGCAACGGCCACAGCGGCAGATATGGGGCCGTAAGCGGATTGACCGCGACAGTCCCCGATGAAAGCACGCCGGTTCGTGCCAAGGCTGTCGGGACGTTTGAAACGTTCGTGGACGATACGAATTGGCGCAGCCCCTCGTAATCCGCGAAAAAGAACATTTTATCTTTTTGGATTGGCAGCCCAACCGATGCGCCGAATTGATTGCGGCGAAATGGCGGAGTGGGCCCGGCGGGATCGAAGAAGTTTTTCGCATCCGCCGCGCTGTTGCGCATGAACTCGTATGCGGAACCGTGTATCTGGTTTGTCCCGGATTTTGTGATGGCGTTAATCACGCCTCCCGATGACTTGCCGTATTCCGCGGGAAAATTTCCGGTGAGAACGGAAAATTCTCCAATTGCATCCACACCGAGATTGCCGGCAAGAAAACTTCCAGGGGCGGCGTTAAACGAGTCGTTGAGGCTGATGCCGTCGAGGCGATAGTTGTTTTGCGTCGGGCGCGCGCCCGAGATGGTGATTACCGCGCCCCATCCCCGTGAGGCACGATCCGTGGTGTTGGCCGCCGCCTGCGTGTGAACGGCGTTGACGCCGGGCTGGAGTTGAGCAAGGTCCGTCCACGAGCGTCCGTTCAAAGGCAACTCGCGAACGGCGGGTCCAGAGACGACGTCACTGATTTCCGAGGACGCCGTTTCGATCGCCACCGCGCTGGCGCTGACTTCCACCTGTTGGGAAGTCTCGCCAACTTTCATCGTAATGTTAATTGCCTGCTGCGCTCCGACCGTCAAATCGATTCCATTGACGACCGCCGTCGAAAACCCGGTGGATTTGGAGGTAACTTTGTAAGGGCCTGGCAGAAGGTTTGGAGCGGAGTAGAGACCCGCTTCATTCGTCTTCAGGGTGGTTACCTCGTTTGTAGACACGTTGGTGATCAACACGTCGACGTTGGGTATTGCGGCTCCGGTTGCATCGCTAACCGTTCCCTGAATTGTGCCGCCGGTGACTTGCGCGCGTAACCCGGGCTCTGAATAAATGCCGAAAACACCCAAGATCATGAGCAATACGATTGCGTACATACGGTTTGTGCTTGCGAACAACGTCATGATTTCGCCTCCGTCCTGTTCGGACTGCGCCCCGATTCAGGTAACGCGTCTGCAAAGGCCATGCCTTGAATAGCGATTTCACCTCTGCAACTTCGTTTTTTTCTGAGTGCAACCTTCTGAATAGTTCGTACCACGGTTCGCTACGGCCCACTCCGCAACGACCGTGACTTGGTGCGCTGAATCTGGCTTTGAAGGTCAGGTAAGTCAAATGAAACGGAGTGATCGAGTGCTGAAAAAAAGCTAAACGAACTGACGAATGAGGTTAAAAATCGAAAAGTGGATGTTTAGAACCGCCGACAACCTCATGCGAGTGGTGTCAAATGGAAGGAAAAGCATGCAGCCTGCGGGAACTGACGGCTGGCGAAAGAATAAGTATGGCTTGGCGTGTTCTGTGAAACTGGATTTACGCCGACGATACCTCAATGTCCGCCAGCTGGTTCGTTTCAGAGTAGGACTTCCTAGGAAGGGCTTGCAGTCCGATCCGGTTGAGCAGGCTTTGGTAGCGGTAATCGGACCGCAGATTGTCCAGCTGAGGATCCCACCGCAACCAGGTTAGCTCGGGATCATGCGATTCGTAAGCACGCTCAAGAAAATCAAAGGCCGCGTGCGTTTCTCCTAGTCCCGCATAAATGGCAGCGAAAGCGTAAGGGGAAGCGAAACTCGTCCTCTGCAGCCGCCTCAAGTGAATGAGAATTTCCTTGGCCCGACCTTTGTCACCGGCCGCAGCGTAAATGTACCCCAGCGCATTGAGTGCCAGACGCGTTTTGCCGAGTGCCAGCACTCTGTAACACTCCTCTATGGCAGTCGCATGTTCTTGCTTCTGTGAAAGATCGAGCGCGAGTAACAAGTGGGCTAACGTGTGCTTCGGATTCCTCCGAATGATATCCTGATGCTCGCGCACGGCGGAATCGTAATCATGATTCGCGTAATGCGCCCAGCCGAGCATGAGTCCCAGGAATCCCGACGAAGGTTGGGCCGCACATAGGCGCTCAATTTCCATGATCGTTTGTTTCGGGCCCTTTACCGCGAGAAGAAATTCAACGTAATGGCATGGATTGCTGTCCGTCAGGACCGGGTCCAACTCAAGAGCACTGTTAAACTCCCGCTCCGCCGCGTGCCATTGCCATTCGACGGCATAGGTTTGGGCCAGCGCGCTGTGTCCCCCCGCTAGTGAGTCATCAATTTTCAAAGCCGTTTTTGCAGCGCCTCTCGCTTCTTCCATAGCATCTCCGGACTCGAGTAGTCCGGTCATACCCAGCATGTTATAGGTTTCTGCCAAACCGGCGTAGGCCTGCGGATAAGAAGGATCCTGGCGAACTGCTTTTTTCCAATATTGCCGCGCTTTCCAGAATCCATCGTTCGTGAAAGTTTCAAAGTAGTCGTGGGCCTTAAGAAACGAATCGTGCGCCACCCTCACCGGCGAAATGTACGATCCGCGGGGCTTCCATGCAGGGACCAATTTTTGAGCAATTTGCCTGGTAATACGCTCGGCAACTTCCGTTTGAAACGCCAGCACGTCGGATGTTTTGCAGCTGTAGCTTTCCGTCCAAACATGCTCTTCCAACTCGACGCTCAGCAGTTGGGCGGTGATGCGCAGACGGTCGTCAAAATGGACGAGCGATCCCTGCAACACCATACTTACTTTTAGTTTTCGGCCGATGGTGGCTAGTCTCGGTCGCGCGTGTTTGTAAGCCATTACCGTGCATCGAGGCTTCACGCACAATCCCCGAATTTTGGCCAACTCGGTGATGATCGCATCCGTCAGGCAATCCGCCATGCAATCCTCGGCGGGATTGCCGGACAGATTCTCAAATGGCAGGACAGCGATATTGGGATTCGTCTGCAATTGTCGGCTATCAGGAAATGTTGTGACTGAATTTGGCCGACTTGCGGGCAAAATGAGCCGATAACCATGTCCGGGTAGGGTTTCGATCAATTGAGGAGAACCGGTTCTTTCTCCTAAATAATTGCGCAGCCTGCGAATCGCCGAATTGATACTGTCATTGAAATTGACGTAGGTATTCGACCAAAGATTATTGCGGATTTCTTCTCGCGTGACAACTTCGCCCGGATGCTCGCCCAAGAGGCTCAAGAGCCGGACCAATTGTTCAGGAATTACAATCTTGAGTCCGTTTTTGCAAACCTCTCCCGCACGCCGATCCAGCCGAATTCCCCCGGGCAATATTTGCACGGCCTCTTCGGAATCTGACATTAAGGGGTCACCAATTGGCAGGACGGTAGCATTCCAGCCCGACGATGTCAACGCAACGGTTGAAAGCTCAGCCTCCGATTATTCCTCGATCACTTTTCGCTCAGCTCCCGGAAATGCAACTTTTTTCATTTTGTTTTCGAAACCTCAGAATCGCGCAGAAAGCAGCTCAACATAGAACGCACGGAAGCCAGTATTCACAATGGCTTAACGGCGCCCTTGTTCGAACGGAAAACACTCGGAACTTCTCCAATATTTCAGATTTTCACATGATGCAACGGCGCGCCCCTATTGACTCGATAGTAGCCGAGGAGTATAAGCGCAGCCAATGGAGGCAACTTTCGATGATACGAACTCGTATTCTGTTGCTCATCACTCTTGTTGTATTCCCATCTTTTGCATCCGCTCAACAAATGAAGAAAGGCGACAAAGCCTGGGTGGAATTGGAGACGACGCTTCGAGATGCAAATCTCGAATGGCTCTGCCAGGGAAAGTATTTCAAGCCGGTCAGGCAAGATTGTGTGGATTCGCGGGCAAAGTTTTGGGATGACCAATTCTTTGAGATGAATCCTGGAAGCGGGACACAGACGAAGGCGCAGATGGTTGCAGGGCAAACCGCCGGCGCCAAAACATATCCGGACGTGGTGCAGGGGGAAGGACCCAATCCAACGGACTTCAGGTTGATGGCGGTCTACAATAACGGAAATTTTGCGATGGCGGTGGATCACACGCTATTCAAAGTTCGACTGAATCGCGCTGGCCAGCCCGACTTCGAACACGTAGCTCCCAACAACAAAACCGAGCACTGGTACCTCGACGAGACTGGGAAGCTGGCTGTCGTACGAGAAGTCACGTATGCCCGGGTATTCGTGAAGAAAGATGGGAAGTGGAGACCCGCTGTCGGTGCCTCGGCCACTCTTCCTATGTCCAAATAACCACTGCGCGTCCAAGATGCAGCATGTTTTTCGAGTTTATTGAACAGAAAATGCCAGCAGCAAGTTACCGGTTGCGCCGGCGCCGAATGTGTATCCCGATCCCACGAAGAGCATGCCGCCCGCCACGGTGGGGCCCGGAGCTCCCATCGAACCGCCCTTTGCCGGAATGCCATTCACGGTCTTGACCTCTTGCGTTGTATCGTACTGCCAGAGAGGATGGCCATCCGCCGTTGAAAACGCGCGGAGCATGCCGTCCCACCCGCCGGAGAAAATTACTCCGGGGATTGCCGTGATGGCCGCGGATTGGCCCCCGCCCCGGCCCTCTTGCGCGGCAGCGATCGGCGCGAACCATTTCTTTTCGCCGTTCGATAATTGAACAGCCGCAATCCCTCCCGTACTCAGGCCAAAGTACACGTTCTGTTCATCTGCGGCTCCCCCAAAAGTAATTACGCCGCGCATCGCTTTATCCACAAGCGGGACTTTCCAGACGACCGCGCCTTGTTCATCCGGATCGTGTGCCCAGACAATTCCATTCTTTTGTCCGGCGACAAGAATCCGGTGGCCGTTGGGCAGCGTCCGCAAAATCGGGGATGAGCCAAAGTCATAGTCGGGACCAATATCCTTCGGGCAGTTTTCAGAAGTGTTTTGCGGCCCGCATCCGGCGAGCCAGATATCGTTCGCTGTATCCTGCGCGCTCCAAAGAACTTTGCCTGTGTCCATGTTGATGGCCATGATGCCATCCGTCGTCTTGATCGGTTGCTCCGTATCCGTGTACGCGTCGCCGGTTCCGATGTATAGCGCATGATGCGCGGGATCGAGAGTCGGCGAATCCCAGACTGCCCCTCCCGCGGGGCCCCACAGCTGCACGCCCGAAGCGGCTTTCTTCCGGGGCTGCGGCGCGTCTGGAATAATGAAGGTCTTCCAGATTTGCTTGCCTGTGTTGGCATCGAGCGCGGCGACGCTTCCGCGAAATGTGCAGCATGGATACGTGGTGCTATATCCCGCGGCGCGTTCCTCAGTGGAAGCGACCGGAACATACAAGCGGTCTTCGAATGCGATGGGCGCTCCCGTAATGCGCGCCACCGGATTTTCTTCCACTTTTGTTTTCCAGAGCTGCTTGCCGGTTAACGCGTCCACCGCGTAAACATTTGCCTTTATATCGCCGAAATAGACCGCGAATTTCGCGGCACCTTGCCCCTTGATAGCTCGAACGGTGATGGCGTTGCGCACTCCGGCGTCCGCCTGAAAAGACCAGTGTACGCAGCCGGTCGCCTGGTCAATGGAGTAGATTGCGCCGCTATCGGCTCCGACAAACACGCGGCCCGCGGCAATCGTGGGCTGCGCCCACATGATCTCCGCCGCGGGCAGGCCGAAAGCCCATTTCAGCTTGAGCTTCGGAACATCATCGGCAGTCATTCCTGCAGCTTTCGCAGATTGCAGCCGCGCATTCGTGAGATCCGCACCCCAGCCGTTCCACGACGGCTCCGACGCCAAAGATTTGATCACTGGATTTGCTGGGCACGGGTTCGACATTAATTTCGCGTCAGTCAGCCGCGCCGCGTCCACCTTGCGGCCGCCGAGGTATCCCGCGATCATGCGCTTTTCTTCTTCGGTGACATCCACTAGCTTCGCGTGCGTGCTTCCGGTGGTGATCGCGGCATACACCGCTTCTGGAGTGAGCTTCCGTAGCGCTAATCCGTCAGGAGCTTGGGCGATACTCGGGTTGCCGTGGCAAGACGTACAGCGCTTTTCAAAAGCGCGGAGATCGGTGACGCCCTGTGCAAGCACGGAACGACATGAAACCGGCGCGATGACCAGCAACGTTAAGATCACCAAGACGCGTCTCATCCTAATGCCTCCGATTCACTTTCGTCCGTCAGCTGCGCGATCACGGATTTTATCGAGGTGTGGAAACTCTCTAATTCCCTGCGATATAAATATAACCGCGAGTCTGCAAATTGGTGACCGTCGTCATGGCCCATAGGTCGATCTGTACTTCGGGCAACACTGACTCGAGATCGATCTTCATCGCCAGAAGTTCCTGACCGCAGACGCGAAAATCGATTCCCGCCTTCTTCATGCTACGGATTAAGGCAATATTCGGATTGTCATGGCCCTCGTTACGCGCCTTGTAGGCATCGTTGTTGAGGAAAATTGGGGCGCCGTGGAATACTACGACGATCTTACGATGATCCGCGGGCACGCCATTCAGGGCCAGCGTATTAAAATACCGTGCCACGGAGATCAGCCCGGGATTTATCTCGTCGATTTTCGGCGCAGGATTTTTGATGCCAAATGCGATCCTATATGTCAAATTCGGGTCGGGCAGTTCGTGAGCGCTGGGAATATTGGCGGCCACCGGTGCTTCGGGGATCGGTAAAACCTGCGCAGTCTGTGCCATCGCCGGACCAGAAATTGCAATTAGTAAGGCCGTGGCCGCCGCCGTGCAAATGGCGCTGAATAATCGTTTCTTCATTTGAGCCTCCGGTCCGCGAAATTTGCGGATCGACGCAGTAGAATTTTCAAACTGGAGCACGCATTGGCAACATCGTATCCTTCTGCAAAGATGTTCACAATAATTTTGTAGCCCGCGCAGGCCACATCGAATTCAGCTCGCGGTTTTCAGCATGGAGGAAATCAAACGTATCTGTTTGTCATCGCACGGTTCCGCTATCTGTATGTTCTAACTGGTCCAGCCAACCGTCGCGAAATCCCGCGCGACGCAAGCCCGTTGCGATGAAAGGACATTTGCGGATCGTCTTCCAGATCAGCTCCGACTGAAAATTTTCAGTCATGAGAATAATCGGGCCTTGATTCAGTCCGAAGATCCACGGAGAAACCCAGCCATGTTGATTTCTGGTTGTATCAGGAAAGGTTGAATTGAAACTTGCGTCAAATCCATACGGGCTGCGCTTCTTTAAATGGAAATGTTCAATGGCGTGACGAATCGTTTCGATGACAATTTCAGGAGCAAATGGAAGTGAAGCCACTACTGCCCACGGAGAAACCGTTCCGTCATCCGGGCCAAATGGCGCGCCGCGCGCAATATAGTCGAAAAATTCCCGCCGTATTCCGTTCACGTCGAGGATCGCGGGCCCTGGGCCATCACTCGCCGTTAGTCCCCAGTTATATTTGTGGTAGTGCAAAAATCCCATCGGATTTTCGATTCCATATCGCCTGTGAACGTAGGTAGCCCGCCGGGTATTCTCGAAGTAATCGATCGCGGTTTTTCTGTTGAAGTCATCGTGAATGCCGCGAAAATCGAGCCACAAATGAGACATCTGGTGAATGAACAGCGGTCCAGCGTACAAATATTCTATGTCATAGACTCTTTTCCATAAAAAGGTGGAAGTCCAATCGGTATAGCCCTTAGGATCGATCGGAAATGTTGGTGAGCCCAAAGCAAGCACGTAGAGAATGAGAGCTTCGCTGTAGCCCGTATCCCACCGGTACGGGAGAAACCCAGTTTCAGGTTTCCACCCGTGGCGGATAGTAGCGCCATGATCCAGGGCCCATCGCCAATCGACGCGGCGGTAAAGCGCCTCCGCCTTTTCTCGTATCTCGGTTTCTTTATCGTTGTAATCGGTAAAATAGCTCGCCGCGGTAAGCACACCTGCCATGAAAATGGCGGTGTCGATCGTTGACAATTCACATCGCCAGGCCCGGCGACCCGTATGCATATCCAAAAAATGATAATAGAATCCTTTATATCCAGTCGCATCGGGCTCCGGCCCTTGAGGGCTGGAGTGAAAGAATTTTAAAATCGTTAGAGTCCTGTCGATTGCTTCGGCTCGTGAAAGTAAGCCTCTTTCGACTGCCACCGCGAAGACGCTGAGGCCCATTCCCACCACCGCAATACTAGAGGGCGACCCCGGTTGAGTTTTATCCGCGATCAGGCCATTTTGAGGGTTGAATTCGTGACGAAAATAATCGAACGTTTCGCGACGCAGGTGGTCCAGCATCTCCGAGTCTGTCCCCACCGGATTGGAAACGAAAGATGATTCATTCATTCCTGGCGATCTCCTTGGTGCAGGTTCACGCTCGGTCGAACTCCATGCTGACCGCAGCAACACTCTGCGGCGGTAACGACAACGCCAAAGCTATATTTCCCTGGTCGTGGACAAATCGTCGCTTTTCTTTTTTCAAAACTGACGCCGTCGTTAATCGTTCGACCTGAACCGCGCTCAAGTATTCCAGTTCTCCCATGGACTGCCAACGCCGCTGCCGATTTGAGTGGTCTTCGTCAAGCCGCTCAATGGCTGAAATTCCGGCGACGCGTTTCCACATAATTCATCATTTGGGACGGGACTTCCCTGCCCGCTGTTTTTCGCCACGGAGATCTCTGTGCTGGCCCACCTAAAGCATATCCGCTGGATCGGATCGCCACAATTTCTGCGCCATCACCTCAGGCGGTCCGACATCGGTAGGACGGATCGAAAAGATACGGCGAACGCGAAGTCCGAAAGTGTGGGGATTGCCAATTTGACTCGGCCTCAAACTGGTATAGGAGCTAATTCGGGTGCGTGGCAGTTGCCGGATTCGCGACTCGCTGTCACAGAGGCAGGAGAATAGCATCGAGGCGAGTCTGTAGCGAGTGATTGGCATTCGAGAAGCGTGCGAAGGGGTTCCTGATCGACTTAGCTATTCGACTTGGTCTTATCCTTCGCTGCGCGGATGCGATCGGACAGTATGGCTTTCGCCTTCTCCAGTTCCCTGCGCCGCGATTCAGTTAGTCCGCTTCCCCCTCGATTGATGAAATAAGTAAGCATTCTCATCCCCGACTGAGGCCCTTTGGGCGATACTTTTTTCGAGGCCAAGGCCTTGGCTATCGTGGCCGCATCTTTCGTGAATAGTCCTGCCTGTGGATGCGTCGAATCGGTCTTTACTGTTTTGACCCATGTTTTGCTCGGCTTTCGCGGCATCTCGGACGTCCTTTGTGAATAAATTCGCAACGAATTATGCGATTCTATGACTTCGAATCTCTACGAATACTCCAAGCATCCTAGCCATTATTTACGGCGATCATTTTTCATTTCAATCGGGTGATCTACGGATTCGCAAACTGCGATTTGCAATTACCTTGTCTGACACCGCCACAAAACGGGAGTGATAGGATGGCACTATGACACCGGCTTATGAAGGAGCTGACTCGGCTTGCGAGGAAAGAATTAAGGCGGCGGGTTTTATTCTCGCGGGAGGGACGAGTTCGCGCATGGGGCGAGATAAAGCCTTGCTCGAACTCGATGGGGTGCCCCTAGTCGTACGCACGGCCCGCTTGTTCGAAGTCTTAGTCGCGGACGTGACGGTCGTAGGTCCTCGCGAGCATTACGCTCCGTTCGGGTTACGCGGAATCGCGGATTATTCCAGAGACTCAGACGCCGAAGGGCAACGAGAAGGCCCGCTTGCCGGAATCATAGCGGCGCTCACAAACTCGGCAGCGCCGTGGAACCTTATCGTAGCGTGTGACCTGCCGTATCTTTCGCATGACTGGCTGAATTGGATTCTTTGCAGGGCGTCATCCTCGGAAAAGTTGGCGGTCGTTCCCTGCGCCGGCAGAGGGCCTGAACCGCTTGCCGCCGTCTACCGTCGTGAGTGTGGCCCGTTGCTGATCTCTGCGTTTTCAGCGGGCATTCGCAAGGTTACGGAAGCGTTGAGCGATCTCGACGTTGAATTTGTGGATTCGGCTGAGTGGCATTCGGTCGATCCAACCGGGAAGGTACTGACGAACATGAATGTTTATGAAGACTATCTGGAGGCCAAGACGCACTACGAGTTGCGGAGTGGGGGGAATAAAACTATTTCCCCGCCGACACAACGCGAGCGGAAATACTGAGGCGTTCCTCACCCGCGTAAATCACAAATCGCTCCCCGCGCAGAAATCCAACGAGTGTGAGACCCAACTCTCTGGCGAGCTGCACGGCAAGACTGGACGGCGCGGATACGGAAGCGAGCAGCGGAATGCCAGCCACCAGCGCCTTTTGTATAATTTCGAACCCGCCACGTCCGCTTACCAGTAGAGCAAATCCTTTAAGGGGAATTTTGCCTTCGTTTAAAGCCCAGCCAATTACTTTGTCCACAGCGTTGTGACGTCCAATGTCCTCGCGCAAGACCACCATTTCACCGTGTGAATCGAAAAGCGCGGCGGCATGCAAGCCGCCAGTTCGACCGAAGATTGGCTGCGCGGCGCAAAGTTTTCCGGCAACGTGCAGAGCATAGCGGGTTCGAAACGCGTCCCGCTCTCTGGACGACCTATATTTCGATTTCTAATCCGCTCGATCGAGGCCTTGCCGCAAACGCCGCAAGCGGAACCCGCAGAAAATCCGCGAGTTTCGCCGTCAGGAATGTTCGCCTCGGGAGCGAGACGAATTTGAATGACGTTTCCCATGGACGATGCGTCCTGGTCGACATCAAGCTCCAGCAACTGCTCCCGACACGAAATAACGCCTTCGGTAAAAAGAAATCCGGCAACTAGTTCGCGGTCATTGCCTGTCGTCCGCATCGTCACCCCATACGCACGATTCCCGATGCGCATTTCGAGAGGCTCTTCCCCAGCCAGGAAATCGTCGGTTCGACGAGCTTCGCCGTTTTTCCATTCTGTAACTTGAGTGGAGGTGACGCTGCGTTTTTGATTCATCGATCCTGAACCTCGGATCGCCGTAACGACGACCTATGTACATCTCAGTCTACAATGCGCCGACGCAACGGTATCCCCCTCTGGACAGGCAAGCACAGCGAAGGCATCGAACAGAACAGATGGCGAAGCCCTCAGCGACACTTCTGCGGGCGGCAGCTTTCCCTTTTCGTCGGCTTCCCATTGGCAGTTTTGAAACCTGTGCTATGGCCGAGTGCCGGCCTGGGCGTGAGGAATCGAGCAGAGAATGGAATGCAACATCACAAGTGTGAGCCCACCGGAAATCACGGGCTGCTGAATAGCGAGCCTTGCCAATAGCGGCATGCTTTGCAAGGCGTCCTGTGAAATAAATAATCCGCCAAGTCCGACGAGAAGTGCCAGCCCCGCCACCATAAATTTTCGTTCGTCCCATTCCACATTTGCGAGCATATGGACCCCGTGCATGAAGACCATTCCAAAAAGTAAAGTTGCGGTTGCGGAGATTACAGGGGTGGGGACCACGACCAGCAACATGTCAAACTTGACGAAGCCACCGAGCGCGATCAGTAGAATTCCGGCCGCGAGTGTCGCATAGCGCGAGCCGACGCGGGTGGCGCGCAACATGCCAATATTGTCCGGATACGCGATAGTGCTGAGCCCGCCTACAACTGCGGCCAGCACGGATCCGATCGCCATTCCGAAAACACCCTCCGCCATGCGCTTGGATGAAAGTTCTTCATTTCCCCAGTCCGCAACCATCTGATACATGGCCATCGATCCCATCCCGGGGGGAATCAGCACGAGCAGAAAAACGAGTACGAGATCCGCGCGCACTCCGAATCCAAAGGGAAACCAGCGCGGCGCGACCAGCACTGGCGCGCTGGCAACGGCGGCGAATGAAATGGGCCTGAAGATTGCATAGCACGTCGTCCCCAGCGCAAGACCGGCCAGAATTGCTCCGCGGCGCAGACGTGGTCCGCCCCAAAGCGTCACGCCAATCACGATTGCGATAGCCACGGCTCCTGAGAGAATGTTTATTACGGGAAATCCGGAACTCGACGGTAAGCCGATCCAGTTTGGCAACGCAACACTCGAGATCTGAATGATGACGAGCATCACAATCATTCCTGAAATGATGGGTGCGCGAAGATACCGTGCGAACAGGCCGATACCACTGAAGCGGCGCACGGGCAATGTCAGCGCGCACCAGATCAGCGATGCAACAAAGAAAGATCCATACGCTGCGCCCAGACCGCCATTTTGCAAATGCCCGACGGAGATCAAAGCAGCGAAGCTGCCGGCGTATGGTCCCTGGACGATTGGGAGGCGAAGCAGGAATATGGATTGCAAAACGGTGATGACGCCGCACACGGCGAACGTCATTGCATAAAGATAAGCAATTTTTTCCGGCGGCAGATTGAAGGATCGGCCAAGTAGCCCGGGAAATACGAACATTCCCGTCATTCCAAAAACATTCTGCAAACCAAGAATCAGAAGTTGGCCGGGCGGAAGGAAATCATTGATACCAACATCAAAGAACTCGCGCGACGCTGCTTCCGATGTCGAAGAGTTGACCGCCATAAAATTCCTTTTCGACTGAAAGATCGAATTACTTTTTCGGACTCTAATACAGATAGGATCGCCGAAATTACGCTGCTACGATTTGTCGCGCCCCTCAATATTCCGAACGGGTGTTTCAGGCGTTAGGCCGCCTCGCCGCCGCGTTGCGGTATTGGCTCCATTTTCCTCCCACGCGCCGGCAACGGCGTTCCGCGCGAAATGATCCCACGCGTCGCTCCAGTCGCCCAGCGAATAACCGTGCCACGGGGCACGAACAGAAATCGGCGGAAGTCCCAACTCCTTCCAGATTTCTTGTGCGCGCTCCATGGGTTCGCGGGCTGGCAGCGCCAGCGGCGGCATCGAACCTTTTAAAGTAGCGTCAATGAGCATCGTCGAGTCCAAAGCTTGTAAGCCGGACTTTGGCGCATGGCCTCGCGAGCGGTACGGTTCGATCTGCACATCTTCGGCGGGATTTGAGCGGTAAGCCAGCGACCACAACACGGCATCCGTGTTCGAAGGGTCGATGTCGCGGCTTACGGCAATCACAATTTTTCCGCAGTCGGCTTGCTTCGCGGAAGCACCGCGCAATCCACGCCACACTTCTGTGCGCGGCGTATCGCTCTCAAATTGTAAGAAAATAATCGGGCGAACATTGCTCAGTGGTTCATGCATCACCACGCGGCGAATTCCCTTGATCGACAACACGTCGCGCAAATGGGCGAGAAACGCTGGTTCGTAGGCGACTTTTTTAATCACGCTCGACTCGCTCGGCGTGACCTGGCTGAGGATGGACGCAAAAATGGGCCTCTGTTTGTGGGTAATGGCCGTGACTTGCATGATCATGTTGTAATCTTCCAGCGCGACGTACCCGTTGCTCTCGCCAAACGGCCCTTCCGGCTCAAGCAATTCGGTATCGATTAGCCCTTCGATGACAATCTCGGAATCCGCCGGGATTTCCAAATCGAGCGTCACGCACTTTACGGTGCGAATCGGCGCGCCCGCCGCGCCCCCTGCAATCGTAATTTCATCCACGTTTGCGGCGAATTTTTGCGGTCCCGTGTAAACCACTACGGGTGCGCAACCAATCACAATTGCGCACGGCATCGGTTCTTTTCGCTTCTGGTATTTCAGCCAATGCAGGTACCCGCCCGCGCCGCCAATTCTCGACGACATGCGCACGCCAAGTCGGTCCGTTGCTTTCAGTGCGCCACGGTACGTGCCCATGTTGCGAATCCCAGTTTCAGGGTCGCGCGTGATGCAAAGAGTTGCCGTTAGATACGGAGCCGCGTCGAAACCCGGAGTGGATATCGGCACGGGAAGCCTTGCCAGACCTCCGCCTGGCTTTTTCAATTCATCGCCGCGGATGATTACTTCTTGGCAGGGCGCGGAATTTACGAGGGAGGGCGGAATCGGATTTGCGACGGCATGATCCCAGGCAGCGCCAATTTCTTCCACCGCGCATCCCATGCCGGCCGCGTAAATTTTCGGTGAAGCGGCGAGTGCCCCGACGACGACGGGAATGTCGTATCGGCGCCCGTGCGAATCGACAACGTTGGTAAAAAGAAATGCGCGCCGCTCGTTCTCAGGAATGCCGCCAAGGAACTGGCAACGAACGAGCGGATGCAATTCCGTATCCTTATTAATGGGACGGTTCACGCGCACCAGCAGCCCCAATTGTTCGAGCCGCGCCAAATGCGTTTGAAAATCCGGGCTGGGTCCGGACGCGATTTGCTTTTGTTCACCGCTCATTTCAATACTCCTAGAAAAACGCTGACGAGAGACGCTGCCATCGTGTCTTGGCTCTTTAGTGGCAGGGGTTTGATATCACATGCAACTTGAATGTCCCTGCATCTAAACCCCGCCTCTTAAGAGACGGGCTATAGCAAAACTGCCGCGAACTGCTTCTACTTCCACCAATAGACGAGAATGACGGAAACAATTACCGTTACCACAAGCTGTAACAACACCCATGGCAAACAAATACGAAAAATTTCGCCGTCACGTCCTTTCACATTTGCCAGCGAAGCGCTAAAAGCGATCTGCGTGGGCTTCAGCGCATTTGGCGGGCCCATGGTCACCACCAGAATAATTCCGACCAGTACCATCAGCGGGATCCCTAGAGTCGGCGCAATGGAAACCTGCATCCGCGAAAAAAGAAAATCGCCCGGCAGTCCTTGGCCGAAGGCCATGCCTCCCAAAAACGCCACCAGCGGATAGCAGGACGAGTACACAAATTTTCCGCCGCTGGCGAGGATTTTTCCAAGCTGCGCGATCTGCCCCGAATCAACCATCAGGTACACCGCCGCGCTGCCGACCGCCAGCGTTGAAAGGCTTCTGATACTTCGCTTGCTGGCCACGGCAAGATCCTTCACAGCATTTGCATCTTTCGACCGGAACGGGTAACAGGCGACCGCGGTGATAAAAATGTAGAAACCCGCTGTCGTCAAAATATTAATCGAGATCCGATTGTATCCCCACGCGGAAATTCCAAATTGAAAGTGGTCCAGCCATGCCGAAACGCTGTGCGCCCTGGTCAACATCACAATGACGACGCCCAGGAGAAGTGGCGCGTACGCTTTGAATAGCCCCGAACCGGAATAGGAGAGCGATGATTGCGTGACGTTTTGCAGTTTCGCTTCATTGCGTTTGGCGAGACGCCCGTAAACATACAACCCCGCGAGAGAAAGTAAGGCGCCCCCGATCATCATAAAAATATAATAAGCGGGCCAGATTTGCGTAAACAGGATGATAGCAATCACGTTGGCAAGCCCGGTGATCCAGAACAAGGCTTGCGTTTTCCACGCAAAAAATCGAAATCCTAAAATTTTCAAGAACCCCAACAGCGAAAGCAGCACAAGTGGAATGGTAAGCAGGCCGCCGACGCGCACAATGTCTACGACCGGCACATGGCTCGCCGCGTTTGAAATATTTGGCGCAATGAAAAGGCTATTAAACGGAATCGTCCATGAAAAATAAACGAGATAACTTGTTGTGGCCTGCACTCCGTCAAATCCAATATCCACAAGGCCGGGGATCGTGACTGGATACGTAGCAAATCCATTGAACGCGCCTATGAATCCGGCGACAAGTGTGACGAGCGCTACCGATCTGCCTTCCACGTCGCGGCTCGGCAGCATCGAGCGAATCGATTCGAGCAGGATTTCCAGCAATCCCGTGCTGCGATAGGCCTGGCCGAAAAGTTGTCCCATGTAGAGGACCAGGAAGCCGGTCCACATGGAAAGATTTCCCCACACCGACGCTTCCAGACTTTTTACAAACGACATGTGGTAGAAAACGAGTACGAGAAACAATTCCACGACCCACGCGGAGAGGCTGGCCCTGAATGCGTCCATTTTAAAAATCAAGAATGCGGAGAACAGCACGGCAAAAGGCAGAAGCGTGCCAGCCACTCCGAAGCTAGTCCTCAAGAATTCCTCCGCGGGAATCAGGCGAACTGTAACATTTCGATTGCGACCCTCGCACAATGAATGCGCGCTAGGCCAATGCTTTATGTAGCGCTCGTTGCAAGTAAACCTGAATCAGGTGACGTTTATATTCAGCGCCGCCTTCGTGGTCGTCTACCAGATCGGCTGCGTCAGCGATCGCGTCGCCAGCCTCTCCCAGATGCTTTTCGGCTTGCCATCGAGAACCCGTGAGTAATTTTTCCGCATCGATTCCGCGCGTTGGAAATGCACAGACGCAGCCCACGGCAACTCGCGCGGATGAAATTGTCTGCCCGCCATCGGGCGTATCGAGCCAGAGTCCGATGCCAAGCGTCGGACGTTCGCGCACTTGAAATTTAATGTATGCAGCGCGATGGGTTGGTTTGGCGACCGGAACCGAAATGTTCGTGAGAATTTCACCCGGCTGCAAATTGCTGGCATATGCGCCGCCGATAAGTTCTTCGATTGGAATTTCGCGCGCACCGTCAGCGCTTTCCAATTGCACCGAAGCTCCCAACGCCAACAGTAAAGTTGCAGGATCCGAATGCGGCTCCGCGAAGCAGAGATTTCCGCCCAGAGTTCCCGTGGCACGCACGCGCACATTGGCCACGTGGGATTCCATTTCGGCCAGTACGGGTTGGTATTGCTGTACGACCGAAGAGCGCTCAATGCTGCGGTGGGTTGAAGTCGCTCCGATGATCAGCGAGCCAGCGCTCACATCGATCGAGTTCAGCCCGGGAACCACTTTAAGGTCGATCAGGTGGCGATAGTTGAGCGCCGAATGCTTCATCGCGAGGAGCAATTCCGTTCCGCCCGCGTAGATCCCCCCTTCGTCGCCGTATTGCGCAAGCATCTGAGATGCTTCCAGCACGCTGGCAGGCTGATGAATTTCGAAACGGCTAAGTGTAGTCATAACTCCTGGATCGAACTAATCTATTGGAATTTTCGTATGTTTGCAGGCCTCTTTCGTCGCGGCCCGGTATGCCGTGCTGCTAGGGAGAAGGCGAGCTACAGCTGAACTACAACGCTTTTCCCTTTTTTTCTTTTAGTGCTTTCCACACGCGTTCGGGCGTCAGCGGCAAGGTTCTCATTCGCACGCCGCTGGCCCTGTACAGCGCGTTCGCAATGCACGGCGATATGGGATTCACCGCACCTTCGCCGCCGCCCTTTGCGCCATACGGACCCACGCCGTCGCGATTTTGCACGAGTTTCATATCGATATTTTTTGCCAGATCGGAAAAGCGCGGCACGCGGTATTCGAGCATTGATCCGTTCATCAACTGTTGACCGTCATAAATCAACTCTTCGAACAAACCTGCCCCCAAGCCCATCGTGGCGGCACCCAAGTCTTGCCCCTCCGTCATGGCCGGATTGATCGCGAGGCCGACGTCACCAATCGTAACGAGTGAATCCAACGAAATCATCCCCGTTTCTTCGTCCAGCGAAATCTCCGCGCCCACCACACCAATTTCCCAGAAGACCGGGATCAGGTTGAGATCTCCTGCCTTCCGCAGGTAGGCGCGGCCAACGATGCTGCAGCCTTCCATCTTGAAATATTTTTCGAGGATCTGCGCCCACGTCAAAAAGGTTTCTCCGCTGCGCAATCCGCCGCGTTCTTCCACCAAGTTTTCCGCAGGCGCCGCGAATACTTCCTGCGCCATTACTTTAATCTGCGCAATCGCTTCGCGGCACGCTTCCAGCACAGCGCGGCCCATCAGAGTCGTCGTGCGACTTGCGCCAGTCGAGCGCTCGAACAACGTCACCGCCGTATCTGAACCGATCAGCCGCACTTTTTCCAGCGGCACGCCCATTTCCTCCGCCGCAATTTGCGCGAGCACCGTGTGGCTGCCCTGCCCGATCTCCGTGCTTCCGCTCAATACGGACACCGCGCCGTCGGCGTACACCTGAACCATCGCGAGAGTTACGGGATGCGCTCCGGCGTCGCTTGCCGAGCAGCATACGGAGCGGCCATGTCCCGGCGTAACCGGACGGTCCATGTGCAGCATTTTCGCGGCTTCGCGAATGTCGCCGGGAATGTCGGCGTCAATGGGACGCATGCCCGGATGAATGGACTCGCCGCTTTGCGCTAAATTTTTCAGCCGGAACTCGATTGGATCACAGCTCGCTTTTTCTGCGAGCTCATCCATCTGCGATTCCCCGGGGAAAGTAACCTGCGCGCCGCCCAGCCCTCGATATGAACTCGCAGGAACCGTGTTCGTGTATACCGCAAAGCAATCGATCTTTACGTTAGGAATGCGGTACGGGCCGACGATGCGGTTGGCAGCCTTTCTGCACACCATCGGACTATTTTCCGCGTATGCGCCGGTGTTCAAATGAATCGTCGCCTGCCTTGCCACGAGGATTCCGTTTGCGTCGGTGGCAGTGCGAATTCGAACGCGCGCATCGTCTCCGCGAGTCGTCAGGAATGCTTCTTCCACGCTCAACTGCAGCTTGACGGGGCGGCCGGACTTCCAGGAACAGGCCGCCACCAGCGGCTCAATTTTGGTATAGGATTTGCTTCCGTAGCCGCCGCCGATGTAAGGGACGATCACGCGCACGCTGTTGAGCGGCAGGCCGAACACGTGAGCAACATCATGGCGCACCATGAAGGGATGCTGCGCCGAGGAATAAACGGTTAAGTGCCCTTTCGCGTCAAAATCCGCAATCGCGACGTAAGGCTCCATCGCATACGCATAAACCATGGGGAAATAAAATTCGCCTTCGGCGACATGCGCGGCGGAAGCGAATGCAGCGTCTACCTCACCCCAACCCACATGCACGGCTTGGCAAATGTTTCCAGCCGCTCCGGGGAAGTCGTCGAAGCCGCGAAAAGAACCGTCGGCGAAATCCGTTTCGTGAATGCGCGGCGTTCCTTCTGCGATGGCGGTGTCCACATCCAGGATCGCGGTCATCTCCTCATATTCAATGTTGATCCATGCGAGCGCTTCCTGCGCGTCCAACTCCGTTTCGGCGATCACCGCGGCCACGGGCTCCCCCACAAAGCGCACTTGTCCGATGGCAATCAACGGATGGTCTTTCACGCCGTGGCCGTAATAGGGATGAAGGCCTTTCAAATCGTAGCCGGTCAGCACATCGATCACGCCCGGTTGTTTTCTGGCTTCGGAAGTGTCGATGGAAATAATTCGAGCGCGCGCAAACGGGCTGCGCAGAATTTTTGCCCAGGCCATGTGTTCGAGCGTCATGTCGCTCGTGTAGATGGCGCCGCCGGTTACTTTCGCAATGCCGTCTCCGCGTGGAACAGAATGGTTGACTACTTGAAATTCGCTGAGCGGCTTCACTTCTGACCCCGCATTTCGTCCGCGGCCTGGAGAATCGCTTTTAGAATCGGTAAATAGCCAGTGCAGCGGCACAGGTTGCCGTTCATGTGCGCGACGATTTTTTCGTCCGTTACATTGCTGTCATCGTCCAGCAGCGCTTTTGCTGCCAGAATCATGCCGGGCGTGCAGAATCCGCATTGAAACGAAAAATGATCCAGAAACGCCTGCTGTATGGGATGCAGCTTCCCCGATTCCTCGGCCACGCCTTCAATCGTCGTCACGCGTTTGCCGCGCACTTCATATGCAAGCAGCGTGCATGCACTGACCGGCAGGCCGTCGACCAGCACCGTGCAACTGCCACAGACTTGCGCTTCGCAGGAAATTTTTACGCCCGTGAGACGGCAGCGCCCTCTCAAAACCTCGGCGAGCGTTTCGCGCGGCTGAATTTCAAGCGTCGCCGGCTTTCCGTTCAATTCAAATCCTAGATTCAAGATTTCTCCTGGCATTTGGGCGCGCTCGCCGCCGTGCGCGGGCGTGGTCGCTATGCGTTCGATGCGGGGCGTATATCCCGTGCAAATTGTCGCTGAATATTTTTTGCAAATTCAGCGAACACTTGCGTCGTCCTTCGCCGAATGGGAACGGCGCCCAGCGTCGCGAGCTTTCCGAGCACCTCTATCGACGCTTCAAAGTGCATTCGGGTTCCGGTCTCCGCGCCGGTCAGCTCCACTTGCATGGAGCCGGTGATGCGGTTGAGGCCCATCGAGTCCGCTCCTTTGAGCGATGCTTTCAGCATCGATGGCTCAACCGACTCCGTTACGTGCACTTCCAGATTCATCGAAATTTTAAATGGACCAATTTTCTCGCTCACCTTGGCCGCGTATCCTTCGTTCCCGTCGCCGTTCAGCCGAACAACATTTTCAACGCCCGGCAAGAGCCCCGCAAAACGCGGGGTGTCGCGCAAAAGTTTCCAAACTTGCTCAATGGGACCATTCAGCGGCAAGTCTTCTGCCATTTTTAACAGCACAAATGCCCCTCGGCAATTCTTCCATTCACAAAACTTCCCAGTCCCGTGATGGACGCCGTTTAAATTGCGCAAAACAAAATATTTCGGAGTCTTTTGTACCATACCAGCCGTCGCAATAGCGCGGCCATGTTTCGTGGCGAGACATTTCGAGGGCGACTTCGCGGCTGCAAGGGGGGTGAGCCATGCCGTCCATGATTCTGCGAATTCCGCCATCGCTACAGTGAACTAACACGGAAGATACGCAACTCGGGGTATTTCGAGAGCCCTCGATCCAAATTTATGGTTAGGATCGAGGGTAATCAGCGCGCAATTCGTTTATGGGGGAAAACATGTCAGGTCCTTTTGCAGTTGTAACGGGAGCATCCAGCGGAATCGGTTTGGCATTGGCTCAGGAATTGGCAGGGCGCGGTTATGACCTGGCGATCTGTTCGGCTGGGGAACGATTACAAAATGCGGCGGAAAGCTTGAGGACAAATGGAACCGAGGTGGTTGAGGTCCAGGCGGATCTCGCGACGCGAGACGGGGTCAAGCGATTCTGGGACGAAGTTATTTCTTTGGGCCGAGACATCGATGTCGCATGCATTAACGCGGGCGTCGGGGTCGGTGGACTTTTCGCGGAGACAAACCTCGAAGAAGAATTGAACATGGTGAACCTCAACTGCGCAGGAACAGTGCAACTCGCAAAATACGTCGTGCAGCACATGACCTCACGAAATCGCGGACGAATATTATTTACCGCGTCCATAGCCGGTGAAATGGTCGCTCCGCGCGAAGCCGTATACGCCGCAACAAAAGCCTTCGACCTTTCGCTCGCCCATAGTATTCGCTACGAATTGCGCGATACCAAGGTCACCGTTACCGCGCTTCAACCCGGCCCCACCGATACAGACTTCTTCCATCGAGCGGGAATGGACGATACGCAAGTCGGCTCAGAAGGAAAAAAAGAAAGCAGCCCCGCGGATGTCGCAAAACAGGGCATAGAGGCGCTCCTCGCTGGCAAGGACCATGTTTACGCGGCTTCGGCGAAAACCAAAATAGAGGGCATGATCTCCAACGCTGTACCTGGTCCGATAAAAGCCGCGATGCACGAGAAAATGGCAAAGCCAAAGACCGCCGGCTCGAAATAATCTATTTCGCATTACATCTATCGAGGTCAAACATGTCAGACGCTCTAAAAGAAAAACGCAATGCCGAAGAATTACCGCCATCGTCAAGCGCGTCCACTTTTGTCGAGGGCCGTTATATGCCGCCTCCGCAAGACAAGGACGGGAAAGTTTGGGCCCGAACAACGGCCCTCGTTCAGGAAAGCCCTCAGCGACTCTACGAATTGTGGCGTCAAGTCGAAAATGCTCCACTCTGGCAGGAACAAATCGCAAGCGTTACGCAAACAGGCGATCGCACCTCGCATTGGGTGATGCGGTCCGGCGACAAAACGATCGAATGGGACTCAGAGATTTTGGCGGACGAACCCGCGCGGCGCATCGCGTGGCGCTTCATCGGCGGCGATTCGAATAACGCCGGCGAGGTAATTTTCGACGCGACTCCAGGAAATCGCGGAACGATCGTGACCGTGCTCCAGGAATTTCGCATAGGCAAGTTGACGAGCATGTGGGAAACAATTGTCGGCCGCAATCCGAAGCAATCTGTTATCGAGAACCTCCGCCATTTTAAGGCGCTCGCAGAAACAGGTGAGATTCCGCGCACCGAAGGGCAACCGCACGGTCCGCGCGGAACGGTCGCGGGCATAAAAGGCTCAATGTACGGCGAAAAAATTGGCACGCCTCCGGGCGGTAAGGCAGCAGCCAAGGCTGGAGGCCAGAAATGAAAGCACTCTGTTGGATGGGTACGGGCAAAGTAGAAGTTCACAGCGTCGCGGATCCGGCGATCCTGAATCCTCACGATGCCATTATCAAGATCACTCGAACTGCGATCTGTGGTTCCGACTTGCACCTCTTTGACGGGTTTATTCCGACCATGGAGGAGGGCGACATCCTTGGCCACGAATTCATGGGCGTCGTCGAGGAGACGGGAACGGAAGTTTCCAATCTCAAGTACGGAGACCGCGTCGTGGTCCCATTTACGATAGCCTGCGGCAGCTGCTTCTTTTGCAAAAAGAAACTATGGTCAGCCTGCGACAACGCGAATCCGAACGCACATTTAATGGAGGCCGCGTATGGCTACTCGGGCTCGGGCCTGTTCGGATATTCACACATGATGGGTGGGTATGCAGGAGGCCAGGCGCAGTATGTGCGCGTTCCCTTTGCCAATGTGGGGCCTCTTAAGATCGAAAGCGATCTTCCTGACGAAAAGGTTCTTTTTCTGTCGGACATTTTCCCGACCGGATACATGGCCGCGGAAAATGCGCAAATTCAAGAAAACGATACAGTGGCCGTGTGGGGATGCGGACCCGTGGGCCAATTCGCGATCGCCAGTGCGTTCATGCTCGGCGCCGGGCGCGTGATCGCCATCGACCGTTTTCCAGAACGGCTCAACCTCGCAAGATCCATTGGCGCCATAACCGTGGACTATGCAGAAGAAGACGTCAGCGTTTTGACAGCTTTGAAAGATCTGACCGGCGGGATCGGTCCGGACGCTTGCATCGACGCGGTCGGATTGGAAGCCCATTCGACCGAGCTGCAAGGAGTCTATGACGTCGTCAAAACGAAGCTGATGCTCGAGCAGGATAGGCCCAGTGTGTTGAGGCAAGCCATTCAGTCTGTACGAAAAGGCGGAACCGTTTCGATTCCCGGAGTGTACGGCGGACTTCTGGATAAAGTGCCGTTTGGTGCAGCTTTCGGCAAGGGCATCACGATGAAGATGGGCCAGACAAACATGCATAACTACATGAAGCCGCTGCTCGAGCGAATCGAGAAAGGCCAGATCGATCCCAGCTACATCATCTCCCACCGCATAGGGCTCGACCGCGCTCCGGAACTTTACGAAATTTGGCGGGACAAAAAGGAAAAGGTCACGAAAATTGTGATCGACCCGTGGGCTGCCTGATTTAATCGCGCCCAACATTTAGCGTGCTCGGATCGTTGCGCGCGTATTTCCGCGCCACGTTAACGGCCTGCACACAACTGCGGATGTCTAACGCGCCGTCGCTGCTTTGACATTGGGCTCGGGCTTGACCGCGGGCGAGCTTATCGATGACAAAAGGTTATTCTGAATATCAATCATAAAAAATTGGTTTTCCGAACGCTCCGATAGCTCATTCATCTTTCTTCTCGCTTCAAACTGACCGCGTACACAAGCCTTCCAAAGAGTGGATCCATCGGGGAATTTCTCAAAAATATCAAAATCGCGGCGCATAACGGAGCCTTTCTAATGAAGAATCTGCTTACCGCTTGGGATAAACCAAGCTTGCTACTCAGTGTAATCGGAATTTAATCCAATACTGAAATCGTTGAAATACAGCAATTCCTGTAGGGACTTACCCCGAGATTTCTTGGCGGCCAGCCAACTCAGGCGTGAGGTCTCAGCTTGTATCGGGTTTTAAGTACGAAGCCGGACTATAGGCTAACCATTCGTCATTGCATTTCGGCGCGTCGAACAAGCTTCCTTAAATCGATCTGTTTCCCTCGAACCGTTTTTACATTGAAACTTGTCTTCATAAGCTGAAGAGCATTTTTGTGAATTGTGTCATTGAGGGCGGCCACGCAGTCCGGGGGAACATAAATGTTGAGGTCACGCACATATGCTTCGCCGGCCGTCATCAATATGCACGCATTGGTCGTCAAGCCAACCAGAATGACCGTCTTCACCTCAAGGTAGGAGAGGAGCGTGTCAAGGGGTGTTGCATAAAACGCGGAATGTTTTGGCTTCAATACGAGGTAATCTGTGTCGTCTGGAATCAGCCTTGTGACGAATGTTCGTCCAGGACTGTCCCGCTGCGTGCAATGAGTTAATACCTTTGAAAAGTCCGAACGCCACCGCCCGCGATTGTCATTGGCGTAAATCGCCGGAATCCCGGCCTTTCTGCAACGCATTTTTAGCTCGGCAATGTTTTTCCCGAGTTGGGGAGCCTTTTTCAGAAGTCTGGAATTGCCGGGAAAATCCAGATCGTTGATCACATCAATGAGCAGAAGCGCGACCGGGCATGAATCCGGCGTATTTCCGTGAAGATTTTGGTTTTTTCGAGTATTAGGATTCATGGAGACGTTAATCTCGTCGCGCCCAAATGGTTCGGGTTGTTGGCTAGTTCGCACCCGCTGTTTCGCGAACTTTTTTCACCCAGTTCAGAAATTCATCTCTCGCCATAAAATTCAATATTCTTTCGCGCTTGATGCCTGCCCGCATTGCAGACGCGACAGCAAGCTGCATAAATGGAAGCTGGGAGGGTCCGTGGGAGTCAGTCCCCAAAGAAATACGGCACCCGGCTTTTCTGGCGAGAACGATAAGGTCGGGACTCAAATCCTGGCGGTCGGGATATCCATCGATCTCGACTGCTTTATCCAATTCCGCCGCAGTGCCAAAAACCCGGGACCAGTCGGCGAGCAAACCGAGGCGATAATTATAAATACGGCCGCGCGGATGTCCCAAAATCTGAATCGTTGGATTACGCAACGCGGCCACATAGCGTTCTGTTTGATCTTCGGTTTTTCGCAATGAAGAATGGAAGCAGCCGAGCACGACATCTAATTTATTAAGCGCAGTTTCGTCCATGTCTCCAGCGCCGCGCGGGCTGAGATTCAATTCTATGGAGCGCAGCACCCGGAAGTTTTTCCCGGAGTGCCGCATTGACCGATTCACTTCGTCGATTTCTTCTGCTTGTTGTTCGAGCTGTTTTTCGTCGATGCCGCCGGCAATTTTCAGACCCTTCGAATGATCCGTGATCGCAACGTACTCGTAACGCCGCTCCATGGCAGCTTCCGCCATTTCCCGGATCGAGCCCGTGCCGTCGCTCCATTCGCTGTGCATTTGCAAGTCGCCTCGGATGCCCGACAACCACTCCGGCTTCTTCGCCAGGGCAGCCTGGGCCTCTGGAATGGAGATGAACCCGGAGCGCGTTGCTGGGACATCGGGCAGCTTTGGAGGGCTGTCGATCCAGCGCCAAATGCGCTTCTCAAGGAACGGCCCTACGCCCGAAAACTCTGTAAGGGAACGGTTACTCTGCAGAAGCTTATGCGCTTCTTCCGGCCACAAAAACGCCCGGCGCGCCGCGCGTCGGTACGCCTTCTGAAGAGGCTGTTGCGCGGTTTCGGATTCTGCGGCCAGTAGGTTTGCAATATCGCTATTTTTTAGCATTTATAATCAATCAGCCGATTGTCTCCGCACCGATTCGCTCAGGCACAGACAACGACTTTGCATAAGAAGTTATTATTGGCATTTACATTCCATTTAAGGCAGTAGGGCGTTCCCGGTATTCCGACCGTTTACGCGGTACTCCGAATGGCAAGTTTATTTCTACCTCCTATTTAATGTCCGAAGGCGCATGCGATTGAGAGAAGGAATAAATAGTAGTGGAATTGTATTCTTCACCAGGCCGTAGAGTCGCTGATGGAAATTCAGGCCGGTTTGGCGAATCGGGAAAATGTTGTGTTTCCAGACAGAAGGCATCATATGGTTGGTATGCGCGGCCCTCGCGCCCGATACAATTTTTTAAAACATTGCCGCTGTAGAATTGAATACCCGGCTCCGTGGTGAAGATCCGCATGGTGCGCCCCGAGATTGGTTCAATGACCTCAGCTGCTGGCGCCATTTCGTTATTTCTCTTGGCATTCAGGATCCAGTTATGGTCGAAGCCTTTTCCGATACGAAGCTGCTCACTTTGATCATGTATATGTGCGCCGATAGCCGTTGAGGCACGAAAATCAAACGGCGTATTTCGGACAGATGCGATTTCTCCCGTCGGAATTTGCGTTTTATTGCACGGCAAGAAATAATTCGCATTCAGAGATAGTTTATGTTCCAAAATGTCTGGGCCGTGAGGTCCCGCTAAATTGAAATAGGCGTGGTTCGTAAGATTTACAACCGTAGGCTTGTCGGTGGTACTTCTGTAATTGATTCGCAACTTATTTGTAGCTGTAAGCGTGAACACAATGCGCGTGGTCAAGGTACCGGGGAAACCTTCTTCGCCGTCGGGACTCTCATATTGAAATTCAATCGTTTCTTCAGTGCCGCGGACGAGGCGAGCTCTCCACAATTTTTTATTAAAACCCTGAAACCCGCCATGTAACGTGTTTTTGCCATCGTTTCGGGAAAGCGCATATTCCGTGCCGTCCAGCACAAATTCTCCTTGGCCTATACGGTTGGCATAGCGGCCGATGGAAGCGCCGAGATATTGCGTGTCGCCGATGTATCCTGAAATATTGTCGTAGCCGAGTATCACGTCTTCTACATTTCCAAAACGGTCCGGCACTTTCAGTGAAACAATCGTCGCGCCGTAATCTGCGATGGCGACTTCCATCCCATGCAGATTTAAGAGTTTGTAAACAGAAGCATCCTGCGCATTCGCCAGCGTTCCCCATAGAACCTTATTCATATCTATCTCAGGAGACCGAAGTTATGAGGGACATCTTCGGCAGGCTTACTTCCTTACAAAGAGCGACTCGTTGACTTCGGCTATAATTTCGGGCGCAACTTTAGGCCGGCGGTCAAACGTGAGCAAGCCATTTGTTTCCTGTTCGATATCCGTAAGCTGCGTATAACAATATCCCGCCACGAATTTCAGCTCGAGAATTCCTTCCATCAGGTCGCGATATTTAGCCACAAACTCATCCACGGTCACCCAGCTGTTATAAAAATTAAAAAGCATGTCCCGCTGATTCGTTTGCGGATCGCGAGGCATTTCTAAAAACCCTCCCACTTCAGATAACACGATAGGCTGTCCCCGATATCGTGAGCCGAGAACAAATAACGGTTTGTTATCGATCCAAACGTGGGCCGGCAGGTGCCCGCCCTTGATCGTTTCTACGTACCGCTCTTTCAGCAATCGCGCCGTGGGGGTGTAATCGTGGATCGCGCAAATATCGGTAATATCGGAATGCTCCCAACCATCGTTGTCGATCACGGGGCGGTTTGAATCGGCGAGCCGTGTGGTGGAAACCATGCGTTCGATGAAAGCGTATTGTCCAGGATGAGATTCCTTGAGTCCCGGGAAACCCATGCTCTCATTCACAGGTACCCAAACAATGATGCACGGGTGATTTGAATCCCTCAGAATCGCTCGTTCCCATTCCGCCGCCAGGCGTTCCTCGGCTTGAGTGGACCATTCGCGCGAATTGGGCATCTCTTCCCAGACGAGAAGCCCGAGACGGTCGCACCAATAGAGCCATCGGGGGTCTTCGATTTTCTGATGTTTACGTGCTCCGTTGAAACCGAATTTTTTGACCCACTCCACGTCCGCGCGCAACGCCTCATCGGAAGGAGCGGAAAGATAACTTTGCGGCCAGTATCCTTGGTCCAGGACCATGCGCAGGTAGGTTGGAACGCTGTTGAGATGGCAGATGCCTGACTGAAGCGTTATCTCACGCAGCCCGATATACGACTCGATTTCATCTAAAATTTCACGGCCGTCCGTCAGGCGGATGCGGAGATCGTAAAGAAACGGCGAATCCGGGGACCATAATTTTGCGTTCGGTATGGACATCCGAAACTGTGCGGTGGCGGATGAAACATCAATGCTACATCCGCTGATCTCCTTTCCCTCCGCAAGGATTCGCGCTTCAATGGTCCAGGAAGCGCTCGGCGCGTGCAGATAAACACATAGATCGACTGCGCTGTCCTTTACTGAGGGCACCATCTTGAGTTTCTCTATGCGGATGGCCGGGACAGGCTCAATCCATGCGGTCTGCCAAATTCCAGAGGTGCAGTAATAATCGATGTCGTGAGGCATCCCAGTCGTCGACTGCTTTCCTCTCGGTTGAGACGGGCTTTGGCTATCGAGCACCCGCATGGTTATGCGGTTTTTTCCAATATTGCAGTAAGGTGCAATGTTGAATTCGAAAGGCGTATGACCGCCGCAATTATGTCCCACCTGCTGGCCGTTCAACCAAACTGTGCATTCATAATCCACGGCTCCAAAATGCAAAAGCAGGTCGCCGCGTTTCCATTCCAATGGAAAATCGAAATCGGTTGCATACCAAATTATTTCGTGAATCGATTTGTCATTGATTCCGGAGAGTTCGCTCTGATAAGGAAACGGAACCACGATCCGCCGATCCAATGGCGCTCCAAATTGCCAGCCATCCTTTAGCCCGCAATCCTTGTCATCGAAGGCAAATTCCCACTCGCCATTTAAGTTCAGCCAGTGGGGACGGACAAATTGTGGCCGGGGATATTCTGGCCTCGGAATGTTTTTCAGTTGTCTATCCATTGAGTCACAAGTCTGCGAAATCGTTATTTGACCGATGACTTCCCCGAAGACTGGATTGTTACTGCATAAGGATTCCTGAGATTAATAACCATTTAACGGAACATTCCCGTTCGACCTTACCGTGACGCCAGGAAGAGAGATAGCCAAGCGCGAAACAGCATCTTTTGGGCTATTTTGAACGATCTTGGCGTATGTGTGCAGGGCTTGACCCGCTACTTGATCCATATTGTAGTATTTGTACGTCGCCAGCCTCCCGACGAAATGGACATGTAGGGTGGAGTCTGCCAGCGTCTTATATTGTGCGTACAAATTGGCATTTTGTTTTGTAGGGATCGGGTAGTACGGGTCCCCTTCTGAACGGGGGTATTCAAATACGATACTTGTCTTTGGATGGCGCTGGCCGGTCAGATATTTAAACTCTGTGACGCGGGTGTAGGCATGTGTGTTCGGATAATTGATTACTGGAGCTTCCTGGTAGAACTCGCATTCTTTCGTTTCATGTTTAAAATGCAGTGAGCGGTAAGGCAGCGGGCCAAAGCGATAATCAAAAAACTCGTCCACAGGCCCCGTATAAATCAGTTCCTCGAACGGGACGTCCTTAACAACCTCGGCGTAACTGGCGTTTAAGAGAACTTTGATGTTTGGATGATCCAACATTCGCTCGAACATTCGCGTGTATCCATGCAGAGGCATCGCCTGATACACGTCTGTAAAATAACGATCATCGCGGTTAGTGCGCACGGGAACACGGGCAAGCACTGAGGAATCGAGTTCGGACGGATCCATACCCCATTGCTTGCGCGTATAGCCGCGGACGAACTTTTCATACAAATGCCTTCCCACTTTGTTCACGACGATATCTTCGGAAGTGAGAATTTTTTCTTTTCGCTCCGCCATGGAATCCAGAAATTTTTCCGCGTCCATGGATGTCAGGTTGGTCGCATACATGCGATTTAAAGTGTCGAGGTTGATCGGAATGGGCATGTGCATACCGTCGACGCTGGCCAGAACTCTGTGTTCATAGGGGCGCCATTCGGTAAACCTGGACAAATAGTCGAACACCTCCAGCGAATTCGTGTGAAAAATATGCGGGCCGTACTTATGCACCAGAATGCCGTCGTCATTATAGTGATCGTACGCATTTCCTGCGATATGCGGACGCTTGTCGCAGATTAAAACCTTTTTCCCGGAAGCGGATGCAAGCCGTTCGGCTAATACGCATCCTGCGAAACCAGCACCGACGATAAGATAATCGAACATACGGACTCCATCACAGTAAGAAAGTAGTCTGACTTAAATCTGCTAGACGATCACGCGGACCGGCCAACGGCGGCAGCTCGGGCGGCTGGTTTTTCTGCGGTCTTCGGGACTTGCCGGGCCCCAAATACAGTCAACATCGAATCTTCTATCAGTTCGGACATGCGTCCCCATGTGCGAGACCAGCATTCTCGCGCCAGAAAATTGTCGACCTCATTCTGGCGGCGCACAGAGTCCTCAGCCATCGCTTTTTCAAGAGACGCGACGAACTGTTCTGCGTCGTCTGCAATGTGAACCAAGCCCATCGTTCCATACGGCCTGATAACATCCGCAATGGACGTGGACACAACGGGCTTGCCCGCGGCTAAATATTCAGGGGTTTTCGTCGGGCTAATAAATCGCGTAGCTTCGTTCTTCGCAAAAGGTAGTATTGCAGCGTCCCAACCCGCCATGTAGGCAGGTAATTCTTCATACTTTTTCATTCCCAAATAGTGGATATTGCTGGAACGCGGTAAATCGGATTCAGATATCTTCACGACCGGACCGATCACTATGAAATGCCAGTTCGAGCGGCTCTGAGCGACAGAACGAACCAGGTCGAGATCCATTCGTTCATCTATTACTCCGCAGAATCCAATTCTCGGCTTCGGGATGACTGCCTGATCGTCGGGATCTGTGCTCGATATGCGCGCCTTAGAAAAATGCGAAACATCGACACTCGAGGGGAACGGATAGACATTCCGATGCAAGTGCCGCTTGCTCTCATACAGGCTGAAGCCGCCGGTGAAGACGAGGTTTGCGGCAGACAGAAGTTCACTCTCATGGCGTTGGAGCTCCGGCGCCGCTCCGCGGAACGCTGACAACTCATCCATGCAGTCGTAAATCACGGAAAGAGCGTTTGCCCGCAAATGCCTGGTCCACTGAATCGCCATGGGAGTGTAGTACCACAGGCAATACGCCGCTAATTTCTGATCCGCAATCATCCCGTCGAGTAATTCGCGAAGGATTTCTGAATGATCTCCCCGATTTTCATCCGGCACGTGAGGTACAACAATATAAGGACCATTTTCGTGTTTGGAAATGCTCAGGAAGGCTTGTTCCCCGCCCCAGATCGGCTCCTCGACGTAAAACACGCGACGCGAGGCCGCGCAACGGCTCATTAAGTGTTGCGGACGCTGGTAAACGAAATTCCACCTGAGATGAGAAAAACAAATGATGTCGTATGCTTTTTGCTGATCATAGGAACTTTGCATGCATCAAAATATACAGCCTGATTCGAAAGAATAAATCGGGTGTTCGGTGTAAGCCGCATAGTGGCAAACTGTAATTGCTGCGGGGTCACGAGAATCATGGATTCGATACGACAGATCGCAACAGAATTTGAAAACGTTTTTTCTCACTTGCCCCTGATATACCAAGCGCCCGGCCGGGTGAATTTAATCGGCGAGCACACGGACTACAACGAGGGTTACGTTCTGCCAGCCGCGATCGATTTGAAGTGTTGGGCAGCCTGCTCAGCGAGAAATGACCGCATATTATCGGTATATTCAGCTAATACGAAGGAAACTGTCTCACTGGATCTGGAAAACCTAGTGCCACGTCATTCCTGGACCGATTATACCGCCGGAGTTGCATCTGAGATTGAGCAGCTGGGGTTTCGCGTGCCCGGGGCGAACCTTTATATTCGCGGGGAAATACCCCTAGGATCGGGCTTGAGCTCGTCGGCAGCCATCGAGGTTGCTACCGCGTATGTGCTAACACATTTAGCTAGTGTATCGCTCTCGGCGACTGAGATCGCGAAGCTCTGCCAGCGCGCCGAGGGTCGCTTTGTTGGCGCAAGTTGCGGGATTATGGACCAATTCGCAGCCTGCCACGGTGCAGAGGGGAAAGCGCTGTTTCTAGACTGCCGCTCATTGGAATTCCGGCCCGTTTCCGTACCAGCTCACATAAGGTTGGTGGTGTGCAATACCATGATGAAACATGAGTTGAATCAGGGTGAGTATAACGTTCGCAGATTACAGTGCGAAGAGGGCGTGCAGAAACTGGCGACCGCTTTACCCCACATCAGAGCCCTTCGCGATGTCTCCCTCACCGAACTGGACCGGAACAAGACTCTCCTGTCGGAAGTCGTGTACCACCGCTGCAGGCATGTTATTTCAGAAAATGACCGAGTGCTGCATATGGTCCACGCCTTGGAACAAGTCAACGCGCCCGCCATGTTTCAACTGATGAGCGATTCCCACAGAAGCCTGAGAGATGATTATGAAGTAAGCTCCAGGGAATTGGATTTAATGGTGGAACTCGCCGTCCAACAAGAAGGGGTGGCGGGCTCTCGCATGATGGGCGGAGGTTTCGGAGGCTGCACCGTGAACCTGGTGAATGCAGACGCAGTTAAAAAATTTAAAGAAAAAATATCGAGTTCCTATTTTTCCGCAACTGGCTTAAAGACGGACATCTATGTATGCCTGCCATCCGGCGGCGCAGGCTTGGCAAAAATCGAAAGTGGTTCTTCTCCGGTCGGTGCGGCGTAAAGTATGGCTCTCGTTGAATTGAAGAACGCGCCGCATCGTCGATTTAATCCATTGCTCCGTGAATGGGTTTTAATTTCTCCGCAACGAACCCAACGTCCGTGGCAGGGACAAACGGATGAAAGCACAGTTTCTGCAGCCCAGGCCTATGATCCGCGCTGCTACCTATGTCCGGGAAACGTAAGGGCCCATGGAACGAAAAATCCTTCCTACAAATCCACTTTTGTTTTTGATAATGACTTCCCCGCGTTATTGCCTGAGGCGCCGCAGGAGAAACATAGTGACTCGCGACTGATTGTCGCGCAACCGGAAAGTGGCATGTGCCGAGTCGGCTGCTTTTCGCCGCAGCATAATTTAGCTATCCCTTTAATGACCACGGAAATGATTGGCGAAGTAATTGAGATGTGGGTTGAACAATACAATCAAATGGCAAGCATTGACTGGGTGCGCCACGTTCAAATTTTTGAAAATCGAGGCGCAATGATGGGTGCGAGTAGCCCTCACCCTCATTGCCAAATCTGGGCCAATGAAACTATTCCCGATGATCCGCTCAAAGAACTGCAGGCTCAGGCCGACTACCAGGCGCAAAATCATCGCTGCCTGCTTTGCGATTATCTCAGCCTGGAGTTGAAATTGAAGGAGCGACTGGTTTTAGAAAATCAAGATTTCGTGGTTCTCGTACCCTACTGGGCCGTCTGGCCGTTCGAAGTTTTGGTCCTGAGCAGAAGGCATTGTGCATCGATGAATCAGTTTTCAGCGGACGAGAGAAAGTCTCTCGCCGCTGCGCTGAAAAGCCTCACCATTCGCTATGACAATATTTTCTGCACGCCTTTTCCTTACTCGATGGGATTTCATCAATGCCCGACGGACCATCTTGACCATTCTGAAACACATTTCCACGCTCACTATTTTCCTCCACTGCTGCGATCTGCGAGCATCCAGAAGTTCATGGTGGGATACGAACTCCTGGCAAGTCCGCAGAGGGACATCACGGCCGAAACTGCCGCCGAAAGACTCCGCGCTGTGAGTGAAACGCATTACTTAAAATTTTGAGCGTAACGCGGGAATATTTTTTTTGCTCCTGCGAGGCACGTGTGCAAAATATGGATAGCCGAAGGAATTCCGTTTGAAGGCAGTTGCGTTCATCCGATTCTGAATCATCCGGCATGGATGGACGACCGGCACTGCCAAAACGGATTATTTGAATATGCAGATGCGTCTGGAAACCGAGATATTTTTCAATCCCCGGCAGAGGAGCTGAGATTTCAGCAGCTCCGATTTCCTAAACCTAAAGCGACCATCTCCGACCTGAGCGGCGTCGCATTGTAGAGTCTACAGATTTCTGCAGCATCCTGGAACGGAACAATCGACACCGGCGCTGGTACGGGTGAACGCCACTCTATTTGCCGGTCCCCTGCCACAGCTGTCCCACTGATTTAAATTCCTCAGCTAAACTCTGCGCAACTTGTATCTCTCCTCGCACAAAGCGCTCGTGATTTTCTTCAAGCTCGGCCACCAGATATCGGTAATTTACGGTTACGCCAAAAGAATCTTTCAAACCGTACGGCCGCAGGTTTCCGAAAGCATTAATTTTTTCAATCCGCGCGCCGTTGGAAAGGTGAAACGTCGCGACAGAATCGTAGAGTTTCCCTTTCTGGCGCGCTTGCGTGAGATAAGCGAGCGCAAGCCGCTCCAGTGGCCGCGTGAGCACGATTCGATTCGCCATCGGCTTTTCGAGCAAGAGAAATAGGGCTTCGACCGGATCGCGCCGCCGTGCCGCATGCATCAGGGCCGCGGCATCATCAGCCAACAATCTGGACAACCGCCCGCGCGTAAAACCGTCTTCGGATCGATAATCTTGCAGGGCCCGTGAAAAGGTGGGCAGCGGTGAAAGTGTGCTATACGTTTTTACGTTCGGAAGTTCTGCCGCGAGTTCCGTCACGACCTGCTTGATCAGAAAATTTCCGAACGGAACGCCGCGCAATCCGCGCAAACAATTGTTGATGGAATAAAACAGAGCCGTGTCGGCTTTTTCCGGCGGGAGCACCGGTGCATTGACATCCAGCAACGGTCCGAGGTCACCCGTCAGCCCGTTTGAGAGCGCCACTTCCACGAAAATGATCGGCTCTTCCACCAGCGCCGGATGAAAAAAGGCAAAGCATCGCCGGTCGGATTCCAGGCGCCGGCGCAGATCTGGCCAACCATTAATTTCATGCACCGATTCGTAGCCGATTAATTTTTCCAAAATGAGAGCCGATGTGTGCCAACTGATCCGCTCCAGGTGCAAAAAGCCGCGGTTGAACCAGGACCTGAATAAATGCCTGAGGTCGTTGTCGATCGCCGCGTAATGTCCACTTTCTTTGGCAAGCGAAAGGTGTTCACGCATCGCTACGAGTGTTTCGGTGCCGCCTGGCGCCGTGTTAATCCGACGGAATAATTCCTGGCACGGAGATTCAACAGCCGAGGACAACGCTGCCAAAGTGGATGCACCAGGAGAAGCTTGATAATCGGCTGTCGCGCGAAGTATCGTCGCCTGATCCGGTCCAAAGTCCTGCACCAACATGTCGAAAAACTGCAGCCGCCGGCTGTCATTCATGTTGTGATAGGCATTTATGATTTCTTGCGCGAGCGCCGTCTGCGACGCCTCGCCACGCTCGGAAAGCAGGTGCCGGCACATAAAGGGCATATCGGCGCCGCGCCGCTCCCGTAGCACCTTTAACAATCTGCCGAGGAAACCCGACACAATCGGCGTATTCGAACGTGCTTTTTGAACGCTCAGAAAAAGACTCCTCTAAAAAAGTTTATGTCCTCAAGCGCCCCAGCCAAACTTGTTCGCGCTCAGTCCTATTGCATCTTGGGTCAGAGCGATTGGCGCGTCAACTGCCGATCGCTCCGGGGCCAGGCTTGTTACCGGCGAGGTCGTAATTCCCGAATGATTCCCGGCATCTATTACCGCCTCCCAGATTAAAGGTATTGCCTTTCTTATTGTCTTAGCGATAGTGGCGAGAGGTACCTTTACGTTTTGAATGACTGAGCGTGGGTTCAGCGCATCAGGTTGTAATTGAGGTGTACCAATGAATGCACGTATTTCCCTTCATGTGAACGGAATCGACCGGATTTTAAGCATTGAACCGCGAGTCTCTTTACTCGACGCGCTCCGAGATCACCTCGGACTTACCGGAACCAAGAAAGGCTGCGCGCAGGGCGCGTGCGGATCTTGCACGGTCTTGGTTGATGGCGAGCGGATTAACTCCTGCCTGGCGCTCGCGGTGCAGTATGTAGGCCGCGAAATCGTCACGATCGAGGGTTTGGCGGAATCGGGGGCGCTGCACCCGCTGCAGCAAGCATTCATCGAGCATGATGGCTTTCAGTGTGGCTACTGCACGCCCGGACAAATTTGTTCCGCCGTGGGCATGCTGAGCGAGTTCCGCAGCGGAGCCCCCAGCGCAGTAACCGAAAATGGCGCTTCGCCAAACGAATTGACACACGACGAATTACGGGAGCGCATGAGCGGCAACCTTTGCCGGTGCGGCGCATACGTTGGCATTCGCGAGGCGATCCAACAGGTATATGAAGCGAGGAAGCCATGAACGACTTCATGTTCACACGCGCGACCGATACGACTTCTGCGCTGAAACTAATTTCGGAAACCCCGGACCACGGCGCGAATGCTGCACGCTTTCTCGCGGGCGGTACCAATTTAATTGATCTTATGCGAGAAGGGATCGAACAGCCTCAATCCCTTGTCGACATTACTCCGCTCCCGCTGTCCGAAATCCGAGAGCTTCCGGGAGGCGGCGTGCGGGTTGGCGCGATGGTTAGGAACAGTCATCTTGCCGCGCATCCTTTAATTCGGCAGAAATATCCGCTGCTTTCCCAAGCCATTCTGATGGGTGCGTCCGCACAACTCCGCAACATGGCCACCACTGGCGGGAATCTCATGCAGCGAACGCGTTGTTATTATTTTTACGATGTCGCTGCCGCTTGCAACAAGCGAGCCCCCGGCAGCGGTTGCGACGCCGTTGACGGGTTCAATCGCATTCATGCGATTCTCGGCGCGTCGCCACAATGCATCGCGACCCATCCCTCGGACATGTGTGTCGCGCTTACAGCTCTCGACGGGATCGTGAATATCTCGGGGCCCTCCGGGGAGCGTCAGATCGCAGCCGCCGAGTTTCACCGCTTGCCTGGCGGTACGCCCGAAATTGACACCAACTTGAAGTTGGGTGAACTGATTACATCGGTCGATCTGCCCGCGTCAACGGCGGGGCTTGCTTCGGCATATCGAAAGGTGAGGGACCGCGCCAGCTACGCGTTTGCTTTAGTTTCCGTGGCGGCGGCGCTGAAAATAGAAGAGGGGGAAATTCGCGAAATTCGTCTGGCCCTTGGCGGCGTGGCACATAAACCGTGGCGCGCGTCTGTTGCGGAGGAACTCCTGCGCGGCAAAGAACCGACGCCAGAAAATTTCGCGATGGCGGCGGCAGCGGAGTTGGCGCCAGCGAAACCCCTGAAGCATAACGCCTTTAAAATTGAACTTGCGAAACGAACCATCGCACTCGTGCTTTCCGAACTGAGTGGCGACAAAGGAACCGCGCAATGAGCGTCAAAAAAAAGATCGTAGAAACCGCCGCGCACGTGATGCAGGACCGCGACCGAGACAGACTCATTAACCAGCACCGCTACATCGGCCAACCAATCGATCGCCTCGACGGTCGCATCAAAGTGACGGGCGCTGCACGCTTCTCTGCTGAGTATCCGATAGAAGGATTGATGTTCGCGGCTTTGGCCTACAGCACCATCTCCAAAGGAGTCATCGAAAGTATCGACACCGAGGAGGCCGAGCGTGCCCCCGGAGTCATTAAAGTAATCACGCATCTCAACGCTCGCGCGATGAAAGTTCCAAAACCGCTTTCGACCGAAGGAAAGCCTAGCGCCGGAGTGACCGACGCTAAAATTCTGAACACGGATCAGATCACTTGGAACGGACAGCCGATCGCCGTTGTCGTGGCCGACACCGAGGAGCGCGCAGAATATGCGGCCACACTCATCAAGGTAAAATATGCGGCCAAACCCGGGATGAACTCGTTTGAAGCAGCCATCCCGTCGGCAACAAAGCCGAAGGAAGTTCTTGGCGAAGACCCTGAGGTCCGCAAAGGTGATCCCGACGCCGTGTTCATTTCCGCAACTCATCGGGTGGACCTGAAATTTACGACACCGCCACACAATCACAATGCGATTGAGCCTCATGCGACGATCGCGATTTGGGATGGCGACGACAAAGTCACTTTGTACGACACCAGCCAATTTACCGCCGGCGCCGCCAATAGCATTGCGGATATTTTCGGTCTGAAAGAAGAGAACGTGCGCGTTATTTCTCCTTTCGTTGGCGGCGGTTTCGGAGGCAAGGGCGGAATCTGGCCTTACAACCAATTGACGGTCTTGGCGGCGCGCATGACCGGCCGGCCTGTGCGCATCGCGCTGACTCGCGCAGGAGTTTTTCGCATCGTTGGCGGACGCACTCCTTCGCAACAGCGTGTGGCGATTGCCGCGGACGATTCAGGAAAAATTTCCGCCTTTATCCATGAAGGAGTCACCGCGCAGTCCACCAACAATAATTTCCCGGAACAATTCAGCTTCCCTCCTCGCCATTTGTACGCTATTCCCGCTTACCGGATTGGCCAGGTGGTTTGCGACGTCAATCGCATAGCAAACACCTTTATGCGTGCCCCGGGCGAGTCAATCGGAACGTTCGCCGTGGAGAGCGCGATGGATGCCATGGCCTACGAGCTGCACATGGATCCGATTGAATTTCGCATGCGCAATGAACCAGAGAAAGATCCCGTCAGCGGAAATGAGTTTTCGAGCCGACACATGCGTGAAGCCTATCGAATGGGTGCGGAGAAGTTCGGTTGGCGGAGTGGACCGCAAGCCATCCGTTCACAGCGCAACGGTGATTGGTTGATAGGGCAAGGCGTCGCCACCGGAACCTATCCGATGTACCGGATGACCAGCGCTGCACGCGTGCGCATCAGCGCGGATGGCACGGCGCTGGTTCAGAGCTCCGCGCAAGAAATGGGCATGGGCACAGAGACGGCGCAGACACAGCACGCGGCAGAGCGGCTGGGGCTGCCGATGGAAAAAGTTCGCTTCGAGTACGGCGATAGCAGTTTACCGTGGGCGGGAGTTGCGGGCGGGTCGTCGCAAACCGTGAGCATTGCCCTCGCCGTGCAACAAGCATCGGAGAAATTGCTTGCCGAACTTCTGGCGTTAGCTCAAAAGGAACCTACGTCTGTTCTCAAGGGCGCCAAAGTGAATGAGGTCATCATGGCGAACGAAGGCATTTCGCGCAAGGGCCAGCCTTCTATCGGTGAATCTTACGCCGTCATTTTGAAACGTGCAGGGAAAGATCATGTGGCAAGCGAGCAAAAGACAGGTGCTGCGATTGAAACAATGAAGTACTCCATGCATTCCTTCGCGGCGCAATTCTGTGAAGTTCGCGTGCACGAACTAACAGGGGAAATCCGCATTAACCGTTGGCTGGGTTCGTTCGATACAGGACGGATTCTGAACCCCAAAACTGCAGTCTCGCAGTTTCGAGGCGGCATCATTATGGGCATCGGGATGGCGATGACCGAAGAAACTATGTTTGACGACCGCACCGGACGGATCATGAACGCCACGTTAGCCGAATATCACCTCCCCGTTCAAGCAGACGTGCCACACATCGACGTCATGTACACCGATATTCCCGATCCGCAGACTCCGATGGGAGCCCACGGAATCGGAGAAATCGGAATCACCGGAGTAGCAGCCGCAATCTCCAACGCGGTGTTTCACGCGACCGGCAAACGCATTACGGCCTTACCCATCACTTTGGATAAGGTTCTGTAGAGATCGCTATGCGGCCGGTCGAATCGGAAACGTCTGGCGCGGATCGGATGCGGAAGAGCGGGAGCTTCGAGTCCATGTGCGATTGCTGACAGTTCGCAGGCTGACACAACCGCGCCGGTTTTCGCCGGCCGTGCCCACGGACACAAAACGTTCAACGTTGAAAAAACTGCGCGCCGGGTCGAACCTGCTCAAACTCGGAGCAACCGCGAGAAGAAAGACCGGTACCGGCGCAGAGCGACGCGCAATTCCTCCGTGGAAACGTTATCGCCTTGATCCCACTGATGCTCGAGCTTCTGTCGTTCGTCAGCAAATACTTCCGCGAGACGCTTCATCGTCTGCGCGATCAGCCGGTCCGCATCCTCTACAGCTTGGCGCGGCTCATCTACGAAGGCCACCTGAATATCGTTCCAATGTTGCTGAAAGTCCTGAGTTTCATTCGTTGAGAATAGCGGACTCAGATCTTCTTCTGCCTTAGCTCGGGCCGTCGCCGTTCCCGCCGCGGCGCCCCCAGCTGTACGAGCGTCGGTAGTGCGAGCGTCGGCGCGCGTCGGCGACGTAGCGCGCGATTCCATCTCGAGGGTTTTTTCTTTTTGTTCGCGTACACCCGCCAAATCAGCGGTAGTCAGTTCGCCTGAATTTTCTTTTCTGATTTCTTCGGACACGCTAGCACCCCTTTCAATTTTAAAAAACGAGATTTAAGAAGACTTGCGACTATGTGCTGCTTCCGGCGGCTTTCGCTCGCGCTGCTTCCTTCAAGCCAAGCAGATCGTCAAACAGCGTCCGGTAATGAATCATGCCCCGGCGCATATCTTCAGTTGTCGCCTGCCCCTTGCTGTGTTTTAAAGCAATCTCGTGTCCTGCTCTGTAATTTTCCACGACCAAGGCGTGGTTCACTGAGATTTCGGATGCACGCTCGTCGAAATCGGCCACCGGATAACCGCGCGCGTTCATGACCTCGCCTACAAGATCGTCAGCGGCGCTCAGGGCCGACTTGGGGTCGTCCACAAATCCGGCCTGAATGACTCGCCACGAGTCCCGGAAGCGGATGGCCTCATCCGGCTTGAGGGGGTGGACAGAGAATTTATCCACGCGCTTTTCAAGTTTTTCCAGTTTTGATTCCGCTTTGTATTTGTTGCCGGTTTCCTCCAGCGCCCGGGTGTACTCAGGGCCAAACCGCTGCCGCAAGCGAACACTGCGCTGTTTTAAGTAAATAGTAAGTCCAACGGCTAAAATCGCAACAATCGCTATCACGATCACAATTCCGATAGTGTTCATGTTCGTTGCCCCAACCTCATGTATAGAACTGGCGAGGCCGCATGGTTAATCAGTGGATGGATGTAGCTGGAGTAAATTTAATCTGTACAAGAGGTGAGCGCGCTTCTGCTGGCTCGCGAAATTGTCAGTTGTGCTGGCCAGGCTTCAGCGGTAATCTGCGAACCATAAGCAGATTGGGTGATCCCAAAAGGACGTACGTTGATGAAGGTCATTCTGTTCCTCCTGTGCCTCTTGATTACTACGGGGCAGACGCTAGCCCAAGCCCCCGAGGCTTCCGGGAAAGACGATGCCAGATCTTCTGGTTCGCCTTCCAAAGATATAGTTCCGCTTCCTTCCGTCAAATCATTGAACTCATTTCAGGCGTCAGGAAAAAAACTCTTCGTCCAGCGATGCTCGGTCTGCCATCTGCCTGCACTGCCGTCCTACTCAACCTATGGACCTGTGCTCTCTGGCGGCCTAATCATTTCTCTGGGTGATGCATTCGTGCACGAGCAAATTTCACATGGGACCGCCAGGATGCCCGGCTATCAATACACTCTCGCTCCAGCGGAAATTGATCAAATCATCGGCTACTTAAAAACGCTTGAACCCATGAAATGAGATTGAGCAAAAGGAAAATATGTCACACTGGAAATTTTTGAGCGTTTTCGCAATCGTCTTGAGCATCGCGTTCCTTCGCCCTCAGCTCTGTGTGCAAGCCGGCGAGGCCGCTCCGACTGGCTTGATAACAGGCACGATTCGGAGAATTGGCGGCCATGCGATGGAAGGCGTTACCGTTTCGGCCGCTGCGGTGGGCGGAACAATCAGTACCTCCGTATATTCCGATGATCAAGGCCGCTTCTACTTCCCCGCACTTCCTGGCGGCAGATACCGCGTATGGGCGCAGGCAGTAGGCTATCAAGCCGATCGCGAAGAATTGGATCTGCTTCCCGCGCGCCCGGCTCACCAAAATTTCACTCTCAAACCCGATGATGATTTCGAGCGCCAACTGACCTCTCCTGAATGGCTTGCCTCTTTGCCGGATCAGAGTTCAGCAGAGCGCCGAATGAAGATGATATTTGTTCATAGTTGCACCACGTGCCATTCCGCCGCGTTCGCCCTGCAGAATAAGTTCGATGAGGCCGGCTGGAAGGCGATCGTCGCCCTCATGGAGCAAATAAATGTCTACGGAAAATCCGGCGGTCCACCAAGTCCGGTCATTCAGCATTACAAAGGAGAGCTGGCGACGTACTTGGCGAAGGTGCGAGGTCCCGGACCCTCGCCGCTAAAAATCAAGCCGTACGCTCGCCCCACGGGAGATGCGGCCCGAGTAGTCGTGACCGAATTCAATATCCCTTCCGCGGCGAATCCCCATGAATTAATCGATCAGGATGGCAGCGACTGGTCCGAGGGAATTCCGTCGGGCGGAAACGGTTCCGCCGGCCTTCATGATTTGACGATCGATCAGAACGGAAATGCATGGGTGACGAACGGGACCGAGAATCGCAACCGCAGCTTTCTTAAATTGGATGTAGAGACCGGCAAAGCCACAAATTTCAGATTGCCCGGACCGAACGGATTCGCTCGTGGAACCCACGGAATTGCTCAGGCCAATAACGGATTCATCTGGATCAATTTATTTGAGAGTGGCGGTACTTTCGGCAGGGGAAGCCTTCTTCGTCTCGATCCCAAAACTGAAAAGTACGATGAATTCAAACCCGGCGCTGAAATGGGCAGCGTGGGCATCTCGGTGCAGGTCGACGGAACGGGGAAAGTGTGGGCCACTTCCGATGGCGCCGTAGTGTTCGATCCGGCGAACCAAAAATTCACATACTTTCCTCCGATGACTCCGGGTACTGGAGGTTATGGAGTCGCTGGCGATCAGGCTGGAAACGGATGGTTTTGCCAGCCCGGCCTGGACATCGTCGGTTTTGCCGATTTTGAAACCAAGAAGGTGAGCGAGATTCGATTGCCTCCCAGATCTGGCATTGACGCCATTTCTACCGAAGAGGATCGCAAATTTTATTCTCGGGCGGAATCGAGCTTTACCACTGCAGTCCTTCCGGCAGAAGGGCCACGCCGAATGACGGCACAAGGCGAGTACGTCTGGTGGTCAGATTGGTTCGGGCAGAATATTGCCAGAATAAATATTCGCACCCGTGAAGTGAAATATTTTAACGCGCCGCTCCCGAACCTTTCTCCGTACGCGATGGCCGCGGACAAAAATGGGATGCTGTGGGTGGCATTTCCAAACGATGACCGGGTAGCGAAACTGGATCCACAGACACAACGCTGGACGGTATACAGCCTCCCGTCTCATGGCACGAACACGAGATTCATCACCGTTGACAATCGCAAGGCTTCTGTCGAGGTTTGGGAAGCTTCCTTCATGACCAGCAAAGTTGTTCGCCTTCAATTCAGGACAAAAGAGCAAATGCAAGCAGCCGCAAAAATGCCTTAACAGGACCAATCTCTCCTTGGCACATTTGCTGATATAGCTACCTCACAAATGTGAATGTCGTTGCAGGCTTTTCTCAATCTGGACGTTTCATTTACGACACTAACGAAGATTTTTTATCGATCCGCCAGATAAAAATACCCGACCCTGTCATTCGACGGGCTCCCGTACCACAAGCGTCCCTGATCGTCCGGGAAAAATTCGCGGAGCGTGTTTTCAGAATGAGGATACGGATATTCAATCACGTTTCCAGTTTTTGGATCCAGGCATCCGAGCTCGTCCATGTAGTAAGACGCGTACCAGATTTTGCCATTCCGGTCGACGCCCAGGGCATACGGGCTGGGTCGCGCGCCGGGCAGCTGATATTCCTTAAATGTTTCGGTCCTGGGATCGAAGTGTGTAACTTTGCCTGAGAAATACTCGCCAAACCATACGCTGCCATCCGAAGCCACTTGTATTCGCCGCGGTTCTCCCTTGGTCGGCGGAGACCAGCTTTTTTGTTCGCCTTTGCTGTTCACCCGGTAAAGTTTTCCGTCATCGCGCAGGCCGCCGGCCCACACGTTGTCGTCCTTATCGATCGTTATTCCATAAAACGCGCCGCCGCCGTCAGCTTTGAAGGCGGTGAATTTATGGGTTTCAGGATCAAACCGGTTGAGAGGCGTTCCCGTGCTCCAAATCATTCCCTTGGAATCGACGCGAATTGTATGCGTGGTTCCGGCTGAGGGAGATTCGTACTCAGTGACTTGCTTCGTCTGTGGATCGAGCCGACCGATCTTATTTTTGAATTGCTCGGAAAACCAAATGGTTCCATCGGCGGCAGGTACCGCGGAATGAATTCGCAGGACATCTGGACTGGACACCGGGAAATCTTCGAGCTCTCCGGTTTTTGGATCCAGCTTTGCGATTTTATTCACGGGCCCGTTATAGGGAATCCACACATTTCCTTTTTTATCGGGAACGGCGCTCCACGGAAATTTCCCTCCGACTTCGTATTCGACGTAAACAATTTTCATCGCGTCGTCGCCGAACGACTGGACCAACTTATCGTATCCGGGAACATCCGCGGGAGATTTCGGAAGCGTCGAGTCCTCACCAAACACGCTATTCAAATAGGAAGAAATATCGGCGGCTTCCTGATCGCTGACCTTCGCGCGCATCGTGGTCCGCATGTACTCCACCCGATCTCGCCAGCCCGCTTCGTCGCGAACTGTCGATGCGATCCGAGTCTGAATCCCGTGGCAGGCGGCACAGGTGGCCGTCGGCTGTCCCGGCTGCGGAGTGAAGAGGGCGCCCTTGCCGTTTCCCGGCGGTAACAACTGGTCTGCCTGATAGAGGGATACGTCCGTCCAATGCACTTTTCCGTTTTGCAGTGCAAAATCGAAAGAGGCAGTTTGGTCGGCCATCAGGCTGATTCCGGAGCGTGGCTGAGCTTGAAAACCCACGGCCCTGATGCGAACCTCGTAATCACCCGCAGACAAATTCGGAATCAAAAATTGTCCACCTGCGCGAGACAGGACACTGACCGTAATCCTCGTCTTCGAATTTCTGGCTTGAACGAACGCGCCTTTAAATGGTGCGCCGTCCGGTCCTTTCACCGTGCCCGCGATCTCAGCTCCGTACCCAGCCGAAGCGACGCTTAAAACAAGGCTCAGTAGCGCAGCCACATTCCTCATCGACCTCATACTCAGTTCCCTTCTCTAACGCAAACTTGAAACCCTGCTGCCTATGGGCAAGACCATAGGCCAGCCTGGAACCGGCGTCAAGAACGTCATGGATTGTTTTACGGCGAAGGCAGTCCGCGCGTCGAGCCAAAACTTTTTGGCTGCGGCGATTTTTTGCTGAGATTTATGCGCTTGCATGCTCGATATCACTAAATCAAGGGAGTCAGCGTGCCATGCCGAATCCCGCGGAGCCGCGGGCAATGTCTTCCAGCAGCCGTGCGATCGCGTAACTCACATTACGTGAAATCGTCTCAATCTTCGAAAGCGTTTCGATCCAGCTGGCGCGCAATTCAATTTGTGCGGGCGCCAGCACCACACTCAGCAAGCCACAAGCATTAGCGAGGCTGACCAGCATAATGTCGCGAACCTCAGGAATTTCGTCCTCGAGAACGGTTTTCGCCAGACGCGTCTTGATATTCTGGTGGTGCGCTCCATCCATCACACGCAGCCTTTCGACGTCGATCACCCATAGGACTTTCGCTGCTTCTTTCTTGAGAATGCCTTTTTCGATGAGTATCGCCAGCGCCGCGCTTCGAGATTCCTGCGCTGATAGAAAATCTGCTCCACACAATCGCGAACCTTGAACGCTGCCCCGCCCTTTGAAAGAGCGGCCAGTAAATCATCTTGAATGGGATTGCCCGTAGGCGTGCTGTCGATCACGGTGACGCTGTCGACGTCCGTGTCGATGCGCTGTGCGAGGGCAAGGTCAAACAGCACGGCGCCGGCCAGCGCGTAGCGCACGCCGAATTCATCGCCGCCTTCCAAGTTGCCGGTTCTGGGATTAATTGTCAGCAGTACGATCTCTTCAAGAAGGGTCAGCACGGAAGGTCCTCTCGGACATCGAGTTGGCTGCGAAGTCCGGTGATTTCGAATACCTGCTTCACTCGCTGATTCGGTGCACAGATCGTGAATTCGTGATGAGCGTTACGCGCGGCTCGTGCGGCATCCATCAAGGCGGAAAGTCCCATGCTGGAAATATCTTCCAGGCCAGAGCAGTCTAAAACAACCCGCCTGTGCGCTGAGACCGCCGCCAAGAGAGCGACGTTCAACTCATGTGCGTTCGAAGTGTCAACTCGACCCCGGAGAGAAATAACGCGCCAATCGCCGCGTGCTTCGGTCTCGATATGCATAGCGCTCATGGATTCCACATCCTATAACAAAATATAAAACCAACGATCTGTTTTTAATCTCCCTCTGACCAGTCGTCGCATTCGGTTGAAAAAATAATCACAATCGGTTACCGCATTGGGTCAAGTTTTTAACTCTACACAGAAGTACAGCATCGGTTTAGGCCACCCGCTTTGTCAGCGTGACACGGTTCGTATTTCCCCGCCTCTCATAAGACATTTTGTCCGCCAGCTCCCGCAACATATGAATCCCCAGGCCCCCTATCGGCCTGTCCTCAACCGCTCCGGCCATATCTGGACGCGGCACCGCCAACGGGTCAAATGCGCGGCCGTCATCCACCACAGTAATCGTGAGCGTGTGATCTGCCACGAGGAGCTCAACGTCGATCGTGTGTTCCATGGAGTCGTCATAACCGTACTTAATACAGTTCGTAACAAGTTCTTCAATCGTCAGAGCGGCGAAATACGTGGCTTCCGGCGAAATCTTCTGCGTGGCCAGCCATGTTTCGGCCGCCTCATTGGCCGGAGCGATTGCGTCACTGTTGCTCCGCACATGTAATGTGAGCGATGCACCCAAGCCGGTTACTCCTCGCCGTTAGCATCCCGCCCATCGTCACTTGGATGAATTTCGAAGGCTTGCCTCAGGAATAAGTTCTCTGAGGTTTTTGCGTTAAACGACGGCCGCCAGCGCGGTCTCTCGAGTGGGATGAATTGGGAAGAACTCTGTCACGCCGCTCACCCGGAACACATCGACAACAGGCTTCGAAACGGAATGAAGTGCGAGTGGAGTCTGCTGTTTACGGCATCGCTTCGCAACCATAAGCAGCATGCGCAGGCCCATGCTGCTTACGAAAGTGACGTGACCAAAATCAAGAACCAGGGCTGGCGGCGTAGCATCAAGCTCACGACCAATGCTGGTCTCGAGCCCGGCTGAGGTGAGGTTGTCAATTCGTCCCGGTAGTTCAACGATGCTGGGTTGTTCCATAGCTCCCGTTCCCTGATCGGAGGCGCTCAAATTCGGGTGGCAGTTTATCCCGATCTACAAACGGACACAATACGGAACACACCGCCGAATTCTCTTTACTACGAAGGCTGACTGTTCTGACACGGGGACTCGCGGTCAGGATGGTTTACCGTGCCCACGGACAGTAAAATCGTTTCATGCTTGCTCCTCTGCCTGCGCCCGAAACAAGTCCTCGCCGGGCGCCTCGGGAGAATCGGAGGGAAGCTGCCACGTTTTTCATCTTGTTTCTCTTGGGCGTCCTGCCTTATGTGAACACGCTTTTCAACGATTTCGTGTACGACGATCATTTTCAGATCGTTCAGAATCCCTACGTTCATTCTTTCCGTTATCTACGAGAAATTTTTACGACTACGGTGTGGTCCTTTCAGGGCGCACAGGGCGTCACCAATTATTTCCGGCCGATGATGACTCTGGGATACTTGCTGACCTATAAGATCGCCGGAGCAATTCCGTTCAGTTTCCATCTGGCAAGTGTGGCGCTGAATGGGTTGGCCGTCTGTCTGGTGTACTGCCTGTTGCGGCTATTCAGCGGGGAGCGCGTCGCGTTGATCGCGGCCGGATTGTTCGCCCTTCATCCCGTTCATTCCGAGTCGGTTGCATGGATTGCGGCCGTCACCGACCTGGAACTCACCGTGTTTTACCTAGCTACGTCTGTATTGTTCCTGAGGCTTCAGGATTCGGAGCACTTCTGGCGTGCGCGCAGCGCAATGTGCGCGACCTTTGCGCTTGCTCTGCTTTCCAAAGAACAGGCTATGACTCTTCCTGTGATGGCCATGATCTTCGAACACTTCTACCGAGACGACCGGACAGCTACCACACTGCGGGAGAAGCTTTCTCGGTATGGACCGCTGTGGGCGATCGCGGTCCTTTACTTCGCGATCCGCACCATCATACTCGGTGGTGTCGCCAGAGTTGTCTTGCGCCCCAATCTTTCCCTGTATCAAACGGCGCTATCCGCCGTCGCTCTCATCGGAAAGTATCTCGGCAAGCTGATCTGGCCCGCGCAACTCACAGCGTTCTACGTTTTTCACCCCAGCAACCACGTGACAAATCCGGCTGTGCTCGCCGGGCTGGCGAGCGTCGCCTTAAGCGCCGCGCTGTTCGGCGTATTACGGAAACGCGCACGCATTCTCTCTTTTGGCCTACTGTGGATTTTTGCGACGCTTGGACCGGTACTGAATGCACGCTGGATGCCCGCCGCTGTCTTCGGGGAACGCTATTTGTATCTGCCGTCGGTGGCCTTCTGCTGGCTGTTCGGATGGGGAGCGGTATCACTCTGGAGCGCGGACGTTGCGGCGATGTTCCGGCCGTTGACACGAGCCGTGCCGGTATTGCTTGCCGTCATTGCATTGCTCTACGGTATCCGGACAGTTGCTCGCAATCGGGAATGGCGCTCCGATGAGGTCCTTTTCCGCCAGGTACTCGAATTTCAACCTGATGCAACTCTTATCCGTGCGGACCTGGGTGGAATTCTTTTTCAGCGGAGCGATTATATCGGTGCGGAACGCGAATGGCTCCACGCCCTTTCAACCTTCCCCGGCAATTCGTATGCACTCGACAGTTTGGCGGTGCTCCGGCAGCGCGAGAACAGGTACGCAGAATCCATCGATTATTCATCGCAAGCCCTGCGAATCACTCCGGTTTACACAATCATGCACATACATCTTGCCGAGACGCTTACGGTCATGGGGCGGGCGGAAGAAGCCGAATCGCAGTTCCGAATCGCCGCGGCGCTCTCTCCCTTATCCACGCAAGCGCTCAACGGTTACGGCAAATTTCTTTTTGAGGCCGGCCGCACAGCGGATGCCCGCACGGAATACGAGCGCTCGGCGGCGGTGGACGCGACCAGCGAAGCATACGACCGGCTGGGCGACATCTACCTTAGCGGGAAGGAATCCACTCGCGCCGAACAGGCATACCGTCGCGCAATTCTCGTCGACCCTTTTGACGGCCACGCCCACATTGGCGTAGGACAGGTACTCGAATCCGCAGGCCGCCCGGAAGATGCGCTTCGCGAATACAAAGCCGGCCTCCAAATGGACCCTTCCGATCCCATGGCGAAAGCAGGGCTGATCCGCATCTGTGGAAGTACCCCGGGGAAAAGTCACTCTCATTCAGGAGTTCTCAACAATTGATTCCTGCATGAATAATGCCTTTGCAGAGGCTTACCGTAGTGTTATCTCCATTCCCCGCTGAAACTTGCTCCCGGCCAACCTGCTTCCTCAATTCTTCTTGCTCAATCCAACCGGTGCACTCGTCCGTGTTGCCAACGATCATTGCTGTTAAATCTAACTGCCGATGTAACCGTTACGACATAAAGAGGGTGAGTCCTATTGCTCGATTGCGAAGCGTGAAACACCATACGAAGGATGAGAGTCTTGGTAACGGGTGAAAAAGGATATATCGGTACGGTCCTTAGTTCGATGCTGGTGGAAGCGGGACACGATGTAGCGGGCCTGGACACCGACCTTTTCGAACGCTGCACATTCGGCGCGGCTATCCCCAATATACCTTCGAACCGCAAGGATGTTCGAGACGCTGAGCTCAGCGACCTGCAAGGGTTCGATGCAGTGGTGCACCTGGCCGCTCTTTCCAATGACCCTCTAGGGAACATTAATCCGGAGTTGACGTACGAGATCAACTACCAAAGCACCGTGCGGATTGCGAAGCTGGCCAAGCAAGCCGGTGTAAAACGGTTTCTGTTTTCGTCTTCTTGCAGTACCTACGGGTCTGCCGGGGACGATATCTTGAATGAGGATGCCGCGTTCAATCCTGTTACGCCGTACGGACATTCAAAGGTCATGTCTGAGAGGGACGTCGCGACGCTGGCCGACTCAACCTTCAGCCCCACGTTTCTGCGCAATGCAACGGCCTACGGCGTTTCTCCACGCCTGCGATTTGACCTCGTGCTGAATAATTTAGTGGCATGGGCCTTCACCACGGGGCGAGTCCTGATCAAGAGCGATGGTTCTCCGTGGCGTCCGCTGGTTCATGTAGAGGACATTTGCCGGGGTTTTCTGGCTGCACTGGAGGCGCCGCGGGATCTTGTTCACAATCGCGCGTTCAATATTGGACGTAATACCGAAAATTATCGAATTCGCGAACTCGCGAACATCGTAAAAGAGGTTGTGCCTGGATGCTCGATCGAATACGCCGCCGGCTGCGGACCCGACAAACGATGCTACCGGGTGGATTTTTCGCTGGTCGAAAAGACATTGCCTAATTTTCGACCGCGCTGGGACGTGCGAACGGGAGCAGAGCAACTTTACAACACGTACAAGAACGTGGGATTGCGGTCCGAAGATTTTGAAAGCGCTCGTTACAATCGAATTGATCAGATTCGGCAATTGCGCACAGAGGGCCGTCTGGATGGCAACCTGCGCTGGCAAGCTGGATCTGCTGTGGAGATGAGCGTTCGCTAGCGCCAGTGGGTTGGACTGCTTCTGATCGTCTACCGCACGTAACTTCTGCGACACCCCTCAATCGCAACAGCATTGCTCCGGCGTGAAGCGTTGCGGACAATAAATTCATTCTCCCGAGGGAAGTTTTCTCTGCCGGAGTACATAGGACGCATTCTAAGTCCTATTCTTGTAAATGCTTGGAGAGAAGACAACTCGCAGACGTTGCTGAGTTCCGATAACGAAAATGGAAGCTTCGCTCATCACGATACTTTGTCCCGTCTATAACGAGGATGTCGTCGTACCGCTATTTTTTGAGCGCATTCAGCCGGTGATGGTGAAGCTTTCCGAACACTATGAAGTTCACCTGGTATTCCTAAACAACGCTTCAGGCGACCATACGTACGAGCAGATCCAGAAAATCAGAGAGGTCTGGCCATCCACCTACCTGGTTACGATGAGCAGAAATGTGGGCTACCACGCCTCGCTGGAATGCGGACTGCGAAACGCGGCGGGCGATTTGTTCGTGTTTATTGACGTGGATTGCGAAGATCCTCCGGAAATGATTCTCGATTTCGTGGAGAAGTACGAACAAGGATTCGACATCGCCTACGGGGAGCGCGTGGACCGCGAGGAATCCAAGGCGATAAAAGGCGCGCGGAAATTTTTCTACCGGCTGCTGCACGCCGTGGCGGACGACGAAATTATTCTCGATATGGCCGAATTCTCTCTGTTTACGAGGGAAGTTCGCGATGCCATACTCGATGAAAATACGTCTTTCCCTTTCCTGCGCGCTTCGATTGCTCGAGTGGGGTTCCGGCGCGCGGCGATTCCCTTCAAACGCCAGAAACGCATTGCCGGGACAACTCATTACAACCTGTTGAAGATGTCCATATTTGCCGTCGCGGGGATTTTGTCGGCTTCGACTCTGTTTCTTCGCCTGCCTATTTACCTGCTGCCCGTGTGGATTCTCACTTTGCTTTTTCTTTGCGTGGGTTACGTGTCTACCCATTCCCCGTGGATCGCGGTTGCCGCATTTTTGGTGTTTGCGGGCTACCTTGGCGGCACGATGGCCTTTACAGCCATGTACGTCGCGCGAACTTACAAGAACGGGTTGCACCGCCCGAATGCATTTATCGACCGCAGCAGGAGTGTCTTGCAACCTGCACGCCCTGAGTCGGGAGTGGATGCGGAGAAATCCGGCGCGCAGCAACCCTGGCGCATTGCCGTACGCTGATTTGCCCCGCTTAAAATTGAGGAGACGCGCTGAATGCCTGTGACCGCGACAACGACTGCTGCCAGGTCCGGAGCGATGGCTGGCGAGTTCGAAAGCTTGTCCCGCGTCTCCAACTGTCCGGTGTGCGGGTCACTCGATTGCACGTCGATCTATGAACATGCGCGCGACCCGATCACTTTCGATTCCTTTCGCGTCGTGGAGTGCTCGGCCTGCCAGGCCGCTTATACGACCCCGCGCCCGATTTCGCTAGACCGCTATTACCCACGGGAGTATCGCGCGTTTGGGGCCATCGTCCTGCGAGTTCTTAGCGCCCTATACGGGTTGCGCGTTTCCCGCTGGACTCGCCTAAAACCCAAAGGCTCCTCGGTCTTGGAGGTGGGCTGCGGCCCCGGTTTGATGCTGGCCGCGTTTCGACGGCGCGGCTGGCGCGTATCTGGTATTGAGCGAAATGAAGCGGCTGCGGAAACGGCACGCCGAACGCTTGGAACAAACACGATTGCAACATCGCTGGACGATTTGCCCGCGCACTCTCGCTTCGATTTGATTGTATTGTTCCAGGTTCTCGAGCACGTGGATGAGCCGGTTTCGATGCTCCGGGAATGTGCCAAGAAGCTGGCTCCCGGAGGCCGCTTGATTGCCAACGTACCGAATTTCGCGAGCTGGCAGTCCAGGTTTGCCGGACCGAAGTGGATGCATCTGGATGTGCCAAGACACATCGTTCATTACACGCCGAAGACTCTGAGGAAAACTCTCGATCGCGCGGGGCTCACCCTTTGCGCGCTTAGTTTCAAGTCGTGGGAACACGATCCTTACGGCTGGGTGGAGAGCACGATTAGCGGACTGACTGGACGCATGAATACGCTCACGCGCTTTCTTTCCGGCCTCGACAAGCTTAGTTTTCGGGTGTTCCTCTCGTGGATCTTCGGAATTGTCCTGCTTCCAGTGGCGCTGCTGCTGGCGGTCGCGAGCTGGCTGGCTGGGCGGGGGGCTTTGATGGAAGCGATTGCCGAACATTCAGACGCGGCCGCGAAGCTGGCGTAGGCGGGGTGCATACCACAACCACTCGCTCGGGATGGGGAGGCTGAACCGTCGTGAAAGCCGTAATTCTCGCAGGTGGCAAGGGTACAAGAATAAGCGAAGAGAGTTATCTTCGGCCGAAACCGATGATTGAAATCGGCGGCAAGCCGATTCTTTGGCACATCATGAAGATCTACTCCGCCGCGGGAGTTCACGACTTCATTATTTGCTGCGGTTATCGTGGATACGTTATCAAAAGCTATTTCGCAAATTATTTCATGCATGTCAGCGATGTCACGTTCGACATTGCGCAAAATCAGATGCAAGTCCATCAAAATACAGCCGAGCCCTGGAAGGTCACTCTAGTGGATACCGGCGAAGAAACGATGACCGGGGGACGGATCAAGCGGGTCGCCAACTATTTGGGCGACGAAGATTTCTTCCTGACGTACGGGGACGGCCTTGCGAATATTGATCTTAAAGCTCTGCTGGAATTTCACCGCAAGCAAAACGTATTGGCCACAGTGACTTCCGTGCGCCCCCCGGGGCGCTTCGGCGCACTGGTCACGGACGGAGGGCGCGTCACCAACATTCGTGAAAAACCTCAGGGAGCCAGCTGGATCAATGGCGGATTCTTCGTGCTATCTCCGAAGGTACTGAGCTACATCCAGGGCGATCAGACGGTGTGGGAAGTTGACCCGCTGGAGAAGCTTGCCCGCGAAGGCAACCTCGCGGCCTACGACCATGAAGGATTCTGGCATCCCATGGACACGCTGCGCGACAAGAATCAACTTGAGGGCTTGTGGGAATCGGGTGAAGCTCCGTGGAAGGTTTGGAGCTGACCGTGGCACAAAGTTCAGCGATCCGGCCGGACTCTCCGATAATGGACTGCACTGCGCGTTCACTGCAGTGCCAGTTCTGCGGATCGCAACTCCGGCATACATTTGCGGATTTGGGGATGTCTCCGCTTTCCAATTCCTATCTCCACATTGAACAATTGAATCAGATGGAGCCGTTCTATCCATTGCATGCGCGCGTTTGCAGCCAGTGTTTTCTGGTGCAACTCGAACAATTTGAAAAACCGGAAGCAATATTCGGCGATTACGCGTACTTCTCGTCCTATTCAAGTTCCTGGCTGGACCACGCTCGAACCTATGCACACCGCGTTATCGAACGATTCAGTCTGAGCGCGGAGTCGCTCGTGATGGAAGTTGCCAGCAACGACGGCTACCTGCTGCAGTACTTCCACGAAAAAGGTATACCTGTTCTGGGCATCGAGCCTGCCCGAAATGTAGCCGAGGCCGCGCTAAAAAAGGGTATCCGGACCATTTCCAAGTTTTTCGGACTTGAAACTGCTCGCGAGCTGCAGACGCGCGGACAGCAGGCGGATTTGATTGCGGCCAATAACGTCCTGGCGCACGTGCCGGACATAAAGGATTTTGTCAGCGGATTGAAGCTGGCTTTGAAGCCGCGAGGAATCATTACGGCTGAATTTCCACATCTCTTCCGGCTCATCGAAGCAAACCAGTTCGACACGATTTACCACGAACACTTTTCATATTTTTCGTTACTTACGATTCAGGAAATCTTCGCCAACGGCGGATTAAAGATCTTTGACGTGGAGGAACTGACCACGCACGGCGGATCGCTCCGCATCTACGCATGTCACGAAGATGCCGCATCTCCGCGTGCCGGCAGCGGTGTATCGCTGCTTCGCGACCTGGAGGTCGCCGCCGGACTACGAGATCTGAAAACGTATTCCAGTTTTGACGAGAGCGTTCGAGAGACCAAGCGATCTCTTCTCAACCTTTTGATCCGCCTGAAGCGCGAAGGAAAATCCGTGGTTGGCTATGGCGCGCCCGCCAAGGGAAATACACTGCTCAATCATTGCGGAATCGGAAAGGATTTCCTGGACTACACGGTGGATATCAGCCCGCACAAGCAAAATCTTTTCCTTCCGGGTACGCATATACCGATTTTCGCTCCAGAGCAGATCCGGATTACGCAGCCTGATTACGTATTGATTCTGCCCTGGAATCTGCGGGATGAAATCACGGAACAATTGGCTTACATTCGCGAGTGGGGCGGCCGTTTTATTATCCCTATACCGAATCCGGAAGTGTTGGAATGAATCTGATTGGGCTTCCGCTGAGCGGTGCTTATTTGATCGAACTCGACCTCATAGCGGACGAAAGGGGATACTTCGCGCGAACTTGGTGCGCTGAAGAATTTCAGCGGCTGGGGCTGAACCCGAGGCTGGCTCAATGCAGTATTTCGTCCAATACGCGCCGTGGCACTCTTCGCGGCATGCATTATCAAGCTGAACCCTTCGCCGAAGCCAAGCTTGTCCGCTGCTCCGCTGGAGCAATACACGACGTCATTGTTGACCTGCGCCAGGACTCGCCGACCTATTGCAAATGGATTGGAGCTGAATTGACTTCCGCAAACCACAAAATGCTTTATGTGCCGGAAGGATTCGCGCATGGTTTTCAGACCTTGGTTGGCAACACCGAAGTGACCTATCACATTTCCGCACCGTATCAGCCCGATTACGCTCGAGGGGTTCGATGGAACGATGCGGCGTTTGGAATTGAATGGCCGATTGCGCAACCCATCCTCTCCGCACGCGATCGGGCATTTGCGGATCATCGCCCATGAGCAGCGTCCTGGTTACTGGAGCCAGCGGATTTCTTGGCCGGCAGTGTTTGCCAATCCTTGTGGCCAAGGGCTATGACGTGCATGCACTCTCGCGTCGCCGGATAGAGGCGCCGCTCCCGGGCGTGGCGTGGCACGAACTGGACTTGCTGGCAGCGGGCGCACCCCGTGAAATCATGAATCGAGTGCAGCCGGAACGTTTGCTCCATCTCGCATGGTATGCGGCCCCCGGAAAATATTGGGAAGCGCGCGAGAATATGGAGTGGGTTCGCGCCAGTATCGAGTTGCTCTCGGCATTTATCGAGAACAATGGAAAACGCGTCGTCGCCGCTGGCAGTTGCGCTGAGTACGCGCTCAATCCCGGTGAATGTTTCGAAGAAAAAACGCTTCTCCTTCCAACCACTTTATACGGAACGTGCAAACACGCCTTTGGGAGCATTCTTGAATCGGTCAGCCGCCAGGAGAAACTGAGCGCAGCATGGGGGCGGATTTTTTTCCTGTATGGCCCGCATGAACATGCTTCGCGGCTGGTCGCCCACGTCGTTCAATCTTTACTGCACGGGGAGCCCGCGCTATGTTCGGACGGCAAGCAGGTCTTGGATTTCCTGCATGTCGAAGACGCCGCGTCCGCATTCGTCGCGCTGCTGGAAAATGAAATTCAAGGACCGGTAAACGTCGCTTCGGGCCGCCCGATCATGGTGCGTGACCTGCTTCAGGAAGTTGGCAAGCAGACGGAACGGGCGGAACTGATTCGTCTCGGAGCGCGCGAATCCAGTTCGCAAGTTTCCAATATTTGGGCAAATGTGGGAAAGCTCACCAGCGAAACTAAGTGGAAACCACGCTACGATCTAGCATCCGGAATTCAACAAACCATCGAATGGTGGCGAAATTCAGAGGGACTTCGCGAGATCGAACCAGCCGGGGAGGCACGCCAGCCTTCGTGAAAATAGCTCCACAGAATTACTCTGATTTCCTTGCTTCGTTGCGCTCCCACACTACAGCAGTCCAATCCGTATAAGAACCAGAGAGGGGCACGAGCCGGCGGAGGGGATGATAGTTCGCCTTTAAATAATCGCCGATTTCGACGTTAAAATCCTTGCCGAATACGGGAGTGCCAAACTCCGGAAAAGTACGGTTCGACCACAGCAGGTACCGGACAGGTTTTGCATCAATCTCGTGGACCATCTTTTCGGTCATCACACCGGGCGCAACAATTCCCGGAGTGAAGGAGAAGACGCGGGTGGGGGAGTACGTGGACGAGAGAAAATATAAACTCGTATCCTCGGGAACCGAAAGCAC
>DASRQU010000168.1:0-33223 GCA_035696345.1 Candidatus Acidiferrales bacterium
TGGCTGGATCAAACTCCGTTCGGCCACGAAATGCGTGAGTCCCTTTATTTGTTTCCTGTGATTGAAACTTTGCACGTTTTTGGAATCGTATCCCTGGTTACGGCTGCATTTATGCTGGATATGCGCCTGTTTGGAGTAGGGCCGATGAAGGATGAGCCGGTTGAGAAACTGGCGAAGTGGGTTTTGCCTTGGGTGATCGCGGGATTTAGTTGCCAGTTTATTACCGGGGTGCTGATGTTTTCCGCGGAAGCCACACGGTCCGCGCTGAATTCCTTTTTCTGGTTCAAGATGTTCGCCATCGTCGCAGCCGGCATAAATGCCCTGATTTTTCATTTCACGGTGTATAAGCAAGTAGGGTCATGGAATAATGCACAGGTGGCGCCGCTTGGCGCACGCGTTTACGGTACGTTTTCCGTGATTTTGTGGCTGAGTATCATTACGCTGGGTCGGTGGTTTTCGTTCCATCTTACGTAGTTTTTTGCCGCGTTAATTTCGAAGGCGCCGGTAAACACCGGCGCCAAATTCAAAACTTCCCGCCCGGTTAAAGCTTTTTCTGGCCGGACCACAATCAGATTTGGCTCAAGCTCCCGCTCCACAAGTGACGCGAATCGAATGAGGCAAGCCTGGGAACGCCAATCTCCCGATTGGCGCGTTTCAGTTCGCCAATCGGGAGATTGGCGTTCCCAGGAAATGCAGATTTCTGCTCACCGTGACCGTCACATAAAAAAGACCGCGGCCGGAAGACCGCGGTCCACTGAAACTATTTATGGGTCGGCAACTAGGCGCTGGCTGCGGTGCCGCCGACAAGCTTGGCTGTCATCGTGATATCGGCCTTCAGGAGGCGCGAGATCGGGCATCCGGCCTTGGCATTTTGCGCTGCTGTTTCGAAGGCGGCGGGATCGGCGCCGGGAATTTTTGCGGTCGTATCGAGATGAATCTTGGTAACCGTCATACCGGCGTCGGTCTTTTCCATCGTGACGCTTGCCGTGGTTTCGATTGATTCGGCGGTCATGCCAGCATTGCCCAGTTGTCCGGAAAGAGCCATGCTGAAGCAACCTGCGTGCGCGGCCGCGATCAGTTCTTCCGGGTTCGTGCCAACGCCGTTCTCAAAACGCGTCGAAAAAGAATATTGCGCGTTCGACAGAGTTTTGCTGTCCGTGGAGATGGTTCCCTTTCCTTCCTTGAGCGTGCCGTTCCAGACTGCCGATGCTTTGCGTACCATGTGTGTTTCCTCCGTTTAATTTGCATCCAAATTTTTATTTCTGAACCGATGCGTGTCTCAAAAGTCTGCGGCCAACGCCGCTCTTGTAGACCAAGAAATCAGGATTCGACGATTAACTCCTTGGCGCGCTGCGTGGCCTTCATTACGGCCTTGATCAGGGTAACGCGCAGTTTGCCATCTTCCAGTTCGAGGATGCCGTCCACTGTCGAACCCGCAGGCGTGGTCACCGCGTCTTTCAACAACGCTGGATGATCACCGGTGTCCAGCACCATGCGCGCAGCGCCCATCATGGTCTGCGCCGCAAGCAAAGTGGAAACATCGCGAGGCAGTCCGACTTTTACGCCGCCTTCGGCGAGCGATTCGAGAATGATGTAAATGAAGGCCGTGCCGCTTGCGGAAAGCCCTGTGACCGCGTCAATCTGTTTTTCGTCGACGTTCACCACCCGCCCGACGGCTTCGAACATCGAGTGGGCGACGGCCAGATGTTCCGCATGCGCGTGAGCGCCCTTGGCGATCCCGGTCATGCCGCATCCGATCGCGCACGGCGTGTTGGGCATCGCGCGAATTACTGGTAAATCCATGCCCAGCTGTTTTTCCATGAGCTCAGTCGTGACCGACGCGACCACCGAGACGATCATTTTGCCCGGCTTCATCTCCGGCCTGATTTCTTCCAGAACTTCTTTCACCACCTGCGGTTTCACCGCCAGCAAAATAATGTCCGCGTCACGCGCGGCGGCACGGTTGTCAGTAGACGCCGTAATGCCCAGTTGTTTCGCTAGCGCGCGCGCCTTCTCCGCATGGCGCACCGTCGCGTGCACCCTTTTTGGCTGCACCAGTTTTTGTTGGAGAAACGCGCGCAACAATATTCCGCCGATTTTTCCGGAACCGAGCACGGCCAGACGCTTGTTCGCAAGTTTTCCGGAAGATGTCTTTTTCATGGTTCAAGCATTGTTGACGAGCCTGAGGAGAACGTCAACCTAGTTCCCGTGTCGGTGGCTGAAGGGTCATGTATGCCCTCTTCGCGTAGCGTACCGACAATACGCGCACACCGCTGTAGCCCGCTTCTGCGGGCTACAGCGGTGTGCGTTACATTTTTGAGTTGGTAAGATTCGCTTAAGAGAAACCTAATCGTGGCGAGCGCCGCCTAGGACTTGCAGCGCGTGCGGCAAGAGATCCGCAACGGCGTCGAAGGACTGCACCGCGCCGCGCGGGCTGCCCGGAAGATTCACGATGAGCGTGCGGCCTCGAACGCCGGCGACTGCGCGTGAAAGCGCCGCGCGCGGAGTTTTCTTTCGGCCTTCATCGCGCATCAGTTCGGAAATCCCGGGGATGAGTTTGTGGCAGGCTTCCGTTGTGGCTTCGGGCGTCGAGTCGCGCGGACCGATTCCGGTGCCGCCCGTCGTCAGAATCAAATCCGCGGCGTTCGTGTCTGCAATAGACATTAGGCGGTCGCGAATCGTCCAGGGATCGTCGGGAAGAACTTCTGCAGCGGCTATTTCCCACTTCAACTGCTCGCAGCGCGCACGCAAATCTGGGCCCGAGGCGTCCTTGTGCGAACCTCGTGAGACGGAATCGCTGATGGTGAGGATGGCTACGCGCATTGGGAGGTTTGGAATTTAAGTAGCACAGGCTTTAGCCTGTGGAACTTTGTCGTTGCAAGGTCTAAAACCCACAGGCTGAAGGCTGTGCTACTAAAAAAAATTAGCTCTGCACGCTTTCGTTGGCTTCGTCCATCAGGCGCATGGCTTCCATTAGCAGGCCAGTTGTCGAGAGCGTCGTTGTTTCGCGGTCGGCTGTGGCGTTAAATTCGATTTCAAATTCGCCGTCGAGCCAGCCGATTGCCTGATACACCACCGTGTCGCCCGCCGTGCTTCCCGATTGGGCATGCTTGCATTGTCCTGCGACGAAATACAGCTCAGATTTTTGGTCGGCGTGACTCAGCGTCAATCGGCATGTCTTTTGGCCCATCTCGAGTGACTGCATGAGCTCAGTTACGCTCATCTCCTCAAGGCGTCCTTGGATGACTCCCGGCCGAGACGCGCGCCGCTGCATTTTTTCCAGGTGCAAGCGGTCCACAATTTTTTTCACCTGGCGCGCCAGGTCCGCCACAAAAAAGGGCTTGGCCACAAATTCTTCCACGCCGGCGCCGACGGACGGGCGCAATTTTTCTTCGATGTCGCCGCGGCTGGCGATGAATACAAACGGAATATTCCGCGTGCGGTCACGGCTGCGCAGCTTTTCATAGAGCTGGCGGCCGTCTAGACCGGGCATGCGGAAATCAGAAATGATCAGGTCGGGCGGATCGTCCACTGCCTTGAGCAGCGCGTCGGCACCGTCGCCTGACTCTGTGACCGAGCAATGCGATTCCATGGCGTGCATGATGAGGCCGCGAATGACAGGATTGTCATCCACGATCAAAACTTGTACGTCTTGGGTTGAGGCATTCATTAGAAAAACTATCTCTTGCCTCGCAGGTAATGCCCGCTCTTGCCGCCGATTTTTTCCACCAGAACGATGTCGGTGATTTCCATGCCCTTGTCCAGAGCCTTACACATGTCGTAAACCGTGAGTGCTGCGGCGGACACGGCGACTAGAGCTTCCATTTCCACGCCGGTTCGGCCCGACGTGGTCGCACGGGATTCCAACTCCACGCCATTCTGGCACAGCGTTGCGGTCACATCAACGTGCGTTAGAGGGATGGGATGACAAAGAGGTATCCATTCCGAAGTGCGTTTCGCAGCTGTAATCCCCGCAATTCGAGCGATTTCAAGAGGATTGCCCTTCGGGATTTTTTGGGCGCGTAGCGCGCGCAGGACGGTGGGAGACATTCGAACGAATCCGCGCGCCACGGCCATTCGCTCGGTAACTTCTTTCGAGGTTACGTCCACCATGGCCACTTCGCCGCGCTTTCGAAAATGAGTCAGTTTTTTCATGATGCATCGCTAGATTGCGCCGCGCCGAGGAATCACGTCAACCCATTCGCCCGGGCCAATCTCTGGACGGTCCGGGGAAACAATCAGGAAACCGTTTGCCAAAGCCAAGGCCACGATGTCGCCGGAACCCTGCCAGGGGAGTTGCGTCACACGCGCTTCCCTGCCTTCCCACTCGATACGAGCGGGAAGAAAATGCGTCATCGGTCCTTTTTCGCGGACCTGCGTGGCGAGCTTCGCGCGAAAGACGGGCAACGAGCGAGGCACTCCGCCGTTCAACACATCAATCGCGGGGAGCACGAACAATTCGAACGTCACCATCGTGGAAACTGGATTCCCCGGCAACCCGAAAACAAGCTTGTTGCAGCATGTCGCGAAGACAGCAGGACGCCCGGGGCGAATCGACACTCCCGTAAAGTGAAATTTTGCACCGAGGTCCGCGAGCACCTGTTCCACAAGGTCATATTTGCCCATGGAAACGCCGCCGGAAAGGACGAGGATATCTGCTTCCAAACCGCGCTCAATCATCAGGCGCAGCGTATCCTTTTCGTCAGGAGCGTTTCCGAGTTGCAGAGTTTCCGCGCCGGCAGTGCGCGCCAAAATTTCGATGGAGATGCCGTTGCTGTTGCGAACCTGCAACGGACCCGGGTTGGAGCGCGCATCGACCACTTCGTCCCCCGTGGAGAGAATCGCTAGTCGGGGCATTGCAAAAACGTGCATGTGCGTGTGGCCAGCCTGCGCGGAGAGCGCCATTTCCGCGTAGCCCATACGCGTCTTTGTCGCCACGAGTAGCGCGCCCTTGCGCGCTTCGGTACCGCGAGGAACGAAGTGCTCACCCAATTTCGCGGCGCGTTCGAGCGTAATGAATTGGCCGTCGCGTTTCGTGTGCTCAACCATCACCACGGAATCAGCCCCCTTGGGCATGGCGGCTCCCGTCATGATTTCCACGCACTGTCCAGGAAGCACGGTGAGACCCAGTTGGCCGCCAGCACGCAATTCGCCGACACACTCGAGGCGCGCGCCGGGAGCCGCAGCGTCCGCGGCACGAACAGCAAAGCCGTCTCGCGTCGATCGGTCGAAGGGAGGATAATCGCGATCCGCAAGTACAGATTCGGACAGAATTCGCCCGAACGACTGCTCGATCTCGATCTGGGTTTGTCCGAGGGGACGCGGAAGCTCCGCTGCAACCTCAATTACTGTTTGGCGCGCGTCCGAGTACGACAACATGGAATTCATGAATTAGATCCACTTGGCGAGTTCGGTGCCCGCGCAAACGATCGTAGCATCGCGGTCCGGACCCGTAGAAATCATGCCAATTTCAACGCCCAGAAAATCGGAAATAAATTTCAGGTATTCGACGGCGGCACGCGGCAGTTTTGCGGCGTCCTTGACGCCGAACGTATCCGACCGCCAACCCGGGAGTGTGCGATATTCAGGCTTCACTTCGGCCAGGTCTTCGGCGGATGCCGGCATCTCCTTAATCAGCTCACCTTTAAAGCGGTAGCCGGTGCAAACCTGAATTTCTTTCTGCGTGTCGAAAACGTCCAGTTTGGTGACGATGAGCGAGGAAATTCCATTTAAGCGCACAGCGTAGCGCAGAACCACCAGATCCAGCCAGCCGCAGCGCCGTGGACGTCCCGTGACGGCGCCATATTCGTTGCCGCGATCGCGAACTTCCTTGGCCTCAAGATCCGGCATCTCCGTCGGAAACGGACCGCTACCTACACGCGTCGTATAGGCCTTGGTGACTCCTGCCACCGCATTAATGCGCGTGGGACCAACGCCAAGACCGGTGCAGGCGCCGCCGGAAATGGCGTTCGAAGAGGTGACATACGGGTACGTGCCGAAATCGATGTCGAGCATCGTGCCCTGCGCGCCTTCGAACAACACGGAGCGGCCTTCATCGAGGGCGTCGTTAATCAGTTCGGAAGAATCCGCGATTAGCGGATGCAGCCGCTCCGCATATTCGAGGTACTTCTCCGCGAGTCCCACGGTGTCCAAGGGCACTCCGTAGGTGGCGCGGCAGACAGCATCTTTTTCGGAAATTACGCGGGCCAGTTTTTCCCTGAATCGTGCGGCATCGAGCAGATCCCCGACGCGGATTCCGTGGCGCGCCATTTTGTCTTCATACGTCGGTCCGATACCGCGTGACGTCGTACCGATTTTCCCCGCGCCCCTGGCTGCTTCGGCAGCCTTTTCCATCTGGCGGTGATAGGGAAAAATCAAGTGCGCCCGGTTTGAAAGGTGCAAACGCCCCTCAATTTCAATTCCCGCTTTTGCCAGCGTATCCAACTCTGACACGAGGGCTGCCGGGTCCACGACGACGCCCGATCCAATCACGGCGTGCTTGCCGGGGCGCAATATTCCACACGGAATCAGCTGCAGAACGAACTTGCTGCCGTTAAAAATTACCGTATGGCCCGCATTATGGCCACCCGCGCACCGTGCAATGTAATCGAAGGAGGCCGCAAGATAATCCACGACCTTGCCCTTCCCTTCGTCACCCCACTGTGCACCCACCACCACAATCGACTTCATCGGCTTAAGGCTCCCGCGTGAATTCGCAATCGATACTCAAAAATGAAAGAATTGGTGATTCGCTTATCGCACCGCTTCAGTCACACGCCTCCACCCCACTCCAAAACTTCGGATTCAGCAGGAGAAATGAAAATAAACGCGGCCCCCTATGCTACCTGTGGTCTGGGGAGAAGGCAAGGCCGCCCAATCGCTCTGCATAGGTCGGCAGGGGTAACGGAGATATACGGCAAGGACGTCCCGCATTGATTTGATCCGGAGGTGTTTGCGAGGCCGAAAAGCACGGGAACCGAATTCACGAGAACCGAATTCAGTTGATTGCTAAATACCCGTTCTGCACCCATCCGCGATCGCGGGCGGCGATCGCCGCTTACCGATGAGAAATACGACTCGCGGCAAACGCATTAAAATAAATTCTTGGGATCAACAGGTTTCTTCCACCATGGCCCAATCCAATCCCCAAAAATTTTCGCAGGCTACAAATTCAACGCCCACGCGCACTTCATCGTTGATGGAGATACGCTGCCATGCCACGCGTGCATCCGTTTCCTGCCCAGTATCTTCCCGCTTGAGGTGAACCGTGTCGCCCGCCTTCGCAGTGTGCTTGCAAAGGACCATCGCGCCGTGCCGGCTCAGCAAAACTGTTTCCGTGTTTTCTTCCCATGCGCCGCCGATTTTTTCCGAACTGATCTTCACAGGAATCGTGGCAATTTTACGAGGGCTTCGCCGCAGGTGCCGGCCGAGTTCGCTGGCGTACAAAATGATGTGCAGCAATTTGGCGCGATCGAGGTTGTCCAGATTCCGAGCATGGTGTTCGATGTCGTCGGCGGAGCGCGTGCAATCGTGAATAAAGCGCCGCACGGCCTCGGAATCCGAGACACTCAGGCCGGGACCTTTGCGCAATTCGTCGAACGTATCGAGTCTTTTGTAGCACTGAGCGATGAAATGCCCGCGGCAATACGCGTCGTCGCCTAAGTGCCCCTCCGGAGCCTGATCACACGCAGCCAGTCTGCACTTGTTAACAAACGTCATGTAGCTTCGCAGCGCACCGAACGCGCTTGAAGTTCCCCCCAGTTCAATTTCACTGATATTGCGTGGCCCGTTACGACGGGACTTTCTTATCTAGAAGCACTTGGAATCGTCATTGAGAAGTTTTCCGACTCACACCAGAACTTCGGAAACTTCCAGACGTTGTTTCTGAAATGCCCTTTCAAACGCGCGGACCACTTCGGGATCGAAATCTTTTCCTGCACCCTTAACGATCGTGTCGCGAGCCTCGAACGGCGAACAACCTTGACGGTACGGTCGATCGCTGATCATCGCGTCGTAGACATCGGCAACGGCCAGCACACGAGCCTCTATTGGGATATCTTCGCCTTGAGACTGGTTGTATCCCGTGCCGTCAAACCGATCGTGATGCGCGAGGATGATGGGGAGAATGCGTCCCAACGAACCGGATACAGGAGCGAGTAAAGTTACGCCCTTTTGAACATGAGTCTTCATTTCGCTGTATTCTTCGTCATTCAGTTTGGCCGCTTTGTATAGAAGGCCTCTGCTGGTTTCCAGTTTTCCGATATCGTGAAGCAGAGCCGCAGCGCGAATGTCTTCAACTTTCTCTTCATTGAAACTCATTTCGCTGGCGATCTGCACAGCATATACGGAAACCCGGTACGAATGATTCTGGGTAAATTTATCGTTGGAAATAATTTGACTTAAAATTTGCAGCAGGCCAGTGTACGTTTCGCGCAGGTCTTTTAGCCTGCGGTCTGCGTGTTCGTGAAGAGTACCCACCGCATACGCGAAGATCAGAAGCATGCCCGCCCAGATCGCCAGATCGGACCACGTCAGCCAACCATTCATTTCCATGGCGCGCTTGCCCAGAATGGACGGGTTCATCATGTCCACCCAGGCTACAAACAGGATGGAGGCCAGCGCAGACTCCACGGCGCGCCGCCGCCCGAAATAATATGCAGCGAAGAGTGTCGGGAGATTGTAAAACGTAAGAATGAGCCGCTGACCACCTACCACGTAGTTAAAAAGCCCTGCGGAGCCGACAATCGAAAAGATCAGCCAGAGTTCCTTGCTGACGTTCTGCAGATACGAAATAATTTTGTTCTTCATTACTACCCTTTCGTCGGTGGCGAATTGAGCCGTTGCGGCGAAGTGGCCTTCTTACGTTCCGCAGGATTCCAATCTTCCGGGGGGAAATTGATCCCCCAAAATTTGGGAATGGGTTTCGTGAATTCGAGGCCGATTTCGAACTTGTTACCAGCGAGTTCCTTGCGGTGCACCACACGGCATTGCACTTCCATTTGCGTTTTTGGGTTGCCGAGTATGGCGGGACTCTTCGTGTTAACGTCCTTTGCCAGGATCACGAGCGCGCCATGTGCGTTGACGCACTGAGTGTTGGTTCGCTCGGAAAAAATTCTACCGTCAGGGCTTTGACCGAACAACGTGACCGGAAAATCAATGACCACCCGCTGGCTGCGCCGGCCGGTGCGTGCTGAAACTTTCGATGGATTATTTCGATCGCCCAGGTTCAGTGTCGTTAAACTCATTTTCCGCGCACCTTCCGTTTTAAGCGCCTCCGCCGAGACGCACCAGGAACGCCCTCACCTGCTTTTCAAGGTTTGCTGCCGCCGCTGCTGTTTGCTCATTCAGCCGCTCTTGCTGCACGCGCGCCGTTCCTTGCAGGAGCTGGAGCATCGCGCCCAGCTTCTCAATCGTTTCATCGGCGCGTTGCCGGTGCGGGGCCATGCGCCGCTCCATGTCCAATGAAAACTGGATGGCTTTTTCCGTGGCGCTCGTGTTCAGCAGGCTGTCAAATTCATTGGACCATTGTTTCAATTGCATGGCTGCCTGGGCCTGCATTTTTTCAATGCCTGGTTTTTCGGCGTCCCGCAGTTGCTGCATCGCGTCCTGCACGAAGGACATGCCCTCATTAATTTCTTGTTTGATGTGTTGCATTGCCGCCATTGCACTTTCCATTTCGGTGCGCGACGCACTCACCCGCGATTCCAATCCCGCGAGCGATTCCTCGAACGACGCCATGAGCATCGCGGCTCGCGAGCTGATTTCTTCCTCGGCCTTATCGCCCGCCGTCCGGAATTGCGCCTCTTGCTGCTCAAAGAAACTTTTCGTCATTCCGTCAAGCTGGGCGCGAATTTCAGGGCTTTGCGTGAGGCGTCTTTCAACCTGGAGCGCGACGTCGTTGTGAAGCGCTTGCAGCGAGCCCGCAAAGTTGAATTGAATCTGCTTCTCGACGTCTTCTCGGATCATCTTTTCCATCTTGGATGCGACGATGGCGGGAAGAGCCTTCTCAACTTCAGCAGAAACAGCACTCTTTATATGACCAACTTCACCCTGGATCTCCAAAGCCAAAGCCGATTTAATTCTCTGCTCAATTTCCGATAAATCCATCTCCTGCGGATTTGGAATTGAATTGACATTTTGCACGCGAATCGGGAGCGCTTCTTTTTGCGCTGGGTCAGGCACCGCAAAAACTGTTTCGTGCGTGTGGAACGGTAAGTCAAAATCTTGCGGCGCCGGCTGAGGCATAGGAATCGGAATCGGTGCCGGGGCTTGCACCTGTGCTCGAACAGGCTGGGGAACTGTTTGCGGAGCAGGTTTCGGTTCCGCGAAAATTTTCGTCGCCGCCATCGACGTGGGGGCCGGAAGCGCGGCTGGTTTTCGCACTGCGTTCGGTTCCGAGCTCTGATCGAGATTAATCTTCTTGGTTTGCGCGAATTCGAGTTCGACAACCACCCTGAATCCGCCCAGCGGATCGGCCTGATTTAATTTCACCCGACCCTGCGATACGCGGCTCTGGGGATTGACGCCCTCATAACTAAATTCGGCGAGCACCGAGCCATCCAACTCGGGTTGGGACTCGGAGCGGAACACACAGTCGCGACCATCCAACATCAGGACACTGGCTGGATGTCTGAACATCATCCCTTTTACGTCCACGCCCGTTACATTGAGCGAAACGTCACTGGCCGACGGATCCTTCTTTTCGGCGGTTACAGGTTTCGGGCTGGAAGTCAAAACCGTCAAGGGACCTTCTTCCTTCTCCACATCCACGATTAGAATCTGTTTACCTTTGACTACGATGTGAAGGCTCAGTAGAACATTTGTTTCTAAATGGGCTTAATAGTACTTTGGTTTCAATGTGCTCGACATGATATCCAGAATGGGAAAGACAACGAGAAGAGCTAACAAATGTGGGATTTATTACGAGGCAATTCTCAAATAAAACAGCAGAATACTCGTGCATCTTGAAAGCTAAAATCCAAAGAAAAATCGCCTATATTTAGCCGCCGCGACGGCGATTCACGCGCAGGGCGGCCCGACGATTCTGGGCCTTCTCTCTTTCGCGACTTTCAGGAGACGTGCCCGCCCTGAACGCACTGCCGATCACATTTGTCGTAGGCGCTGTCTATCGGGAGATGCTCCCGACCCGTCACTTCTTCCTGAAGTGTAAGAAAATGAACGAGTTTCAGGCCCGCTGGCTGACACACCCAGATGGCGTTGCACTGTGCATTTTCATTGAGCAGACAAAGAGACTTGGTTGGTGCGAAGTTTTCCGTCATAGTCGCCTCCCGTACAATGAAATTATGCATAGCTGGGGGCGTCCCGTCTGTGACGCTGGTCACGCGCGACTCTGCGGGCCTAAGTAGGTCGAATAAAGCTCGGATACCGGGGGGGTAAATTCCGATTACCGTGGCATCCAATTCGGGCCGATCATTTCGCGCAACGCATCGGGCGTGGCCCACGGCGCGGAATTTGTGAACCGTTTGACCCATTCCGGCCCCTCACCGATTTTGACGCGATCCGGGGTGAACTCCGGCGAGAGCGCATTGGCCATCAGCGCGTAGCTCGCGCCGTCGCGCAGCTTTAACGCCTTCCAGCAACCTCCCGGCACGGCAACCACTGGGCGTTGACCCGCCCCAAAATCGAGGCCCAAGGTAATTTTTTCGACGTGGCCGTCAGGGTGAAAGATGAAATAGTCCACCGGACCGCCCTCGATCAGGATGTGCGTATCGGCGGGCACCAGTTTATGGAGGTAGTTGATTGGCCGCTCGCGCGTAAGCATGTAGTAGTTCTGGCTCTGCACGGCAAGCTCGCGGCCATTCAGAATGACCTTTTGAGGGGAGACGCCAATAATTCCGAGGTAGCCTGATTCTTTCGGCAGAACGGTCAGATGAAGTTCTCTAATGATCTCCCGAGCGCGCGCATCGGTGCCAGTTTGGGGTGCAGCGCGCAATGCTACAACGCTTGCGAGTACAGCCGCGATTGCCAGTAGATATTTCATGCCCGTCAGAATAGCAAAACGAAAATGAATCTCCTGCAAAATTCAGTTGCCCGCAGCTCGATGTTTTCGTTTTTTCTCTGCGTCCCCTGTGTTGAGTTCTTCCACCGGATGCAAAGCAAGGCCTCGTCACAGAACCCATCGACGAATTGGGACAGTGCGGAGCTATTGTCAGACGATGCGGAAACTGCAGAATGGGGCCTGACTTTCAGGTGTACAATGGCGACCGTTCGCCGAGGGCCGCACGGCTTGATACCGTTCACTAATTTCAAAATAGACTGGCTTTGGCACAGGTGCGGCTTGCAAATTTTCAGGAGGGTTCACGATGGAAGATAAAAAGATTGAGAGCGAAGGGCTAACACGCCGCGAAGTGATGGCTCGCACTGGATGGGCCGGGATGGGGCTGGCCGCGGGCTTGGTTGCGTCGGGCGGCATGGAAAAGCTTTGGGCGCAGATGGCGCCGCGCGTTGACGAATCCTCACCGCGTATTTTTGGCGCGTCGGTCGAGAAGCTTCAAGCAATTGACTCGCGTTATCCCGTGGTGCCGACGTGGGGCACGGAACTAAAACAACTTGCTCCGAATGTTTATGCCTATCAGCAGGAGGGCGGAACCGGCCATCTTAACGCCGGAATTTCTAATGCCGGGCTGTTCGTGGATGACGATTCGATGATGGTATTCGACGCGCTCGGATTCCCCGTCCAGAGCAAAGCGTTCATCGCCGCGGCAAAAAAAGCCGGCAACGGCAAACCGATCACGCACCTAATCAACAGCCACCACCATGGAGATCACGTCGCAGGCAATCAATTCTTCCGCCCTGAGGCACAGATCGCCAGCCATCCGTATTGCCAGAAAGAAGTGATTAAGGCAATTCCGGCGACGCCCGCGATGTGGACAAAAATGGACGGCCTCGCGGACGGCAGCGAACCACGTAAGCTTGTGCCGCCGACTGTCACGTTCGAAGATAATTTGATTTATACCATCGGAGGCAACAAGGTCGAGTTCCGCTTTATTGGACCTGCGCACACGTGGGGAGACCTCGTCGCGTACCTGCCGCAGCACAAAATTCTATTTGCCGCCGACCTCGCATTTTTCAACCTCGTTCCCTATTGCCACAACGCTTACATTTCCAAGTGGATGGAGCAAATTGACAACGTGATGAAGTGGGACGTCGATGTGATCGTTCCGGGACACGGGCCTGTGGGTGGAAAAAAAGAACTGAACGAGGCGGGTGAGTATTTCCACTACCTGAAACCAGAGGTCAAGAAACGCTACGACGCGAAAATGAGCCCCGCCGCGGCCGCAGCCGACATCAAAATGGGCAAGTACGATAACTGGATGGGCCCTGAGCGCATCGTGATGAACACCGTGCGCTTGTACGACGAGTTCAAGGGCACGCTCACCCCGGACATTGACGTCGAGGGCACAAAGCAGGCTATCCTGGAATACAACTCAATTAAAGCCGGAAAAAAATCAGCGTAAGCAGTTTTTCTAATTCTAAACAGAGGGCGTGGAAAATCATCTCCACGCCCTCATTTTTCTGAAATTCTCCGGTTCTCAGTTTTTCTCCTCTCTGTGTCCTCTGTGTTAAATCCTTGCCTTACGCTGTAACCGAAGAACCTAAACCAGAGGACGCCGAGAACAGAGAGGGTTGCGTGGGATAGGCTTCAGCCTGTGTGGGGTTAGCGCTTGCAAGAACCAAACATCCAATTTATTTTTGCGGCGGTGGCAGGACGAAACCCGCACAGGCTGAAGCCTATGCCACATAAATTCGCAACCACAAACACCGCTCATAGTTTCTGTGGATTTAACTTAGGTGATGTGAGGTTCGAGCGACAACTTTAGTTCTGCTATAAACTTTTGCAGTTCCGAAATGCGTTCGGCAGTCGCTTCCACGCGCTGTTTTTTCCACACGAACCACGTTTTGTCTTTTTCTTTTATGCGCACGGTGAGGTTTCCGTCCAGCAGGATGCACGGTTCGCCCAGGATCGTGAATCCGCCGTTCGCTACTGGATTCAGCAGCGCGGCGCAGCTTCCCTGTCGCACGCCGACCGCATTGGCGTAGAGCGGAAACGCCACCAGCACAAATTCTTTGGCGATCAGTCGCTGCAAAATTTCCATCTGCTGCGAGGAAAAATCGTTCATGAATGTAGTTTAGCGCGGATTTTCCGGATTCGCTTCTCAAGCAGGATAAGGAAGAAGCTTTGACACAGAGGCCACAGAGAAAAAACGATAGAAAATCAGAGAACTTTACGTCGGCGGTAGCTTAGATCCAAGAATGAAAGTTGGGATTCATTGGCGATAAAGCGAAATCTCAAATATCAGAACAATTTGAAATTTTAAATTAAATACGCTGCCGGCAATCGAAGTCGTAGGCTCACGATAGCCACCAAGGCGACGTCGGTTTCCACGAATCACAAATTACAAATCACGAATCATACTTCGCTACGCTACGGCTGGATTCGCGTGGCCCTTCGATCCGGAATTTTCTTCTTCTTCCAGCATGACGATCAGGTTGCGCAAGGAATCGATCAGCTCGCCGCGCGAAACATTGCTCTTGCGGAACTGGATGCGCAGCTTGAACGCTTCGTTTTCCGGGCGGAAATTGAAGATGAAAGGTTGCGGGCGCGGTCCGGAGTTACTTTCTTCCTGGCGTTCGCGGCGGGCTTCGTCACGAGTCAGGCCGGCTTGGGCGATGCGATGAATCGCTTCCGCCATTTTGCGTTCATTTGGCTGGCGCGCGATTTGCAAGAGCAGCGACTTCGACACGATGCCGTGCTCAACGCACAGCTTACGCAATTCTTCGGGGATCACGCGCAGCGACATCGTCTCTGTGACAGACGAACGCGCCTTGGCAATCTTCTTGGCGATATCCTCGTGCGTGTATTCAAACTGCTCGGCGAGGCGCTGCAAACCGTCGGCCTCTTCAAACGGGGTCAAATCCTTGCGCTGCAAATTTTCGATGAGCGCAAGTTCCAGCGTTTCGGCGTCGTCTGCAATTTTCTCAATGCAGGGAACTTCGCGCAACCCTGCCGCACGCGAAGAATGATAGCGGCGTTCGCCGGAGATGATGTAGTAGCAATCCTCGTGCGGCACAAAGCGCACGAGCAGCGGTTCGAGCACGCCCTTCTCCCGGATGGACTCGGTGAGGTCGCGCAAATCTCCCAGAAATTTCCGGGGTTGATCGGGGTTGGGCCTGATTTTATCTACAGGAACCATGCGGCCGATGGCCGCGCCGCTGTACGTTGCTAGTTGTTCGACGTAATGCGCGTCATGCCGCATCTTCAGCGTGACGGGCAATCCCATTCTCTTCGACACGTTGGATAACCTCCAGGGCGAGCTTGCCATAATCTCTCGCGCCCGGCGATTTCGGCGCGAAAGTCATGATCGTTTCTTTGTAGGCTGGGCTCTCCTCCAGGCGCACATTTTTGCCGATGCGCGTTTTGAACAACACGGTGCCGAACACGGAGCGAATCTGTTCGTGTGTGTCGCGGGAGATGTTGGTGCGCTTGTCAAACAGCGTGATGACCACGCCAAGCACCTTTAATTCCGGATTAGGCCGCGCGCGGATCCGCTCGTAGGTTTCCAGCAGATCGTCCGTGCCCTCAATCGCGAAGTACGCGGCCTGAATCGGCACCAAGAGGTGCGTCGAGGCGACCATCGCGTTGACCGTGAGGATGCCCAGCGCGGGCGGCGTATCAATGATGATGTAGTCGAAATCTTTCAGCACCGGCGCGAGCGCATCTTTCAACTTGAATGGCGCGTCAAACTGCCCGGAAAGCTGCTGCTCCAGTTTTGCCAGGGCGAGGCGCGACGGCGCGATCGAAAGATTGGGCGTCGTCGATGGTTTAATTACCGCGGCCATGTCCATGCGGTGCTCGCCGAGCACGTCAAACATCGACGTCTGCAAAGTGGCCAGATCGAAAAACGTGATGCTGGAATTGGCTTGCGGGTCGAGATCGATGAGAAGCGTTCGCTTCTCGCGTTGCGCGATAGCTGCGGCGAGATTGATGGCAGTGGTGGTCTTCCCCACTCCGCCCTTCTGATTCGCAATGGTCAGGATGGCGGTCATAAACAGTTCCGACTAGGTCGGAACACAATTCCTCCCTGGGCAGTCACTTCCTCATACCAAAAGTATGCTGTGAGAGACCCCCAGCCAACGGCGCAAGCCCAAATCTACTAGTCAAGTGCAATATAGGCAAGAGAAAAAGCGGGATTGGGAGGTGCCAGGCGAAGCTGGTGCGTTCGATTTCGAATTTCTGCTTCGTTTGGAGGCGCCGAGTGCCCTCTCCGCCCCTAACAACACGGGACGGAGAGTCTACTTAGAAACCGTCCTGCCGTTGATATCGTAGCGCCCGTCCGAATTTGGACGGGCAGCTTTTTTTGTGGGTTCAATTCAAATCGTCGTAATTTTGAAGTCGCTGAACTAGCAGGTTGCGGAAAAACTCGACGTTCTGTCATTCTGAGCGAAGCGAAGAATCTCTCCTTTTTTGATTTTCCTGTACTTACAATCGAAGAGAGATTCTTCGCGACGCTCAGAATGACAACATAAACGCTTTTTTCCGCAGCCTGCCGGAGGCCAGCTTGCGGTCCGCTACGAAACTGGCTGGCCATTGCTTTCGTAGCGCCAGTCCGATTTTGGAGGGGCAGTTTTTCACGTAGCGTCAATGCCGGTCGAAGCAATTCGGCCTGCCCGGACATCACATCCGCCAAAAACAGATAACCACCGCCCGGGATCCTCGTCCTAGAATTCCATTCTCACCGACAGCTGCATGTTGCGCGACCCAAACTTGGGAGCCGCGAACAACGGCTTTCCGAAATGGTCATTTACCGTGGCATCCCAGATGGGCAATGGGTTGTCACAGTTGGGATCGGTCGCAGCGCATTCCTGGGTTGTGGTGTACTGCACGTTATCCACCGCGTTCTGCTGGAAATTTGCGTGGTTGAACAAGTTGAAGGACTCAGCTTTCAACTTCAATCCGAACCGCTCGTTCAACCTGAAAGCGCGCGCCACGCTCAGGTCAACGTCCCGCACGCCCGGCCCGCGGAATGAATTGAATCCTTCGCCCGGCACAAGAGAAAAGTTCACGTTCGGAGTGTCGAAGACGCCCGTGTACGGTCGGCCGCTGGCAACGGTAACCACCGATGAGACAGTAAAGCCCCTCAATCCCCGCATTGTGGGCATCCACGACCCACTCAACACGAGCCGGTGAGTCTGATCCAACTGCGATGGGCCGCGCTGCGATTTCTGGTCAAACTGATTCATGTAGCCTGTTCCTTGATCGATTGCCTTAGAAAACGTGTAGGCCACCGCGCCCAAGAATTGTCCCGATTGATGCTTCAGCGAAACCAGCATGCCGTGGTAAACGGAGGTGCCGGAATTATCCACTGCGTTGATCGCGGCGAAATTCGGATTAATAAAACCGTCGATAGTTTCAAACTCCGGAACCACGTAAGACTTTCCATTGGGAAGATTCACGGTTGCCGTTGTGAAATTTCCTCCGAACCCAAGCTGCTGAGACGGCGGCACCAGGTTCAGGTCATAACCGAAATTTCCATTCGCCTGCCTTGTCACACCGTTGGAATTCCCGAGTAGCGCGACGCCATGGGTGTACACATAGCCCACGCTCATGGAAGTTCTTGCGCCAAACTTATGCTCCACCGTCAGGTTCGCTTGCTCCACATAGGGATTTCGGAAATTCGGGACAAAGACATGAAGCGATTGTCCATCGGTGCCGCCTGGTGGAGGAGCTGTTAGGCCATTCGGATACGTTACAAGCGGAGCGCTATTTCCGAAGGCAGGACCCGTCAGAAATATGAATTGCCTGGAGACTCCGTTGGAGACCAAGGCGTCGGAAACATCCAGGAGATCTTCCTGAACAAAGAAGATTCCGAAGGATCCGCGGACGACCGTGCTTCCCTTGCTGTCCAGCGAGTAGGCGAAGCCCACGCGCGGTGCGACGTTGTTGTTGTCTCTGGGAATCTTGCAGGTAAGCGTAAATGCAGGGTTGCAAACCTTGGGTTGCGGCAATTGCTGGTAATCCCAACGCACTCCATAGTTCAGATTCAGCTTCGACGATACCTGGTACTTGTCTTCCGCGTACAAAGAGTAGGTCGGCGCAGTAAACAATGCGGTGGACTGTCCGAACGACTGCAAATCATATTCAAACGAACCAGTGGCCACGTCGGCCAAGCTCGCAAAGTGAAAGTCTCCCGCCGGGCCATACACAAAATAATCGCGGTCATGGTTCAGGTTGACATCCACGCCAGCACGCAGGGTGTGATGCCCCAGGATACGCGTAAAATTGTCCGCAAATTCATATCGCTGGTCCGTGGTCGAAAGTTGGAAACGGTTTCCTCCAAAAACATACCCCGTGTCCGGATTTCCGATCACGGTTGAAGGAGTCGTGGTCGGAGAGGTGGGAAGATCGTAGTGAAGATCGTTCGCGAAGTGAAATCTCACTTCGTTGAACATCTTCGGGCCCAGCGTAGACACAACCGAAAACTGGAAGAAGTGGCTTGTCGAGCCATCCGTCAGGCTCAGGCCATCTCCTGTAGATGTGGGGGTGCCGAAATATCCATGGGGGCTGGTGAATTTTTGGAAATTGTAGGAAGCGTTAAACGCGTTGTTGGTCGTCAACTGACCGTTAAGTTTCACAAACGCGGTATTCTGGTTGAATGTGCGCGGAAAAGATCCTGAATTCGCCGCAAGGGTGCCCGCGATCGAAGGATTCGCGGCTAGAAATGCACTTTGCGCGGCCGAGTCACCCAGGGTTTGCAGCGCCGAACTGTCATTGACCGTGACCGGCTCGTTCCTCAATTGTCCTTCGTAATTCGCCAGGTAAAACAGTTTGTCAGTTTTGATCGGTCCGCCGACGGTTGCGCCGAATTGCTGCCGCCGGTTCGGAGGTTTCGCGATCCCCAGTTGATTGTTGATGGAATCATTTGCGTTCAGCGCCGAATCCAGAATGTAGTAGTAGGCGTCTCCGTGAAGCGCGTTGGATCCGCTCTTGGTCACGGTGTTGACCATTCCCCCGCCGGACTGCCCAAACTCCGCTTCGTAGCCGGCAGTGTTCACCTGAAATTCCTGCACGATGTCTTCGCTGAATTGAAATGGAATTGTGCCGCGGCCGATCTGCTGCGCAAAGAATGCGTTGTTGTTGTTGCCGCCATCCACCGTGTAATTGTTAAAGTTCCCGGAAACTCCGTTAAAACTGACCATCCCGAACTCGCCGTCGGTCGTCGCGCCCGGCGTCAAAAGTACGAAGTCGGTGAAGTCGCGCCCATTCAACGGAAGATTTTCGATCGATCCTTGACCAATCACCGAGCTGACCGACGATTGAGTGGTATCGACAAGCGGCAGATCAGCCGTCACCACGACTTTTGATTCAGTGCTGCCAACCTTCAACTGCGGCTGCAAACTGATCGTCGTTCCAACCGCCACAACCACTTTCTCAAGTTGCAAGGACGTGAAACCATCCTTTTCAACGCTCACGTGATATGTCCCCGGCGTCAAATACGGAAAAAGGAAATGTCCGCTCGCGTCGCTGGCCTGCGTGGTCGTGACGCCCGTCGCATCATTGCGCGCCGTGATCGTGGCCGTCACGATCGATCCCCCGCTCTCGTCTGTCACCGCGCCTTCGATCCTTCCACTGCCCAATCCGGACTGCCCGGCGGATGGCACTGCCATCAACGCCATGGTTATCATGCTGCACACGAACAGCACCGTAAATTTTGTTTTCCAACTCAAGCCCCGCGACAACTGTCGTTGCATTGCTACTCCTCCACTGATGACGTTTATACCGTTAGGAATTCCCCACTCGGCGGTCCATTTTCCAAGCTTCGATAGTGCTGGGTCATACGATCGGCGGCGCAGAAACATTCCTTCGAATCCTCCGAGTCTGCGCGAATCATACCATCCCGAAAACCCTGGCCATTCACTATGTTTTTAAATGGAAGAGATTTGTTCCACGCACGATCGCGTAAACTCGCCTACGTATGCAACAGTATCTCGAGGTGATGCTGTAGGCGGGACCGGCGCCCCGTCCGTGACAGGCGGTTCAAGAGAAAACTTTTTTGGACTTGCCGACCATCGATGGACAGATGAAACTCCCGACCGTCCAAATTCGACGGAAGGGCCCTCCGAACCAAAATTAAAGCGCGCGCGAGTTTTTCCGACTGACTTCGCGCTCGCGAATCAATAACGGGCGGTACTTTGTCTCGTCCATATTTTTCCGGTAAACACGGGAGTGTCAAAAAAACTTATTCTGGGGCAGAATTTGTTGCAGGGCGTGGCAGCGCGACCCGACACGGTATCGCGCTATGATGAATGCCGTCGTGTTACGACCTCAAAAGAAAAGCAGCGGGACGCAAAGGAGAGTTAATGAAATTCGCAGTCGCTATTATGACAATGATGCTGGCCATCGTTCCTGTTCACGCGCAGGAGAAAGAAAACGACCGCATTAAAAATGCGGGCGTCGTGATGGATGAAATTCTAAATGTGCCGGACAACATTCCCCAGGATTTGCTGGACAAGGCAGAGTGCGTTGTCGTGCTGCCGTCGGTCCTGAAATTTGCGATCGGTTTTGGGGGAAGTTACGGGCGCGGCGTAATGACCTGCCGCACGGGCAAGGAATTTAAGGGCCGCTGGGGCGCCCCCACAATGATGGCGCTCGAAGGCGGAAGCTTTGGCTTTCAGTTGGGGGGACAGGCTACGGACTTCGTGCTGCTGATCATGAACGGTCGCGGGGCGGATTCAGTATTAACCAGCAAAGTGAAGCTTGGCGTAGGGCTCTCCGCCGCCGCTGGACCGAAGGGACGCGATGCGGCTGCGGCCACGGACGTGACTCTTCGTGCGGAAATTTTGAGCTACTCCCGCTCGAGAGGATTGTTTGCCGGAGCGTTCCTGGACGGTTCGACGCTGCGGCCGGATAACAACGCGAACGAGAGGGTGTACGGCAAAAATTTAACGGCCAAGGAGATCGCGCTGGAAGAAAAAACTTCGCCGCCACCCTCAGCCGCCGGATTGCTTTCGACGCTGGATAAGCACGCGGGCAAACGCTAACGCCGTTGGTTTGAACGTTATTCCGGGGGCCGCTCGTTCTGGGAGTGGGGCGGCCTGCCTGCGAGTGCGAGCTAAGTCTGCCTCCGCAAGTCTTAATTTATAAGCAGCACGTAATTTATAAAATTGCCACCCGTGTTCAGAAAACGCGGCTTGCTCGTAGCTACTCCATGACAGACGCAGAGCCCCGAGACGAAAGTCAACTCCCCGTGGTCAAAATAATCGCCGCGCCGAATCTTTTCCAGAATTTTTCCGCTTGGAAAAAATAGTACAAGTTCTTTTTATTTTAGCTTGCATTTGTGACTCAGGTCACAGATGCTCTCGCAGTTCCAGCATAAAGTGCGTCACACCGAATGGGAACCGGATCAATACGTCCGACGTCCTAGAAGCCGCTGGAATGAATCACAGAAATCAAATGGGTTTGTAAACGAATAGCCATAACGCGCTCGATCAGGAGGCGCTCGATGTGGGAAGCACTGGAACAGATGAGTTGGGTGAAAACGTTCAGCACGACGGGCTGGATGTATGCCAGCGTGTCCGTGATTCATTATCTGACGATGTTCTGGTTTATCGGCTCAATGGCGGTAGTGGACCTGAGGGTGATGGGTGTCGCGGCCAAGAAACGAAACTTGCTGGAGCTTTCCTCACAAATTTTCCCATGGGCCTGGACAGGTTTTGTGCTCGCCATTATTTCGGGGTTCCTGATGTTCACGGCGGATGCGGGCGATTGGGCCCCTGATCCGGTCTTCCACGTCAAGCTTGTGATGATCCTTCTCTCTGTGGTGTTCGCGATTCTTGTTCAACGCGGAGTTCCAAAATGGGGTTCCTTACCGGAAATTCCGATGTCGGCTAAAGTGATTGCCGCGATCGGACTGGTTCTCTGGATCCTAACGATTCTCAGCGCGTCGGAAATCCCCGCCATGGAAGGTTTGGGCTAGGGCGCGGCTCGATCGCACCCGGATGTTCAGCCACACGTAAAAAGAATTTAGCAAGGAGAAAGGACAAGCCGAAATGTACGGACTACTTCAGGCGTTGGCGAAATGGCTGGAAGGCACTCCGTGGGGAGTTGGAGTTCGCACGTCGCTGTGGGCGTATCCGTTCACCCAACTTGTGCATTTCACCGGTTTGTCCATATGGATCGGAACTAATATTGCACTGGATTTACGCTTGCTCGGATGGGGGAAGAAACGCGAGACAGCGGCGCAGCTTCGCGAAGATTTGTTCGCATGGAACTGGGCCGGCTTTTGCGTCGTGCTGCTCGGCGGGCTTTTGCTGTTCTCCGCCAGCGCGACCACATTCCTTGTAAACATTGCCTTTCGTTGGAAGCTTGGCGTCTTCGTCCCACTCGCCTTGCTGTGGCATATCATGGTGCAGTGGAAAGCGCGCGACTGGGGAGTAACCCAGGAGACCCCAGCGATCGCCAAACTGGCGGGCCTCACGGAAATTTTACTGTGGATTTGCGTGATTACCGCAGCCGTCGAAATTCCGAATCACTAATCGAAAGCAAGGATCGTTGACTCAGACTCTGATAAACGTTTTTCAATTTCTTACCTCTGCATTCTAGTTTTCCATGTGAATTACTGGAACACTGCGCGGGATCGAGGCAAGCTGATTTCCTAATATTTCTGCTATACTCCCGCCGAGGTTTCTTGCTGTGAAACACCTGCCTTCGCAGACTTGAACCTTTCATCTCCAGCGCCGGGTCCTGTGCCAGGCTCTGCCCTTTTCATCGAGGCGTCAGCATGCGTGAAATTGCGATCGTGGGTGGAGGACCGGCCGGCGCGATGTGCGGAGAGCGACTGGCCCGTTCGGGCTATAACGTCACCATTTATGACGAACACCTGGCATGGGAAAAGCCGTGCGGAGGCGGCCTCACGCACAAAGCCATTCGTGCGTATCCATTCCTTCTCAACGGCCCGCATCCAAAAAAATTGATCCGCAGTGTGGAACTTATATCCAGCAAGGGGCATCGCGCGCTGCTGGAACTCGACGAACCGATTGTCATTTATTCCAGAACCGTGCTGAATGGATTGCTGCTCGACCGCGCAGAAGCGGCGGGATGCCGCGTGGTTCGCTCCCGCGTCAATCAACTGGATACTTCGGGCAAGCGCGCCAGCGTATCGATTGGCGACGCGCGTGTGGCAGCAGACTTTGTGGTAGTCGCGGCGGGCGCGCGCAATTCCCTGCTGCCCGAAACGAGCCCTCTTTCTCCCAGTGACCTCGAAATGACGCTTGGCTATTTTGTGCCGGCGCAGGCCGAAGGCATCAGTGTTAAATTTCTGAGCCAGTTTGAAGGTTATATTTGGTCCTTTCCGCGCTGCGATCATCTGTCCGTGGGCATTTGCGGAAGCATGGCCAAGCACACCAGCCAGGAGCTGCGCCGCCACCTGCACACATTCATGGATGGCGAAAAGATTTCGCGCGACAATGCGCGTTTTTACAGCCACGTCCTGCCATCACCACAGAAGCACACGCTTTCTTCACGACGCGTGGTGGGGAAAAACTGGGCGTTGGTGGGAGACGCTGCCGCATGGGTTGACCCTATCACGGGCGAAGGACTCTTCTACGCGTTGCGCTCCGGGGATTTGTTAGCTGAATCCATCATCGCCGAAAAACCGTCGGACTACCCGGCACGCATTCGGAGAGCATTTTCCACGGATCTGGAATTCGCAACGCGAATCGCGCGGCGATTCTATCGCGGTCGATTCCTCGGCGGCGCGGTCGCTACGCGAATGATTCAATTTATCGAGCGCAGTCCTACATTCCGACACCTTATGGCCGACGTGTTCGCCGGATCTCAGGATTATTGCGGATTGAAACAACGGCTGTGGGCACAGTGTGGCACGACGTTAACCGAAGTGGTCGGAAGCCTTATGAAGAGCCAGCCGTCTCTCGCAAAAAACACGTCCGCGGCAGGGTCAGAGAATTTGCGATGAGCCATGCCGTCAAAGCGAAAATTGAGCCTGGCCTCGAGGGACGCTTTGAGCGCGTCGTCCCGCAGGAGTGGACACTCGCGCACATGGATCCCAACTGGCCCGCCGTGTTTACCACCCCAGCGATGATCGGCATGATGGAAATGGCTAGTTCCTACGCAGTGCGGCCCGCGTTGCCTGCAGGATCGATCACGGTGGGAGTGCGCATCGAGGTCGAACACCTGAAGCCAGTGCCGGTCGGTGCTATTGTCACGGCAATTTCCAGACTTGCGGAAGTTGACGGCCGCCGCTTAGTCTTCGAATGCGAAGCGCGCAGCGGTGAAGAATTAATCGGCCGAGGCCGAGTTTTCCACGCGATTGTCGAACATACCCGCTTCCTCGCCGGAGCAAAAAAAGATCGTCGCCGCGCGTAGCCGATGAACCGTTTTAGTCGATATTCCAGTAACAACCAAATCGAAGAACAAACGAGGTATGAACTGGAAACTAAGTGGGCCTCATCCTGTGGGTTACTCCATTCACAAGTTATGAAGCTAGGGGAGTTAATTTCGAGCGAGCAAAAAGCCACAGGCTGAAGCCTGTGCTACTGAATCGCAAATACACGTATCTTCAGGAATTTAGGGGACAGTGTGATCTGAGAACTTGTTAAAAAAACTAGTACGCGGTGCGGCGCGCGGCAACTTTGCGCGGCGGAGGTGGAGGAATTACGGTGGCCATCTTGCGAATCATGGCCAGAACGAGTCGCTTATCGCCTTCAGAAAGCGTGGTGCTGTATTTTTTGATTTCCGAAAGGAAACGGATTTCGTCTTCGGAAAGCTCGCCCAGCATTTTCTGCGTGTCGCGGTCGCGCGGAGTTTCGGCGCCCGGAAAAAAATCAGCCAGGGCAATTTCCATGGCCTCGGCGATCTTGGCAAGTGTTTCGAGCGATGGAACCGTGTGCCCATTTTCCACGCGTGAGAGATAGCAGCGCAGCAGTCCGGTGCGCCGCTCAATGTCTCCCTGCGAAAGACCACGCTGTCCGCGGTAACTGCGGATGACTTCGCCAATATTTACTTTCGGTTTTTCTTTAGGCACGGGGCTCCACACCTTCTCAACCCGGCGGTATCTTACGCAGTGGAAGATTGCTGCGCAAGTAATTTCTTTGATTGCACTGTAAAGCAATTCATGATTGGCCGCCGTTTCCCTTTCATGATATGCGATTAATTCTAACGCGTAAATAAATAACGCGCCTGAAAAAGCAATTCAAATCAGCTTTTTCCGTTTTCCGGCGAAAAATGCTCCCAAAAACCGCGTTTCGGTTGCAGTTTAATTCATCGGCAATACTTGATACAGTACAAACTCGCTGCGCGTCCCAACCACAAGGAGGCCGAATGGCCACACTCGAACTCCGACCGCTGACCCTCGGCGAATTGCTGGACCGCACTTTTTTTCTCTACCGGCGCCACTTTGTGTTGTTCGTTGGAATTTCCGCGCTTCCTTATTCCCTTTTCTTTATTGCCAAGCTAGCCATGGTCCTGCTTCCGACGCTCGTCGGCCACGCGGCCTCGACGTATGCCCGGTCGACCGGCATCATGGCAATGGCCCTGGGTGGCGGACTCGTCGGGCTTATAACGGTTTTTGTCGGCTGTGTCGCATTTCTCTATGCAGCGGGCGCTGCGGTTCACGCCGTTGCGGAAATTTACGCGGGACGCACCACCAGTATCCGCGATTCGCTAAGCAGCGTTCGTGGAAAATCGGGAACTATTTTCGGCGTAATGTTTCTCATAGGACTCTTGCTGATCGCCGGGCTGATCGCTTTCATTGTTCCCTTTTTTTATATTATGTGCCGCCTGAGCGTAGCCATTCCCGCCGCGGTTCTGGAGAATCTCGGGCCGGCCGAAGCTATCCGGCGCAGCTTCACGCTGACCCGTAACTTCGCCGGCCGCGCCTTCATGATCTACCTTCTGTACTTTGCGATGGCGCTCGGAGTGATCGCCGTGTTTCAGTTTCCATTCGCCATGCTGATGGTTATCAGCGCCAAACAACCGCACCTCGTGATGATCTGGACCATCGTCATGCAACTGGGCAACTTTATCGCGAGTTCGGTCGTGTCTCCCGTCAGCATGATCGGTTTCGCCATATTTTATTATGATTTGCGGGTTCGCAAGGAAGCATTCGATTTGCAAATCATGATGCAAGCCATCGGCGCCGATCCTTCCTTCCCTCCAGTTACGGGAGGCGTGCCCTCCACGTTTGGCAGAGATGCGTCGTAAAACAATCTCCATTTCGTGTTCCAACTTTTTGTGCCGGCTTAGGCTCGTCGCCGTTATTCTATTTGTGCCGGCAATTATCCCGGCAGCGGCAACATCGGCTGCGCAAGCGGCTGCACCGCCCGGTGCAAGTCCGACGTATGACTCGCAATCTTTCGTAGCAGAGCTGGCTCGGCTGCGGGCTGCGACGGAATCCGCCAGCCAATCTACCGACGGTTTGCGCTCCTTCCGGGAATCGCTTCCGCCGGCATGGCAGGTTACTGCGAATAACCGTCTGTTCACTGTCCCCACGGATTTGCTGGTAGCGCAATTGGTGAAGGCCGAACGGCAGCCTGACATCCGTGCCGAAAAAGTGAAGCAGGCGCTGGACTACCTCGATGCCCTAGCATCTGAAACCGTTTCTCTCTCCGCGCAAAATGCCGCTCCAGCGGATTCCGCGCGCAGAAAGCTCAATGCCATTTTATCGCGGCCTGAATACGCACGTGCGGTGAAGGACACGTGGTGGGACAAGATGCGCTCGCGCATCAGCCAGATGCTGGTTGACGCGGTCGAACGCATCTTCAACGGCCTCGTCGGCCAAGCCTCGCTCGGTTACGTCCTGTTGTGGATTGCTGCATCGGCGGCGGTCGTTTTTGTCGCCTATACGATTTTTCGCCGGTGGGTTCGCGCCGCCAAAGCGGAAGAAATGGCCTTGCAGGCTGCGGCCATTCCGGTGCGCTCTTGGCAGCAGTGGGTCTACTCAGCACGCGAATCCGCGGCGCGCGCTGATTACCGCATGGCCATCCACTGCGCGTACTGGGCGGGCATCGCACGGCTTCAGGAACTTGGCACGATTTCCCCTGATCGCGCGAAAACTCCCCGGGAATATCTCATTTCTCTCTCGAAATCGAAAGTCGTCGTCCCCGAAACCTTGGCCATCCGGCACAAGGCTCTGCATATGCTCACCGCTCGGCTTGAAAAAATCTGGTACGGCTATCAAATCGCCACGGAGGCGGATTTCCGCGATTCCCTGGATCAATTGGAGGCCTTGGGATGCCACCTGCCTTAGACTCGGGAGATCGCAAGCTTTTGGTGATCGGGGGGAGCGTTTTGCTCCTGCTGATCATTGCGACACTCGTGCTTGCGCCGGCCCCGGACGAAGCCGAAGGCCAGGGAATTCCCACGACTTATTCGGCGGGCACCAACGGAGCGCGGGCAGCCTACGAGTTGCTCGGTGAACTCGGCTACCAATCCGAACGCTGGGAACGGCCGCCCAGCGACTTGCCGTCCGATGCGGCAGGAAAAATTTTAATTCTCGCTGGGCCCACGGGTTTTCCCGATGGAAAAGAGCGCGGCGCGTTGCTGGCGTTTGCGCGTTCGGGAGGATGGATTATCTACGCGGGAAATTTTCCGTTTCTGTTTCTGGAAAGCGGCAGCGTCCAGCCGGCATCCATTAGCAAGATTGCTCAAATGCCCTCTGAAACATTTCACGCGATCGCTCCGAGCCCGTTCACGCAGAGCGCGGAGACGATTGCTTTGAAAGCATCCAATCGCTGGGTGACGACCGACGGGGCGCAGGTGCCGCTGTATGGCGCGGCGCAGCAGCCCGTGGTAGTGACCTGGAAACTTGATAAAGGCCGGGTGATCTGGTGGGCCGCACCGACACCCGTTACGAACTCCGGAATAACGAGCGAAGGAAATTTGCCGTTCTTTGTGAGCTGCATTCGTGCGGTGCGCCCCGGCGCGAGTTCAGGCGACATCACGGTGCTGTGGGACGAATATTTTCACGGCTATCGTGGATCGCTGTGGGACTATTTCCGACAGACGCCTGTGCCATGGGCGATCCTTCAACTTGCTGTGGTGGCGTTTTTTGTTTTGCTCGCGTTTTCGCGCAGAAGCGGACCGATTTTTGCCCCGGAGGTGGTTTCACGACTCTCTCCGCTGGAATTTGTAGACACGCTCGGAGATCTCTACCGCCGCGGAAGCGCTGGACCAGCAGCCGTCCGCGTAGCCTACAAGCGGTTCCGCACGCAACTGTTGCGGCGGCTCGCGCTCGCTCCGTCCATATCTAACGCGGACCTCGACAGCGCGGTGCGCGAGCGTCTCGGATGGAAGCAGCCGGGGCTCATGGATATTCTGCGGCGCGCCGAAAAAGCTTCGCGCGAGACAGCCGTATCGAGCGCTGAAGCGCTCACACTCGTGCAGGCGCTGGAGCACTACGAAGTTTTATTTGGACTGAAGACCCGACCCAATGAGGAGAATCGTTAAGTGGAAAATCTCGCACGCCTCACGAATCATATCCGCTCGGAACTTTCCAAGGTGATTGTCGGACAGCAGGAAATCGTGGACCAGCTTCTGATTGTGCTGGCCTGCGGCGGCCACGCGCTGCTCGAAGGCGTGCCCGGCCTCGCCAAAACTCTCACCGTGAAGACGCTGGCGAGAATTTGCGCGCTGGGATTTCAGCGCATTCAGTGCACGGCCGATCTGATGCCCGCTGATATTATCGGCACGAATGTTTTTAATCTTTCCACCAGCCAATTTTCGCTTCACCGCGGGCCGATTTTTACGGACCTGCTGCTTGTCGACGAAATCAATCGTACCACTGCGCGTACGCAAGCCGCGCTCCTCGAATCGATGGAGGAGCGACAGGCCACGATTGATGGCGTGCGCTACGATCTCGGCTCGAATTTCACCGTGTTCGCCACGCAAAACCCGGTGGAATTCGAGGGTACCTATCCCCTCCCCGAGGCGCAGCTCGATCGGTTTCTGCTAAAGATCCGCATCGATTATCCCAGCGCGGATGCCGAAGTGGAGATTCTGAAACGCTTCGAGACGCTCAGCGATTCTCACCTGATCGAGCACGTGCGGCTCGAACCGATTGATCCAGCGGTAATAGCTGCTGCGCGGGCGGAAATTGCGCAGGTGCGTGTCGAGCCTGCGTTATATCAATATCTCGTCACGGTGATTCGGCGCACCCGTGACTGGCCTGCGCTGTCGCTGGGCGCAAGCCCGCGCGCGGCCATCGGATTATTTTTCGTCGCACGCGCACTCGCCGGAATGGAAGGCCGCGATTTCCTGATCCCCGATGACATCAAGCACGCGGCGCCGGCCGTGCTGCGGCACCGGCTTATGCTCAAACCGGAGGCCGACCTCGAAGGGGTGACCGCGGACTCCGTCATTGCAGATATTCTTGCGGCCGTCGAGGTCCCGAAGTGAGTTCGGCGAAAACATTTATTCCGCCCACCATCTCTGCGCGCGCGCACCCGATGGGGCGATTGGGCATCGGCTTTGGCACGCGATTTTTTGTCGTAATGCTCTTGGGCCTTGTGTGGGTGGTTCCCGCAGCATGGTCGCCCAAACTGATCGTGGGAATGTTTGTCTGGGACGGATTATTTTTGCTGCTGTGGCTGCAGGATTTGCTGCGTCTTCCAAAGCCAGCGCAGCTTGAGCTGCAACGAATATGGCGCGCTCCCCCGTCGCTCGGCATGCGAACCCAGGTTTTTGTTGAGTTGCAAAATTTCGGACCTCGCGCGGTATTCGCGCGCGTCACTGACGAAACTTCGCGCCCACTCCGTCGCGAGCCGCCCGTCTTGCAACTTGCCGCAACCCCAGGAGGAACAGCCAGGGCGGAGTATGAGATTCTGCCCGCGCAGCGCGGCGACCTCCCCATCGGAAAATTATTCGTGCGCTATCAGAGCGCGATGCGCCTTGCGGAACGCTGGGCAGTGGCCGAAACAGCGGGGAGCGTGCGGGTCCTTCCAAATCTCGAGCAAGCCAAGCAGCAAACGCTGTACCTGATTCGCACGCGTCAAGTGGCCATGGAGCGGCGGCGTAAACGGCTGCGGGGTCCGGGCCGTGAGTTTGAAAGTTTGCGCGAATACCGCGCTGGCGACGAGTTCCGCAACATCAGCTGGACATCCACCGCGCGCCGCTCAAAGCTGATCACACGCGTATTTCAGGTCGAGCGCAGCCAGACCGTATGGATCGTGCTCGATGCGGGCCGCCTGCTGCGCGAACAAATTGTGCGCGGCGACAGTTCGCTGCGATTGTCGAAACTTGATTACGCCGTGGACGCGGCGCTTTCGCTCGCGCAGGTGGCCATGCATTCCGGCGACCGCGTCGGCCTGCTGGCCTACGGTAGAAACATTCAGCAGAATCGAAACGCTGGACGCGGCGCGGCACACTTGCACTCCATCGTCGAATCTCTGGCGCTCGTCCGCCCGGAACCGTACGAGGCGGATCACGGCCGCGCCGCACGCGCGCTGCTTTCCGAGCAGCAGCGCCGCAGCCTCATCGTATGGGTCACGGACCTCGCGGAAACCGCAGGCACTCCCGACGTCGTCGAATACGCGCTGCAGATGACGCGCCGCCACCTCGTACTCTTTGTGGCCATCGGCCAACCCGATTTGAACGAGCGCGTCGCTCACCGTCCCGAGTCCGAAGAAGAAATGTTTCGCTACGTAGCCGCCATCGAGATCGTGCAGCGGCGCGAACTCTTGCTCCGCCGTCTGCGCCAGCGCGGCGTCCTCGCCATGGAAATCATGCCCGGCGCGCTCGCCGCGTCGCTGGTGAATCAGTACCTCGATATTAAGGATCGCAGCCTGATTTAGCCCGCATTCCTGATCAAACACATCCTGTGAAGGCCAATCTCCGGATTGGCGCGCACGACGACGCCAATCCGGAGATTGGCGTTCCCGGCTTGAAATTACACCGCCAGTTTCTTTCTCCCGCTCAACAAATAGAAAACTAGCGCGGTAAATAAGACAGCAGAAAGCAAAATCTTCAGCGGCGCGGCAATATTTGTCGGCGAAATAAACGCTTCAATCACACCGGCCACCACGAGTAGCGGAATCGTTCCCAGCAATAGCTTCGCCGCCTGCGCGCCTGCCAGGCGCACCGAATCCTTCCTTGGCAACGTTCCCGGAAACAGCAGCCCGCGAGCAATTGCCAGTCCGGCCCCAGCGGCGATAAAAATGGCGGGCAGCTCCAACGCGCCGTGAGCGGCGACAAATTTCCAAAGCTGCAGCGCCATACCCGCTCTCGCCGTGGCCACGGCGAGTACACCCATCAGCAAGCCGTTCGTGAGCAGCATCCAAATCGTACCCAAGCCCGCGGATATTCCCGCGGCAAACATCATGAAACCGACCATAATATTGTTCGTCATGATCCCGGACGCCGCCATCGGCTTCACAGCCAGAATGGAGTGCGTCCACATTTCGCGCTTCTCAATCGTCTCCACCATCTGCGGCCCCAGAATCAGGTGCGCGAAGCCGGGATCACGCAGCATTGCGGCGGCGCCCGCGATTCCTCCCGCAGCAAAAATTAACGCCGACAAAAGCACGAGCGGAAAAGTCTCCCGGAATATACGTGGGTATGTGTCGCAAAAAAAATGCAGCACTCCGCCCCAGTTCGGACGCTTGCCCATGTAAATTAAATTGTGCGCGCGGGCCAGTAATTGATTGAGGTAGGACGTGAATGGACGGCTCGTGATATCCTCGCGAACCGTCGCCAGGTCGGACGCCGTTTGGCGGTATAATAGGCCCAGCTCCTGCAATTCGTCATGGTCCAGGGCGGAAACGCCGCGGCGCCCCGAGCGGTCGACCAGCTGTTCCAGCCGTCGCCAGTGCAGCTTGCGATTCGCGAGCCAACGAGTCGAAATCATCCATGTCCTCTAGCGAATACAGCTCGGCCCCATACGATTCCGCCGCAGGTGAAAAGCTTATCATTGAAACGCCGGAACAGACCTCGATTGAATTTCCGCTGGCCGGAATCGGCAGCCGTTTCCTGGCGATCCTTATTGACATAATGGTTCAGGTGGGCACGGCGATCGTCCTCGTGCTCATGTTCGTTGGCCTCGGTTACAGCGTGCGTGGGGCGCTGGGCAGCATTCCTTCTTCTGCCTGGCCGTGGGTAGCAGCGATCCTCATTTTTTTGGGATTCGTCCTGATGTACGGATATTTCATTTTGTTCGAAGCCATCTGGAATGGACAAACTCCCGGCAAGCGGCTCACACACATTCGCGTGATTAAGGACACGGGGCAGCCGATCACAACAATTGACGCCGTGGCGCGCAACTTGATGCGCATCATTGACCAGATGCCATTTGGGTATGGCATTGGCGTCCTGTGCGCGTGGATCAGTCCGCAGAGCAAGCGGCTGGGCGATTACGTGGCGGGCACTGTTGTGGTGCATGAAAAGCCGCTCAAGAATGTCACCTTGCAGTGGGATCCTCCCGCGCAGACTTCCACGCACCGCTACGGCGCGAACCGCCTCACGCCCGAAGAATTTGCGTTGGTCGAAACTTTTCTCAGCCGCCGAGACGCGCTCGAGCCGGGCGTGCGCTATGACACCGCCGCCGGCATCGTGCGTCGAATCGAATCGAAATTAACGCAGCTTCCGGAGGGGAAACCCTCAGCAGAAAAATTGCTGGAAGAACTCTCCTGGGAACGCCGCTCCACCGGCGGATATCAGTGAGGCCCGTCCAGATGGCAGCGCCTGACATTCGTCGCGCCTGGAACCTCGCGCAGTCTCCCCCGCCCATGTGCTCCATCCCAGAAGGTTTTTTTAAGATGGGCTGTGAAACCGGCCGCGACGATGAGAAGCCCGTGCATCGCGTTTGGGTCGACGCGTTTAAACTCGCCGCATTTCAAACCACCAACGCGCAGTATGCGCGCTTCCTCGATGCCATGGGCCACGCGCCGCCCGCTCTTTGGAACGATCCCGATTTCAATGATCCTGATCAACCGGTCGTAGCGGTGTCCTGGTTTGAAGCGGCTGCGTATTGCCATTGGCTAAGCGAACGATCGCAGCAAACGTTCCGCCTCCCCACCGAGGCCGAGTGGGAGCGCGCCGCGCGCGGCGACCAGCAAGGCGAATTGTATCCATGGGGAAATTGTCAGCCGGAAGATGTTCCCAACTATGCAAACCGCTGGAAGTCGGGTCCGGAGAAGGTGGGGCTGCACGCGCCAAACTTGTACGGACTATTTAATCTCGGAGACAACGTCCACG
>DASRQU010000169.1:0-16309 GCA_035696345.1 Candidatus Acidiferrales bacterium
TACTCTCCGACTGTACCAACAAAAGTACCAACGACGATAGTCCGCGTTATTGTTCATGCTGCAGATCTTCCGGAAGCATTATGTTTATTGGTGTTTTTGGTGGACGTAACAGGGATCGCACCTGCGCCCCCCTGCCTGCAAAGCAGCAGCCTCGTGTCCACCCATTCTTTTTCTATCACTTCAACTAGTGGTGCGGCGCCCCAGGGCAAACGAGGCGACGCCTTTTTGTTAAATCGCGCCCTTCGACAAGTTTTTGCTATTGGACGTGCTGTTTTCAACAAGCCTGTGCGCGGGCTCGGATTCTGCGATTGCCGTGCGTGCCCAACTCCTGCAGGATCGGATAATCCGGTACATGCGCGCGCCTTCATCAAGCTCTTACACTTGGAGAATTATGGCTTTAGAAATTACCGGCCCTTAGTAAAAGTTTGGCATGATTATGAGTGTCCCTGGGAAGCCTTCAGAGGGGCGAAAGGTAATACCAAGGTAAAACCTCTCTGCGTTCGCCCTCCCATCACGAATTTCAATTTATAAAGGGAAATGGCGCGCCCGGAGAGATTCGAACTCCCGACCCTCTGCTTCGAAGGCAGATGCTCTATCCAGCTGAGCTACGGGCGCGTGATTGCGTTCTGTAATCTTATCACTGAGCTTGGTTCTTGGGATTTTGAATCTGCGAAGGTGCGTCACGGCGAACTCTTGCAGGCATTATTCAGTCAACTAGTGGGAAATTTCTTCCAAGGCCAGGTTATTAGTCCGGGGGCCAAAAACGCCGACGGATAGAATTACCATCAGCATGCTCGCGGCAATAAAGGCGAACACGCCTTTTGTGCCAAAATTTTCCAGAAAAAACGCGATCATGAAACTGGTAAACATCGTGGAAAGGCGGCTCCATGAATACACAAAGCCGATGGCGCGCGCACGGATTCGCGTGGGGAAAAGCTCGGCTTGATAAGCATGAAAAGAATAGGACAATAGATTGTTAGAAAGCGTAATCATCATTCCCAAGCCGATAAGCCACGCCGTGGTGGTCTGCCGCGCGAATAGCAAACCAAACGATGCTGTACCGATGGCCGCGGCGACAATTTGCCATTTGCGTTCGAAGCGATCGGCGAACAGCATGAAAAAAAGTGGAGCGACTGGATATACAACGGCAATAATTGCTGAGTACTGCAGGCTGTTCGTAACATTTGCGCCCTTCGAAGCCATAATCGCGGGCACCCAATTTCCAAATCCGTAAAACGCAATCGTCTGAAAAAAGTTAAAAACCACTAAGATGAGCGTGCGCCCCCCATAGGGCGGCACCCATATTTCAGAAAATTTTCCCGAGCCAGGCATTTCCGCGGGTCCCGCAACAGGCTCCGGCAGTGGCCGCCGCGTATTCGCTTCCACTCTCGCCTCGATCTGCGAGATCGCAGCGTCCGCTTCATCCAGCCTTCCCTGTTGCGCGAGCCAGCGTGGCGACTCCGGAATACGGCGACGAATGAACCAGACCGCGATTGCCCCGAAGGCGCCGAGAAAAACCACCCAGCGCCATCCGGTAACGCCAAGCGGCGAGCGCGGAATCAAAATATACGAAGCGAGCGCCACTCCGGGGATGGCTGTGAACTGCACGCATTGATTCAACGCGAAGGCGCGTCCACGAATATGCCGCGGAGCGAATTCTGAGATGTACGCATCGATGGTCACGAGTTCCACGCCGATTCCGAGCCCCGAAATAAATCGCCAAGCGTCAACACCCACGCTCGTGTGCTGTAAGCCCATGGCGACATTGGCCACGGTGTACCACAACATGGAGTATGTAAAAATCGTGCGCCGTCCAAACTTGTCTGCAACCGAACCAAATAGAATCGTTCCGGCAAAAAGCCCTGCGAATGTGGCGGCCGCAAACGTCGCCTGATCCGTGAGGCCGAATAATCCTTTTGCGCCCACTCGAAAAATGCCGCTGGAAATCAGGCCCGGACTTACATACGCCGTCTGAAACAAATCGTACATTTCAAAAAAAGCGCCGAGCGATAACAGCACAACGAGGCGCCAGACCGTCCAGCACGCCGGCAGACGATCAATACGCGCCGTGATTTCCGCCGGACTATTTCCAGCCACTTTTGTCTCCACGCTTCCGAAACTTTCGTTTGGAGATGGTTTGTGACACCCATGCGAATCGCCTAGAAAATGCCCGCGCCACCCTTGGCCAGATTTTTTTCCGGCACTTCCACGTTCAAGTGAACTAAATCCTCAGCCGCAAGGTGCGGGAGACGTTGTACGGCGTCGAGGAATCTTTGCGATTCCTGAGGAGTGACGATTCCCTCGGTGAGCGTCTGAAATTTGCGCACATAATCACTGCGCGTAAACCGCTTTGCGCCGAGCGGGTGTGCGTTGGCGACGTCCATCTGATCTTCCATTCGCGAACCATCGCTAAAGAAAATTTCCACTCGGCCTCCGAACGCTTTCTTAGAGGGATTCACGTCATGGTAGCGGCGCGTCCAGCCGGCGTCTTCGCGAGTTTCAATGCTGCGCCAAAGACGCATCGTATCAGGTCGGCTGGCGCGTTCCGTAGAATAGCTGTCCACGTGATGCCAGCGGCCATCCTGCAGCGCGACGGCAAAGATATACATGATCGAATGGTCGAGGGTTTCGCGGCTGGCATGCGGATCAAACTTTTGTGGATCTGCGGAGCCTGTGCCAATCACGCTGTGCGTGTGGTGGCTCGTGTGAATCACGATTTTTTCGATTTTTTCCAAATTAGAAATTTTCTGCCTCATGCGGAAGGCAAGATCGATCAGCGCCTGCGCCTGATACTCGGCGCTGTGCTCTTTGGTAAAACTTTCCAAAATTGCGCGCTTCGATTCGGCCGGACCAGGAAGCGCAACCTCATATTGCGCGGCAGGCCCATCGAGCATCCACGCAATCACACTGTCCTCGCCCTCATAAATCGGGCTGGGCGATTCCTCTCCGCGCATCGCACGATCCACAGCTTCCACCGCCAGCTTGCCGGAGTGCGCCGGCGCGAACGCCTTCCAACTGCTGATAGCGCCCTTACGTGATTGGCGAGTCGTGAAGCTCACATGGACAGCCTGCTGCACCGCTTGATAAATAGTCTCCTCCGGCAAGCCGAGCATCGCGCCAATCCCCGCCGCTTGCGCAGGACACAGATGCGCGATGTGGTCAATTCTATGTTTGTGCAGACAGATGGCTTTCACCAGATCAATTTGAATTTCGTAAGCCGCCGCGATTCCTCGAATCAGATCCGCGCCCGATCTTTTAGTGGCCTGTGCGACCGCGAGAATCGGCGGAATGTTATCGCCCGGGTGCGAATAATCCGCGGCCAAAAACGTGTCATGCATATCCAGTTCGCGAACAGCGGTACCATTGGCCCACGCGGCCCACTCGGGGCTGAATTGTATTTGCGGCGCAACTCCGAAGACAGTAGAGCCAGCGGGCCGCGGATGTCCCACGGCCATATCCCGAGCCGCCACAACGGGCGCGCGATTGATTGCGGCAATCGCCACGGCGGCGTTGTCAATCACGCGGTCTACAATGGCATCGGTAACTTCGGGCAAAACCGCAACCTTATCGGCGGCAACCTTGGCAATGTTCCACGCCAACTGCGCTTCACGAGCCAGCTGCGCGGAAGACGGATAAACTTTCACCTTGTAATTTCGCATTCTGATTTTCAACGGCTATTTTTTGTCTGCATATTTTTTATCCAGCTCGTCGAATAACGGCTTCTTCACCAACCGCTGCCGCTCCGCAAAACTTGCAATTAGGTGCGACGCCGCATCGAGGCGGCCTACCGATTTCAACTGCTTCAGCGCTGCTTGCATGCCTGCAATCGCACCCTGCAAAGCGACGTTGGCATAAAGTACAAGGCCATATCCTATGCCCGCCAACTCTTGCTGGTCGAGCACCGGCGTTTTTCCTCCCACCACGACGTTCACCACCTGAGGCACCGAAAGCCGCTTTGGAATTCTACGAATCTCTTCGATGCTTTGCGGGGCTTCCACAAACGTCGCGTCCGCTCCAGCTTCGATGTATCGTTGCGCTCGCTCGATCGCCGATTGAAACCCGTGCTCCGCCAGCGCGTCCGTGCGCGCGATGATCAGAAAATCAGAACTGTTGCGAGCGTCCACAGCTGCGTTGATTTTTCCCGCCATTTCCTTTGTAGAAATCACCGATTTATTTTCGAAGTGTCCGCATTTCTTCGGCATGGTCTGATCTTCCAATTGAATCGCGTCGGCGCCGGCGCGCTCGAGCATGCGCACCGTATGTCGCACATTTAACGCATTCCCGAAGCCGGTATCCGCATCGACGATTACGGGAATTTCTACAGCTTCTCGGATCGCCGCTGTATGCTGCGCAATCTCAGTGAGGCTTACAAAGCCAAGATCCGGCACGCCCAAGAATGAGTTGGTCACGCCCGCGCCGCTCACGTAAACCGCTTCAAAGCCCAAATCCTCGATAATGCGCGCGGTGAGCGCGTTAGCCGCTCCGGGCACAAGCATGCCGCGGCGTTCTTCCAAATTGGCGCGTAGAAGTTTCCCGGTTTCCTGAGGCAATGCGTTCCTCTTGAATAAAAAGCAGGACAGGTTTCACCCTGTCTGCTTTTGATTTTTCGCTGATGCAGAAACAATTCAAAACAAGACAGGCTGAAGCCTGTCCTACTTAACCCTTGCCGCTGGCCGCCGCTTTTTGCACTTCGGAAAAGGGCTCCACAGTTCCGTGCATGGGGGCAACGGTTTGCACGTCGAGTTTCAGAATTTGAACTTGTTTCAGCAAATTCGCGATAAACACAGCGGGCCTGATTCCCCCCGGCGCCGGAACATCAGGCTCGTCCGGCGTGTAGTCGTCAGCCTCCTCCAGAATTTTCTCCTTCGGGAAATAGACGATCAGCATCCCCGCATTGTGCATCGAACCGTTCTCATGAAACAGTTCGAGCGTGCGATCGCCTTCGGTGAGCACGTATTTTTCCTTCACCGGAATAAATGTCGCCTCTTTATTCGCTCTGGCCATGTTATCCGGAGCAAGCCCGTGCGGGTCGGCCCATGCCTTCTTATAAAACGGCACGTTGATTTCCTGCGTAATGATCGTGGCTCCCTCCGCCACATACGTTCGCACGCCTCCCGAGTGGTCGAAGTGCGAATGCGTGTTGATCAGATATTTGATGGGCTTGTTGGGCACGAGCCTCTTGGCTTCCGCGATGACAGCCAGCGATCGCGATTCGCCCAACGGCCCTTCAATCACTGTGATGTAGGTCGGGAATTCCACCACCATGCTGTTGTGCGACCCGCCCGCAACAAACCAGATGCCATCGCCAAGTTTTTTCGAGTCCACTTTAATCGCCGGCGGCTTAGCGTCCTTCACCGTTTCCGGTATGGAAATATTCAGGCCCGAATTTGGATTCACGCTGCTGACATTTAATTCGAGCACGGTGGATCCGCCCTGCTTCTGAACAATAGTTGTGGGAAATTTCACGCCATTGAAATCCTTATAATTCGAGAACGCAGTTTCCACGGGCATGTCGCCCAGCACCGGATTCGGGACATGCGTTTCCGTTTTCGTCACCCTATTGTGTGCGTCAATCGTTCCGCTCACTGTATATTTTCCGGTTTGAAAAGTGATCTCCGTTCCGCCTGCCACTTTTTTCGCGGTAGCATTATTTTCCATGGCGCCTTTCAAAAATCCGTGGGGAGTTAGCCATATCTGCAACTGCCGTTCCGCAGCGATTCCATTTTGCGGCACAGGAGCGCTCCCCGGCATGTCCCATGCATACTGTCCGCTCACATAATTCGCCTGCTTGTCGTCCCCTTTGAATGGCCGCCCCCCGCCCTTCACCATCGGGTTCGGCTCGGAGTGAACAAAATCCTCTTTCGCCGATTTCGAGTTATAGTCAATCGTCTTCGTGTAGCTCGTCAGGTTGGTGGCGGGCCACGCCGCATTCGGCGTCCATGCCTGGCCAAAGAAATTGAGGTGTCCCGTGCCTGAGTACTGAATGGACGTCACATCGCCCATTTCTTTCTGGGCAGCCTGCAAAACAGTTTTAGCGTCCTGCGCAGAGGCCCCGCCCGCGAACATGAAAAACAAGGCACACGCCAAATGCACTCGCTTCGCCATAGCCCCTCCAATTTTTCTTGACGATTAACCCTCGAATTACGGATTTGCCCGCGATGATACGCCAACCTGCCCTCGAGTGAAAGTGCAGAAACCCACGCCCCAGAGCTGTAGGTTTTTGTAGAAGCCGGCCGTTTTTGGACGGGCAATTTTTTTGCGGCATCGAGGCGTTAACCGGCAAGCCTGGCTTGTGAGATTAGCCCACTTCCGTCGGCAGAAAGTTGCCCTCGCCGCACGCAACTCCGCCCTCCGTTGACGCTGGCTTGCGGCGAGCCTAAGATGGAGATTCCACTGGAAACTGACGCCGGATGTCCTCTCCCTCCCCATTTTCGAAACTTGTTCTGCGACCGCTGCTATTTATTTTGCTGTTGTGTGTTCCGGCCGTCCGCGCCGAGCAAGTCAAAAATCTGAAGCCGCAAGGCTACGTAAACGATTTCGCAGAAGTGCTGAGGCCTGACGCGAAAGCGAAACTCAATGCCTTGTGCGAGGAAGTCGACGAGAAGGCCCACGCCCAGATTGCAATCGTCACAATTGCTTCGCTCGAGGGCCAAGCGGTCGAGCAATTTACGTTTAACCTCGCATCGGCCTGGGGCGTAGGGCCAAAACAGAAAGATCGCGGTGTGATGATTTTGGTGGCTCCCAACGATCACAAGTATTGGACTGCGGTAGGCTACGGACTAGAACCGATCTTGCCCGATGGAAAGGTTGGCGGTTTCGGGCGCGAAGCGATTCCCTTTTTTCGACAGAATGATTATAGCGGCGCAGTTCTTCTGATGACGCAGCGCATTGCGTCAGTGATTGCGGAAGAACAAAAGATCACTCTCGACGCAAATCCAAATGCTTCCGTTCCGCAGCCTGCAGCAGATAACCCTCCGTCTCTCCTTGGAAATTGGGTTGGAATCATAATTCTGGCGATCTTTATACTTTTCCCGGTTCTCAGCTTCATCCTGCGCGTCTTTTCTGGCATCGGCAGATCGCGTGGTTCGCGCGGCGGCGGAATGTGGATGGGCGGCCCGTGGTACGGTGGAGGTTTCATGGGTGGTGGAGGTTCGTGGGGTGGTGGCGGTGGAGGCGGTTTCGGCGGTTTTGGCGGTGGATCGTTCGGAGGCGGCGGCGCCGGCGGAAGCTGGTAGTTGCGCGCCGACAGGAGCAAAGTTTGACCGATCACAAGCTGGATGAACTCGTTCAAAAGCTCAAGGCCGCCGCGGCGGACAACTTGAGAGCTGTGATTCTTTATGGCTCGGCGGCCACGGAGGAATTTCACGCCAAGCATTCGGACTTAAATGTTCTATGCGTCGTTCGTGAAGCAGATGCGGCGCATCTGGGAGTACTGCACGACTCCGTGCGTTGGTGGGTTGGCCGCGGCCAGCGGCCGCCGCTGGTATTTACGTTGGAAGAACTGCGCATTTCCGCTGACATTTTTACTATCGAACTAATGGACATGAAATTGAAACATCGAATTTTGTTCGGCGAAAATGTGCTGGCGGATTTTTCCGTACCGCTGCGCAATCACTCGCAGCAAGTCGAGCGCGAATTGCGCATGAACTGGCTGCGCCTGCGCCAGGCTGTACTGGCCGCGCCGAAAAAACCGAAAGCCTACCTGGAACTGATGGCAGCGTCTTTTTCCACGTTTACAGCTCTGTTCCGCCATGCGCTGATAGCGCTGGGCGAGCCGCGCGCGGAAACCAAGAGCGAAGCGATCGAGAGAATCGCGAATTGGGCGGTAGCCGATCCTGCCGGGTTTCATACGATTCTTAAATTGCGCGAGGGGAAATCAGGCGAGCGCGACATCGACGCGGAAAAAACGCTCAATCGATATTTTACGTTTGTGGAAGCGGTCACGGAAAAATTCGACAGGCAGCTGGATGCAAAAACTTAATTCGTATTCCGATTCAGGAGAATGCAGATGAAAACAGGGATTATCGCGCTAATCGTTGTGGGATTTATTGCGCTCGTGGTTGGCGGCAAGTACGTGAGCGCGCGCAACACCATGGTCGTGAAAAATGAAAGCGTAAAATCGGCGTGGGCGGAAGTCGACGTCGTGCTGCAGCGCCGCGCGGACCTGATTCCCAACCTGGTCGAGACAGTAAAAGGCTTTGCTGCGCAGGAGCAGACTGTATTTCATGATATCGCCGCCGCTCGCGCCGCGTTGCTGGGCGCGCAAACGCCCGCCGATAAGATTGCCGCGAATGGCCAGCTGGATGGCGCGATCGGCCGCTTGCTTGCCATTGTGGAAAATTACCCTCAGCTGAAATCCAATGAAAACTTTTTAAGGCTGCAGGATGAGCTGGCGGGCACTGAAAACCGCATTGCCGTGGAACGCAAACGCTATAACGATACGCTGCAGGATTACAACACGTACATCGGACTTTTTCCCAACAGCATTTTTGCCGGCTGGGCTGGATTTCATCGCAACGATACATATTTTACAGCGACGGAAGCGTCGCGCGCAGTTCCGAAGGTCCAGTTCCCAGCGCCTGTACGGTGAGGTTTAAGTAGGACAGGCTTTAGCCTGTCTGCTTTCGGCGTTTGAAAATAATCAGGCAAAAAAAAATCAGAAGAAGACAGGCTGAAGCCTGTCCTACTAAACCCTACGTCGTCGCCTCCGGCTCGGGAGCTGCATTTAATTCCTGCGTAGGCGCAGGCTCCGGCGGAGCAGGCGCGGCGCTCGGCTCCGACTTAAAAATAAACTTCACGCCGCTCTTCGCATTTTCGGTATTGGTGCGCGGCAAATCCACCTGCTCCAGTTCCACGGAATTTTGAGTGCCGCTCATCAAAACGTAATGCAGCTCGTCGTCCACCATCCAGTAATCGCGCACCGATATAATTTTCCCGCTCTTCATGTAAATAAGAACGGGCACGGCTACGCCTTGCGAATGTCGCGAGGAAGATGAGCTCGGCTCGTTGGGCGTCACCCAGTTTCCGTTCGTATTTCCTTGGTAACTTTCGTCGTAGGAATTATCTTGATCCGCTGGCTGCTGTTGCGAAGCAGGCGGCGCGGAATTGGAGTCCGGCCCATAGTATCCCGGATCGGAGTACACATAACTATTAGGATAGCCGTAGCCGTATCCGAGCCACGGTCCGCTGCCCCACCACGGATCGTAGAAAAACGGGTCGTAGACAGACCAGAATCCAAATCCGCCCCAACCAAAACCAAGACCCCAACCTCTACCAAATCCCCAGCCCCAGCGATTTCCCCATCCGCCAAATCGATTTCCGCAATTCCAGCATCCGAAGCGATTGCCTCCAAACGGAACGCCGAATCGATTGGTGCCGCGCAATGGCTGAACGGGACGCGACGCATTCAGGCCGCCACCGGAAAATCCGCGGGCGCCTGCGAACGCCGTTCCGGCGGCGACGCGCGACGAAGCAGAGAGCGATGCGTTGGAGCGCAGACTCGAGGCCGCCGCGTGAGAACCTACGAAAGAACTGTGCAGCGTCGAAAGAGATTGCGACTTCGGGACCATGTTGCGAGCGGCCGGAGAATTCTCCCAGACTTCGCCGCCCTGTCCTGAAAAACTGCGCGTAGTGTTGGGCGCGCCTCCACGATTTCCGCTGAACGTATGAAATCCTCCGGCGCTGTTCGCTGCTCCAGCCGGGGACGGCGCCCCTGCGGCGCCGTGCGTCCCTCCGAAAGAAGGCCACTGGCCATCGGCCCGGGTTCCCGGAGTTGCAGCGGAATTTCCGACGCGCTCATTGCCGTTCGAAAAATTCCCGCCCGGCCGCGAAAAATTATTTCCCGGTCGATTTGCAAAGCCGTTCGCGAACCGCGAAGGACCCGCTGGCGCGGAAGGAACTGAACTCCGCGCTGTTCCGTTTCCAGCCGCAGGGCGTGAGAACGAGCCGCCACGGCTTGCGCTCCCTCCGGTTGAGCGCATGCCTCCGCCACCGCCGTGGAAACTCCCTCCACCGCCGCCTCCGTGAAAACCGCCTCCGCCTCCGCCGTGTCCGCCACCACCATGCTGGGCAAACACCGGCACCGTAGAAAAGGCAAACCCTATTAGAATGAGTGATTTGAGTGCTGCAGAAAATGGCTTATTCATGACAAGCCCTCCGCGAATGCTACGCTAGACCTGCCGACGAGTTTATGCGGGAACTCGTTAGTACCTTACACCTGTTAGATACCACACCAAAGGCTTTGGTTGCGCAGATTTAAGATCTTATGCATCGCGGCGGGGCGGTAAGTGACTGCCATTCGTCACTTGAATGAGTGATCCTCGTCACACACCCCAATGTCCCTACGGAATATGATGACCTGGTTTGTGGACTGAATGGAACTGAACCACATCAGAAATTTAGGGGGGTCGGATGATGAGCCAAAAGGAAGATGAAGTTACTGGCGTGGTTTGCCTGCACTGCAAATTGCAAACTCCAATCGCGAAGACGAGAAAGCAACCGCTTCCGGATAAAAATGATTCGCAATTTCGCCCCCACGTGTCTATTGTGCGGTGCGCGAAGTGCGGGCGAGAAGCGCCGTACTTTGTGAGTGAACAGGTGGCAATCCGAAATATACCGGGCCCCAGGGTGTGGGCCCCAGCGTGAAGGAGCAGGGCGCATTAGCAACTGTCGGAAAAGAGGTCCCCGTGCTGTCATTCCGAGCGAAGCGAGGAATTTCTCTTCGATTTCAGTTTAAGAAAAGAACCAAGGAGAGATTTCACGCGTCACTCGGAATGACAGAATTTGAATTCTTTCCGCATCCTTCCTCAGCCAGTGGGTAAAACCGGAACATGGTTGCTCGCGCTTATTTCGGATAGGGATGCCCGGCGAGAATCGCGAAGGCGCGGTAGAGTTGCTCCGCTAGCATGATGCGCGCGAGTTCGTGCGAGAACGTCAGCGGAGAGAGAGAAAGTTTTTGGGTAGCGCGGCGGCGCAGCGCTTCGGGAAAACCTTCCGCGCCGCCACATAAAAATACAACCTCGCGCGCGCCGCGGTCGCGGGTTTCTTCCAGCCATTTTGCGAATTGCGAAGACGTTTGCGGCTTGCCTGTGTCATCCAGTAATACAATCGTTGCGGCGGAATCAACTGCAAACTTGCGCATCGCCGCCGCGGAATCCTCGCGCAGTTCGGTGATTTGCAGCTCGGCAAAGCGCCCGATGCGCGCCGCATAGTCGTCCATCAGCGCGCGTATCTCCGGCCGCCGCGTTTTCCCCAGCATCACCAGATGGATTTTCATCAGAAATTTTCCGCGCGGAATGCGACAACCTATCTCATGAACCGTCTTTGTGGCTCGCGGCTTCAGCCGCGACGTTCAGGGACTTGAAATTGAAAGGCCCGAGCCATCATCGACAAGCAGCCGATTGGCAATCGTCGGGTAGCACAGTCAGTCTTGGCTGTGTGCACTTTGCAAGACCCGGACAGGCAAGAGGTCTGTGCTACACAAACATTCGCCGAACCACTTTTCCGCGGCCTGTAAAGCCGCGGCTCACAACGATTCTTTAACTATCAATTCAAGTCGTATTTTTTGCGCTTGTCGAGCAATGTTTTGCGGCTGATGCCAAGGATTTCCGCGCTCTTTCCGATTTTATAGCGCGTGGCTTCGAGCGTTGCGCGAATCGCATCGCGCTCCAGATCTTCCAGGGAACGAAGCGCGCCAAACGCGGAGTGCGCCGCGCGCACGGACTCGGGAAAGTCTTCGGGAATGAGTGAAGCGCCGCCGGAAAAGACGAGCGCGCGCTCAATGGCGTTCCGCAGTTCGCGCACATTTCCGGGCCAGGAATATTGCATCAGCATTTTTTTTACGGCGTCGGAGAATGTCATTGTCGACCGTCCGTGCACCCGTGCCCCGCGCGCAAGCAGCGCCTCGGCCAACGGCAATATGTCAGCGGGCCGCGCACGCAGTGCGGGCACCGGAACGGTAAGCACGCTCAGCCGGAAAAATAAATCCTCGCGAAATTGTCCTTCGGAAACGAGTCGCGCAAGATCGGCGTTGGTTAACGCGATGAGACGCGCGTTAATGGAAATCGTTTCCGTGCCGCCCAATCTCTCAAACTGCCGTTCTTCCAGCACGCGCAATAATTTAGACTGCGTCGCCGGAGATAGCGCCGCGATTTCATCCAGCACGATCGTTCCGCCATCCGCCATTTCCAGGCGGCCAAGCTTGCGCTCTACCGCTCCGGTAAATGCGCCGCGTTCGTGCCCAAATAATTCCGATTCGACAAGTTCCTGGGGAAGGCTAGCACAATCGATTTTTAAATAGGGAGCGTCGCGACGAGGGCCGAGTTCGTGGATCAAGCGCGCGAGATGATCTTTTCCGGTGCCGCTTTCCCCGGTAATTAAAAGTGTTGTGGAGGTTTCTGCAACTTTTCGCGCCAGTTCGAGTACAGCCTTGGACGCTGGATCTTCCGAGATCCAGAGCATGCGAGGCTCCGTCATCCTTCCGCCTCTGCCGGTTCGGTCAGCGAGCCGGCTTCGCTGGATCCTCCGATTTCCACGCGCCGGGCTGCGCGCCACAGCCGTTCCAGGTCGTAAAAATGCCGCGCGCGTTCCGTGAATACGTGCACGATCAACCCGCCAAAATCCAGCAGCATCCAGTCGCTGCCCGATTTGCCTTCGCGATGCAAGCGGCGAACGCCAATCCGCTCGAGTCTTTCTTCCACTTCGTCACAAATAGCGGCAACCTGCGGCGAACTGAACCCTGTGCAGATCAGGAAATAATCCGTGAACGCGCCGAGCCCTTCGAGATCGAGCAGGACAATATCAGCGGCCTGCTTTTCTTCCGCGGCTTGAATGGCCGCGTGAACTTTTGGCGGAATAGGAGACTTTCTTGGAGTCACCGGTAAATGGCCTTCTTTGTAATGTATTCCTCAACACGCTGCGGCACAAGTCCATGAATCGATTCGTTTCGATCCAAGCGAATCCGCACTTCCGTGGCCGAAACGTGGCTTGCCACCGTATCCAGAACGTAGACTACCGTGCGCTTCAGTGTAATCGCGCGTGGATCGAGCGGCGTATGCGAAGCTCCGCGGCGACCCATTAATTCAGGCGGAATCACCAGACGCAAAGCGTCCAGATTAAACCCCGGCCTGCTTACAACGATAAAATCGCACAATCCCAACAGTGTTTCATAATCCTTCCACGTCGGAATATCCAGAAAGGAATCCGCTCCGAGCACGAAATAAAAATGAGGCCGACTCGCATGATACTTGTGCTTCAGGTGCCTGACCGTGTCCACCGAATAAAAAACTTCCCGCCCCGCTTGCCCGGTCCCGGACTCTGCGAGTGATGGAATAAATCTAGGATGATCCGCGCAGGCAATTGACGTCATCGCATAACGGTCCGCGTAGGATGCGATTCGCGCCCGCTGCTTGTGCGGCGGACGCCCTGAGGGGATGAAATGAATTTCATCGAGATGAAAACGGCGTTCCGCAGCACGCGCAACAGCCAGGTGCCCGATGTGAATCGGGTCAAACGTGCCGCCGAAAAGTGCGATGCGCCGCTCGCGGTTCTGTTCCCTGGTAACGCCGTGCGATTCGGGCGGAGTGCTGCTCAACGGCCCTCTTTTTTCTGGCGCGGTTTGCGCGGCGCGCGCGCCACTTTTCGCCGCGGAGCTTTAGGAATTTCAGGAACTGGCGCCAAGGCAGCTGGCTCTGCGTCCTGCATGTCTTCGTAGTCGTCCGGCGTCGCTGCGTGTGTCGCGTCGTTCGCGGCCTCGGGATTGGCCTCTGGAACGTTGGCAGCCTCGACCACCGGTTCTTTAGGAGCGAGACGGTCGAGCGCATCAGCCATGGCTCTCACCAGTTGCGGTATGCCTTCGCCGGCTGCAGCGGAAACGGCGTGAAATTCAAGCCCGCGCGCGGCACAGAAATCGCGCAATTTATCGAGCCGTGTCCGGTCCGTCGTCGCATCTAGTTTCGTCGCGACAACCATCACGGGTTTCTCCGCGAGCTTTTCGCTGAACGCGCTCAGTTCGTTTTCAATAATTTCAAAATCGCGCACCGGATCGCGGTCAGAGGCATCGCTCGTATCGATCAGATGGGCGATGAACCGCGTCCGCTCGATGTGTTTCAGAAAACGAATTCCCAAGCCGACGCCTGTATGCGCGCCTTCAATTAATCCGGGTAAATCCGCCACTACGAACGTGCGGCCGCCGCCTTTTTCGGACGGCTTTCCCGGATTTCCGTCGGCGGACACAACTCCGAGGCCCGGCTGCAACGTCGTGAAAGGATAATCCGCGATTTTGGGACGCGCCGCGGAAATTCTGGAAATCAACGTGGATTTTCCCGCGTTCGGAAATCCCACAAGGCCGATATCCGCGAGCAGTTTTAGTTCGAAATGTAAATTGCGTTCGATGCCCTGCTGGCCTTCTTCCGATTCACGAGGTGCCTGATGCCAAGGCTTGGCAAAGTGCTGGTTTCCGCGCCCACCGCGCCCACCGCCGGCGATCAGTACGCGCTCGCCCGGCTTCGTCAAATCCGCAATCAATTCGCCTGAATCCTGGTCCTTGACCACCGTGCCCACGGGCACAGAAAGAATCATGTCCTTGCCCGCGTGGCCCGTGCAGTTGGAGCCTTCGCCGTGCCGCCCGCGATCCGCTTTGAACTCGCGATTGTAGCGGTAGCGCAGCAGCGTGTTGTCGTGCGGATTTGCTTCCAGATAAATGCTGCCGCCATTGCCGCCGTCGCCGCCTGAGGGTCCGCCGCGCGGCACAAACTTTTCGCGGCGAAACGCGATGCAGCCGTTTCCGCCGTTGCCGGCTTTCACATAAATTTTCGCTTCGTCAACAAAAACCATTTTTCACTTCCATCTTCAGAATACGACACTCGTGAATCAATTGCACTTCAAGTAGGGCAGGCTTCAGCCTGCCTTCTTTTAGTTTGTGATGCGAGCTGGATCAAAAGTTCAAAACGAGACAGGCTGAAGCCTGTCCTACTAAAACCACCCAAAAATAAAAAAGCGGCCCCGCCACAGCGGAGCCGCCTTCTCGATTTCGAGATCCAGTTAGTTTGCTGGTGTGACGGCAGGCTTTGCTTCGGCTGCCTGCTCGGGCGGCATGACGCTGATGAAGCGCCCGTCTTGTCCCTTGTCCTGGAAAAGCACGACACCGTCAATCAACGCGAACAGCGTATCGTCCTTGCCACGCGCTACGTTCACGCCGGGCTTGTGCTTCGTGCCGCGCTGGCGAATCAAAATTGTTCCCGCATGGACCAGCTGGCCGCCGAACCGCTTCACGCCCAATCTTTGTCCAGGGGAGTTGCGGCCGTTTACGGAGGAGCCGCCACCTTTCTTATGTGCCATCTCAGATTCCTTTGGAGCTCCTAGAGCTCGATTCCACTAACCTCAACGGCTGTATAGTTCTGCCGGTGGCCGCGGACAATCTTGTATTGTTTAATGCAGCGATACTTGTAAACGGTGATTCTCGGGTGGCGTCCCTGCGATACGATCTTGCCCAGGACTTTGGCCTTCGAGGCCGCCGAACCAGTCAGCAATTTCGGTTCATCTGTCGACACAGCGACTACGTCGCCGAACGTAACTTCTCCGCCCACTTTGCCGGGCAAGGTCTCGACCTTGACCGTGTCACCGGGAGCAACCCGGTATTGTTTTCCACCACTTCGAATTACGGCGTACATCACCCCTCCAGACGCAAATCGGAAACCCCGATTATACAGATGACTACTTGGGGCGTCAATGACCAGACTCAATTTAACGGTTCCGATGCTTCTTTCGTCTACGCACCGGAAATTCACGAAAATGCCTCGGGAGACGAGGACGATAGCCTATAAGATGTCGCATCTTTCAGGAAGTTCGGAGCGCGGAATGACCGAAGCCGAAAAACAGTGGCAGACCATCTACAAACTCCTCGTGTCCACTAAAAACGTACTCCTCGGAGTGATTTTTTTTTCTGCAGGCTGTTGGCGCTGGTGTATAAGTGTCTAAAGTTGTGGCGTGAGCCGCCCATAATCGTTCGCCGGCCAAAGCAAATATCTGGACTGCACCGCAGACAAACGGATTGCAGATAAAAGGTGGAGTGATGACATTTACTGGGCGACTATTTTTCGCTTTGATTGCGACGGTTGCAACGCTGGCCCCGGTAGCTCGCGCTCAAGACGCGCATTATCCCAAGCAAAAGGACCTGCCGAACCCTTATAAATTGGTGGAAAACTGGCCGACGCTTCCCGCGAGCATGAATGGCGGGCACTGGGGAGAACTGATCCGCGCAGACATCGATCCCAAGGGCAACATCTGGGTCTTTCATCGCTGCTTCAATACC
>DASRQU010000170.1:0-4337 GCA_035696345.1 Candidatus Acidiferrales bacterium
GCTCTCACTGGACGGCACGCGGTCAACTCGACCTGCTGCGTACTCATCTGAATGCTGAAGGACAAAGCAGGCTCAGGATTGGAATCGGAATCGCATATTCGTTCGGACAGCGCTAATTCGGCACGATCGAGACATGAAGTATTCGACCGGCTTGGGGCGTGTCATGCGTTCGGGGTTGCCTGCAGGTTTTCGACCTAGCAATCCCGAAAATGACCTGCTGGGGATAAAACCCGTTCGACAGCATCGTGCCTAAGGAGTCGTGAAAATCAAATGACCAAAAATGGCAAAAAAACCAAGGGTAATCTAGCCGATCCGTCTCGCTTGAGTGCCATTCACGACGACGATGACCGAGTGTTTACAGTCGTCATCGAGACCCCGCGGGGATGTCGAAACAAATATGCGTTTGACCCAGACCAGAGAGTCTTCAGCCTAAAAAAAGTCCTCCCTGCGGGCATGGCATTTCCTTATGACTTTGGTTTTGTGCCGTCGACAGAAGGGGAAGACGGCGACCCGATAGATGTTTTGGTTCTTATGGACGAACCAGCCTTTCCTGGGTGCGTCGTGCGGTGCCGTTTAATTGGAGTTATCGAGGGCGAACAAAAGGATGGCAAGAACGTCGAACGCAATGATCGCATTCTCGCGGTAGAAATCGGAACTCATTCGTGGGACGACGTCCGGCACGTTGATGACCTCGGAAAGCAGTTTGCCAAGGAGCTCGCAGAGTTTTTTGTAAACTATCATGAATTAACCGGCAAAGAGTATCGGGTTCTCGCCATGAAGGGGCCTGGCGCGGCCACAAAATGCATCGCGAAAGGTATGAAGGCCGCTAAGTAGGGCTCGCGATAGGGTCCATGTCGCTCTTGACGCGGCGGGATCAACCATGGGAGCGATAGGCCTACAGTATTGACGACACTGACAACTTATTTTAATCCGCTCATCGTACCCGATCCAGTGGCCAGACCAAAACTTTTAGCTCACGTGAAATGGATACGAGGGCAGGTTCATATTCCATCAATGGGATATGCGTCCGGGCAATAGTGTTTTCTTCAATTTTTACCGATGCGTCCTGTAAAACCCACGGCTGGTGGTGGATATTTCCCCGATAGATATGCTTGCCCGATACTGTATAGAGGCAATATCGCTCAACCAGCCAATGCTCCAATGATTGTGGGGCGGCACTCCGGATCGGGCCGACGGGACCATACGTCCCGTTCCAGCAGGCGTTCTTCCGTCTGAAGGCATACGCGATGACGTATCCATCTTTTCTTACTCGCATCTGGGCGTGGAAATAAGGCAAATGATAAAGCATTCGCGCTCCCCAGACTGCCGCATGACTTACGGTGTCTAAGCTAAAAAAATAAACTCCGGGTTTATTTTGCACGGTTACATAAGTTCGGAAATTAAGTTCAGGAATTGCTGACATACCTGGCAGAACAGGCAAGCCTCGGAAACGAATGGACATGTGGAACGGCGTAATGCTGATCCAACCCTCACCGTTGAAGGTATCCAGTTCCAAGCAGCTAGGTACCAGCGATCTTAGCTGTTGCGGCGAAATGGGCCAGTGGGCGAAGAGCAAATCTCGCCAGGTTTGCTCCATGGCCCACGGTCGGTTTGGAAGTTTCCACGGACGATGATCCGTTTTTGCAAGAGGAGTCGCTGACATATACAGTCGCCGTGATCCGAAAACTCGGACGACGAGTACGGCACATCCGAGATCCGTCCGGTCTACCTATTACATTCTATAAATCCGACACTTCCCCCTGCGTTTCTGTCGCTTATTCGCTCAGCGTTGAGAAGGAGTGAAATCGATAAACACGTTAGATAACGTTACAAAATGAACGCCATGCAGATTCGACACCACTGCATGGCGTTTATTTATTCCAATAAATCTTGTCAATTCGTGCGCCCCGGAGGTGTTCGCTCCCGAGTTCCTTGTTTTTCTGAAGCCAACTCCTTAAATGCAGGTGCCACCACCAGCTCTATATTGTCTCCCTGGTTCCACGGGCCCCGTGCATTTGGCTCACCTCGGTCACCTGTTCCGGTGGAATCGTCGAAGTACTGGCGGACCAGTTCAGGCGTTGGAGGAATGCTGCCGATCGAGAATCGGGGCTTGCCCAGACTCTCCAAGGCAGCGGTAAAGGCCTTGAGGTGGGTGATTTCACGGGTCATGAGGAATTGCAACGCATCAATTGTTCCCGGATCGTCTGTAAAATTGATGAGCCGTTCATAGACGATCTTTGCTCTAGCCTCCGCTGCGATGTCACTTCGCAGATCGACATCCAGCTCGCCTGTAATCTTGAGATAGTCAGCTGTCCATGCGTCGCCAACCGAGTTGTGCAATGCTACCCCCCCACCGCCGGCAATGGCTATCAATGGATCGATTTCAGCCGCGGCACGGTTATTTTTCATTGGCTTTAAGTGCATTCTGGCCAGAGTCCCTACAACTTCCAAGTGGCTCAACTCTTCTGTGCCGATATCCATGAGCATGTCTTTTCGTTCTGGATCGTCGCAGTTAAGCCCTTGGATGGAGTATTGCATGGCTGCTGCCAACTCTCCGTTAGCACCGCCGAACTGTTCGAGAAGCATATTCCCGAACTTCGGATCGGGGGTGCCGATTTGAACTGTATACATTAGTTCCTTAATGTGATGATACATATTAATCTCCTTATGCCTTTTGAGCTTTCGACTTAACGACCCGAGCCACTTCCGGATTGTTATCTTCCAATAGCGCATCTTGCAAAATCGGTTTGCTCAGCTCCGAGAGTAGATAGTCCGCGCTCTCTTCCTCGCCCAATGTGTATGACAACAGTTTCGCGATTTCGCGTTCGCCGATCTGTCGAGCTAACGATCGGGCAGTTCCGTACGTCGAGATTTCGTAATGCTCCACCTTTTGCGCGGCAGCTATCAGAGCAAGATCCGATGCCAACTCCCCCTCTTCTTTGTTATCCTCAATCGTCTCTTGGCCTTCTGCAATCAATCCCTGCATTCCTTTGCAGGGTTTCGGTTGCACCTTCTCTCCGAGTAGTTCGAAGGCAGATTGAAGCCTCTCGACGTGGCCTTGGGTTTGTTGAAGATGCTTTTCGAACGCTTCTTTGAGTTTCGGATTATTCGCTGCTTCCGACATTTTCGGCAAAGCTTGTATCAGTTGCATTTCTGCATGAAGAATGTCCTGTAAATCGTCGACGAGCAAATCCCTCAATTGGTCCATCTGATTCACCTCTCAAAACGGATTTAACGGCACCCACTGACACTAGAGGGGCTAGCCGACCGCGTTCAATACTCGTTACGATGTATATCGTGCGAGTATGGCCTGTACAAATTCGTTAACTCGCCGCCGTTTGATCGTGCAGATTATTTCGAGCCAATTGGCTTGAGAAATTAGACGCGAGTTTTTGATTCGAGTTGATCATAGGAAGGCGAGACCACGACAGGTTCGAGAACTTCGCCCATTGAAAACCGCGGGATTACACTAAATGGCGTTGGGTTGCCCGAAGATACGATTGCGGTGACAGAAATTAGGCATAAGGAATTGTTTTAACTACATATCGAGCAACCTAAACGAAGTCTGTTGGTCAATTTCTGTTTCGTCTTTATCGAAGTTGCTAATTAATGGAGTTTGCCGCAGGGCTCTAGCTAGAAGTTGGAGAGTGTGGGGCAAGGAGGCATCTCATGAAACTACACGTGGTCGCGTCGACTTGGGTATGACGGCGTTTGATCTGGTTGGTTCGGATGTCAGCGGGCAGGTGGTGGTACATTCTAGCTAACGCGGGTATATGAATTACTTGGCGACAGTCTTAACCCGAGGATCCGAGGCTGCTGGAGGCGTGGCCGTCTGGTCTGACGCGCGGGGAGCAGTAACTTCGAACTAGCCGGAAACATTGGGGCCTTTTTTTCCTGCACATATCCATGTCACGTCGGCACGTTTGCGGAATACAGCTCCTTGTACGATCTTCATTTGAGAAGCTAGACTCGGTCTATCAGGGAAATACCTTAATATTCATGCGTTCGATGCAGAGAAATGCAGCGAGCCGGTCGTCAGCAAACTAGTGCATCTTGTTGTGCACGCCTGCGGCCTTTTCTTTTGCTCGCGGCTTCTAAATTGGCCTCAAGTTCAGTCCAGCATGAGGGTTCCCTGCTAACAGGGAAAAATACAGCGAATGCTCACGACATTGGGGACTATAACACTATCTGTTGGCGCAGAATTAAGCAGATAGCGATGAGTAATCGGAAATGGGACAGGGAAATTCTACCCTCACAACAGGGTATGACCTCGTGATACCCGAGGTGAGAGGTTAGCATGGTGAATCCAGTTTCCCTGGAGGTTGCAGGGTTGACTT
>DASRQU010000171.1:0-14489 GCA_035696345.1 Candidatus Acidiferrales bacterium
TCAGATGGATAGAGCGGCGGTTTCCTAAACCGTAGGTCGCCGGTTCGACTCCGGCCAGCCCCACCATAAAAAATCATAGGCGATAACCCGAATCGGGCGGCCGATGCATGATTTGAGAAGGTTTTGCACTTCCGGGTGGCCAATCCTGTAAATTTTAGAGGATCGTGGTTTTGACTTATGGCTGAGAGTTCAGTGAACTGGATCCACGCGAATCAAGCCGCTCTTGAGGTCAGAGTAGAAAGAAAAGCTGCTCCAGGGCCAGTCGCGGGGATGGTCGACGAGTTTTCTTTTGAGCGGATTCATATGCATGTAGTGAAGTTTTTCAACCTCCTCTTTAAACTCCAGACATTGAAATCGTAGAAGCGCCGTTGCCAGAAGCGGCGATGCGAATCGCCGTCGTGCGCGAACGCCAAACTTGTTTGCCCGGACGCGTTGCGCTTCTTGCGGCGCAAGCGCCGCGATACGCGCTGTTTCAATACTTGAATCACCGTGGAAGGCGTGCCTTTGGATGGTTCGCTGATGAGCAGATGAATGTGCTCCGGCATGACGACATAGCCCACGAGAGAGAAACCGTAGCGGTCGCGAGTTTCGCCGAGGATCTGGACAAAGGTATTTCTCGCGCGCACCGAGCGCAGCAGCGGAAGTCGCCGGTAGCAAGTGAAAGTGATGAAATGAAGATGACCGCGCCCGTAATGGCGAATGAGTTTGTGAGCCATGGGAAGAAAGAGAAGTCAAAAGCCCGACCCTCCAAACAGCGGGAGAGTCGGCCACCCGGAAGGGCAAAGGCTCCGGAAAGTGCAGAAGCCAGTGCCTCGTGGATGACGTATAGCAGTGGTATTATTCAGCGCTGAAAAAAATGTCAAATGAAGAAAATGAATAAAGGGTGTGCCGCCCGCGCATACAAGATCATTAAAGCTCAAAGCGCCTGCATGGATAGTGGTAAGTATGACTAGGAACTGGGAACCGTCGCTTCGCCCAATGTGTGTACAAATTCTGGAAGAGGTCAGGCGATGCCGCTAACCAACGATGTAAGAAGTGACATAAAGGCGGCCAAGAAACTACGCATGCCGGGATGGGTCGTGGTGTGTGTGATTATTGCCTCTTTTCTGTGCGCTTGGCTCTTCGATAATTCTCGAAAGCTTGAGCTTGTGCTGCCAATACTGAATAGCATTCTGGTGCTTGGTTTCATGCTTGTCTTAAAGCGGAAGCTGTGGCGGTACGCGTGGTTTTGGGGGACTGTGGCGGCCATTGCGGGGCTTCACGTTCCGTTGATCTTGTTTTTTCCCTGGACGACAAGGTGGGTTCCCGCACTGGCGATTGCTGTCATCGATTCGGTGGATTTTTGTCTGATCCTTTGGATTCTCGCTGTCGTCGAGAAGTTTATGAGGGAACCCGCGGGCACTGAAAGATAGGCGTCCGCCATGCAGTACGATCCAGCCGCAGGCCGCTCTTCGGGGCTGTCTCGGCGCGTTTACGCATGCAAACAGCAGTGAGGCGCGCGCAGCGAAGAGCACCCCGCCTTAGGCGTTGACAGGATAGGGGACATCTCCCCAGATAATACCTGCAGAGTAACTTCGATTCCTGCGGGGTAAATCGAATCGCGAAGTCAGCGCCTAAAGGAAAAAGCGCCTCTCGGAATTGCGTGGGCCTTGAGCGCGCGTGTACGCTTGCTTGAGGAGGGTGGGCCAGCCTTTGAGGCTGTCTTGAATTTTTGGGTGGCCGTTCCGTCGCGATTTTCGAAGGGCCTGAGCCGTTGAGGCGATTTATCCACGCATCTAACACAACCGCTTTCGCAGGCGATACAGCTTTGCAATAGGACGACAAACGAGTTTGACTTGACCCACTGTGACCGCCGGCTTCTTGGAATTTGGCACAGCACTGCCTCTCGCTGGTTTCCACCGGCATAACCGTCGTCCAGGAATCGGACAGAGCGGACATACGACACCTGCCTGTGATATAGACTCTTCACTGGGCAACGCAAATAACTGAACTGATTAAAATGCATATCCTAATTGTTGAAGATGAAGCGAAACTGTTGGCCGCTCTCCGAAAAGGTCTGGAATCCGAAGGATACTCCGTCAGTGTCGCGTCCACAGGTGAAGAAGGATTTTTCCTCATTTTCAACCAGAGTTTTGATTTGCTCCTATTGGACGTAATGCTGCCAGGCCGCGATGGCGTGGAAATTCTCACGGCACTGCGGAAACGGGGACTCGCGGTTCCCGTACTCTTTTTGACGGCCAAAGACGCTATCGACGATCGAGTGCGAGGGTTGGAGGCGGGCGCTGACGATTATTTGGTGAAGCCATTCGCATTTTCGGAATTGGTGGCTCGTATTAGAGCACTGACGCGCCGCGCCCACCGAGCAGACGCCGTCTCACGCCTCAAGCTGGCGGATCTGGAAATGGACGTTACCGGGCGCGCCGTCCTCCGGGAAAATCGGGAATTGGTTCTGACCGCGCGGGAGTTTGACTTGCTCGAATATTTACTTCGCCACCAGGGGCGGGTTGTTTCACGCGAGATGCTGGCCCGCGATGTGTGGAAAGAGAGCGCTCGGCACACGCCTCTCGACAACGTAATTGATGTACACATCGCACGATTGCGCCGGAAAGTGGATGAGCCGTTTAAAGTGAAACTGCTGCACACGGTTCGCGGAGTGGGATTCGTGGTGCGGGAAGTAGCGACATGATCTCGCTGGGCACAAAAAGCGTCAGGACGCGGCTTACCCTTTGGTACGTTCTGGTGCTCACCAGTGTAATCATTGTTTATGTAGCTGGCGCATCGTTGGTGCTGGTCTGGCAGATGCGATCTCAGATCGATCGCCAAGTAGTGCAGGATCTGGAAACTGTGGAAGGCCTGTTATATTTTACAGAAGATGGAAGGCTGCATTTCAACGAAGACTATCACAATCATCCGGAATCAAAACTTGTTCAGGAACGTATGCTGGAAGTCCTTTCGCCCGATGGCACAATTCTTTTTAAGAACAATCAACTAGGCGAGAGGGTTTTAGGTGGTGCGCCGTTCATGGGTGAAGGGGTGGGCGGATATTCGCAGCGTTCGGAGCGTCTGCCGGACGGGACGCGAGTGATTCTAGCCAGCCGCGCACACACCATGCAAGACCGGCCCATTCTCCTTCGAGTGGCGTTCAGTGAAGAGCCGATCTGGTCCCGCTTGCAGCAAATGCTCGCCATTTTATTGCTTGCGCTGCCTCTTGCGCTCGCTGCAGCTGCCTATGCAGGTTACAAATTAGCGGGACGCGTTCTCGATCCAATCGAAAAAATGGCGCAGAGAGCCCAGCAGATTACCTCTGAGCGCCTCGGCGAGCGATTGCCGATAGAAAATGCGGAAGATGAGCTTGGACATCTGGCGCGCACCTTCAACGAAATGCTCTCCCGCATCGAGGAATCTTTTGAACAGCTGAAACGGTTTACCTCGGACGCGTCTCACGAACTACGAACTCCGCTCGCGGCGATCCGCAGCATAGGAGAAGTGGGCCTCCATAAAAATACGAGCGGGGAAGAATATCGGGACATAATCGGCAGCATGCTGGAAGAAGTGAACCGGCTCACGAACCTGGTGGAAAGTTTGCTGACGTTGTCACGTGCCGATGCAGGGGAATTGCGGTTACGTTATGAAATTTTCCCCGTGATAGATTTGCTGAGCGATGCTGCCAGTTTGTTGGAAGTGCTGATCGAAGAAAAGAAATTAACATTCACATTAACCGGAGACGAAAGTCTATATGTAAAAGCTGATCGTCTTTTTCTGCGGCAGGCCGTCATCAATGTTTTGCATAACGCCGTGAAATTCACGCCTTCCGGCGGCGCCGTCGCGTTGAGCGTTGCCCGCAACAAAGACGGGAAAGCCGAGTTAAGCATTACTGATAACGGCCCCGGTATACCGGCAGAACACCGTACTCTTGTGTTTGACCGGTTCTATCGGGTGGATCCTGCGCGCTCCGGTGAAAACAAAGGAGCCGGCCTCGGCCTTTCTATCGCTCGCTGGGCCGTGCAGTCACACGATGGAGAGATTGCGCTTTCAAACGTTCCTGACGGCGGTTGCACATTCAGCATTCGGCTGCCTACCGTGCCTCAAACTTCCGCGGATTGATTTCCAAGGCGTCTTGGAACCATTTGTATCGCAGTATTTGTCCGGCCGCAACCCCCTACGGCGGTCCTTACGATTTGAGCCAGAATCATTTGCGGATTTTACGCGATTTGAGAATATCAGTGAGATCGTCACACCAAATTCACGGTTCATTCAAACTTCAGAAACTCTTAAGTTGCACACTCTTCCTGATGTGCTAGCTTTCGCCGCATAGAAACTCGGGGAATCTTCACCGGGGTGATAAGTACATTTCTAAAAAATGATCCATAGGATAAAAGGAAATCCTCGCCTCGGTCGGAGTTCGCTTACGCGCTTCTGCGATTTTATTAATCGAATATCCGTCGAAACATGCAAGCACGGGGTGAGTCCTTTTACTTTTCAAGAGAAACCTACCAATCGCTGACGAATTCGTACCATCGGAGGGACGATAATGTCTAGCAGCACGTTCAGGGAAAGACTTGGATTAATCTTCTTGTTGCTGGCAGTCTTTTTTATTGCGTTTCCAGGTTCATCCTCGGTTTTCGCTCAAGTCGCAGGGGCCTCGTTAAGCGGCACAATTATGGACTCATCCGGCGCTACGGTTCCTGGCGCGCAAATTACGATTACAGACGTTGGAACCGGCGTCACTCGAAGCTTAACTTCGACCGGAGCGGGATTTTACACAACCCCGAATCTTTTGCCCGGCGACTACAAGATCAGTGTTACTGCCGCCGGCTTCAGCACCAAGGAAGTGTCTGGAATTAAGCTGACAGTCGGTGCGGAGCAGGTCTTGGACGTCAAGCTGCAAGTCGGCGAGATGTCGCAGAAAGTCGAGGTTACGGGTGAAGCGCTCAACGTCGAACTGGCTTCCTCCAGCATCAGCGCTCAAGTCACGGCCACGACGGTTCGCGAACTGCCTTTGAATGGACGTTCATGGACGGATCTCGCCACGCTCCAGCCCGGCGTGAATTCCATCGAAACGCAGCCTTCCTTCGCTTCTGGTTCGGACCGCGGAAATCGCGGCTTTGGCGCGCAGGCTTCTATTTCAGGCGCGCGTCCTCAGCAGAACAACTATCGGCTCGACGGCGTCAGCATCAATGACTATTCGAACGGAGCTCCGGGAAGCGTGCTCGGCGGAAATCTTGGCGTGGACGCAATTCAGGAATTCACGGTGCTCACCAGTAACTATTCCGCGGAGTATGGCAAGACATCGGGTGGAGTGATTAACGCCATCACGAAGTCCGGAACGAACCAATTTCATGGAACCGCCTACGAATTTTTGCGCAATAGCGCGCTGGACGCTCGGAACTATTTTGACGGTCCGGTGATTCCTCCGTTCCGCCAGAATCAGTTTGGCGGTTCAGCAGGCGGACCGATCCTGAAGGGCAAAACTTTCGTATTCGGCGATTTTGAAGCAATTCGCGAATCGAAGGGTGTTACGACCGTTAACGTCGTTCCTTCTGCCAACGCTCGGAATGGGATCCTGAATTTCCCTAATCCTGGTCCAGGCGCACCCGTTTTTCCCACTGTCGCCAAAAATGGATATAACTGCGCTGGTAACGGCGTGACTGGCAATTTCAACAATGATTCGACAAAGCCTTTTGCACAGTGCGTAGTAGCCATCGATCCCTCAGCCCAGAAGTATCTGGTTTTCTTTCCTCAGCCGACAGGTTCGGCGACGGCTGCTGGATTGGGCAACACGTTCACGTCTTCGTTCGCCGCTCAGCGTGTGCTTTCGGAGAACTTCTTTACAACTCGCGTGGACCACAAATTTTCCGATGCAGATAGCATCTTCGGAACTTACGTTTTTGACAGAACTCCCTATAGTCTTCCCGACGGTTTTAACGAAGTTTTACTGTCGGATTTGACATTCCGTCAAGTGGGAATTCTGGAAGAGACTCACATTTTCAACCCAAACTTTATCAACACGGTTCGCTTCGGCTATAACCGCAATCGCGTGGATAACGATTTGAGCTCAAAGGCGATTCTTCCAGCGGCAGGCGATCTATCCTTGGGCGCCGTCCCTGGACAGGCAGCTGCGCAGGTCAGCATCGGCGGCATTACCGCTTTCAGCGGGGGTATCGGAGGAAACCCGACGTACTTCTTCCGCTGGAATTCGTTCCAGCCTTCCGATGACGCCTTCGTTACCATGGGAAAGCATTCGTTGAAATTCGGCTTCCAGGCTGAGCGAATGCAGATGAATGTGCAGTCCTTCTCCAATCCGAACGGTGTTTTTTCGTTTCCTGACATTGGATCGTTTTTGACGAACAATCCGTCAAAGTTTAATTCCGCCCTGGCAAGTTCGCTGCACGATCGGGCGTTCCGCCAGACTCTGTACGGAGGTTACATCCAGGACGATTGGCGCTTCCGTCCAAACCTGACTTTGAACCTGGGATTGCGCTATGAAATGACCACGGTGATGACGGAGACGAAGGGACGACTCAGCAACCTCGTCAACATCACGGACGCAACCGCGCGGACGGGCTCGCCGCTTTACAAAAATCCCACGCTCCACAATTTCGAGCCTCGAGTGGGTTTTGCCTGGGATCCCTTCCACAATGGAAAGACTGCTGTACGCGGTGGCTTCGGTCTGTTCGATGTTCTTCCGTTGCCGTCCCAATATTTCCTGATGGAAAATCTCGCCGCGCCCTATTTCCTGCTGGGTTCGACCTCAAATAAAGCCGCACTTAAGAACACCTTTTATACCGGCGGGTTTCCGTTGCTGCAGAATCCGTCTTCGCTGCGCACCGCGTATATCGAAAACGCTCCGCACCGCAACTACGTGATGCAATGGAATATGAACATCCAGAGAGCCATCACGCCGACTTTGACGGCAACTCTCGGCTACGTCGGATCCCGAGGCGTGCACATGCCTTTCCGCACGGATGATCTGGACATGGTACTGCCGACGCAAACTTCCGCAGGCTATCTATGGCCCTGCGGTCCAAATGGAAAAGGCGATCCATGTGGCGTTGGATTCTTGCCGACTGGGACTCAGGCGGTTCCCGTGCCGAGCGCGGAACTCAATCCTAATTTCGGATCCATGCGAGCCATGCTGTACGAAGGTATGTCTTACTACAACTCACTCCAGGCACAGGTCATCAAAACCATGAGCCATGGCGTGCAAGTCCAGGGTGCTTTTACCTGGGCGAAGAGCATGGATACGGGTTCGGCAACCTTGGCCGGCGACCAGTTTGGAAACTCCATTCAAAGTCTGGACTGGTTCAATCTCCGCTCGGGCCGCGCGCTGTCCGATTTCAACGTAGGCCGCACGCTCGTTATCAATGCCATCTGGGAAGTTCCCGGACTGAAATCGCAGATGAAAGCCGCAAACTGGGCGACCAACGGCTGGCAGGTCGGTGGTATTTTCAAAGCCAGCGATGGAATCCCGTTCACCCCAACTTTCGGAACGAGCGGCGATGTGCTTGGAAAGAAGAGTTCCAACACATTTGACTACCCAAATCGTTTGGGAGGGTCAGGCTGCGATAGTCTCGTCAATCCTGGTAACCCGAACGCATACATCAAGACGCAATGCTTTGCTGTCCCCACAGCGCCAACCCAGGCCTTCCACGATGCGAATTGCGATCCGCAACAGGGCACGGGTCTCCAGTGCTTCAACCTTCGTGGAAACGCAGGCCGCAATATTCTGATCGGTCCCGGAATTACCGATTTTGATTTCTCTCTGTTCAAGAACAATCACATCCCGCGTGTTTCGGAAAGTTTCAACATTCAGTTCCGGGCGGAATTGTTCAACGTGCTCAATCATCCAAACTTTGCTCCTCCTCCAACCCCAGGCAACACGGACATCTTCACTCCCTCAGGAGCGCCCTCGGGTTCCGTCGGCGTTTTGAACGGGACCACTACCACTTCACGTGAAATTCAGTTCGCGTTGAAATTGATGTGGTAGGAGCTTGCAGTAAAAAAGCGGGGATCCCGACCCACACCCTCGGGATCCCCGTAGTAATTTCTCAGGAAGTCGTTTCAATCCCGATTTAGGGAATCGGGCGCATGACCACAATTTTAGGGGGCCTCTTGCAGTTTCGCGCAGCAAAATTGTTTTTTGCCGGAATACTTTGCCTGTCGATGGTTTGCCAACCGCCTCGCGTCCAAGCACAGGACAATACTCCGGTGATAGCGCAAAGAGTGTTAATGATCAGCATCGATGGGTTGCACGCCGTTGATCTGGCAAATTTCATCAAATCGCATCCTAATTCCACGCTGGCCAGGTTGAGCTCCACCGGCGTGACGTACACACAGGCTTTCGGTTCGCGTCCTTCGAATTCGTTTCCCGGCCTGCTCGCCTTGGTCACAGGGGGATCCCCGGCGTCGACGGGAGTATGGTTCGAAGGCGCCTATGACCGCGCTCTTTCCCCCGCGGGTTCCAATTGCAAAACGGTTGGCACGGAAGTCAGCTGGGACGGCTCTGTGGACTGGAATAAAAAACTCCTGGACGCGGGCGGAGGGATTAATCCAGCCAAGCTGCCACTGGACCCAGCGAGGGGCTGCGTGCCGGTATATCCACACAGTTTTCTGCGCGTAAATACAATCTTCGAGGTGGCCCATTTCGCCGGACTGCGCACCGCCTGGATCGATAAACACCCTTCGTATGAAATGCTGAATGGTCCCTCCGGAATGGGAATGGATGATTTCTTCGGACCCGAAATCGGCTCAGCGCCGCGAAACGTAAAAGGTCAGGAAGATTATGACGATGTAAAAATCGAAGCGCTGATCAACCAGATCAACGGGCAGGATCATACGGGGAAGTCTTCCGTTGGTGTCCCATCCATTTTCGGAGTAGCGCTGCAGTCGTTTCGCTTCGCCGAAGTCCTTCCGACTGGCGGCTACACGGATGCAAAAGGAACTCCGAGTGCGCCGCTTCTGGATGCGATGGAACACACGGATCAGTCGGTCGGAAAAATAGTCGCCGCGTTGAAAAACAAGGGACTGCTGGACTCGACACTGATTATTATTAGTTCCAAGCATGGTCAGGCGCCGATGGACCCGAGCAAAGTGAGGATCGTAGACGACAGTCTTATTCCGAGCATGATTAATAAAATTCAGAGGGGGCTAGTCGCGTTGGCCTACGCGGATGGCGACGTCATGTCCATCTGGCTGACGGACCAGAGCCAAACGCAAAAAGTGGGTGAGATGCTCGGCCAGAAAGAGAGTCAATCCTCGGCGGGAATCGAGAAAGTTCTCTGGGGCGATTCGCTGAAATTATTGACAAATGATCCGCTGCACGACAGCCGCATTCCGGACCTGGTGGTGATTCCCGATCTCGGCGTCGTCTATTCTCCTCCCGATGACAAGTCAATCGCGGGCCATGGGGGCTTCAGCGATGACGACACGCATGTGGCGCTTCTCGTTTCCAATCCAAGATTGAAGCCGCGCGCCCTCCGAACACCCGTGCAGACGACTCAAGTCGCACCAACAATTTTGCAAATACTTGGAATCCCGCCCCAGCTGCTGCAGTCCGTGTTGAAGGAAGGTACGGCTGTGTTGCCCGGACTTTTTGATGGAGAGCGGAGCATGCTGCGGGAATTGCGCCCTGAATAAGCTGAGTTCGGCTCCCTCTAAAATTGAAATAAAAATTCAGGCATAAAGTACATACTTAGAAGCGGTTTTGGAATTCAATCGGATATTTGCGCCTTTCAGCGAGCAATCAGGGGAAGTTAATGAATTGGGCCCATGTGCATTTGATGTTGACTCATATTCCCGTAATCGGGGTCGGAGCCATCCTCGCTTTCCTTTTGCTTGGTGCTATTCGGGGGAGCCGCGAAATTCAGTGGGCCAGCCTGCAATTGTTCGTGGCGCTTGCTCTCCTAAGCATTACTGTGTACCTCAGCGGCAGCCCCGCGAATCATCAGGTGCGCGATTTGCCCGGCTTTACGCGAAGCGTGATTCACAGGCACTCGACAGCCGCCGATTTTGCGTTCTGGTCGCTGGAAATTCTCGGAGCGCTCTCACTCGGCGCCTTGTATCTGTATCGTGCTTCCGGGGCAGTGCCCGTCAGATTCATCGTGGCGTTACTTATGATCGGTTTCGTGGTGCTGCTCCTGATGGGATGGACGGCAAATCTCGGAGGGAAGATTCGCCACCCCGAGATCGGTGCCGCGATTGTCTCGGTAAGCATGGAATGACTGGACAGTGCGCAGGCTCGTCGATTGAGGGCGGATAGATTCATTCCACGACGCAAAAGTTTGCGGCAGTAATTTCTGCATGAAATATCCAGGAGAACAAACGTGCGACGAATTATATTATTAGGTGCGTTAGCGGCAGTGGCAGTTTTCACGGTACGGGCCAAAGCGCAAGAAAAGCCACCACTGAAGTTGGTTGCGACAACGCCAATGCCGGGTTACACGGGAGATTTCGATCATTTTGGACTCGATCTGAAAGACAATCGGCTCTTTCTCGCCGCCGAAGATAAGAAGTCAGTTGAAGTTTTTGACTTGCGTACGGGAGACCACCTTCGCACGATAGAGGGTTTCGGACACCCGCTTACGATGGCCTATTTGCCCGCAGTTAATCAGTTGCTTGTCACAAACGGTGATACCGATGACGTTGCGCTTGTGGACTGCAAAGATTACAAAATACTTAGAACGTTGAAATTAGGAAAAAACGTTGATCACAGCGCGCTCAATCCCAACGACGGATATTTTTATGTGGAGAACGGTGCCACGCCGGACGGCAAGTCCCATTCCGTGGCAATTATTGATTCAAAATCCTTCAAGATCGTTGGTGAAATTCCGGGGCTCTCCGGTGATTCCAACGAAGGCATGGTCATCGACCATGCAGGAAAAAAACTTTATGTGAATATGACAGGCTCGGACGAAGTTGGCGTAATTGACCTCGAAACGCGCAAAATTGTCGCTAGGTGGCCTCTGCCTGACGTGCATGTGGCCCATGCGATTGCCTTGGACGAGCCTCATCATCGCCTTTTCACGGCCACGCGCAAGCCACCGCAATTCGTCGTCTTCAATACTGATAACGGCAAAGTTGTTGCTTCTCTTCCGTGCGTGGGCGTGAATAGCGATATGTCGTTGGATGTCGCGCGGAAGCGAATTTATATAACCGGAAGTGACACCGCGACTGTTTTCGTGCAGCACGACGCGGACCACTACGAACATATCGCGGAAGTGCCCACCGCTTTCCGTGCCAAGTCCTCCATCTTTGTGCCGCAGTTGAGCCGGCTGTATATCGCCGATTCGGGCAAAGGAAAACCCGACGCGAAGCTGGCCCTGCAAATCTTCGAAGCGCAATAGATGAATCGAACCGAGCGAGTTTGACTGGCCAGCTGGTTGAGCCTAGCCGGACTGCTGATACTGGTTTTCTACGACCCCGGCCATCCTGAAGTAATTTACCTGAACTTGCGAACGGTCCCACCAGACCGAACGGGAAGCTATTAGGTCGCCATGGATCTGCCCAGTCGCGGAGGAAAATCCGATCAAGCCGATATGGATGCGAAACATGGCAAATCTTTGGTCGAACAGTTCAAGGACGCTCCCCAAGAGTTCCTCGTTCTGCCGCTGCGGGAACATTCCGGAAAAATTATCCGCAAAATTGTGTTGCGAATGAAGCTTGCCCAAGGAAAAACAAAATTGGATGCAATGAAACTGGCGGAGCAGGTCGACCGGGAGCTTCAGGACGGTATACCGCCAAAAGCCAAGCTGTTCGAGCGCATATAGAGGGCGGGTTGCCCGGTGTCGAGCTAGACCAGAGCACCTCTTCGATTCTCGAAATTGCGAGCGGGCGGGCGCCCCGCCATAGGGTTCCATGCCAATTAAAAATTCGAAAGATTCTGCCACGCACAATCCTGATGTATTATCCCGCCACGGGTTTTCCAGGCTTAAAAATTGCGAAACTTCGGTCTATCGCACTTCTGATTTCCAAGGAGCTTTCCATGAAGCGTTGTCGAGCGGTGTGGATGTTCACGGCAATTTTATTTGTTCCGTTTCTTGCGAGGGGCCAGGAGCTCCCGAACGACGAAAACGCGCCGCTGGTTTTGGTTCGGATTATTCCGATTCCTGGCGTGTCAGGGCGTTTTGATCATATGGCAGTGGACAACAATGGCGGACGAGTGTTCGCCGCCAGTTACGGTAACGACAGCGTGGAGGTCATTGATACAGCGCGTGGAATACGGGCACGCAGCATCAAAGAAGGCTTCATCAAGCCTCAAATGGTTTCTTACCTTCCGGACCTGAATCGAATCGTAGTGGCAAGCGAAGGCGACGGCACTTGTAAAATTTTTGACGCGGACACGTACCGCTTGATTGACACCGTTAAGTATTCCGACGATGCCGATCAGCTGCGTTACGATCCGGCCGCGAAACGCGTCTACGTCGGATACGGCGATGAGGCTGAGAGCGCTATTGGCATATTTGACGCTGCGACCAACAAGAAGGTCGGGGAAGATTTCAAGCTCGGCGCGCATCCTGAATCATTTCAACTGGAAGAAAAAGGGCCGAGGATCTTTGTAAATCTCGCGTCGATCAGCCAGATCGCGGTCATCGACCGGAACACACGCAAGATCGAAAAATGGAAGCTGCAAAGTGCGGGCACCAATTTTCCCATGGCCCTCGATGAGGCGCACCGCCGGATTTTCGTTGCCGCGCGAAAGCCGGCCCGTCTGCTGGTTCTGGACATGGACAGCGGGAAAGAAATTGCCAGCCTGCCGGGCGCAATCGACACGGACGACATGTCATTTGATTCTGATCGCAAGAGAATTTACGTCACAAGCGGGGAAGGATTCATCTTTGTCTACCAGCAGATCGATGCGGATCGATACCAACGCATTGCCAAAATCCCTACTACCATCGGCGCGCGAACAAGCGCATACACGGGACAAGTCGGAAAACACAATAGTTTCTATCTGGCGGTTCCCGCGCGAGCCGATCGAGGAGCAGAGCTTTGGGTATACGAAACTCGCGATTGAAACGCGCGGCGCGAGTGCATCGCCCAATTTTTCAAAATGCAAAAGGGAAGGCATCCGCGTCTCGCGCACCGCAATGGCGTCTAGTGGGTGCGATCGCGCAGGACATCGAAGCGCGTAATTGTGTAACCCAACGCCGCCCCGAGGAAAACGTCCGAGGGGAAATGCGCAAAGGTTGGAACGCGCGAGAAGCTGATGGCTGCTGCCAAACCGTAAGCAGCCCACGGCACCCAGCGATGGTGGCCGTAACGTGCGGCAACAACTGTTGCGATCGAGAAAATACCCGTTGCGTGCCCGGACGGGAAACTGCTTCCTTTGCCAAGTACGGAAACGTGACTCTTAAAAAACGTATCCGTAAAATCGCTAGACGATAGCACCGCATCCGGGCGCAGTCGCCGGCTGACCAGTTTCATTGCCACGTGGGGAATCGCGCTGTCGAGGTAGGCCTCGCCCATGAGCAGCGCGCTTTGTTCGGAATAAGAATTTTTTCCGATAACTCCGTAAAGGTAAAAAGTCGCTGGGATCAAAGCCGTAAAAATTCCGGTGTTTGTACCGCTGAAAATCTTATCGTATTCATGAAAAGACGAAGTGTTATTCCGCACGTGCACCATGATGTGCGAGTCCGCAGCCAGCAAACCGCCCGTGACTCCGACAATACCAATGGTTGGCAATAGATGCTGACCTTCCGCAAGGTGCAGCGGAAATAGCCAGACGAGTTTTTGATCGCCGAGTACGCGTACCGGAAGGTTTTTCCAGGTAACCGGCTGATACGCTGCGGAGCTTGGGCTATTTTGCGACTTTGAGTTTGAGTCTTGCGGATCTTGCGCAGAATCATCGGCAGATGGGAGAACGGCGGGGGATACTACGTCCGCGACTTCATTCGAGTGAACCTCTGCGTCCGCCGCTTCCAGAGCTCCTTCGCTCGCGGTCGTCCCCGACGTGACGTCCTGTGAATGCAGGACCGGTGTAGCCAGCAAGAAAAGAACCAACACGGAACAGAACGATGGCCAAGCACGTCGTAGAGTTCGACTGATGCGACAAAAAGTGGCCACGAGATCTCCGATAGAACCCTTAATACGCTGCGGCATTATCACCGCGTGGGCTCAGTGTCCGCTATCCAGATTCACCTGTAGGTTTCGGGCGATTTCCGTGTAGCTCGTCGGAGCGCAGAAACGCTAATTTTATTTTATTCAATAGTTAACCTGAAAGCACGGATGTCAGGTGTACCACCGCGGCCTTTGCATGCCTTCGAAAAGTACTAGATTTCACCCGCGACTCTGGCCAAACGGGCAACACCCGATTCCCGACTCGCGCCGGCCGTATTCAGTCGCCGGAACTTCGAGTTTGAATTGACGTCGGGACTATACTGGACCCGGGAGAGCGGCGATGACGAATTCAAAAGAAGACGATGCGAAACCAGACTGGGCCAACAATGGTATACGCATCGTTCGAAGCGGCGAACTGAACAAGAATACACCCC
>DASRQU010000172.1:0-7311 GCA_035696345.1 Candidatus Acidiferrales bacterium
CTTTTGCTGCTTACAGGCGTTAGCACGGGCCTGCTGGCCATGCAGCGCTCGTCCAATCAGCAATCCTTCGACGAATACGGCGCGCGCGAAGCGTTCTCCTCCTCTGACATTGACAACGGAAAAAATGAATATTCGTGGTCGCGTCTGCGCTATTCGATGGATCCGAGCACGGGGCGCGGGTTCGGACGCTTTGCCAGCTGGTCGCGCGATTATCCCAAGGCAGACCGGCAATTCTTAATTGCGCTGAAGCGGCTCACGCGCATCAACGCGCGGCCGGTGGAGCAGGTAGTGGACCTCGACAGCGACGGGCCATCCGCGATTGAAAATTTTCCGTGGGTGTATGCCGTGCAGGTGCAGACGTGGACGTTCACGGAGCCGGAGGCAAAGCGGCTGCGCGAATATCTGCTTAAGGGCGGCTTCATCATGGTGGACGATTTCCACGGCGCCACGGACTGGGAACATTTTATGAATGGCATGCTCATGGTTTTCCCGGACCGGCCCATCGAAGACCTCACCGACAAGGACGAAATTTTTCACGTGCTGTACGATTTGACGGACCGATTTCAGATTCCCGGCGAGCAATATGTGTGGACGGGCCGAACGTATGAAAAAGACGGGTATGTGCCCGAATGGCGCGCAATCAAGGATGACCGGGGCCGGGTGATGGTCGCGATCTGCCACAACATGCATCTGGGCGATGCGTGGGAATGGGCAGATGATCCTCGTTATCCGGAAAAGTTCGCGTCGTTGGCGTTCCGCATGGGGATTAATTACGTAATGTACGGAATGACGCACTAGCGGCGAACTTCGAGCCGCGATTCTTGCATCCTAACAATTTGGAGAATTTTCGCTCGGCACGGTTTTTTGTAAAGAGCCGCCGTCTGGTTTTAGTAGGACAGGCTTCAGCCTGTCGCTTTTGTGGCTTGGGCGCCGAGCAGAAAACCGACAGGCTGAAGCCTGTCCTACTGAAGAACATGTTCGAGTTTCTATTCAAATATCCGCGCGCGGTTTTTTCGAAGGGGACGCTGGTGCTGCTCAGCGCCTGGCCCTCGTGGGTACTTCTGCTTTTTGTGCTGGCGGCGGGAGCCGGGCTCGCACTGCTGATTCGGCTGCGCTGGCCGCTGGCCGCTGCTCAAGTGAAAAACTGGAGAGCCAGCGTGATCTGGCTGCTGCAATTTGCGCTGGCGACGCTGTTGTTGCTCTTGCTGTGGCAGCCGGCGTTGCTTGTGGCTGAACTTCGGCCGCAGCAAAATATTATCGCGGTGGTGGTGGACGATTCGCGCAGCATGGCTATCGCGGATAGCGGCACAACGCGCGAGGCGCAGGCGATTAAGTCGCTCGAAGGCGGCGTGCTTGACCAGCTGCAGAAGAAATTTCAGGTTCGCGTGTACCGGCTGGATCGCCAGATCTCGCGTGTCGCAAAACTCGATGACATGAAAGCAGCGCAGCCAGCGCCTGCAACGCGGATCGCCGACGGACTGAAGCAACTCGCGGATGAGGCGGCCGATTTGCCGATTGGCGCGGTGGTGCTGCTCAGCGACGGCGCGGATAATTCAGGCGGGATCGACCTCGAAACGGTTTCCACATTTCGGAGCCGCAGAATTCCCGTGCACACCGTCGGCTTCGGGGCCGAGCAAATCGAGCACGACGTGGAGATTCAGGACGCCGTGGTTGCTCCGCGCGCGCTGGCCGATTCGCGACTGGCGGCCAAAATTACGCTGCATCAGCGCGGTTTCGCGGGGCAAAAAGCAACGCTCACCGTGCGCGACGGCGGAAAAGTTCTGGCGGGACGGCAGATTACCTTGGCCGCTGACGGAGCGACGCAGAATGAAGCGCTGCTGTTTAATCCGGGCGACGCGGGAGCGAAGACGCTGCAATTTTCGGTTGATCCGCTGCCGGGCGAAGAAAATCGCGATAACAATTCCCTCTCGCGCCTCGTGAATGTAGAGTCCGCCAAGCGCCGTGTGCTGTACATCGAAGGCGAACCGCGCTGGGAATATAAATTTATTCGCCGCGCGGAACAGGATGACCGGCTGCTCACCATCGTATCCATGCTGCGCACCAGCGAAAATAAAATTTATCGCCAGGGAATTGAAGATCCGAAAGAACTCGCCGACGGATTTCCTTCTCGCGCGGAGGATTTATTTCCGTACCAGGCCATCATCATCGGTTCGGTGGAAGCGAACTATTTCACGGCCGCGCAGAAGGAATTGATCCAGCAGTTCGTGGATCGGCGCGGCGGCGGATTGCTTTTTCTCGGCGGGCGCGCGTCGCTAGGTGACGGCGGATGGGCCGCATCGAGCCTCGCCGATTTGCTGCCGGTCACGCTTCCGGCAAAAAAGGGAACATTTCATCGGGATCCTGCCACAGCATCGCTCACCGCGGCAGGCGCGGACAATATCATCACGCGCCTCGTGGAAGATCCCGCTGCGAACGTCGAGCGCTGGAAAAAATTACCGTACCTGATGGACTATCAGGAAGTGGGCACGCCCAAGCCGGGCGCAGTGGTGCTCGCGGAAATGACGGCGGCCGGGCGAAAAATGCCAATGCTGATCACGGAGAATTACGGGCGCGGGCGCACCGCTGTACTTGGGACCGGCGGCACCTGGCGCTGGCAGATGAGCCAGCCCCTTGAGGATCAGACGCACGAGGAATTCTGGCAGCAGCTTTTGCGCTGGATGGTGATGGATACGCCGGGCCGCGTGGTGGCTTCGGTTCCCAACCAAATGCTGCAGGACGATGGCCGCGTGCAATTTTCAGCCGATGTGCGCGATAAAAATTTCCTGCCTGCTACGGATGCCCACGTCGAAGCGCACATTCTTGGCCCCGGAGGATCCGCAGCACAAATTGAAATGACTCCAGACCCGAACACGCCCGGCATTTTTCATGCGGATTGGACGGCGGATCAGCCCGGGTCGTATCTCACGGAGGTAGTGGCTACTCGCGATAAAGATGAACTGGGGCGCGACGTGCTGAACTTCGCGCGTACGGATGGCGTCGCTGAAAATTTTCACACGGAGCAAAACCGGGGCCTACTTGAAAAACTTTCCGCCGAGACGGGCGGACGCTACTGGAAGCCGCAGGATGTTTCGAGGTTGCCGGAGGAAATTTCGTATTCGGATGCTGGAATCACCGTGCGGGACGCGAAAGAATTGTGGAACATGCCCGCCGTGTTTCTGCTGCTGTTGCTGCTGCCGGCAACGGAGTGGCTGCTGCGGCGCAAGTGGGGCGTGGTTTGAGATTTAAGTAGCACAGGCTTCAGCCCTTGGTCCTTGCAAGGCCTAAATCCACAGGCTGAACCCTGTGCTGCTAAAAGCGGCACAACGAAAAGTGGCAAGCGGTGAAGATGCATGAAATTTGAACGAACATTCTGGCGCACGGCGGCGCTGCTTTTTGCGTGCTGCGTGGCGTGCGCCGGGTTTGGCGCGCGCAGCGCGCAGGCGGCGCCGTACTATGTCACCGTGGCAGGGCTCGGCGGCGAACCCGACTATGAGCAGCGCTTCACCGCGCTAGCCAAGGACCTCGACAAAATTTTTAAAGCCGCAGCCAGCGACGCGCATGTGTACACGCTCACCGGCGGCGACTCGACGAAAGCGCGCCTCACCGACACGCTGGGACAAATTGCGCACGACGCAAAAGCCGACGATGAATTTGTCTTGATACTGATCGGGCACGGCTCTTACGACGGTGAAGTTTACAAATTGAATCTGCCGGGGCCGGATATTTCCGGCGAAGATCTGGCGCTTTTGTGCGACCGCATTCCGGCCAAGCGGCAGCTGATCGTGAACACGACGAGCGCAAGCGGCGGCTCGATTGGCGCGCTGCAAAAGCCCGGGCGAATCGTGATCGCCGCCACGAAAACCGGAACGGAGAAAAACGCCACCGTGTTTGCGCGCTACTGGGTGGATGCGTTGCGCGACGGGACGGCCGATGTGGATAAGAACGAAGCGATCAGCGCGCTTGAGGCGTTTCAATTTGCGGATCGCAAGACGGCTGAGTTTTATACTTCGCAAAAGCGGCTGGCAACCGAGCACGCCGTGATCGAGGACACAGGCAAGAAGGAGGGAGTTCGCGCTGCTTCCGCCGAGAATGGAGAAGGCTCGCTCGCCGCAAGTTTTGTTTTGCTGCGCATAGGCGCGGCGCAGAAGGCGGCAAACGATCCGGCCAAGCGCGCGCTGCTCGATAAAAAAGAAGAACTGGAGCGAAAAATTGATTTGCTGAAATATCAGAAAGCCGCCCTCTCCGCGGACGATTACAAGAAGCAACTCTCCGACGCGCTGCTGCAACTCGCGCGTGTGCAGGAGGATTTGGATAAATGAATACGCGTGCCACACGGCAAGTGAAGCGCTTCTGCTTGTGCGCGGCCGTGTGCCTCGTGAGCCTATCCGCAGCAAGCATAGCGCGCAGTGCGACGCCCGAAGAATGCCAGGCCCAGCGCAAGCACGGACATCGCCCCGAGGCGCAAAAGTGTTTCGAAGCTTTGACCACCGCGCGCGATCCCTATCTCCGCGCCGAGGGCTTCTGGGGCACCGAGAATTATCAAGAGGCGAACAATCAATTCCGCCTCGCCGCCGACCAATCTCCCACGAACGCTACGATCCGCGTGCGCTGGGGCCGCCTGATGCACGAACGTTTTAATAACACCGAAGCCGATAATCTTTTCAACGAGGCGCTGCAGCGTGATCCAAAAAGCGCGCAGGCTTACTACGGTTTGGCGCTTGTCAGCGCGGACGGCTTTGACAGCAAAGCGGCCGAATATGCCGGCAAAGCCATCGAGCTTGATCCCAAATTGGTTGAAGCGCACGAGCTGATGGCCAGTTTAAATCTCGAGGATTCGGACGATGCTAAAGCATTTGCCGAGGCCGACAACGCGCTGAAAATTTCTTCTGAAGCGCTCGACGCCATGGCCGTTCACGCGGCCATCGAACTTTTGGCCGATCGTTCCCCTGCCGCGTGGCTCGAAAAAATTCGCCAGATTAATTCTGTTTATGGCGAAGGCTACGCGCTCGTTGCGTATCATCTTGTTTTAAATCGCCGCTATGAAGATGGCATTGCGTATTACCGTAAGGCGATTGAAGCGGACACGCGCTTGTGGTCCGCACGCGCGCAGCTGGGCATCAACTTGATGCGCATTGGCCAGGAAGACGAGCCGCGTAAGCAACTGGAAATGTGTTACGAGAACGGCTACCGCAACGAAGAGACGGTCAACAGCCTCCGCCTGCTCGACAGCTACAAAAATTTTGTCACCTTTAAAGATGGCGCGACAATTTTAAAGCTCAACAAAAAAGAAGCGGACCTGCTTCGCCCTTATTTTGACGCGGAGATGAAACGCATCATCGCCACCTACAACAAAAAATACAAAATGACGCTGCCCGCGCCCGTGCAGGTGGAAGTGTATCCGGACCACGAGGATTTCGCGGTGCGCACGATGGGCATGCCGGGACTCGGCGCGTTGGGAGTTACGTTTGGCGAAGTAATCGCCATGGACAGCCCCTCCGGGCGCCCGCCAGGGGAATTTCACTGGGGCAGCACGCTGTGGCACGAGATGAGCCACGTCTATGTTCTCACGGCCACGAATTTCCGTGTGCCGCGCTGGTTTACCGAAGGGCTCGCGGTGCACGAAGAAACCGAAGTCTCGCCCGAGTGGGGCGATCGCATCACGCCGGATGTGGTTGCGGCCATTCACGATAAAAAACTTTTGCCGGTTGCAGAGATGGATCGCGGATTTATCCATCCCGAATATCCGAACCAGGTGATCGTGTCCTACTACCAGGCAGGCCGTATCTGCGATTACATCAAGGAACGCTGGGGCCCAGATAAATTGCTGGACATGGTGCGATCTTTCGCCGCGCACAAAACTACATCCGATGTGATCCGCACCGGTCTGGGAATGGCACCCGAAGAATTCGACAAGCAATTTCTCGCCTGGCTGGACAAAGATGTTGGCAAGACGGTGGCAAATTTCGACGCGTGGCGCGAGAAGCTGAAGGATCTCGTGACGCAGGCAAAAAACAAAAATTACGACGCCGTTCTGAAAGAAGGCGAGGAAGTTCGCGCTTTATATCCCGACTACGTGTATCCCGCAAATTCCTACGAATTTATGGCGCAGGCAGACATCGCGAAGGGCGACAAGCCGGCGGCTGTCGCGATTCTCACCACATACGAAAAAATTGGCGGGCACAATCCGCCTGCACTCAAACAACTGGCTTCGCTCGAAGAAGAACTCGGAAAACCGGCAGATGCGGCCGCGACGCTAGAGCGCCTTAACTATGTCTATCCCGTGGACGAGGATTTACACCATCGCCTGGGCGATTTGTGGTTTGCGCAAAATAATTTTCAAGGCGCGATTCGTGAATACAATGCGGTGATCGCCATGAATCCCATCGACAAGGCGTCCGCGCAATTCAATGCGGCGCGCGCCTACTTCGCCGCGGGCGAAAAAGACAAAGCGGAGGACCATCTGCTCGCGTCACTCGAAGCAGCACCCGATTTTCGTCCGGCCCAGAAATTACTTTTGCAGCTGAAGGACTCCAACGAAGGGAAATGAAAAATGGCCTCCATCGCACAGCTCGATTCGGATTCGGCGGACCTGAAAAAGCGCATTGAGCGTTTTCAGACCGTGCGCGACAACATTCTCGGCCAGGTTCGCGAGGTCATCGTCGGCCAGGAAGAAGTGCTGGACCAGATTCTGATTTCCCTTTTCGTCGGCGGCCATTGCCTGATCACAGGATTGCCCGGCACAGCAAAAACATTAATGGTCCGCACGATCGCTCAAACCCTGGGTCTGGAGTTCAAGCGCATCCAGTTCACGCCGGACCTGATGCCGTCGGACATTACGGGCACGGACATCATCGAAGAAGATCCGACTACGGGACATCGCCGCTGGACATTTGTGCCCGGCCCGATTTTTGGCAACATCGTGCTGGCCGATGAAATCAACCGCACGCCGCCTAAAACGCAATCAGCCCTGCTCGAAGCGATGCAAGAGCGGTCCTGTACCGTGCGCGGCAATCATTACGCGCTGCCCGCGCCGTTTTTTGTGCTGGCCACGCAAAATCCCATCGAGCTCGAAGGGACCTATCCGCTGCCCGAAGCGCAGCTTGACCGGTTCCTCTTTAACACAGTGCTGGATTATTTGAGCGCCGCGGATGAAGTGAAGGTGGTGGACCTCACAACCACAACGCGAGTGGCAAAAGTGGAGGCCGTCACAACCGCGGAAGAAATTCTCGACTTCCAGCAACTCGTGCGTATGGTGCCGATCGGCGAATCGCTCGCGCAATATATCGTGAATCTGGTGCGGGCGACGCGCCA
>DASRQU010000173.1:0-10445 GCA_035696345.1 Candidatus Acidiferrales bacterium
TCGATGGTCATTACATTCCAGCGAACATCGTAGGTCGTTGGGTTTCCGGTGTTATTTATGCCGCCGCAATCCACCCACTTCATGGCGTAGCCTGACGTAATGTTCGAATACGATTGAGTCTGATCGATGCCGCCGTAGTTGACGGCTGACGATGATGTAACCAGCGTGGCGCCTGTCCCATTCGGTGACGCGCCAGGCGTTGTGGAAATGGTCCACGTGGTCCCCGTACAGTCCGTGATGGAAATCGAAGCGTTCGAATTCGGATGTTGCGCCGAAATCTGCTCAACAACCATTTGCGCGAGCAAAGTCGCCGAAGTGTCCTTGCTGTTCTTGTTGTCCGTGGCCATCGCAACGACAAGCAAATTCGTGAGCGCACCCAAGCCGATGGCCAGAATTGACATCGCTATCATCAGCTCAACCAGCGTCATTCCTGATTGCGATGGGCGCCGTCGTAACGGTGGTGTTGTAGTTTTGAATCCCATTTCAATTCCGCCTCATAAGAGTTTCCAGGCCGAACCCGTGTACATCCATTTTTCGATACGACCGGCCGGCGTTACCGTTACCGCTTCCCAAGTGTTCGAGTTCGTGTTCTTTAAAAAGGTCCAGAACGCGGTGGGACCACCCGCAGAGTTACACACGCTGCCACCCGTCATGTTCGAATTCGGAGTGCACGGAAGTCCCCGTGGTCCAAATGTCATCGCGGTGGCACTGGTATCCGTAGGCGTGACAGGGGTAGTGGATGGCAACAATTGACTTTGAAGGTTCGAAGTGCTCGGCGCACTTGCTGCGGCGATGACGACGATGTCAGACTCGATAGTGGTGACTGGATCCCCGGCGGTGACTCCCGTTCCGCCGTTTCCGGACGCGCCAGTGAGCACTTTGGGCAGCATGTCCACGTAAGCCATGGCGATAGGAGAACCCGTGGCCGCCGCCAGGATATAGGTGGAATAGTACCGATTGTCCCGTACCGCATAGCTGCGCGCGACTTCCAGTAACCCAGCGTAATCACTGGCCGCGCCGCGCAAGTGGCCCATGCGAAGCGCCGAGAGAACGCTGGGGACGGCCGCAGCAACCGCGATCAGCACGATAATCACCACGAGCAACAACTCGATCATCGAAAACCCGGCCTGATTCCTGATACTGGGGCGGTTTGGCGCGTGATAGTCTAAAGCTTCAAGATGAATCATAGATTTTGACCTTAATGGCACGGCGCAAGTAGTCGCACGTCAGGAACCAATTCCCCCGCGCTCTTAACTTGCTCTTATAGTTAGGCTTAGAAAAGCTGCGCTGTTATTTCATAGGGTTAATCTGGCGGGACGTAACGAAATGTTACGAAAAAGGCGGGCAGTCAGATACGTTTTTGTTGAAGCTTAGACTCCACTAATTCGCCTTGTGCATCGTCATGAGCCGATCGCAGTCCGGCCGACCGCGCAGGCTTGAATAACCTGTTACAATGCGACCGATCCGTTTATGACCCTTACCCACCATGCAGGGCGTGCCGATGCGCAAACCGGACGCATATTTTAGCGAAATTTCAAGGCTCAAGGGCTCTGAACAACGCCCGGACGAGCTATTTTTCCGCCTCCAGCAGCAAATCCGTATTCTGGACATTACACTGTCTTCCATCTCGGACTTCGCGTACATCTTCGACCGCGGCGGCCTGTTTATTTTTGCGAATCAGGCTCTTTTGGATCTGTGGGGGCTGAAACTCGGGGAAGCCGTCGGAAAGAATTTTTTCGATTTAAAGTACCCCGACGAACTTGCCACACGCCTGCAAATGCAGATCCAGCAAGTTTTTGAAACGAAGACAGGGTTGATCGACGAAACGGAATACCGAAGCCCAACTGGCGCCGGGGGATATTACGAGTACATCCTCAGGCCGGTTTTCAACCGCGAAGGGCTGGTCGAGTTCGTGGCGGGATCGACTCGCGACATCACAGAGCGCAAACGCGTTGAGGGGGAGCTTCGAGAAACTCACGCGCGCCTTAGCGATCTGGCAGCATCGCTGGAGAGCCAGGTCCAGGCTCGCACCAGTGAGCTGGAAATCCGCACAAATGACGTGCTCTTGCAGTCCGAACAACTTCGCGAACTCTCCCTGCGCCTCATAACCACACAGGACGAAGAACGCCGTCGTATTGCCCGCGAAATGCATGACAGCGCAGGCCAGACGATGGCGATGTTGTCCATGAACCTCGCGCAGCTTTGCAGCCAACTTGACGGCACGAATCCGAAACTAAGCGAGACCGCGAATCAGGCCAGAGACTTCGCCAGAGAATTGGAGCGGGAAATTCGCACGACTTCCTACCTGCTACATCCGCCGATGCTGGATGAGCTTGGTCTTCGTGCGGCATTATTTTGGTACGTGGAAGGCTTGACGCAGCGGGGCGCAATTCAAGTGGATCTGCGCGTGCCGGAATTCGATCGGCTGCGTGCCGATCTGGAATTAACAATTTTTCGCATCGTACAGGAATGCCTGACCAACATCCACCGGCACTCCAAAAGCAAAACAGCTCAAATCAATATTGGCATCGATGGCGCCATGTTCGTGATCGAAGTTCGCGACTTCGGTGAAGGGATCACGGCTCAGAATCTCGATAAAATTCGGAAAGGCGCAGGCGGCGTTGGATTGCGCGGAATTCGCGAACGACTCCGGCCTTATGCCGGGGATATAAAAATCGATTCTGAAAAAGGCAGCGGCACCATCATAAAGATCACCCTCCCCTATCAACGTACAACCTCGAAGTCCTGACAGCCCGTTTCTCGCTTACGTCTAACGCGCCAAAAATAATGCGAATTGCTATAGACAAGGACACGTGCTTCAACATCGTCTCTCGCCGGCAACTCTACCCGGTCTATCATTTTGAATTGTGACTGCAACAGCGGACGCCCAAACCAAAGCTCGATCCCGAAAGGGCTTGCTGCGATCCTTTTTTTGGTGGCTCATATTTGCCGTCGCGTTTCTATGGACGATTGCCGCACTGATTTTGGTGAGCGCTCGATGGATCGATCCGCCCACAACCGCCGTGCACATGCAGCGCCGCGTACAGTCCTGGATGAACCGTAAGCCGTATCGCGAACGCCACGATTTCATTCCTCTCAACGAAATCTCGGCGGATCTGCAGCACGCTGTGATTGCGGCGGAAGACGCACGCTTCTACCAGCATCATGGATTCGACTGGCATCAAATCGAGATCGCCGCCGAAGACGATCTGGAAGGCGAGCGCACGCGTGGGGCCTCCACCATTACACAGCAACTCGTAAAAAATTTATTTTTTGGAACTAGCCGCTCGTTCCTCCGCAAAGGTGCGGAGGTGGCGCTCGTGCCGGTCGCGGAATTCGCCCTCGGCAAGCGGCGTATTCTGGAGATTTACCTCAATGTGGTCGAGTGGGGCCCCGGAATTTACGGCGCGGAATCGGCGTGCCGTTATTATGACCAAACGTCAGCGCACAACATTGGCCGGACACAAGCGGCACGGCTCGCCGCCATTCTGCCCGCCCCATTAAAACGGCGACCCGAGCGCATGAATAGCTACAGCGCGATCATCCTGAAGCGGATGAGCCAAATGGGCTGGTAACCGAGTCGCTGCGTGCACTTTCCAAACCCAAGCAACAGTGCGTGTGCTACCTGAAACCGGCAATCAATTATGTGCACTTCGCGGCAGGCTGCGCGGGCGGCGCTTCTTTATTTTCTTCGCGCCGCTTGCCCTCCCCTACCGTGACGGGATTGGTGAACAGGACAGCATTGGGAATTACAATTTTTTTTGAATTGGAATCCGTAATGAGCGTCGCGCGAGCCTGAATGTCGTCCACCCGTCCCTCAAGCCCAGTGACGGAGATCCAGTCGCCCACCAGGAACGGTTCCTGAAACAACAACAAAATTCCCGCTAGAAAATTTTGCAGAATGTTTTGAAACGCGAAGCCGATTGCCACGCTGCCGACTCCCAACATCTTGATTAAATCACTGGCATGGAAAGATGGAGCCACCGCGGATAGCGCAACTAAAAAACCAAAAATGGCCACGGTGGCCTGCGTAAGCTGCCCCAGGAGTAATCCCAGATTGGCCCGCCTTCCGCGATTTTTCACGAGGCGCCGCACAAGGGATTTTGCCGCTGACGCCAGGAAGAGAAAAGCAATGAGGATGACGAGACCGAGGGCGATATTGGGCAAAAGCGAAATTATAAAATTTATAATTCTGCTTCCGCTTTTCCATGCATTAGAAAAATCGATTGGCATGGCGCCCACCACAGATTGTATCGTTGCGTGGATGCCAAGCAATCCCGATTTCCCTGTATACCAAATCCTTAAACTTCTTATTTCAGTGGGCCGCTCGTCGGACTGCGAGGCGTCTAAGCATAACTTCGCCGGGTATTACATTCTAGGCCCTATGTTCGATTTCGTCGGACGTCGCATACGCTAGGCTCGGCGACATGTCACCGTCGCCGGTGGATTGCTACTTTTGGAGGGTTACCTATGGACACCCGAGAGTACCAATGGCGTGCTCACTTTGTGGCCGCCTTAACGAAAGTCGATGAGGAAGATTCATTGGCCAGACTTGCCATCGCGGACGACGCTATTTTTTTAAGATTGTTGGAATTGGAAGGCACAATCGGTAACGACGAAGAACGTCTCGCTCTCGAAGACACCATGCAGGACATCCGCATGCTGAGAGACCGCAGCAACCACTTTAGAAGTTAACATTGTGACGCATTTTTCGCACGGAAGCATTGCTTCCATCGAAATGAGGCGGAACATTTTAAAAGGCATGCCAACAATTTTCGGCCTTCCGTCGCCCAATTCCTACTGAGCGGTGGCGGGTTTCTGGGACTCGAGCGCTGCGAGTCGCTGGTTGGCTGCGTCGGCAGTTTGCCGGTCAGGGCGGCGCTTCAAAAGTAGTTGGAGTTGTGCGATTGCCTGTGCTTTGTCGCCTTCGCGTTCATAGATTTGAGCCATCAATAGATCAATCGACGGCTCGCTGTGATTCACGTCAATTTGCGCCGCTTGCAGAGCGTTCTTTTTGGCTTCGTCAAGATTGTTCAGATGCAAATAGGCGGTGGCCCGGTAATAAAAGGCGTACGAGTCGCCGCCCAGGTTGAGGCTGATCGCCATGCTCGATGCAGTGAGCACCTGTTTCCACTCCGCCTTGCGCGTGGAAACTTCCGCCGAACAAAGATACGCCGGCAAGTAAGCGGGATCAGCTTTCATAGCGTGGGCGCATGCCTCTTGCGCATCATCCAGTTTCTGTTGTTCCGCCAGACTGAGGCTTAGCATCACCCACGCCGCTGGGTATTTTTCAATTTTTTCGATGGCTGCGCGCGCATGCTGCTCCACCTCGTCCGGTTTGTTTTTCTTCGACGCCTCGCATGCTTTTTGATACTCATGCTTCGCGCTCGACGGAATGTTCAGCGTCTGGACATCCACCGTTCCAGCCCGCACTTCCGACAACTTCCACGGAAAACATCTTGCGTCATCGGCGATTGCGCTCGACTCCACATCTGAGCCATGGACGACGGTGGCATCAGGCAGATGGCCCATTCCGAACCGCGGCGAATACTGGCTATTGCCTTGCTGCTGCGCAGAAATGGATGCGGCCGCCGCAGCCATCGCGATCGCGCACATCAGCAGCCGCTTCCACACAAGACCTCCACAAGTAATTCCGCAGTTCGAGCCCATATTGAATTTTCCCCTGATGCATCGATAGGCTGAGGATCGAAACCTTAGTGGGCCGACTACGTGCAGGTTTCCTTAACCCGGATGCTAAGCCTTACGTCCAGATCGAGTCAAACGGATTCGGCGCGCGCATTGACGTTTCCTCATTCCCGCATCGCGTCGAACAGAATGCAACGTCTCCGTTGATTTTCAGCTGAATGTTCGTTGACGCAGGAAAATCTCGGTAGTATAAGGCCCTCTCGAAGGAGGACGCGTGCAATGATAAAAATTCGATTGGTATGTCTGTTGTTGCTGTCAGGAATGCTGCTGGGGTCTGCTTCCTTGGCATCCGCCCAGGAAATGAAGAAGGGTGACAAGGCCTGGACGGAACTGGAAGCGACTCTGCGCGATGCGAATCAGAAATGGCTGTGCCAGGGCAAATATTATCAACCGAAACGAATCGACTGCGTGCATCAACGAGCGGCCTATTGGGACGATCAATTCTTTGAGATGAATCCGGGAGCCAGCGGCACCCAGACCAAGGCTCAGATGGTCGAGGGACAGACCGCGGGCGCCAAGACGTATGCGGACGTGGCGCCGGGTGAGGGTCCCAACCCGACAGAGTTCACGTTGATGGCGGTTTATAACCACGGAACCTTTGCGATGGCCGTGGATCACACGCTGTTCAAGATTCGCGTGAACGCTCAAGGCAAGCCCGACTTCGAGCACGTCACCGCGTATGTTCCCACCGACAAGTGGTACCTCGATGACTCCGGCAAACTGGCCGTCGTTCGCGAAGTCACCTACGCGCGAGTATTTGTGAAAAAAAATGGAGAGTGGCGGCCCGCGGTCGGCGCTTCGTCCCCGCGCGCGCTATCCAAGTAAAACGGAATCGAGCAATTTCGAAAGACATACATTCTTTTGAAAACGAGAGGATTTCAAAATGAAATATATTTGGGCACTTCTGTTCGTAATGCTCTTCTCTTCCGCGGCTCCAACTTTTGCCCAGGAAGGCATGAAGCCTGGCGATAAAAATTGGGTAGCGCTCGAAAAACAGCTGGACGACGTAAACAACCAGTGGCTATGCGCGGGGAAATATTACAAACCCAAAATGCAGGACTGCGTGAACTTCCGCGCCAGCTACTGGTCCGATCAATTCTTCGAGGTGGGGCGGACCGGGATGACGCAGACCAAAGAACAAATGGTTGCGTCACAAACGGCCGCCGCGACCAAAAATCCGAATGTCGTTCGCGGCACCGGCCCGAATCCGCAGGATTTCAAGCTGATGTCCGTCTACGGAGATATCGCGCTCGCAACCGATCTTACGATTTTTAAAACCGCGGATGCGAACGGCCAAGTCAGCGAGTCGGGCAGGGCCAATGTCCTGCGCATGTTCGTGAAAGAAAATGGAAAATGGCGTCCTGCAGGAGCGGTGCTGATACCTGTCGAGAAATAAGTTTTGGCTACTTCGTGAAAACACGGCGTTTTAAAGTAGAAACGCGCCCTCCGCATTAAAGCGGCGCGCTGAGATCATGGATTGCTCAGCGCGTCGTTGATTTTCTCCCATTTCACCGTGCGCAAAAGTTCGTCGATGCGCTCCGGCGAGCCGTCGAAATGAATTTCGATGTTTTCAATGGCGGGCTGATGGGGCGCATGCTTGAATTTATATTTGTAGGCGCCGTCCGCGGCCTTCCACGCCGCGGATTTCCAATCGCCAAACAGCAAAATCACGGAAGTTCCCTTGTCAAATTTGTAATTGCTCACACGATAGGCCAGCGCCGCGCCCGGAATATGCAAGTCTTGATTGCCCGGTGGCGGTGGATCAATTCCCACATCAACACGATTGAAATGTACCTCGACGGTCATGCGATTCAATTTCAACTGCGCCGCCAGCTTCGCCATCTCCGCCGGATCGTGTATGTTTTCCAGCTTCTTTGCAAACGGCTCGATTTCCTGCTCATAAAGCTTTGACCCGTTGCGGATCGTGTAAGACCTCTCCATCATCTCGTCAATATCCAGTGGAATATTCAGCGCGTCGTGCACGGTCACGTCATCGGTCACATCGTAGTCCACCGATTCTTCCCAGTTGTCGCTGCCAAACTGGTCCAGAACTTTGTGCACAGTGTCGCTGTAGTGCTTCAGCATGCTACTCTCGGCAGCAGTCGGCGGCCGCAAGTGTTGTGCGACCGCGGGCGTGACGCAAAATGAAGCAGCCAGCGCCAGCGCCGCGCCTGCCACTCTCCAGCGATGTTCGTTTTTGCCGCCACCCATAAATGTCCCTCTCGAAGCGCGGTGTCAGACAGAAACGCGCGCCAGTCTGAATACATTTCGTTTCAAATTAATTATGCTGCGCCCCAGTTTTATACCACCGCCCTGTAGCGACTTGGGATAGGGACATTGCAGCAAATGTGCCCCATCCCTAACGCTCTGAGCGGGCGGGCACGTACGTAATTGCCGAAGGTGAAATTCAATCAGGCCATGGTGTACAATTCGCCGGTCCCCATTACATCAAAACTGCGGAGCCGATGCGCGCGCCGAAAAAAGGCCCGTGTGTCCGGGTGTCTGTTTCCTCTGCGAAACGGGACGAAATGATTGATGAGAATGAATTGACCAAGCAGCTCATGGCCAGCGTTGAGCTCGAAATGCACGTGCCACCCTATCAGATGGGCGTGGCCAACGCCATCGTGCGCGGCATCGCTCCGAAAGTTTTAAAAATCATCAAGGAAGAAGTGCGGACCGCGCGCCGCGAACGCGCCATGGAAATGCAGAAAAGCCGCGAATAGTTAAATCCTGCAAGCGTGGCCGGTGAGGAGGGATGCTCCGAGATTTTCTTTTTTCCTCTGTGTTCTCTGTGTTGAATCTTTGGCTCTTTCATCCCGGAAAAGCTGTAACACAGAGGAAATAGGAGAGACCCAGAGAATCGGGAGTTGATGACGCGGTCGTTTACCGGCTCGCCCGAGGCTAAGGCTTAAGTCCCAGCGCGATCGCCGGATTTGTTTTTGCCATCAGATTAATATCCTCGACTGAAATTCCTTCCTTATGCAGCGCGTTCATAAAATCGAGGAAACCTTGCGGCTCGAGCGGACGCTGGGGCTCAGGAGGCTTCTGCACCGAGCCAAAATCCGTAGCCAGAATGCAGGACTTTGGGCCAATGATGCGAATAGCTCTGGCATAGTCACTAATGGTGACCACCGGATGCAATCCCAACGTTGCGCCATACACAAATTCGATAAACGCACCGTCCGCCGCAGCCGCCTGCATCTGTGGAATTGTCATCCGCACGTAGGATGCCATTGCGTGGGTCACCACGATGTGCGCCACGCCGCGCTGATGCGCTTCATGCACCACCAGGTCTCCTTCTTCACCCGAGACGTGCCCCGTCTCCAGCACCAGGTCCGGATGTTTGGCAACGTAATCAATCAGCTCGAGCTCAGCGGGAACCAGCTTGCCGTTTTCCGTAACACGAACAAACGGTGCCGTGGAATTCGCCGCCTTCACTGCGTTTTCGGCATCGAATGTGGGCAGCCAGATGACTCTGCCCCATCCGCCCTTCATCGCGACCATGTGTTTTACCGCTTCCAGATTAATACCGCCGACGGCCAGATCCTGCGTGACTCCCCCGAACAGTTCTATGCCCGGCACCTCTTTGCGAACCATATAGACGAGCGACCCGGTCTCTTCAAAATGGTTTTTCATCACCATGCCGCGCATGCCCATCTTCAGCGCCAGCCGCGCCAGATCGTCGGCGTCAATCGCCCGGTCCACGCTGTCAGGGCCTTGATGCACGTGGATGTCAATCGCCCCCTTTAAATTCAATTCCGGATCGGCTTGCGCATTGACCGAACGTGACAGAAAGAAAACAACAATGAAAAGCCAGCCAATTTGCGCAATCAGTTTACGTGAAAACCGTGTAGGCATCTGACTCCCCTTTCGGCGTTTCGATGGAGCAAGCCAGAACAATAGGATCGCCGCCAGCAATGGTTCGCCTTTCTTTTAAGCCGAAGCGTTGATGGGACCAGTTCGCGCGCCAGTCTAGCACTTTTCAAACCCTTCGTAACACGGACTCGACGGCCCGTATTCGGCCACTTGGCGCTGCTCTCCGAGATCCGCGCACCAAATTCGCTGAAAACTTGAGAGCTCCCGTACCCCGATGAAGCGGACAGGGCTCACGACGCGCCGCAAGCCTAACGTCAACAATAACTTGCCGAGCTGAACGGAAACACATTTGAACTCGGAGGATCTTACTCGTATTCCATCTACCAAGTCACACATCATGACACTCACTCGTACACCGATTGCTGTATTGTTCCTTACACCGATTGCTGTATTGTTCCTTAGGATTGCACTCAGGTACCATTCGTGGGTACCACCTCAACTCTCTCGTCATTCCCCAGAACGGCGACGGTTTGGTGGGCAATAATATCCCATGCCCAATTCCGTCCTCATCGTAGACGATAGTCCCGTCATCCGAAAAGTGATGCGCGACTTTTTTGAAGAGCTCACCGACTGGAAAATTTCAGGGGAGGCGGGCGACGGTTCGGAAGCTATTCAAGTGGCGGGACAACTGCATCCGGATCTAATTCTTCTCGATTTTTCAATGCCCAACATGAACGGCATTGAGGCCGCGTCCGTGCTGAAAAAACTTGTACCCGCTGCGCACATCGTCATCTTCACCATGTTCGACGACGCGCTGGGATCCCGCTTAAGTTGCGCAGTTGGAGTCGACCTCGTGATCTCAAAAGCGGAGGGTTTGGGCGGACTAGTGAAAGCGGTGCACGATTTATTGGAACCAAACTGAG
>DASRQU010000174.1:0-19929 GCA_035696345.1 Candidatus Acidiferrales bacterium
CTGTTGCGCCTCGTCATTCCGGTTCCAGAGCGAGCGGTGTCCGGCATTCGCCTTGGGGAGTCCGTCGATGTCGATGTTTCGGGAATGAACAAGACCTTTGCGGGGAAAATTGTGCGGTTCTCGGATCAGATCGATATGAACACGCGAACGATGCACACAGAGGTCGATGTTCCCAATCCAAAATACGAAATTGTGCCGGGAATGTATGCGTCCGTGAAAATTCCCCTGCACACTTCCGCGAAAGTTTTAATCGTTCCGATGCAGGCCTTCCAACCCGGAAGCGAAGGAAAGGGAGTTGTGCTGGCAGTGGGGCCGGGAAACAAGTTGGAACGGCGCGACGTGACCGTTGGTTTGCAATCTGCAAACGACGTGGAAATTACTTCCGGTCTTCAGGAAAACGACACCGTGATTTTTGGGAGCTTGGGACAATACCGACCCGGACAAGTCGTCGTCCCGAAATCAGTTGAGCCGTCGCACATGCAATAGGAGACATAGATGCCATCATTTGCAGTCCGCCATCCATATTTGATTATTGTGTTTTGCCTTTTCGTTGTTGTGCTTGGGTTGACCAGTGTGGCGCGCATGCCTGTGGACATGTTTCCGCCAATTAACATTCCCGTGGTGCTGGTGGCCACGTTTTACAGCGGCATGCCGCCGCAGCAAATCGAAGCCGATATCACGGATACGTTTGAACGCTTCTTCACACTCGCGAGCGGCGTGGATCACATGGAATCGCGATCGCTGCCGGGCGTAAGCTTGATCAAAATTTATTTTCAGCCGGGCACGGATGCGGATGCGGATGTGACTTCCGTATCCAATTTGGCGATGGCTGACCTGCGGAGACTTCCACAGGGAACGCTGCCGCCAGTGGTGCTGAAGGTCGACGCCTCCAGCCTACCTGTTTGCCTGCTCACGGTGAAGGGCGAAGGGTTGGACGAAACGCAGCTGCACGATTATTTGCAATTCCAGATTCGTAACCAGATTGCTGGTGTCCCGGGCGCAACTGTGCCGCCGCCTTATGGCGGCAAGTACCGGCAAATCATGGTGTACGTCGACCCGCTCAAATTGCAGGCTCATCAACTGAGTCCCATGGACGTTGTGCGCGCAACCAACCAATCCAACCTGATCTTGCCTGCGGGCGATGTGCGGCTTGGTCCAATCGATTACAACATTTATACCAATGCCCAGGTGGCCGATGCCAAGGCGCTGAACGAAGTGCCTCTGAAGACGGAAGGAGAAAAATCGGTTTTTATCGGCGACGTTGGAAAAGCAGTGGACTCTTCGGCACTGCAATACAACATGGTTCGCGTGGATGGGCAGAAATCGGTGTACGTGGCGGTGCAGAAGCAGGGAGGAGACACCAACACCATCGCAGTGGTTGACGGAATTCGGAGCGCTATTAAAACCTTGCGGGATATTCCGCCCCAATTGAAAACATTCGTCACGTTCGATCAATCCATTTTCGTGAAGCAAGCCATTTCCACCGTAGTCCGTGAGGGGGGAATGGGAATGCTCCTGACGGGAGCGATGATCCTGATTTTCCTTGGAAGTTTTCGCGCCACGGTTGCGGTTTTCCTGTCGATTCCTATTTCCGTGTTCATTACGTTTTTCATTCTGCACAGCGGCAATAAATCGATTAACGCGATGGTGCTGAGCGGATTGGCGCTTGCCTTTTCGCGCTTGATCGATAATTCCGTGGTGGTCATTGAAAACATTTACCGTCACCTGGAGATGGGCGAAGAGCCCGAGGTAGCCGCGATCAAGGGAACGAATGAGGTCGCGCTGGCCGTCTTTGCGATTACGCTGGTGGGAGTCGTGGTATTTTTCCCCGTTACATTCTTATTCGGTGTGAGTGCGTATTTGTTCGGGGCGTTGGCTCTGGCCGTGGTTCTCGCACTGTTCTCTTCCTATTTTGATGCGGTGACCGTCGTGCCGCTGTTTTGCGCAAGATATCTGAAGGCAATTCATCAGCATGGAGCGGCGGAAGAAGGACAAAAAGAATCCTGGGGAGCTCGATTTCACGCCGGGTTCAACGCGAAATTTGAAGTGTTGCTCAATTTTTACGAAAGGTGGGTCCGCAAGGCCCTGGATTATCCCGGTACGGTCATCGTGGGCTTCCTGATTTTTTTCTGCCTTTGTTTTCTCCTGTATCCATTTATGGGCATGTCGTTTTTCCCGCGAACCGATGCTGGCCAATTCGTTATCAACTTAAAGGCGCCTACAGGCACGCGAATTGAACTGACCGACAATTACGTAAAGCGCGTGGAAGACATTGTCCATAACGTCGTGCCGGCCGCCGAACTGGAAACTGTCGTTTCTAATATTGGCCTGACACCCGACCTCTCGTCGTTGTTTACGCCGAACGCCGGCATGCATACCGCTTTTATTCAGGTGGGGCTAAAGGAAGAACATAAGAAAAGTAGCTTCCTCTACATGGATGAAGTTCGCGCTCGAATCAAATCGGAGATGCCTGACCTGCGAACTTACTTTCAATCGGGCGGTCTGGTTGACGCAGTCCTTAATCAAGGCGCTCCTGCTCCAATTGATGTTCAGGTGAGCGGTATCGATCTTAATACGGACAATCGTATCGCGCAGGATTTGGCAAGACAGTTCCAGGAAGTCCCCGGCGTTTCCGACGTTTACATTCCGCAGGATATGGATCATCCCGCGCTGCAAGTAAATGTGAATCGAGCGAGGGCGAGCGAGTTGGGACTTAATCCCCGCGAGGTTGTCGACAATCTCATAACCTCTCTCACGTCCAATGCAATGATTGCGCCCGGATATTGGGTGGATCCGAAGAGCGGCAACAACTATCTTGTGACAGTTCAGTATCCCGAGAATCAGGTGCGTTCGATTCAGGACTTAAAAACCATGCCGCTGCGTGGCACTGATTTGAAGCTGCCCACCTACCTGGATCAAGTTGCCGATGTCAGCGTCATACAATCCCCGACGGAAGTGGACCACTATCAACTGCAAAGATCGATGGACGTCTATGTGGCGCTGTCCGGCGAAGATTTGGGTAAGCCTGCGGATGCGATTTCCAAGATCATAGCCAACGCGAAGATCCCATCTAACATTCGAGTGAACATTCGCGGGCTTGTTGTGACGATGCAAAATTCATTTCGCAGTTTCGGGATTGGCTTGATTTTGGCTGTCCTGCTTGTTTATTTGATTTTGGTGGCGCAATTCAGTTCCTTCACCGATCCATTTTTGATTGTCTTGGCCGTTCCCACGGGTCTTGTCGGCGTCATTATCACGTTGGTTTTTACGGGAACCACCCTGAACATTCAGTCTCTGATGGGCATCGTCATGTTGCAGGGAATGGTAGTTTCGAACAGCATTCTGATCGTAGATTTCGCCAATGTTCTCCGAAGCGAAGGCCGCAGCGTGATCGAGGCTGTGGCGCATTCCTGCCGAATTCGCTTGCGCCCGATTCTGATGACATCGCTCGCCACGGTCGTGGCGCTTCTCCCGATGGCGTTCAAATTGGAGACGGGAAGCGAAGCGTATGCTCCACTGGCGCTGGCCATCATCGGCGGATTGATTTCCTCCATTCTGCTTACGATTTTTGTTGTTCCCGCCGCTTACCTGCTGATTTACCGGCGCCGCGAAGCCGCGACAATTCCGCCGGCCATTCAGGAGGCGCACTAATGCGAGGGATTCGCCGATATCAAATTTTATTATTGTCCCTCGCCGCTACGTTTCCGGCGTTGCACTGTGCGGCGCAAACCTCGTCGCCCCCTGTCAGTCCTGCTCAGACGCATGCCCAGATGACGGCGCCGATGTCCGCTCAACCGCAGCCACAGAGTCAAGCCGGCCAGCAACTCACGCTGTCCGAAGCGGAAAATATCGCCATTCAAAATCACCCGCGAATTCAGGCGGCGACCCAATTGGCTTCGGCCGCTGCGGCGCGGGTGAGAGAAGTGCAATCAATTTATTATCCGCAGGCGAGCGGCGCGGCCACCGGCGCTTACGCCCAAACAAACAGCCGTATCGCCGCTGGTTTCCTAAACAGTCCATCGGTCTTCGATAAATTTGCGGACGGAGTATCCGTGAGCCAGCTGGTCACGGATTTCGGGAGGACACACGAACTTTCCAAAAGTTCGCACTATCACGCGCAAGCGGAGCAGGAAAATGTGGTGAGCACGCGCGCCGACGTTTTGTTACGCGTGAATCTCACGTACTACAATGCGATGAAGGCGCAGTCAGTCCTCCATGTGGCGGAAGAAACCGTAAAAGCGCGGCAACTGGTTTCGGATCAAATCACTCAACTCCAAAAGAGCAGCCTCAGATCAGGCTTGGACGTAAGTTTTGCGAACGTCGATCTTGCGAGGTCGCAGCTTCTTCTGGTCCAGGCGCAAAACGATTTGCAATCGTCCTTTGCGCAGCTTTCCGATGCTCTCGGTTATTCAGATCAGCGACAGTTCCAATTGGTCGACGAGCCTCTACCTGGGGCGCCTCCGTCCGATGTCGCACCACTCATCGTTGAGGCATTGCAAAATCGCCCGGAAATTATCAGCCAGGGGTTCGACGTACGTTCCGCGCAGAGCTATGCGACCGCCGAGCGCGACTTGTGGTTTCCTACTATTTCGGCGGCAGCGGTCACGGGAATCGCGCCGTTTCGTCAGGATATCTTGCCGGAGCATTACGCGGCGGCCGGTTTCAACGTGAATGTTCCCATTTTTAATGGCCGCCTGTTTAATGCGGAGCATTCTGAAGCCACAGCGCGAAGCCATGTGCAGGAGCAATATCTGCGCGATCTTCAGAACCGCATCGCGCAGGACGTGCGCATGTCCTGGTTAAATGTAATGTCCACGTATCAACGGTTATCCCTTACACAGCAACTGCTGGACCAGACCACGCAGGCCTACGATTTGGCGAAGGGTCGCTATCAATTGGGATTGAGTTCGATTATCGAACTCAGCCAGGCGCAATTGAATCTTACAGAAGCGCAAGTGGAACAAGCGAGCGCGCAATATGATTATGAAAGCCAGAACGCCAATTTGAATTATCAGCTGGGGCGAGTGAAATAAATTGCGGTTTAATGATTACGAAATTTAGGTGCGCTCCTCAACTTGCATCTAAACCCGCCCTGGTTCCCAAAAACCATGTGAAGCCGGCCTCTATAAAATCCAACTCGAGCGACGAGCTTTGTAGCGGCCGCCCTTCTTTTTGGGCGGCCGGCCTTTGTGCGTGTGCAATCGAAATTGAACTGCCACAATGGGATCTTCGACGCCACAAACCTTCCACTCTTGACAACCAGAAATCCGGCAACTTATGCTGACGGCTTGCGAGTCGCCATTGGTTCCGATCACGCCGGGTTTGAATACAAGGAAAAAATTAAGGGACTTTTGACTTCGCTCGGGCATGAAGTCCGCGATTTCGGCACCTCCAGCACCGAGCCTGTCGATTATCCGCTATTCATCCGCCCGACCGCGCAATCCGTGGCCACCGGCGAATGCGAACGCGGAATTGTCCTCGGCGGATCCGGAAATGGCGAGGCAATCGTGGCGAACAAAGTACGCGGCATTCGCTGCGCGCTTTGTTGGAGCCTGGAAACCGCACGCTTGGCGCGGCAGCATAATGACAGCAACGTTCTTTCCATCGGCCAACGAATGATCCCCGAAGATCTGGCCCTGGAAATTGTGCAGATATGGCTTGAGACACCGTTTGAAGGCGGACGGCATATCCGCCGCATTGCTGAGATCGAATAAAATCCCCAAGCATTTCACGGAGCACCAAGTATGAGACGCGTTCTGAAACTTTCTCTTATCGTTGTTTTGTGTCTCTTGGCCGTGCTTGCAGTGGCTGTCACGGCCACGATTGGATGGCGGCCATTTGTCGGACCGCGCGTGCGTCCTCTGACGGATCGAACTTTCCAGTCCACACCTGAACGACTGGCTCGTGGAAAATATATTGTTGAGAATGAAGCGGTGTGTATTTATTGCCACTCGCCCCACGATTGGACAAAGCCCGGAGCTCCGATTCTCCCAGGCATGGAAGGCGCCGGCATGGATTTCAACGTACTGAAAGGACTGCCGGGCGATGTATACGTGCCCAATATTACTCCTGACCCGGAAACCGGTGCCGGCAAATGGACCGATGACATGCTCGCTCGTTCCATTCGGGAAGGAATCGGCCATGACGGCCGCGCATTATTTCCGATGATGCCATATGAAAATTATCGTCATCTGCCGGACGAAGATGTGGCTTCGATCGTCGTTTTCTTGCGCTCGCTGGCGCCCGTTCGAAATCCACTGCCGAAGACGGCGCTTATTTTTTCAGTGAAATATCTCATTCGAAGCGTACCGGAACCCATAACCGAGCCGATCGCCGCGCCGGATGTTTCCGATTCGGTAAAGCGCGGCGAGAACCTCGTGAGGATGGCAGGCTGCAGGGACTGCCATACGCCGATGGATAAGGGCGCTCCTCTGCCGAACATGGACATGGCCGGCGGACAGATTTTCGAAGGTCCGTGGGGCCGGGTGGCGACGGCAAACCTCACGCCTGATCCTTCCGGCATACCGTACTACGATGAAGCATTGTTCGTGCAAGCGATTCGAACGGGAAGCGTCAAGGCTCGCCCGCTGAATCAAATCATGCCCTGGGCGTTTTACAATGGAATGACGGACGAAGATTTGAAAGCGATTTTTGCGTATCTCAAAACTCTAAAACCGATTCGTCATGCAGTGGACAACATGGAGCCCGGAACGATGTGCGTCCTGTGCAATGTGGTGCACGGCGGAGGCGACAAGAATCAGAAGAACTAGAATTTTCGTGACAGCTTCTGTGGCGCGGGCTTCAGCGCGCGGGTTTTGGTCCCTTGCAAGGCCCAAGCCCCGCAGGCTGAAGGCCCGCGCTATTACTGCCCAATTACTAGAACAGAAAATGTGCCAGGCAACACAGGCGCCCTGCCTCGCGGATTTTCAGGCGACGGCGCGGGTTTCGGCCCGAGTTCCGCGCCCGCAACATAAATTCTTCCCGTTTTTCGATCGATAGCCATTGTGCGCATGCCAGGTTGCGTCGCAACTTTTTGGACCAACTCAAACTGGTCGGGAGTTTTCTCTCTGTAGATCCATAACATTCCATCGGCGCCGGTGGAAAAATAGGCGAGCCCCGTTTTTGGATCGAATTCCGCGGCGTCCACGCCGCCGCCAATTGGATTTGACGCAGCAATTTTTCCCGAATCCGCGTCCATCGCAATCATCATGCCCGCGCCGCGGCAACCCGTAATGATGCGCGAGTGCGTGCGATCCATATCCATGCTGCTTGGCGCTTCACACGGCGCGGTGGGCCATGTCTCAAGCACCTTTAAATTTTTTGCATCCAGTTTCAAAGTAGTGTTGCGGTCCTGCATGTTCAGGAAAACGTGGCCGGCTTCGTCCGATGCAAGATGTTCTGTTCTGCCGCCCAGGTTATCAATCGTGCCGACGATTGCGCCACTCTTGGCGTCGATGGCGGTAACGCGCTTGCTGCCGCGATCAGCGGTAAAAATGCGCTTCGTCAAATGGTCATAAATAATTCCGTTGGGATCGTCACCGACGCGAACTTCACCGATCTTCGCCAGCGTTTTTAAATCAAAAATAACCACAGAGCCCGGGTTGCTTTGGCTGATAAAGCCGCGCCCGAATTCCGCAGCGATGGCGGCTCCATGCATATCCGGCCCACCCGAAATCTTCCCGACAATAGCTCCGCTGTCCAGATCGAGTACAACGATTTCGGTATCATGAGAAACATAGAGTCGGCGCGCATCGCTATCAGCCGCCACGTAGTCCCAACCGCCGTTACCAGGGATGAGAATCTTTTTGATCACGTGGTAAGAACTCGCAGCGGACGCGACCAACGGGAAAGCGGGCAGCAAAGCTATTGTCCACGCGGCCCGCCGCAAAATTCCCAGCAACATTTTTTTCACTGTATTTTCCTCGACCAGGAAACAAGAAAACGAATGCGAAATTATCTGGCTGGCACGGCTGAAGCCTGCGCATCTACTGACGGAAGTTTGGAAACATCCCAGCCGCCGCCTAGAGCTTTTACCAGTAGCACAGTGGACGTCAAGCGCCGCGTGAGAAGACTGACCGCGGTCCGCTGATTCTCAAGTGCCGCGTTCTGCGCAGTGATGACTGTCAAATAAGTGTCCAAGCCACCTTTATAGCGGTTGGTGGATTGCTCGACGGCGCGATTGGCCGCAGCCACCGCAGCGTCCTGCGTCTTGGCCTCCTCCTCGAGCACGCGCAGGTCGGAAAGCGAGTCTTCCACTTGCTGAAACGAAGTCAGCACGGTTTGCTGATAATCCGCAATCATCTCATCGTAAGTCGCCAGCGCTTGATCGGACACGGCTCGCCGGCGTCCTGCATCGAATACAGTTTCTGCGGCAGACGCGCCAATCGCCCAGACCGCGCTTGGTCCCGTTAACCAGTTTGGAAATTGTCCGCTCTCAAATCCCGCTGCAAGGCCCAGCGTAATCGTTGGAAAGAAAGCCGCACGCGCAATTCCCACTTGTTCATTGGCCGCAGCCACCCTTCTCTCCGCGCTGGAGATGTCGGGCCTGCGCTCAAGGAGATCGGAAGGAATTCCCGGCGGTGGCACGGGAGGTATCGCGGGCAATTGTGCGGGATCGAGACGAAACGACGAAGCAGGCTGGCCGATAAGGACGGCCACGGCATGCTCGAATTGATCGCGTGTCGAAGTGATGTCGATATCCTGTGCTCGTGTTTGCTCGAGTTCCGTGTCAGCCAGATCCACATCCTCGCGAGATGCGACGCCGCCCCGGAATCTTTCCTCGGTCAGATCCACGGCCTTTTGGAATGCCGCGACATTGGAATCAAAGAGCTGCTTCTGCGCGTCCAATCCGCGAAGCGTCATGTAGTCCAAGGCAAGTTCGGCATGCAGGCTCAGGCGAATCGTTTCGAGGTCCGAAGCCGAGGCCTGCGCCAGATTGCGGCTCTGCTGCACGGAGTGGCGCACGCTTCCCCAAGCGTCCACTTCATACGAAATCTGCCCCTGAAGAAGTAGATCCGAATAGTTGGCGGGAGAAGTAGCGCCACGCAGAGCTTTGTTTGTCGATTGGCGGTTTTGGCTTGGCGACAAACCTGCCGATACAAACGGATACAGCGCCGACCTCGTTTGCCGGAACACGTCCCGCGCTTCCTGAAATCGATCCACGGCCGCACGCAAGGATTGGTTTGATACGGCAATTTTATCTTCCAGCGCGTTTAGTTGGGGATCCTGAAATATTTCCCACCAGTTGCCTTTTTGCGCGGTATCACTTGGCTGCGCTGGTTTCCAATCTGCGTTTTCTTTGTAGCTGGGCGGAATCTGCGTTGTCGGCTTAACGTACTTCGGGCCGACGGAGCAGCCAGCGGCGAGAAGAATGCCCAGAAGCAGGCCCAGAGAAACGATGGGCAGCCGCGCGAATCGTAAGACCAGGGGTGAGCAAACGCTCCGAGGAGACGGGGCCATTACGGTTTCCTCTGCGCGGAAGCAGGTGTCCCGATGACCTCAACCTGAGTACCATCGCTCAGCGAATCTGGCGGATTCAACACGACCGATTCATCTCCCTTGAGGCCCGCAACGATTTCAATATCTGTGCCAAAATCGCGGCCCGGCGTCACCGGAATCAGTTGAATTGATTTTCCGTCTTTCACTGTGGCCACTTGCAATCCCTCAGCCTTAAAAATCGTCGTGTTCACGGGAAGGGTAAACGTGTTTATCGGTGAAGGCAACTTCAGGTGAACCTCCACGTAGCCGCCCGGTTTGAGCAAGTGCGCAGAGTTTTCGACATCCACCTCAGTGAGCAATGTGCGCGAAGCGTTGTCAATCGCGCCGGAACTTCGCACCACAGTTCCTTGAAATCGCTTGCCGGGGAACTCCGTGAGGACGAGATCTGCATGCAGGCCGGGCTTGATCTGCGGCGAGTCATATTGGGGAACGTTGACGTACACACGAAGCGGATTCATGGAAGCGATGTGAAAGAGCTCGCGCGCCGTGCCGCCGCTGCTGCCGGATTCGATCAGCTGCCCGATATCCGTATTGCGCGCCGTAATCATTCCCGCAAAGGGCGCGTACACTTTTTCGAAGGACTGCATATCCTGCAGACGCTTGACGTTTGCCTGCGCGGATGCCACAGCGGTTCGGCGCGCATCGTAGTTTCCTGTGGCGTTGTCAACGTCCTGCTGCGCCACGGAATCGGTCTTCTGCAAATCCTTGTACCGCGTTGCGGTTAATTCCGCGAGTTTTAAATTGGATTGCGCGGTCTCCAAATCGGCGCGAGCTTGTGCCAGCTGCTGGTCAATTTCCGGAGAATCTATTTCAGCGAGAAGCTGTCCCTCTTTTACGGTTCCACCGATATCGACATACCATTTTTTCAGGTAGCCGTTCGCGCGCGCAAAGATAGGCGCGTCCGCGTACGGCTGCATATCGCCGGGGATAACGATTTCCTGCTGCGGTGCGCCAAGCTTGGGATGCGTGACGGAGACGGTCGGGATTGCCAAGTCGCGGGTCTCCTGGGAAAGCTGCGCATTGGCCGCGCGTCGGCTAGAGATTCCCCAAATAACCACGATGGCCACGACGATCACAATCAGCGCGAGCGTCAACATGCGCGTCCACGCCCCGCCTCCCGAAGAACCAGAACCACGATCGGGGCGCGGTGCCGCAGGCGACTCCACCGGTTCCTTATGTTTCGAAACAACCTCCATCTCATCCTCCGAAAAATTGACCGCCATCACTCACCTACTCACCTGGAATTTCAATTTCAGCGGATTGCCCCGCTTCATGACGGAAGCCGTGAATCAAGCTATACACCGACGGGACGAACAAAAGCGTCGCTACCGTTGCAAAGATCAGCCCGCCGATTACTGCGCGTCCGAGCGGCGCATTCTGTTCGCCGCCTTCTCCGAGCCCTACGGCCATAGGCAGCATGCCGATAATCATGGCCATGGCGGTCATGATCACAGGGCGAAACCTCGTGAATCCCGCTTCTTCCGCGGCCTGAACTGGCGTCAGCCCTTCCTGGACGCGTTCCTTGGAAAAGCTCACGACCAGAATACTGTTTGCGGTGGCCACGCCCATGCACATGATCGAACCGGTCAGGGCGGGCACGCTAATCGTCGTGTGCGTAACGAACAGCATCCACACAATCCCGGCAAGGGCAGCAGGCAGCGCCGAAATAATAATGAAGGGATCGAGCCAAGATTGAAAGTTGACGACAATCAAAAGGTAAATAAGCAGGATCGCGAACCCCAATCCGCCGACAAGCCCGCTGAAGGAAGTGCGCATCGTATCGATCTGTCCGCGGACAAACAATTGCGAGCCGCGGGGTAATTTGGAGCGGTTCTGATCCACGATTTTGCCGATATCCTTGGCGACTCCGCCCAAGTCCCGGCCTTGCGTGGAGCCAAAAATATCAATCATGGTTTGCGCGTCATAGTGAGACACCGTGGCCATTCCTTCTCCACGCGAAACCGTTCCAAGATTCGCAAGTTGCTGCCACTGTGGACGATTCGGTCCACTTCCGCCAGTGATCGGAATATTTTCGAGATCCTGCAGGCTTTGAATCTGATATTGCGGCGATTCAGTTGCAACCACGTAGCTGACACCGGTCTTGGGATCGAGCCAGAAGGACGGAGAAGTCTGAAAACTTCCGCTCAGCGAAACCAGCAAATTTCCTGCCACATCACGCTGCGTGAACCCGGCCTGAATCGCTTTGGTCCGGTCGACATTGATGTGCAGCTTGGGCTGATTGAATGGTTGCTGAATGCGCAAGTCGGCTATTCCCGTAACCATGTTGAGTTGCTTCAGCAGGTTATTGGCGAACTGGTGGTTTGCTGCCACATCGCGGCCCATGATCTGAATATCGATTGGGGCCGGGAGCCCGAAATTAAGAATTTGGCTGACGATGTCAGCCGGCGGAAAATAAAACATCACGCCGGGAAAAGATTTGTTCAGTTTCTGCCGCAAATCATGCATGTACTGCTCGGTGGGATGATGGTTTGGGTTCAGCGAAATCATGATGTCGGCGTCTTCGGGACCAATGGGCGCGGAAGTCGTATAGACATACATGTAAGCGCTGTTCGGCAGACCGATATTGTCGATAACGCTCTCAATTTCGTTAGAGGGAATTTCTTCGTGGATCGCCCGCTCCACCTCGCTGCAAAGCTCCGCCGTTTCTTCAATGCGCGTGGCGGTTGGTGCACGGAGATGCAATTTGATCTGCCCCGCATCGACCGCGGGGAAGAAGTCCTGTCCAAGCCAGGGATAAAGAACAAATGATCCGACGCAAATCGCCAGAAAAATAATAGGGAACGTATAGCGTAGCGCCAGGCAGGATTGCAAAATGCCGCGGTAAAAATTCCGCAGCTTTTCAAATTGCAATTCAAAATGTCCCTGCAGGCGGATCAGCGGATTTCTGCTGGCGAGCGACGCTTCCACCGATTCTTCCGCATGCCCCTTCAACAAATAACGCGCCATAGTCGGCACGAGGGTGCGGGACAGCAAGTACGAGGCCAGCATGGCGAATACCACGGCCTCGGCCAGCGGCACGAACAAATATCGCGCGACCCCGGTCAGGAAAAACATTGGCACAAACACGATGCAGATCGACAAAGTCGAAACAAATGCGGGCACCGCGATCTGCTGCGCGCCGTCCAGAATGGCTTGGATCGTTTCTTTTCCTTCGGCGAGGTTGCGGTTGATGTTCTCGATTTCCACGGTCGCGTCATCGACCAGAATACCTACGGCCAAGGCGAGCCCGCCGAGCGTCATGATGTTGATCGTCTGCCCGATGGCGCTCAATATGATGATGGAAGTAAGAATCGAAAGAGGAATGGACACCGCAATAATAAGTGTGCTGCGCCAGCTGCCCAGGAAAATCAGGATCATCAAACCGGTAAGACACGCGGCGATCACAGCCTCGCGAACCACGCCATTGATCGAGGCGCGAACGAATAAGGACTGGTCGGCGATAGGCCGCGCCTTAAATTCCGGCGGCAGGCCGGAGAGCACCACAGGGAGCCGGTCCTTAATTTGCTGAATGATATCCAGTGTCGACGTACTTCCAAGCTTCAAAATCGTCATTAACGCGGCTTTTTGCCCGTCCACTAGCACGATATTGGTTTGCGGCGGGTTGCCGTCCCTGACGTGCGCCACATCTCGCACGTAAATCGTATTGGTGCCCGAAGTCTTGATGGGCAGATCATTCATTTCATTTACGGTTTGCGGACTTCCATTCAAGTCCACATCGTCTTCTTTGGTGCCGATCTTTACGGTTCCCGCAGGAAGAATCAGGTTTTGATTGCCAATCGCGGAGACTACATCAGCCGGGGACAAACCCTTGGACTGAAGTGCCTGAATATTTAGATCCACCATGATCTGGCGCTGCTTACCGCCGTAGGGGTTTGGAAACACCGCTCCTTGAACGGTCGCGAGCTGCGTGCGCAGGAAATTCGAGCCCATGTCGTTCAGCTGCTGCTCAGAAAGCCCTTTTCCCGAAAGCGCGAGTTGCAAGATCGGCACGGAGGAGGCGTTATACGCCAGCAGGAAGGGCGGCGTGGTTCCCGGCGGGTCGCCGCGCAGGGCGGATTGGGCGTTCGACGTCACCTGCGCCATGGCCATGTCAATCCGCACGTTGGGATAGAAGAAAATCTTGATTACGCCAAGTCCGTTCAGGGATTGCGATTCGATGTGCTCAACGTCATTCACCGTGGCGGTGAGACCGCGCTCAAAGTTGACGACGAGGCGCTGGGAGACGTCTTCGGCCGACAGCCCTCCGTAGGAATACACCACCGCAATAATCGGGATATCGATATTCGGAAAAATGTCGACAGGCGTCGTATAAATCGACAGGGTGCCGAGTATCAGAATCAGCAAGGCCATCACCACGAAGGTGTACGGCCTTCTGAGCGCTAATCGAACGATCCACATTCCGAGATGTTGCTCCTGACCCCGACGACGGAAGGCTTTACCGACACAGATACATCAAGCGTTAGTGCCACGCCAGCAAAAACGGTTCGAACCGGTTTCCCGCGCTTGAATTCTGCCCCTTGCTGGCGATTCAGAAGTTAATTTGCGGCTGCGTTGCTCTTTCCCCGAATGGCAGGCCGAAAGACTGAAAAGGCGTGCCTACTTTAACCCATATTTGTTACATATTCATTGATGCGGCAGCACAAAATCCCGTTACATATTCCTTTGGCACAGGTCCGGGCCGGTCGCTGGGGAGTTACCCCTGTCCAGCCCGAAAAATGGAGTCAAAAAACTGCCCTAAAGCGTGGCTTATATCGTCGTCGGACAGCGTCTTCGGGTCGACTAAATGCTCCAGCAGCAGGCCTTGCGCCACGGCGCCCAAGCAGGCCGATGCCGCGGGATAGCCGATGGAAATTGTGGTGTGCAGTTCGCCCATCAATTCGGAGAACAGTTCACCGAAATAGGCGCGGATGCGGCGGTGTCGGCTCCTCAGACGGGCATGAGACTCCGGGTGGCGCAGCGCAAACAATTTGAACTCCATGGAGATCAGGACCAGGCGGCGGTCCGTGGCCAGCTTCGCGTAGTGCGTTCGCAGGGCGGCCAGTTTCTCCACCGGGTCAGAATGCTTGCGCATGGCGATCGTCACGGATTCGATCCGCTCACACACCCACTCCTCAAAAAGGGCGAAGAAGATGTCTTCCTTGCTGTCAAAATTGGCATAGAAGGCGCCGCGCGTGTATCCGGCGCGCGCCGCGATGTCTTCCAGGCGCGCCGCTTCGAACCCGTCGTGTGCGAAGATGCGCTTGGCGGCATCCAGCAATTTGCGGCGGGTCACCTGCGTGCGCTCTCCCTGGCACATGTGGGTGCGCGCGGACAGGGGAACGCGAGAACGGCCGGTCTTGGAGTGCTCGGTAATGGAACTTCTCTTCACAGGGAATTCACAAAGCCTTCGCTGAATGTTCGCGCGGCAGACAGCTTCCCTTGACATGATACATACGTGTATGTATCTTAATTGTGTGTCCCCGTAGACGCAAGCTTTAATTGCAAAGTCGGACAGCCCTTTATCATTCCCCACGATTTTTGAAACGCGGGCGAAGCGAGCGGCGTGTCCCGAAGAATAGAGCGCAATACATGCGGACTTCCCGAATTCATTTCGTCCTCCTGCTGACGGGCATGCTCGTTGCTGCAACCTGTGCCTTTGCGCAAGTCGGCCCATATCAGGGCAGCGCGAGCGCGGGGCCGCCGTCTGACCAGCCCATCTCGCTGTCTCTGGACCAGGCTTTGAAAATGGGGCTGCATTACAACCTGGGAGGCATCACCGCGGAGCAAGGCTCGCAACGCGCGGCCGGGGAAAAAATTGTTGCGCGCAGCGTTCTGTTTCCGGATATCTCCGGAGGCTTGCGCGAAAACGTGCAGCAAATCGATCTGGCGTCGTACGGCTTTAAATTCAAGTTTCCTCCTAACCTCGGCCTGAATTTTCCGAGCATCGTTGGTCCATTCAACTTTTTCGATTTGCGCGGCTACGTGAGCCAGCGCATCGCGGACGTGCAGTCGATTCGCAACTACCAGTCCGCGCGGGAAGCGAATCGCGCCGCGGAACTCGCCGCCGCGGATTCTCGCGAAATCGTGGTGTACGTCGTGACGCAAGCGTACCTGCAGGTGTTGGCCGAATCGGCGCGCGTGGAATCGGCGAAAGTGCAGGTGGACGGGGCGCAGGCGATCTTTCAGCAGGCCTCGGATCGCTTTAATGCGGGGCTCAGCGCGAAAATCGACATGACGCGCAGCAACGTCGAATTGCAAACAGAGCAGCAGCGCTTGACCGCGGAGCAGGCAAACTACGCGAAGCAAAAAATTGGCTTGGCACGACTGATTGGCATGTCACCCGCGCAAGAGTATTCGCTCGCGGATAAATTGCCGTATGCGCCGCTGGAAAACATTACTTTGGAGCAGGCGCTGACCCTCGCGACGCAAAATCGTTCTGACCTGAAGGCTGCGGAAGCGCAATTGCATTCGGCCGAATTCGCGCGGAAGGCAGCTGTCGCGGAACACTACCCGACGCTTGGCGTGGACGCGGATTACGGCGTGATTGGCGTAAACCCTGCCAATTCGCACGGAACATTCGACGTGAGCGGGCAGCTGAAGTTTCCCATCTGGGCGGGTGGGCACACGCATGGCGACATCGTGGAAGCCGATGCGAATCTGGCACAGCGGCGCGCCGAATATGAGAGCACCCGTTCGCGCGTGGAAGCTGATGTGAGGAACGCTTATCTCGATTTGAACGCCGCGGCCGAACAGGTTCGAGTCGCGCAGAGCCGCCGCGAATTGGCGCACGACCAGCTAGCGCAATCGACGGACCGATTTGCGTCCGGAGTTGCAGATACGGTGGAAGTGACACAAGCGCAGGAAGTGGTGGCTAGCGCGGAGTCCGACTACATTGCGAACCTCGATGCCCACAACCTGGCCAAAGCCAGCGTGGCCCGCGCCATTGGCCAAGCCGAAAAAATTATGCGTGATCTTTTGAGGAGCCAATAACCATGGCCGTTGACCAGTTACCAGACACGAAAACATCTAAACCTGCCGAACGCGTGGATACCGGCAGCACTGCGGAAGGGCGGAACAAGACTTTACTCTTCGCAGGCATCATTGGGGCGATCATTCTTGTGGGCGCAGTTGCGTTCTGGCTGTACTCGCGAACGTACGAATCCACAGATGACGCGCAGGTGGATGGACACTTGAACGGCGTTACGGCGCGTATCGATGGCGACGTGAAAGCCGTGTACGTGGAAGAAAATCAGTCGGTGAAAGCCGGCGATCTGCTCGTGGAGTTCGATCCGCGCGACTATCAGGTGGCTGTGGAACAGGCGCAGGCGCAACTCCTGAAAGCTCAAGCGGATGAGCGTGCGGAAAATCCGAATGTTCCCATCACGCGGAGCACTTCAGAGACGAGCGTCTCCACCAGCAAGTCCGAAGTAGCCACTGCGGACGCTGCAACCGCCGCCGCGGAGGGCGAGCAACAGGCAGCGCAATCGCGTTTGATCGAAGCCGAAGCGAATAATGCAAAGGCACAAGCGGATGTTGCGCGATACAAAGCGCTGGTTGATAAGAACGAGGTCTCGAAATCCGATTACGAACAGGTTGTAGCCAATGCCAAAGCGCTTGCCGCTTCCGTGGATTCAGCGCGCGCATCGGCCCAAGCCGCGCAAAAAGTAGTGGAGCAACGGCGCTCGCAGCTTGAGCAGGCGCGCAGTGAGATGCAGTCCGCTGCCGTAAACGCACCGAATCAAGTGGCCATTTCGCGCGCGACGCTGCAATCAAAGCACGCCACGGTGGCAGCGATGCAGGCAGCGCTCGATCGCGCACAGCTCGATCTGAGCTATTGCAAGATCGTTGCGCCGGTTACCGGCGTTGTGAGCAAGCGCACGGTGGAAGTTGGTGAACATGTCAGCAAAGGCTCGCGCCTCGTCAGCATTTCTGATCTCGGCGATCTTTGGGTGACGGCCAACTTCAAGGAGAGCCAACTCCGCGAGATGCACCCCGGCCAGTCCGTAAGGATTTCCGTGGACGCCTACGGCCAGGATTTCGACGGCACGGTCGAGTCGATGCCGGGCTCGACCGGTTCGATTACCAGCTTGTTGCCACCAGAGAACGCCACGGGGAATTACGTGAAGGTCGTGCAGCGCTTGCCTGTGCGGATTCGTTTTAAACCAGGGCAAAGTGGCCTTGAACGACTGCGCCCCGGTATGTCCGTAGTCCCGAAGGTGTGGTTGAAATAGCTTCAAGTAGCGCAGGCTTCAGCCTGCGGCAGTCAGGCCTTGCAAGCACTAAACCCCGCAGGCTGAAGCCCGCGCTACTTAAGCCTGTGCTATTTAATTCCGCTTCACTGAAAGAAGACTGTGCCGGAAACACTGGAACTTCCCTGGAAGCCAAAATATAACCCATGGCTGATCGCCATGACGGTTACCTTGGCCACGTTTATGGAGGTGCTGGACACTTCCATCGCCAACGTGTCCTTGCCGCACATCGCCGGAAGCCTTTCGGCGAGCCAGGAAGAGTCCGCGTGGGTCCTTACCAGCTATCTCGTTTCGAACGCCATCATTTTGCCGATCAGCGCCTGGCTTTCCACGATTATTGGACGCAAACGTTTTTACATGTCGTGCGTGGCGCTGTTTACTGTCAGCAGTTTTCTGTGTGGACTTGCGCCGAGCCTCGGTGTGTTGATCTTCTTTCGAATTCTGCAGGGCGTCGGTGGCGGAGGATTGCAGCCCAGCGAGCAGGCGATTCTTGCGGACACTTTTTCTCCGGCCAAGCGCGGCATGGCGTTTGCGGTCTATGCCATGGCCGTGGTGCTCGCTCCCGCGATCGGGCCTACGCTCGGTGGCTACATAACAGATAACTACAACTGGCGCTGGATTTTCTACATCAACGTACCCATTGGTCTCCTGTCCCTGTTTCTCACCAACCGTCTGGTGGAAGATCCGCCATTCCTGAAAGTCGAGCAGGAGCGGCGCAGAGGCATTCGCGCTGACTACGTTGGGCTCGGGCTGATCACTCTGGCCATCGCCAGCTTGCAGATCGCGCTGGACAAAGGGCAGGAGTCGGACTGGTTCTCTTCGCGCTGGATTACTTCGCTGGTGGTCACGGCGGCCTACGCGTTCGTGGTGTGGATATTCTGGGAGTGGCATCATCCCAATCCGGTTGTGGATATCCGGTTATTCAAGCTGCGTAATTTCGCCACGGCCATGTTTTTCAGTTTTACTGTCGGTATCGTTTTGTACGGCACGACTTTCATGATTCCGCAATTTCTTCAGGTGCTGCTGGGTTACCCCGCATTGGTGGCGGGCGAGGCGCTGGCGGGCGGGGGGTTCATCATGATCATGGTGCTGCCTTTTGTGGGAACGATGGTTTCGAAGTTAGATCCGCGCAAAATGATGGCCTTCGGATTCGTTTCGATTTCCGCGGCCATGTATTACATGTCCACTTTGTTCAGCCTGACGATGGATTTTCGCGCGGCATTTATTATGCGCACGTTGCAAATGTTCGGACTGGCGTTTGTGTTCGTTCCGCAGAACGTGCTGGCCTACGTGGGAATTCCCCGCGAGAAAAACAACCAGATCTCCTCCATGAATAGTTTCATGCGCAACGTGGGAGGCAGCATCGGCATCGCACTCATCTCTACGTCCATTTCACGCATTGCGCAAACGCGGCGAACATACATGGTGGCGAACACGTCGCCCGGCACGCCGCAGTATGAGGCTCTCGTCGGCGGCCTATCGCAGACTCTGCAAAACCAGGGAGCGGGAAGCGTGCAGGCCGCGCAGCAGGCCCACGGAATTGTTTCTTACATGATTGACAGGCAGGCCACCACGCTTGCATACGTACAAGTGATTTCAATTCTTGCCGTTATCATTCTTTGCCTCGTACCGTTTTTGCTGATCATGAGGAGACCGAAGCCGGGCGGGGACACGCCACCGGCGCACTAGATTTCTGGTACTAGACATTAAGTGGCACGGCTTTGCGTGGCATAGGCCTTAGCCTGCGGGAGTCAGTCCTTGCAAGGCGTGCCCCGGTTTTAGAGTTTACATTCGAGCTAGGACAATCCCCGCAGGCTAAAGGCTACGCCACATCGAGCGCTGTCTCGGCTATACTGTCGCAGTAAAATTAAAAAATCGCAGCGGAGACGGGAGCACGGTTGTATCCCTTTATTCATATTGGCCCACTAACGCTGGGTTCCTATGGCCTAATGGTGGCCATCGGACTGATTTGTGCGTTTTTTATCCTGCGCGCCGACTTCCAGCGCAGGGGAGTTCCCGCTGACGCCGAGGCAATCATCGGAATTACGGGACTCTCCGGACTCGCTGGCTCCCGCCTGTATCATTTGCTGGAAAGCCCGAGGGAATTTTTCGCGGATCCCCTGCCGCAGCTTTTCAGCACGATGGGTTTCGCGTTTGTCGGCGCCATCATCGGCGGATTTAT
>DASRQU010000175.1:0-38579 GCA_035696345.1 Candidatus Acidiferrales bacterium
GAAAGAAGCATCGCGGGAATTGCCAGCAGCCATGGGATGCCGGAGAGGATGATGACTTCGCGAGTGTTCCCACCGGAAATTTTCTGCACAATTTTTGGCAGCCAAACGCCAAGGCCGATGCTGTTCGTGATGTAGCAAAAATACGCGCCTGCGAGCAGCAGAACTTGCGGGTGCCGCATGGACTGCCAGAGCGTGAGCTTGACCTGCGCGCTCTTGGCGGCTTTTTCCCGCTCAAGTTCCGCGGTAATCCAGTTCCGCTCATCTTCCGCCAACCACTTCGCATCTTTTGGACGGTCGGTCAAATAAAAAAACGTCGCAAGGCCCGTGAGTACAGCGGGGAAACCTTCCAGCATCAGCAGCCAGCGCCAGCCGCCGTAGCCGAACCAGTGAATCTTCATCAGGAAAACGGCGAATGCCGCGCCGAGCAAATTGGACATCGGGATGGCCAGCATAAACATGGCTACGGCCTTGGCGCGGTCTTCATATCGATACCAGTGGGTTAAATAGACAATCACGCCGGGGAAAAAACCAGCTTCAGCCACTCCTAAAAAAAAGCGGATCCAATAAAATTGGTGCGCGCTGGAGATTAATCCGGTGAACGTCGCGAGGGCGCCCCAACCGACGAGCGTCGCGCCAATATACTTTCGCGCGCTCCACAATTCGACGAGCATCGTTTGCGGAATTTGAAATAGAAAATATCCGATAAAAAAAACTCCGGCACCGAAACCGAAAACGGCGTTTGAAAAATGGAGTTCGCCCGTCATTTGCAGCGCGGCGTAGCTGACGTTTACGCGGTCAATGTAATTGAATACATAGAGAATGAAGAGGAAGGGGGCCAGGCGACGCGCGATGCGACGCGTGGTGCGCCGGGCGACCGGCTCCAGGCTTTGCTGGTCGATAGCAAGGTTCATCGGTTCTCCGGGCATGTCTTCCAAACCGGCAATGCGCCATGATTCGGGCGGATGTTTGCGTAGCACAGGCACTCTTGCCTGTACGAGTTTTGCAAAGTGCATACAGCCAAGAGTGGCTGTGCTACTCGACTAGACGCCAGCGATTAACCCGCCGTCAATCCGAATCACGGAGCCAGTGATGTACGACGCGCGGGCGCTGGCCAGGAATGCAACTGTGTCCGCATATTCTTCCGGATTTCCATAACGGCCAACAGGAATAGAACTCGTGCTCTCCGCCGAGACAACTTCCACCGGGCGATTTTCGCGTTTCGCTTTCGCCTCGTCCAGAAAACGGATACGGTCCGTGGCGATGCGGCCGGGCACTACAATGTTGGCGGTGATGCCGTCGCGCGCGACTTCGCGCGAGAGCGTTTTGGACCAGCCTACGAGCGACAGGCGTAACGCGTTGGAAATTCCGAGATTAGGGATTGGCGCAACGACTCCCGACGATGTGCTCGTGATGATGCGGCCCCATTTGCGCGACTTCATGCCCGGCAGCACGCGGTCCGTAATCGCGATCACCGGCACGATCATGGACTGGAAATGCTTGCTCCACAACGCGGGATCCTGCCCGGCAGCTGGGGTCGGTGGCGGGCCGCCCGTGATGTTGACGAGGACGTCGATGAGGCCGAGGCGGCTTTCGATCGCGCTGATATTTTTTTCGATCGCGGAGAGATCGGCGAGATCCCAGGCAAGCGCCATGGACGGTGCGCTCTCGGTTTGAATTTCCTGCGCAGCGCGCTCTGCCGCCGCGAGATCGATGTCTGCAACCGCGACCTTCGCACCTTCCGCCGCGAGCGATTTCGCAATGGCTCGCCCGAGTCCCCCTCCGCCGCCCAAAACCAGTGCCGTCTTGCCCTGCAATCCAAAATTCATTTTTTATTTTTCCTTTTATTCAGCGAGCAGATTCGTTCGTGAAAATATTACAACCGTCACCACTGTATCTGCCTTCCATTTGGCATAGCTTCAGCCTTGGCTCTTGTTTGTGGGCACGGTAAAAGCGCACAGGCTAAGCCTATGCCACAAAATGCCTAAGCTTTCGTGGCGGCGCCGATTGGGCCGAGAGCGGCGCGCTTATCGACGCGCGCTACGCGCGAAAGCAAATACTCCACTTCTTCTTTGGCCTTCGCAGAAAGAACCGTGGCCGGTTTTCGCTGCGCATCTGTCGAAAGAATGCCGCGGCGCATCATTACGTATTTACGAACGGCTAAGCCGATGCCGGCCTGCTGCTCGTAGCGCACGAGCGGAAGATGCGCGTTAAAAAGTTCATGCGCGTCATCGCGCTTGCCCGCTGCGGCCAATCGCACCACGTCCACCAGCATTTCCGGGAAGCAGTATCCGGTCATGGCGCCGTCCGCGCCGCGCTCCACTTCAAGATCCAGAAACAGCCCGCCGTTGCCGCAAAGAATGGAAATATGGCGCATCGATGCGTCGCGTTCGAAGCCGCGCAACGTCGAAATTTTTTCCAGGCCGGGCCAGTCCTCGTGCTTAAGCATCACACATGCGGCGTTGTCGTTGACGATTCGACGGATCACTCCCGGCGTCATGACCACAGTGAACGTGAGCGGATAATCCTGAATAACGAACGGCACATCCGCGCCGATTGCTTCCGCAGCCTGGCGGTAATAGGTGACGATCTGATCGTCCGTCCTCAGCTGCGTGGGCGGCGCAATCATCACTCCAGCGGCCCCGGCATCCATCACGGTACGCGAAAGCGAACGCATCGCCGCAAAACCGGGAGCCGATACGCCAACAATAATGGGCACTGTAGAACGGCGGATGACGCCTGTGGCGATGTCGACGGCTTCCTCCTCGTCGAGCTTCGGCGCCTCACCCATTTGGCCCATTACGGTGATACCCGTGGCGCCGGCTTCCAGATAAAAATCAACCATCCGATCGATGGACGGGACGTCCACGCTGCCGTCCGCCAGAAAAGGCGTGGGAGCGATGACGTAGACACCTCGAGCGCTGCTGTCAAGTAACATGGAATTTTCCTAAGCAATCCGGACAGGATTTATTTTTTGCGGGATTTCCGATCTGATCGTCTGCCCTAGGTATCCTAAACTTTTCACTGCATGCGGCACAAGAAACTTTTCGACGCGGAGAAGATGCCTGACAGCACTGCGATTCGCTTTACATGAATTCTTGTGTCAACCGAGGTGGGGCCACGCTTCATCGTGAACGGCGTCCCGGGGTCCCTGCGAATTATTGTCATTCTCGGACTCCAAGTAGCACAGCCACTCTTGGCTGTGTGGACTTTGCAAAACCCGCACAGGCAAGAGTGCCCGTGCTGCTCAAAAATTCAACCGGCCGATTTGGAACGCCCCACGCGATTGCTTTGCCATTCGCGCTCCGGATTTGTAACGATCTGCTCCATGGTACGGCCGCTGAGCGCGGACTTATCTTCTTTTAAATTTTTGCGAACGGGTTCTGCCCCGGTTTTCATCAGAAACCATTTGGGGCGATCTGTGTTTTCGTGCGACTTGGCCAAGGTCCACTCGCCTTTCAGTTTCTTGCCAAACAAATATACTTTCAATTTTCCTTTAAAATAATTTCCTTCAATCAGTTCATACGTGCCGATGTCCCAAACCATTACCGTGCCCCCACCGTACTGGCCCTTAGGAATGATTCCTTCAAAGCTGAGGTAATCGAGCGGATGATCTTCGGTGGGCATTGCGAGCCGTTTTTCATCGGAAGAAAGAGGCGGCCCTTTTGGCACAGCCCAGGATTTCAGGACGCCCTGCATTTCCAACCGAAAATCGTAATGCAAATGTGTGGCCGCGTGTTTCTGAATGACGAAGTGACGGGTGCTGTCCTGCGCGCTGCGTCTGGGTAGGAGAGGCGGCGGCTCCGCTGTTTGTGAGAAATCGCGTTTTTGCCGGTATGGTTCCAGCGGTTTGGAAGATGCGGAGGAACGCTCAAGCACATTCAAAAGTTCCGCCGGAAGGTTTTGCTTTATATTCTCCACAGGCGCGAATAAATCTCCCGTTTTTTTAAGCCGTTTGAGTGCCTCCTCCGGCTCAAAAAAAAGGCTTTCCGGATCTTTGGTTTTTGCGGCCTTTTTTAATTCCTCCCACGTCACCGGCATGGAAACGTAGGGCCGCCCGGATTTCGCGCGGAGCGAATAGACACTTACCGTTGTCTTCGTTTCCGTATTCTGGCTCCAGTCAATAAGCACTTTTCCGGCGCGCAGGCTTTTGGACATTTTTGAGACAATCAGATCCGGGTGCTGCTCTTCCATCAATTCGGCCAGAGTTTTTGCCAGCGGCTTTACGATTCCGTAGCTGAGATCGCCATTCAGCGGAACGTAAACCTGCAATCCTTTTGAGCCAGACACCTTCGCAAATGCTTTTAATCCCAAGTTCGTGAGTACGTCGCGCACGAGCAGAGCGGCGCGAGCGCACGTCAATACATCGGCGCCCTCGCCCGGATCGAAGTCGAAAGCAATCAGCGTGGGCACGCTGACTCGCGGCGCGCGATGCAGGAACGGATGCAGCTCGATGCTAGCAATATTCGCCACCCAAATCAGCGTGGGCAAATCGTTGATCAGAATGTATTGAATGTCTCCCGCGTGGTGGTGCCGCGCGACAGAAAATTTCTGTATCCAATTGGGAGTAAATTTGGGCGCGTTTTTCTCGTAGAAAAATTCGCCGTTCACTCCATCGGGAAAACGTTTCAGCGTGATGGGACGATCCTTCAGATGCGGCAACAGGTAGGGCGCAACCCGGGCGTAGTAATCAATGACCTTTGCTTTCGTAAACTTACCGGCGGGATAAAGAATTTTGTCAAGGTTGGTAAGCGCGATCTCGCGGCCTTCAATCTTTACTTTTTCACTGGGCATCGGGAATCAGCGTTTCCGAAGCCGGCCTGCATCGCTCAGCCGGCCTTGCGAGGCTTCTTGACGGTTTCCACGCGTTTTGGCACGGCGCGCGGCCCGGGCGCGTCCGTGGTTTTGATGGGCTTGGTCGAAAGGCTCTTTTTCAGCGCAGCCATCAGGTCGATCACCGGCGCGTTCGGCGCGTGGGGAACGATAGTCAGCTTCTTACCGTGAGCCTTCGCTTCAATCAGCTTTTGCAGATTTTCCTGATACGCGTCGTGGAATTTTTCCGGCTTGAATTTGGTCGCAAGATTTTCAATCAACTGCATTGCCAGAAGTTTTTCCTGCTCTTTCACCTCTGATTTATCCGTGCTGCCATATTCCACGGCCGGGCGCACTTCGTTCTGATAAAACATGGTGTGCAGCGTCAGACCTTCTTTGCGCGCGCGAATGATCACGATATTTTCGCGGTTGTGCATCGTGACCTTGGCGATCGCCGCGTAGTGCGTCTCCATCATCGCTTCCAGAAGCAGGTGGTACGCTTTCTCTCCTTCTTTTTCCGGTGCCGCATAGTAGGACGCGTCGAAGTAGAGCGGATCGATCTCCTCCACTTTCACGAACTCAATGATCTCCATCGTGCGCGCCGAATCGGGCTCGACTTCGTCCAGCTCCGCTTCCGTGAACAGCAAATATTGATCCTTATCGTGTTCGTAGCCCTTTTCGATTTCACTGCGCTCCACCATGCGATTGCACGTGGGGCAAAACGTAGGCATCTTGATTCGCGTGTGGCAAACACTGTGCAGTTGGTGAAAGCTGATGCGCTCCGTTCGCGCTGCTGGCGAGAGGCGTATGGGGACTGAAATCAGGCCGAAAGTCAGAAAACCTTTCCAGGTTGCTGAGGGCAAAGCATCCTCCTGATCGAGCGTGTAAATGGTAAGAAAAGCTCCAAACTGAGGCAATACATGCATGGGCGTATTCGCGTGCGCCACGGTGCCGCAGAAGGAAAAGCGAATCGCGCCGCCATAGAGCGTGCAGGCCAGTTAGACTTTGGCTGAACCTGTTACGTTCAAAAGGCCTTTCCGATGGAATGGATGATGGACGCTGCGAAACGCGATGAATTCTCAAATGTAAAATTTTATACGGACATCGTGCCGCTTGCAGAGTCCAATTTTTCGAGGGGCGCTGCATTACACGCGCCACCCAAACTAAGCGCATCACCCTGAGATGAGCGCGTTAAAAAATATTCCGAGACGGCAACCGATTATTGCTGCTGCTCCAGAAAGCCTGAGCCGAATTGGCCAGCATCCAATTCCACTGTCAAAAAAAGTGTGGGGCTCACCTGGTAGAGCACCAGATTGAAAGTTTGCGCCGGACTACTGGCGAGCGAAATGGCGATGCGCGAGCGGCCCGCGTTATTTGTGTCGGCCGCCAGAGCGGAGGATGTGGTGGACGCGAGCGCGGTTTTAAGGCCCGTATTTAGAAGATCGTTAACATCTTCCGTTCCGGTCAGCGCAGTGCCTGTAATAGAAGCAAATCCTACCGCATCAACCTCGTGATTGTTATTGTTGGATCGCAACGCCTGCGCAAACTTTCCGGACGGCAACGCGGTCTGCGCGGCGGGAACAATCAGTTCGCCCGAGCCTACGATTTTCGTATCCAAGTCTAGAATGATTCCGAACAATCCACCGCCGGCGGTGGCTGTGCTGTTCGGATCGGCAAAGTTGATCGTCGGGTCCGTTAGATACAAACCCAGCGCACTCACGTCCTGCGTATTTCCCGGGCTGATGGTTACGGAACCATAGCCGCTACTCGCCGTCGTGTACGTCCCCGTGAATGCGGCGGCAGTCGATGTCCCATTTTCGTTTACGTCCGCGAAGCCGGAAACCGCTCCAACTCCGTCGAATGAAATCAGGCCCGCCGCCGCAAATGTGCCGCCGGCTGCGAAAATGCTGGCATCGGCAAATATAAACTTCTGATGCAGCGTGGCATTTGACGCGTTGGTCACGCCCGCGTAAATGGACCCAACGTCGGCCCAGCCGGAATCAAATGCGATGATCCGAAAAACTTTTGAGTTTACTACATAGTACGCAAGATCCGTGGCCGCGGGAGTCGTGTACGTTCCCCGCCCGAAACTGTCGGGCGCGGTGTACGCGGATACATTTGTCCCGCCATGCTGTCCTGCGCCATTATCATTGACGTCCACTGTAATTCGTCCATTGCCTGCACCGTCTCCGGTCAGCAGTCCGCCGAATGCCTCTTCGAGCGAAGATCGCTTGCCCTTGACAAAAAATACGTACGACCCATTGATTGTGCCCAAGCCGCCCGCGCCTAATGTCTGGAAATCAAGCGTGCCGCTTGATGTTGCGCTCGAGTCAAACTCCTCGATGAGCGCGTGTTTGCTATTGGCAACCGCCATGTGCAAGGTTTCCGTGCCGCTGACGCCGACCGCACTGTTGTTTGTGATCAACGTCAGTGTGGCCATCCCGTTTGCGCCTGCCGTCAGTTTGCCGCCTGTTATTGAGTCGCCGCCGGGTTGCGGCGAGTTCGCTCCGCCGACACTCGCGTAGTTCTGCTCTCCTCCAGTGACGTTGCCGTTCTGATCCACGGCGATGGCGCCGACGACGCCATAGGGGCTTCCATTCGTGGTTTCTCCGCGCAGTGAGAATACGAATTGGCCCGATGTTAATGCCGGCCCGCTCGGATTGGAACTGGAAGGAGCGGCAACAGAGACATTGACCGTGACACTTGCCGCGTGATTGCTTGTCGATGCGGCCAGAATCACCACGGCTGCAGCAGCACTCGGAGCAGTGTAGGTAGTGCTTGCGCCGCTGGCCGTGTGTGCGGGGCTGAACGCGCCGCAGGACGTCGATGGCGTGCAACTCCAATCGACACCTCCGTTCGAACTGTCGTTTGTCACCGTTGCTGCGACGGACGCAGTCCCACCGAGAGTGAGTGTCGAGGGCGGAGCGCTCGTCAGCGAGATTGAAGTCGTACTACTACTATTACTGGCAGAAGTTCCCGAAGTGACCGCACCGCATCCTGAAAGGCTAAAAACTGAAACGAGAAATATTGTTTCCGCAAGAAAAGTGGCTCTCAGGACTTTGCGTGCGAAGTGCACAGAAGTCTCCCTTGTCGAGATTGTAGTTGCCGCCCATAAGGCCGTCTCATTGCTTAAGACAGCTTTACTGAACATGTAGTATGGCGCCCCTTCAAACCATCAGGGAAAATCCTGACAAGCGCGGGCGCAGTACTGGTATGCAGCGTCTAAGCAGAAATTCGTATTTAAAAGAAGGAGCTTATATCCCTCTTCATCGGAAATATGTAATAAGGGAATAGTGCGCAAATCATGTATACCGCCGGCTTATTTATGAGAGGACAATTTGCGCCGGCTCTCTGACGTCAAAAAACGTCCTGACCGTAAAATGAGCTGAGCACGCCGCCCGGGGAATCGGATTGCCATGGACAGCTCCAGCCGTTACAATTTCGCGGGTTGGATGGATCGGTTGGGCTGATTTCTGGGTGTATCAATATGAGTCGAGGAGAGCGGATTCACATTTGACAGTGAACTGACAAAGAGGACGCACGGAGAACGGACATGAGCCAAACCATTTCAGATCGTTCCGTCGTTGTGGCGGCTAAAGATCAGGTGTCATGCGATCTTGCCGGCGAAGCCGCGATCCTGAATATCAAGAGCGGCGTTTATTACGGCCTCGATCCGGTGGGAGCGCGAATCTGGACGTTGATGCAGGAGCCGCTTGAGGTATTGGAAATTCAAAACGCAATTGCCAATGAGTATGACGTCACGGCGGACGAATGCGCGCGCGACCTGATGGCGCTGCTGGAGAAACTTTTAGCTGAAGGCTTGATCGAAGTGAAGGATGGTTCCGGCGCCTAAGCGTTCCAGTTACCGAACTCGCTGTGTATTTAAAAATGCTGCACCATGCCTCTCCCCATTCCAAAGCAAACGCCCAGTTTTGCTCCGCAATTTTTTCCTGGAAAAGTAACCGTCTACAACTCGATGCAGGCGAGCACACCCATGCCTTTTGCATTATTCAATGCGATTGTCCTGAGATTATCATGATCGAAGGCGAGGCGACGCTGGCGGACAAATGGCGCAGGTACCGGTCGCGCGCCCTGAAAGAGCGCAGGCTTATTCTGCGGGCTGCCTTGATGCTGCCCGTAACCCAATTCGGACTACGCGCCTTCGGATTTCAACGCTGGAAAGAGTTGATCGAAAAATATTCGCTTTCCGTATCGGATTCACAGCAGCGTTTGTCCGCAGGCGCCCAACGCGAAGCGGCTCTGCGAGCGATGCGAGCCGTTCGTTCCGCGGAATTGCATGGTCTTACGAAACCAAACTGCCTGGAACGCTCCATGACATTGTGGTGGATGCTGCGGCGCGAAGGAATTAAAGGGGAATTGCATATCGGGGCCAGACATCAGGCAGGGAAATTTGAAGCGCATGCCTGGGTTGAATTCGATGGTGCGGTATTGAATGACGCCCCGGAAGTGCAACAGCACTATGCGCGCTTTGACGCGCCGATTGCCGCGGATTTAGCGGCGTCACCCACGAAACAGCGCCGGAATTCAGGCTGAAAACCTTCGTATAAATTGCCTGCGTTCGTCACGCAGACTTGCCCTCCGACAATTCACCAAGCTCCGGGATGCCAAACAGAATTTGCCAATTTTTAGACCTGACCAGCTCGCGAGTGCCTTTGGGAATGAAATGAAGAAACAGCAGGGTGCAAAATTGTTTCCCATTCGCTTCCGGCATTGGGTCCCGATAGTGCCACTGGCTGCTGCCGGAAAAAATAACAGCTTGCCCCGGCTGTAAAGTGTACGGAGTAAACTGGAGCGACCGTTCCTGCCGAATATTATTTTCCCATGCGTCCGACTTCCATGTTTCCGCTACCGAATCCGGCCATGGCTGCACGTCGCTGAAGTAGATGGGCCAACCAGCTCCTTGGTCAATGCACAGGTCCAACGTCCATTTTGCTTCCGGCGAATCCATGTGGACCGCGCAGACACCCTTTGAGGTGTAAAGACTCAGGAAGTTATAGCTGACCTCGACCTGCTCGCCCACGATTTCGCTAACCCACGGCACCGTAAGTTTTTGCAATTCCGAAAAATAGGGACGATCGTGAACAATGAATCGCCCAAATCTTCTGGCTTCGTGCAGTTCGAGGTCTGTCGGTTGGAGCGACGTGGCGACACGCTTGATTTCGCCGAAGGTAGCTGCATCAAAAGGCTGTTCAAGAAATTTTACTTTAAAATCCGGCCGCGTGTGGAACACGCGAAACGCATCTATGAATTCAGACAGCATTTCAGGACGCACTCTGCGGATAATATCTTTTGCTTCCTCATACCTGGAAAGCCAGACCGAGTCGTACCAAGGGTAAATTCTGCTGTTTGAGCGCCGCTGCTCCTCCAAGCCGATGTTTCCTGGGCCAATGCCGTCTGCCATCGTTACCTCCCCCGCAGCGCTAAGGTTTCGCTCAGGCCTGCAATCCACGACGCCCGTTTCTCGTTTCCCGCGCAAGTTGTCCTGACAAATTGAGCTCAAAACGTGGCATTACACCGTTGAACAATACGAAATGCTTCCCGACTTATAGATGGATTTTGCCGTAAGCCACAACCGCCAAAAGCCAAGCAGATTTTGCTCAGTGGTGGACACGACCCTCGGCACTCGCCTGGCTGCGAAAGTCCTCGACAATCACTTCGCAAAGCCTGGTGAGTCGTTCAGGATCCTCATGGGGCCTGACGGTCTTCAAAGGGGTGCTCGCCAGCAATTTGCCTAAATCCCTGAATTCCCGGGTGCGCATCTCCGAATCCAGAAGATAATTCATATACGTATTGGCGATAAGGGCCAGAAAAGCGGCTTCGGCGGTCATCTCTTGCACGATCGGAAAAGTCGGTCCGCCCCCGCGGTTCTCCAGGAAATAGATTGCGGCAAGTCGTACGGCGCCGTGCTGAAACTGATGAACGCCGCCACCCAACGCAAGGTAGCGCTTATCCCAAGTAGGCGTTAGCAGGGGCAGGGCATCCGGCGCACCAAACAAGTTGTTAACCGATTCAGGCCAAAGGCACAGGCATGCACATCCGGGCTGCGCACGGAACACTCCGTCTTCTTCGACAAGCGGGAGAATATCGTCTGAGAGTACGGGATAACCCAACCTTGCAAAGCTCGCGGCGGTTGTGGACTTTCCCGCGCCAGCCCCACCCATCACCGCAATTGCCTGATGATCAACTACAACTGCGCTGGCATGGAGGCATGTGATTCCGCGCAAGCGCAGCACAAAACCCATAACCTGTCCTCTCAGATATACGGTCGCGTCGGCCAGCGTTAAAGGATGTTGCCAAGTGACGGAAATTCGGGCGCCCTGCGTGTCCACAAAAAATTCGGTTCCGTCCGAATAGACGAGTCTAAAATAAGCGCCAACGGAGGATTTCCAAATCGTGAAAATTGGGATCTCGCGCTCAAGGGCGGGACTTACATAAAACAATTGCTCTGATGCTCGGATCGGCTCGTAAATCCACGGTGGGCCCTGGCCTATCCAAACTTCAATATCTGAAGCTTCGGAAGGCTCTGATTCCACTAAACCCAGAATGGAATGGTTGCTCTTGAGGCGAAACCCATATGCGGAATAAGCAAACGGCACAGATCGAATGACCTTTAGGTCTTCATAAAGCCACCCAAGCCGCCGTCAGCCATATGGGAGGCCGTGGCCGACATGTTCTGCGTAATCACTCCCATGTCGCCGTACACAACCAGCTTAGGTGTTACGTACTCTTTCTTTTTCTCAAGATTCTGAGGTTCACCAGAATTCATACTGTCCCTCCAGCGCTACGTTTATAGCCCATAGGTGCCAAAGATTGCAACCACAAATTTAGACTGAGCGGCCTAAGATTAACCCATTGCTGGAGTGAATTTCTTTCGCCTACGACCGCCGGAATCTTGTTTCGATCCACATACTTATGGAGTCTGGCTTCTGGCTCAAACCTGTCTACCCACTGAGAGTCTGGCCGCTTCAAGATTTCGATCACTGCATCCCCGGCCAAGGGCACCTTGGGACGGAGCCGGACGGAGTCTGGAAGAATCCCCCGCATCGCTTCTCGAATCAGCGTTTTATCCGCGCACCAGGGCAAGGCGGGAAGGGAAATAAGGAAACGCATCAGCCGGAGGTCAAAAAACGGATGGCGAACCTCGACCGGAAAAGTAGTAATCCCGGGATCGTAGGCCTCGAACAGGGATGCCCATCGACCAGTCAATTCCGCATAAGCTTCCGGGCGATCCGATCCAATCGCTGCAGCATTGGTTGTCGTTTGTTGGCTTCGCTCCCGGAGGTTCCAATGGGCTTCAAACTCAGGATTTAGCCACGTAGGGAGTAAATCCGGTTTTTGGACTTTCCAAGCCAGGATTCCGAGCCTGCGGCGAAAATATAGCCGGGACAAACGGCCCTCCGAAAGGAGATAGCGCCCAAAGTCGTTTGCCAGTCTGCCAAACCGGAATTTCCAGGCAAGCCGAAGCAAGTGCGAAGAGATGGACATCGTTAGCCCGGAGTCTCCCCCCTCCCCCGTGAGCGCCACCCGGGAATGCGATGCAATCTGAAAAAAGGCATCGCGCACGATCGCATGTAACGGATCGTCCGTGGGTTCGGGAGTCGGCGAGCCTCGTTCTGTCCGGCAACTGTAGAACTCATAGTCATCCCCGATCTGATGCTGGATTGGGATGTGAAGCGCCTCAGCGGCAAGCGTGGAGTAGTGGCGCTCCTCGTCAGGGAAAAGGCGGTCGTAAACTACGCAATGAGCGCGGAGATCGAACGGTTCGGATTGTTTTTTCAGAATTTGATTGGCGGTCGCCGTAATCGTTGTTGAATCCAGGCCTCCGGTCATCAGCGAGACCACATGGTCCGTGCGCAGCCGGTCGGAGACCGCTGCGCTCAGTAACTCTTGAAAATGTTCGGTATAGTCCGAGGCCTGTTTGTATCGTGTTTCCTTATCCACGGGCAGGGTCCAATATCGGCTCACTCGGATTTGCCCAGCGGAAACAGTCAGCGTGTGGGCCGCGGGGAGTCTCTGGATATCGGAAAAAAAAGTCGTGTCATGCTCTTGATTGAAGCTCGCGACTAGAAAATCACCGATGGCAAGGTCGTTCAGGTTATCCGAAACTTGAGGGTGGATTCGTATGCAGTTGAGGGTATTGCTGAAAATTAGGCAGTTGCCGGCCCGCGCGTAGAAGAAAGGTTTGACGCCGAAATGGTCGCGCGCACAAAAAAGAATTTGTTTTTTGTTGTCCCAGATCCCGAACGCAAAATCTCCGAGGAGGTGCGACGTGCATTCCTCGCCCCAAGTGCGCCAGGCATGCAGAATTAGCTCCGCATCGGTTGCTTCTCCGATCCGATGAACCGACTTCGTTTGGAGCTTTTCAATCAGCTCGGATCGGGCATCGACTCGAACATCAGCGGTGATCCATGCCTCGCCGTCCAAGCTTATCGGCTGCCGTTCCTGCCGGGATTCCCGCGTAGTCCGGAGCATGGCGTGCGCCAGTCCTACAGGTCCGTTGTTCCAACAGTCCTGCGCATCCGGACCGCGGAACGCCATAAATCGCGCCATTTGGTTTAGGAGATCGCGATCGACGGGCGCGCCATCTAGGTTCAAGATGCCGGCGATGCCGCTCACTGCCGGCCCACTGGATCGGCTTCACTTCGTTCAACGGCTGGCTGTGCAATTTGCGCGATGATATGGTCTTGTGGCGCTCGCGGCTGCTGGATCGGTGGAAATTTCATTGGTTCATTTTCTTGAATGGCCAAACTCTTGCCTCGAAAATGGAAATGAATTATATACCAAATGGATTTTCATTTATCGGATCGCCACGCCGTGGAGAATCGCGCATTGGGTAAGAACAAACGGGACATCTGGTGTGGACACTAAACGTCCTCAACACGTAAAATGCGCGAGGGCCGTGATTTGAAAAACCCATGAATCCAGTTACGGAAACCTTTCCAACAATTCCCATAGAACGCGCGGGCGGGCTGACTCCTGAAGTCTTCCAGCAGCGGTACCTTACTGGAATCGGCAAGCCAGTCATCGTCACAGACGCTTTGACGTCGTGGAAGGCTCTCTCCCACTGGAGCTTCGACCTCCTTAAGGAGCGCTACGGAACAGAGGGAGTTGCCCCGAGGCTCCCGTCGGATTCGAATTACCTGAAGCTGATGACCTTAGGCAATTATCTGCACTATCTCGACGATCCGACGTTGCCCTCGCCAGGTTTGTGGGTTGATGCCGAAACATTTCATCCTCTGCCAGCTCCTACCGAAACACCTGCGGCACCTCTTTATCTAGGGTGGAACGTATTTGCAAGGCATCCCGAGTTGCTGGAAGACGTAAAGTTGAGCCCGGCGTTCGTGGAGGACTTGCTTCCATTGTTGCCGGCGGGTCTGCGAAAGGCTTTAGACGAGGAAACCCGATTTTTCGCGGCAGGAGTTATGATCGGTCCCAAGAACGCACAGCTGGGCATTCATCATGACCTGATGGATACGCATGCCTACCTGGCTCAAATTATTGGCAGGAAGAGATGTGTGCTTTTTTCTCCGGAAGATTCCGGTGCTCTGTACAACGGGAAAGTAAATGTGGATGGGCCGGACTTCGAAACGTTTCCGCTACTTCGGAATGCCACGGCGTACGAATGCATTCTGGCTCCGGGCGAACTACTCTTCATTCCGCACCACTGGTGGCATCACGTGGTCAGTCTCGAAAAAACGATCACTGTAAATTACAATTTTTTCAATCGCGTCAACTTTAGTGGGTACATGACTCGATTTATGCGAAATCTACCCACCATCTTGGAGGCAGTCGAAGGGTCTCCCGGTTCCCGAGCGGCGATGGGAATTCCATGGACGTGCCGCGGTTTTGATTTTCCAGGTTCTGGATCAGTCTGAGCTCACCTCTGACTGCTATACTGCCCCGTGCTCGGTTTTGGGCTCCGCCTTGAACCCGACAAAATTGATGATCACAAATTCATATACGATTGGCAATTATGGTGCAATGATCGCGGATCGCGTTCGCATGGAGGCTTACTCACGTGCCCTTCGCGAGGTAATTCGTCCGGGTTCGGTTGTCCTGGATATCGGCACGGGACCTGGCATTATGGCAGTTCTGGTCTGTCAACTCGGGGCCAAGCGGGTATTTGCGATTGAGGCGAGTCCCGTTATTCAAGTGGCGCGAGAGATTGCTGCAGCCAACCAGTGTGCGCAAAAGATTGAATTTTTCGAAGATATCTCCACAAATGTAAATCTCCCTGTTCTCGCTGACGTTATCGTGTCTGACATGCGCGGCGTGCTTCCCCTCTTCGAGCACCATATTCCTTCGATCGCTGACGCGCGGCGGAGGTTTCTCGCTCCCGGGGGAATCTTGATTCCCAGAAAAGACAAGATCTGGGCCGCGGTCGTGGAAGCTCCGGAGCAATATGGAAAAATCGTGGACCGCTGGGAGTGCAATGGCCTCGGGCAGGATCTGAGTCCCGCCAGAAATAAAATTGTAAATGATATGCAGAAAGGGCGGTTTGCTCCGGAGCAACTGCTTAGTAAACCGCAAATCTGGGCGACGCTGGACTACAGGACGATTGAGAATCCCGACCACCGATTCGAGTTGGAATGGACGGCCGAACGCAATGGGACAGGGCACGGGATCGTTGCCTGGTTCGGGACAGAGCTAGCAGACGGCGTGGGTTTTTCCAATGCCCCCGGGGAGCCCGAAGCCATTTATAGCTCCATGTTTTTCCCGTGGGTGAAGCCAGTGCCCCTGGCCGCAGGCCAAGTCGTGCGCGTCGATCTTCAGGCAAAACTTCTTGAAAAAGATTATTTCTGGCGTTGGACGTCGAAGATCGCGTCATTGGAATCACCCAAAAAAATCATCACGCAATTTGACCAGTCACAACTCCACGGTTTGGTGACGTCCCTCAAGGAACTTCACCGGAGAGCTTCTAATTTCGTTCCGCAGATTTCCGATAAGGGGCGCATCCAGCAAAGGACGCTCGAATTGATGGACGGAAAGACATCGCTTGAGGAAATTGCCCGGCGGCTAACTACGGATTTTCCTGAACGGTTCGCAAGATGGCAGCAGGCCCTCACATATGCAGGCACGACTTCCGATGAGAACAGCCGATAGAATGGCGATTCTTCATCCTTGAAAAGAAAAATTCCGGGGATTCACTGGAGTTGAATCCCAATTCCGAAAATCCTTCCTTTCTAATTGTCCACTGGTAAAAGTTTGGGATTTTTCCCGCTAGAAAAGGGAGTGAACGCCAGGGGTGTTTTTTCTCTGCGATCAACGGTTTTTGGATGCTCAACAATACTTTTGGCGGCAAACTCAAAAAGGCGCGAGAATGGACGGCATGACGGACGGAACAAATCGGCACAATTCCAGGAACTCGAATCGTCCTGAATTGGAATTTGTGTTGGCGTGCGGAAGCGCGCTCGTCAATCCTGAGGCGAACGAAAGAATGCGTCAGTCGATTCGCAAAGGCGTGAAGTGGCCTGAGGTTGGGGCGATTGCGGAGTACCATCGCTTATCGACTATTGTGTACGAAATCGCGGAGAGCGCCGCCCATGATTTGGTGCCGGCCGAACAGTTGAAGGCAATGCGCCAGACGGCGAAGCCTACCATCGCATCCGGCATGGTGCTGTTGCGAGAGTTGCTGCGCTTGCAGAAATTATTTGAGGAAGCCGGACTTTTGGTGATTCCGTACAAAGGGCCGCTGCTCGCGCAAATCGCGTACGGAAGCTTTGTCCGGCGCGAATATTCGGATCTGGATTTTGTAGTGGAGCAGAAGTTTATTCCGGACGTGGTTGCTCTGCTGAGAGCCTCCGGATGTACCCCGCAATTCGATGCCCGGGAAGTGCATACGGGGCAGAATGAAAGCGCTCCGGGGCAGTATTCATTTTTATCCGGCCCTCAAAAAATTTTAGTCGAAATTCACACGGAGCGAACTCTTCGCTATTTTCCGACGGCAATCGATTTTCAGAGTTTAACGGGCAGATTGATGACCGTGGAAATCGGCGAACAGAGTATTCGCACATTTTCGGTGGAAGACACCATGGTGATGCTGTGCGTCCATGGCGCAAAACATTTCTGGGAACGCCTGAGCTGGGTGCTCGACATCGCGAAATTGGCCAGCGCGCAGGAAATAAATTGGGAATTGGTTGCAGAGATTGCCGCGAAAATGGAATCGACGCGAGTGCTTCTACTCGGGCTATATCTTGCGCAGGATCTTTTCGAGGCCCCGCTGCCGGAGAGACTGGCACAGGAAATTTCGAGGGAGCCTGCGGTTCGTCTACTGGCGGAAAAAGTTTGCGAACAATACGCCAACATTTCTCAGCCGAGCGGGGGCGTATTGCACCGCGCGGCGTTTCGAATCAGGTCACGAGACGGAATTGTGCAGGGGATACGCCATACACTGCGGCTGGCCTTAAGCCCTACGGAGAGCGATCGAAAGACGATTCATCTGCCCCGCTGGCTTTCGCCGCTGTACGCGCTTGTGCGGCCCCTGCGATTGTTGCGGGAATATGGTGCGGGATTCAAACGTCGCTGAATTGTGAACGAATCCACAGAGTTCTAACCGCTAATTTACGCTGTATAAAACTCTTCTTGCCGCCACGAAGCTGCGCAAACCGTTCGCGCAACCTTGCCCATCCAAGAATTCAGCACTCTTTTTTGATTTTTTGCTGTTGCCTGATGAGCGCGGGTTCGGGATTCCCTGCGGTTTTTAGTTGCGCAGTGGTATGCATCCGTTGCAGATTATCCGCGGATGCCTGAGGGAACCGCCAATTCTGTTCTGCCGCGTGGAGTCGCTGTTATTGCAATCGCGGCGGCGCTATGGTTTTGCTATTCCGGCGGGAAGCATGCGCTGGCGAGCCACTATGCGTTATCGTCGAGCCCGGAAAATTGGGAACGCGCGACGCGCATTGAGCCGGACAATCCCGAAACGTGGTACCGGCTGGGACGCTACCGGCAACTCGATTTCGATAACTCGAATATTCCGCTTTCCATTTCTGATTACCAGCGCGCGGTAAAACTAAATCCGCATTCCCCTTATTACAAGCTCGATCTGGCAGGCACCTACGAAATGGCAGGCGACAGCGCCGAAGCGGATAATAATTTTCGAGCTGCGCAGGCGGCGTATCCGATATCGGCTGAAGTTTCCTGGAAATATGGGAATTTTCTACTGCGCCAGGTCCGCTTGACCGAAGCGTATACAGAGATCCACCGCGCCGTGCTGGTTGATCCCCAGCTCATTCCTTTGGCTGTTTCGCGCGTTTGGCACAGTGAGCCGGACATTCACCTGCTACTCGACCAGATCTTGCCCGCAACGGCCGACGCCTATTCGGGCGCCTTGACATTTCTAGTAGGTGAGCAGAATCCAACGGCGGCGCTGGAAGTGTGGCGTCGATGGATTGCCAAAGGTCTTCAACCGGAGATGAAATTGTCGTACGCGCTGACTGACATGCTGGTGGCGCAGGAAAAATACGATGAAGCGGGGAGCGTCTGGCACCAGGCCATAGCCTCGGTTCCAGATTCCGCATCCGCGTACGCCGGAAATTCGCTGGTGTATGACGGCGGGTTTGAAAAAGATATTTCCGGTGGTGGATTCGGCTGGCGGCAGAGCGACATGGATGGCGCGGATTTTGACTTTGACACGGAGTTGAAGCACTCCGGCGGCAGGGCCGCGCGAGTGACGTTCGACGGCAGCAAGAATCTAACGTATAAAAATTTATTTCAATATGTGCTGGTATCTCCTGCCACACACTACCGGTTTCAAGGATTTATTCGGACGGACAAGATTTCCACGGAAAGTGGAATGCGATTTGAGATCGCGGATCCGAGAGATCCGAAACAAGTCGATGTGCTGACCCCGAATGAGACGGGGTCGTTACCCTGGACGCTGGAGCAGAGCGATTTTACGACCGGTCCCATGACGCACATGCTTGCCATTAAGCTGCTGAGAAATCCGAGCCAGCGCCTGGACAACCGGCTAAGCGGCACGGTGTGGATCGATGACGTGAGCCTGATTCCCGGCGGCAACGGCGGGCGTGAAGCGGCACGGCAAGGTAATCGTCCCGTGGTTTCAAAATAAAAGATTGCAAGTATGGATATGAAAACAAAGATGCCAAAAATTTTCCGCGGGCCGCGAACATGAGTTTTTTGCGAGCCGGAATTTGCGTGCTGGCCGCGTTTGCCGTGCTGGCGCACGGCGCGGTGGAACCCTGGTCGCAGGGCGTGCTGGAAATTGGGGCGGCGATTCTGTTGCTGGTCTGGGCGATGGTGACGCTGACCGGCGAACCGCCTAAGATTGTGTGGAATCCGCTGCTATGGCCCCTGCTGGCATTTTGGGCGGTGGCGACGTTTCAGTTGGCGACTGGCGCGACAGCCGTGGCGTTTCTGACGCGCATCGATTTGCTGCAATATTCGGCGCTGGTGGCGTTATTTTTTCTTTGCGCTCAGTGTTACCGGACACGGGCGCAATGGCGGAATTTCGTGTGGTTTTTACTGAGCCTCGGTTTCGCGGTTTCCCTGTTCGCCATTTTGCAGCATTTCACGTTCAACGGAAAATTATACTGGCTGCGCGAACTGCAATACGGTGGCATACCGTTCGGCCCGTTCGTAAACCGGAATCATTACGCGGGGCTGATGGAACTGCTCATACCTCCTGGTCTGGCCATACAACTCCTTGGCGCGGAACGCCGCGACCAGTTGCCGCTCGTAACTCTCTTCACCCTCATCCCCATTGGATCATTATTTCTATCCGCTTCCCGGGGAGGCATCATCAGCTTTGTGGTGGAAGTGATTTTTCTTACAATTCTCATTATTGTGCGGAGAAGGGAAAAGACGACCCTGGTGGCGGGCTCACTAGTGATCACGCTGGCTGCCATCCTCATTTCATGGCTGGGAATTGGAGGAGCGCTGGACCGTTTTGCCAATTACAAAAAGCTGGAAACAAGCGAAGGCAGGCGCGTGGAAATGCTGCATGACAGTTTGCGCATTTTCTACGACCACCGCGTGCTGGGAACGGGACTTGGCACGTTGCAGGAAGTTTTTCCAGTGTATGAAACGTATTACGACGGGCTGGTAGTAAATCACAGCCATAACGACTACGCGGAGACTCTGGCCGAAACGGGCGCGGTTGGGGGGCTATGCGGATTGGTATTCCTGGTTCTTCTATTTTGGAATTCCGGGAAAATTCTCAATTCTGAAGGCGATCTCCGAAACTTTTCGTTCCACGCTGGAGCGCTCGTGGCGTGCCTAGGGCTGCTCGTACATGGTGGGGTGGATTTCAATTTTCATATTCCGTCAAACCTGCTTATTTTTCTCTTGCAGGCAGCGCTGGCCACATCCGCTTTTCCGACGCAGTCGACGTCACGCAGAAATTAATTTAGTGGAGTGGATGTACGGAAAAATAAATCCACGCAGGCAATGCGTCTTCATTGCATGTAGATGTGCGATTGCGAATTAAAGCCGGGTTATCTTTGCAGAACACTTTAATTTTACGTCAAGAAACCCTATTGACTAGAGGGGAGACTCTGTATAATGGCACCTGCACTGGGGGAGTACCTATTTTGAGCAATCATAATCTTAGGGGCGTTTTGCGCCCGTCGATATGTGTATTTGCACGAACAGCCATTCTTTTTGCTCTCATCGTTCCATCCCTTTTCGCTCAGCAAAAAAAGCCCGACTTTGTGCTTGATCCGGCAAACAAGCCGATCAGCCGGGTGGCGGCCGAGACAAACGACCGCATCGCACTGCTTGCCCATGCTTCGGACGTAAAGCAAATTGATTACCTGATTGGCAGCGGCGATTTATTAGGGATTGAAGTATTCGACGTTCCCGAACTTTCGCGCGATGTACGCGTGAACGAGACGGGATATATTTCGCTCCCGTTGATGCCAACCAAAGTGCGCGCAGCGGGACTGAACCCGATTCAGCTGCAGGATAAGCTCGCGGAACTTTTACAGACGAATGGCCTCGTGTCCACGCCGCAAGTTACCGTCTCCGTGAAAGAGCAGCACAGTCAACCGATCACGGTGATTGGCGCGGTCAAGAGTCCGATGGTGATCCAGGCACTGCGGAAGACCACATTGCTTCAGGCGTTGTCACAAGCAGGCGGCGTTGCGGACGATGCCGGCACGACGGTCATCGTCACGCGCCCGAGTCCCGACCTCTCGGATTCAATCGAACTTGTCGCCGATCCTGCTACCACCCCGGCCGCTCCGCAGACCTATACCATCAGTCTGGCCGATGTGCTGGAATCGGCCGACGCGAATTTTAATATTCCGCTCAGGGGCGGAGACGTGGTTTCTGTTCCTCGCGCGGGCATTATTTATGTGGTTGGCGCGGTCACGCGTCCGGGCGGCTTTTTGATGCAGAACGATCTGGATCGAATGACGCTGCTGAAGATGCTGTCGCTTGCAGGCGGCACGACCAGTACGGCGAAACTAAAAAACGCAGTGATCCTGCGAAAAAACATGACGACCGGCAATCGCGATCAGGTCCCCGTGAATATGGCGGCCGTCCTGAGCATGAAGTCGCAAGACATTCCCATGCTGCCAAACGATATTTTATTTGTGCCCGACAGCGCTGGATTGAGAGCTTTGCATCGCGCAGGCGACATCGCAGTAACCCTTACCTCAGGGCTTGGGATCGTGGCCGCCGGTAAGCTGTAAAAAACGTCCCAGTCGGGTTAAAGTATTTGAACTTATGGAGCTTGTGAAGATTTTATGGATGAAACAAACAATCTAGCTCCTCGGGAACGTTCCAATACTACGGAACCCCTCCAGCAGCGATCCCCCTTTCTCGCGCTGGATCTTATGCCGCGGGAACCGCATCTCCTGGACTATTTGCTGGTACTGCGGAAACATCAATGGCTGATCACGTTCTTTCTGCTGGCGGTTGTCTCGATCGTGACGATTGCCACGTTTCGTATGCAGCCCGTTTACGAGGCGACGGCGCGAGTGGAAGTTGATCGCGACACTCCCAGCGCATTTCATTTCAACGAAAATGACCAGGGAGCCGACTACAGCGACCTCGAAGATTATATCGTTACGCAATCCAAAATTCTCCAAAGCGAGACCTTGGCCATGCAAACGGTTAGGTCGATGGGCCTCGACCACCTTCCTCAATTCGGCGGCGTACCGGGAAAAGTTGCCAAGCCCGAACCCGTCGGAAGCGACGCCAGCCTGACGCGACCGCCGTCACTGGGTGCGTTTTTGGGCGGGCTGAGCGTGAAGCGCGTGCCGAACTCTCGTTTGCTGGACGTGACCTTTGAAACGACCGATCCTTCGCTTGCGGCACGTGTTGTCAATGCCCATCTGAATAATTTCATCGAGCAAAATTTCCGAAGTCGATTTGAAGCGGCCACGCAGGCATCCAACTGGATGGCCGGGCAGCTAAATGAAATGAAGATCAAGGTCGAAAACGCGGAAGATGCGCGGCTCGAGTATGAACGTGAAAATCAGATCTGGACCATCGACGAAAAAAGCGATATCACAACTCAAAAATTGGGGGAGCTGGAAAAGCAGCGGACGGACGCACAAACGGACCGCATCAACAAGGAAGCGGTATACCAGTTGGCGCAATCGGGGAATTACGATGCGATCAGCGCGGTGCGCGAGAGCGCTGTGATTCAGGATATCTTGAAGCAGCAGACCACTTTGAGCGCGCAGTACACCGATGCAGTGAGCCAGTACGGGCCAAAATTTCCCAAGGTACTGCGAATTCAGGCGCAGCTCAAGGACCTCGATCAACTCATCACGCGTGAAAAACTCAACATCGGCAATCAGGTGGAGGCCGATTACCGCGGCGCGCGCCAGCGCGAACTTCTCCTGCAGCAGGCCCTGGATGAACAAAAAACCGAAGTGAACCAGACTGCTGAGAAGCTCGTTCAATATAATATTTTGAAGCGCGAAGCGGATACCAATAAACAGTTGTACGACGGAATGCTTCAGAAGTTAAAGGAAGCGGGCATCACGGCTGGACTGCGTTCCTCGAATATCCGGATTGTCGATCCCGCGCTGATTCCCAGCTACCCTTCGCGCCCCAACAAGACCCGGAACATTTTATTGAGCATCGTCGTTGGTTTCCTGGGCGGTATCGGCTTGGCACTCCTGCGCGAATATCTCGACAACACAGTGAAAACTCCGGATGACATCGAGACGCTCGCGAGGCTGCCATCGCTGGCCGTCGTTCCCGCGCTGTCCAACACGAGCGGGAAACGCCGAGGGCGTTTTTCCAAACTTTTGAACACTGCCGTGGTGACATCGAAAGAAAGCCGCGCGGAATTAATTTCGCACAACATGCCTCAGTCGCAAATGTCAGAGGCATTTCGCGCGTTGCGTACATCGTTGCTGCTGTCGCAGGCGGACCATCCGCCGCAGGTCATTTTGATGACCAGCGCGCTGCCTCGCGAGGGCAAAACCACGGCAGCCGTCAACCTTGCCGTGACGCTTGCTCAACTCGGCGATAAAACCTTGCTGGTGGACGCCGACTTGCGCAAGCCCGGTATCAACCGCGCATTGAGCCTGGTGGACGGCAAGCATGCCGGCTTAAGTTCCTACCTGGCTGGTGTCTCCACGCTGGATTTGATTACTGTGCCGCATCCGGCAATTTCGAATCTGGATGCGATTCCGACGGGACCGATTCCTCCGAACCCTGCCGATTTGCTTTCTTCGCGCAGACTGACGGAGCTCATTGCTGAACTTCGGACGCGCTATAAATTTGTGGTCATCGACTCACCTCCCATCATGGCAGCCACCGATGCCGTTATTCTTTCCGTGCTCGTGGATGGTGTGTTGATGGTGGTGCGCAGCGGAGAAACACCAAAGGAAGCGTTCACTCGCACACGTGATTTGCTGGTAGGAGTGAAAGCTCACATGCTTGGCGTTGTATTGAACGCGGTCGACGCTAGCTCTCCCGATTACTACTACTCTTACCGCTATTACCCGTACTCGTATGGCGGATACGGCAGGGATGAGGACACCCGGAAGTCGCGAAAAGCCAAACGGACTGAAGCGGAATCGCATTTAGGTCAGGACTAACTGCAGGAGGATTTGTTGGTTTATCTCATTACAGGCGGTGCAGGCTTTATTGGCTCTCATCTCGCAGAGCGTTTGCTTGAACGCGGTGACCAGGTTCTGCTGATGGATAACCTTTCCACTGGCAGCATGGAGAATATTCGGCATCTGAAAAAATTTGACCGCATGCATTACTTCCTGGAGCCGCTGGAAAATCGGCAACTCCTGGCTGAACTCGTGGACGAAGCTGACATTATTTTCCACCTTGCCGCGGCCGTGGGCGTGAAATTAATTATTGAAAGTCCTGTTCGCACAATTGAAACGAACGTTAACGGCACGCAGATGGTGTTGGAAGCAGCCTGCAGAAAGCGCAAATTGGTTCTTGCAGCTTCGACTTCCGAAGTGTACGGAAAAAACACCAATGTTCCGTTTCACGAGGATGCTGACCTTGTTCTGGGTGCGACAACGAAGGGACGCTGGAGCTATGCCGCCTCAAAGGCGCTGGATGAATTTCTCGCGCTTTCTTATTGGAAAGAAAAGAGGCTGCCGGTGGTGATTGCCCGCCTGTTTAATACAGTAGGGCCGCGCCAAACCGGTCGTTACGGGATGGTTTTGCCAAATTTTGTACGGCAGGCGCTCCAAGGTATTCCCATCAGTGTTTATGGGACTGGAAAACAATCGCGATGCTTCTGCGACGTCCGGGATGCAGTGGAAGCGCTGCTGAGACTTGTCGCTACCGACAAAGCCGTTGGAGAGGTTGTGAACGTGGGCAACGATTATGAAGTGACCATCGAAGGCCTTGCGCAGCTTGTGAAAGAACGTACAGGAAGCGCCTCTTCGGTTGAATATATCCCCTATGACGAAGCGTATGAACCCGGGTTCGAAGATATGTTCCGGCGTGTTCCGTGCGTCGATAAATTAGAACAATTGACGAGCTTTCGCCCTAGAATTGCCTTGCCCGAGATTGTTGACAGGGTCTCTGTGTACCACAGCAGGAAAAAAGAATTTGTGGTAATCCCGAAAGAACCCTCGAACATCCTTGCATAAATTATTATCTACGCTGCCGAGGGTACATACGGGCCTGAACGTCGAAAGAAGAGGTCTGCTTGTTGAATCGATTGCAATCTTTGTCGGAACTTATGTGCGAGTTGAAGCATGAGTGGATTGCGATCTGATGATACTGTTGGAGGTGATCGAGTCTCCATGGGCGCTTCTTACTTTCGCGCCGAAGTGTCAACCTTCAAGTTATTCACCGCGCCAAAAATCTTCTTTATTTTGTTTCTCTGTTCGCTCCCGTTGATAAATCCGTGGGTGCGCGGGGACGGGGTTGGATATTATGCTTATCTTCGTTCTGCGCTGATAGACCACGATCTTTGTTTTGAAAGAGATTATCTCGTCGCGAACACATCATTTGTGGTGGCCACCACGGATGGGCGAGGCCATCTCCTCCCCAGCATGTACACAAAGACGGGTTACGTTGACAATCATTTCGCGGTGGGTCCTGCTATTCTTTGGGCTCCCGTAATGGTGGCTGTGCATGGGGCGGTTCTGATGGCGGATCGCTTTGGCGCACAGGTGGCTGCGGATGGGCTTTCACGGCCCTACTTGCTAGCCATGGCGCTGACAACAGCTTGTTATGGTTTTTTGTCTTTATACTTCGCCTATCAGATTGGGCGAAAATATTTCGACGAGTCGACCACGATTCTCGCGACCGCTGGAATATGGATGGCCAGTTCCTTGCCGATTTACATGTATTTCAATCCGTCCTGGTCCCACGCTATTTCCGCGTTCACCGTTTCGTTATTTATTTGGTATTGGGAACGAACGAAACTGCAACGCACGGTTGGACAATGGGCCTTCCTCGGCCTGATGGGTGGCTTGATGGGCAATGTGTACTATCCGAATGCAATTTTGTTGATTTTCCCCGCGCTTGAAATCGCCACTATATTGTTTCAAGGGAAACGGGAATTCGGCTTGGCCTCGCTTGCGATTCAAAAGATCGCTTTATACTGCGGGATATTTTTCTTTGTATTTTTTGGTTCTTTGCTGCCCACGTTGATCACGCGAAAAATAATTTACGGAAATCCATTTGAAACCGGCTATCCTCCGATCTGGACCTGGAATTGGACTTCTCCCGTGCTAATTAAGGTGTTGTTTTCATCCGATCATGGAATGTTCAGCTGGACACCGATCCTGATCCTGGCTGTCGTCGGACTGTTTTTCCTCATTAAAAGCGATGTATTGTTGGGATTGGGCTCGATTATTACTTTTTTCGCCTTCTATTATTTTATTGCGAGTTATCCGGACTGGGATGGGATTTCAAGTTTCGGAAATCGATTTTTTGTTTCGTTGACGCCGATTTTTATTCTCGGACTCGCAGCATTGATCGGTTCATTAGCAAAATGGCTTGGCAACACAACCTGGGCGTTGGCCTTGGCAGGCCCGGCGCTGGCCTTGCTAATTATCTGGAACCTTGGATTTATCTTTCAATGGGGCACGCACTTGGTTCCGGCACGAGGAGAAATTTCCTGGAGCACAATGGTTCACAATCAATTTGAGATCGTCCCGCAACAGTTGACGCAAAGCATGAAAGCTTATTTTTCAAATCGTGGCGAAATGATGAAACACATTGAGCAGGAAGACATCGAGCAGCAAAATCTCAAAGAGAAGCAGTGAGAGTAGTGAATTCGATGGGCGTGACCCAAACCAATGTGCCAGTAGCGGCGAAGCCTTCAGAATTTCCCGTCGTGCGCATCCGCCCCACCAGCGGCGGCTTGGCCTTGGATCTCAAGGAAGCGTGGGCGTACAGAGAACTGCTTTATTTTTTCGTTTGGCGAGACGTTAAAGTTCGCTACAAGCAGACCATAGTGGGAGTTGTTTGGGTTGTTCTGCAGCCGCTCTTGACCATGGGTGTATTCACGCTGTTCTTTGGGAGGCTCGCCAAGTTGCCCTCGGACGGTTTGCCGTATCCGATTTTTTATTTTGCGGCGCTGGTTCCGTGGGCATATTTTTCGCAGGCAATATTGGGCTGCACGAACGTTATCGTCGAGAATCAACACGTGATTACCAAGGTGTATTTCCCGCGGCTGGTGTTACCGCTCGCGGCTGTTTCTTCTGGACTAGTTGATTTTGCCATAGGATTCATCGTCATGTTGGTTTTGACTGCTTCCTACGGCATTTGGCCGTCGTCCGCAGCGCTTGCGTTGCCGCTCCTTGTTCTTCTAGTCCTGCTAACAGCTCTCGGCATCGGTCTGTGGACGTCGGCACTCAACGCGCTGTACCGGGACGTTCGTTCGATTATTCCTTTCCTCGTGCAGTTCTGGATGCTGGCGTCCCCGGTGGCTTATCCAAGCTCGCTCGTGCCGCATCGCTGGCGCTGGCTGTACGGATTGAACCCCATGGCGGGCGTGATTGATGGTTTTCGCTGGGCGCTGACGGGCCACGGTGCCCCGCCGGGACCGCTGCTGCTGGCGTCGACGGCGATGGTTGTGATCGTATTGGTTGGGGGGCTTTTCTTTTTTCAGCGGATTGAAGGCACTGTTGCTGACCGGGTTTGATCCGAGATGAGATAGAGAATCGGGCCAAGCGGGCAAGGCAAAGTTTATGACAAACATAGTCATTCATGCAGAAGGGTTAGGCAAACGGTATCGCCGTGGGTTAACGACCTCGAACCAGACTTTACGCGACGCTTTGAGCGGCTTTCTTCGTTCGCCGCTAACTGTCCTGCGCCGTTCGCAACATGAGACCTTCTGGGCGCTTCGGGACGTGTCTCTAGAAGTTCGGCAGGGCGAGGTCCTCGGTCTGATCGGGCGCAACGGGTCCGGGAAAACCACCCTGCTGAAGATACTCTCGCGTATCACGCGACCGACCACTGGCTGGGCAGACATTCACGGCCGCGTCCGCAGCCTCCTTGAGGTCGGGACTGGGTTCCACGGCGAGCTGTCGGGCCGTGAAAATACTTACCTCAGCGGATCCATCCTTGGTATGACCAAGCGCGAAATTGACAAGAAATTCGATGAGATCGTGGCTTTTGCCGAAATCGACAAATTCATTGATATGCCCGTGAAGCATTACTCGAGCGGCATGTATGTCCGCCTTGCGTTTGCTGTCGCCGCGCACCTTGAGCCAGAGATTCTGCTGGTCGATGAAGTTCTCGCCGTCGGCGACCTCTCGTTTCAGAGGAAGTGTCTGAGCAAGATGGGGGAAGTTGCCGAGGCCGGGCGCAACATCGTCTTCGTTACTCATCAAATGAATCAGGTTCGCAGGCTGTGCGACAAAGTGATCTGGATGGACGGCGGGACGATCCGTCAGGTTGGTACCACCGCAGAAGTAGTCGGCGCCTACGAAGCCGCTGTGTATACGGGAACCGCATCGAGCCAAGCAATCCGGGGTCAGAAAGCGCGCTTCCTGAGTTGGAAAATTTCGGAGTCGCGCGGGGAATCGCCGCATATGGTAACTTTGCTCAACCCGATCACTGTACGTTTTGATCTGGAGATCAGCAAGGAAGTGCGGCACGGCCATCATGGAGTGGCTTTGTTCAGCGTGGATCGACAACTCATTTGGGCCTGTGCACAAGATGACATCCGCCTTGAGCCTGGCTTGCATTCTTTTGCATACTCCTTCCCAATGCTTCCAATTCGCCCCGGTCCATATTCCTGGCAAGTGAGTCTTTGGGAGGATGGAGAGCTACTGGATCTGTGGGATTGCCTGCCCGAAATAAATATCGCGACGCAAGTGCTGCAACATTCGAAAGACGAATGGAATGGAATATTAAATATCCCCTACGAATTTACAATACACGATGATGAAAACCATAGATCAAAGTCAAACCGTTTTTGATCAACCGCACTATTTGCAATTGATCGAGTCACGCGGGGCGCTAATTCGGCGGTTGGTGCCTGAGCTGAAGGGCGCGATGGGCTTAAACGCGGCATTGGATGCCGGATGCGGCATCGGATTCTTCACTAAAGTTTTGGAAGACTGCGGCTTGCATGTGGACGCTTTCGACGGGCGAGAAGAAAACGTTGTGGAGGCCCGCCGACGTTATCCTCAGATGTCTTTCAGCAAGGGGGATATTGAAAATCCAGGCATCGGCAGTTTGGGTTCGTTCGATCTTGTGCTGTGTTTTGGTCTTCTGTATCACCTTGAAAACGGACTCCTCGCGATCCGAAACCTGCATGCGCTAACGGGTAAGGGTCTTCTGCTTGAAAGTATGTGCTTGCCGGACGTCAAGCCTTGGATGCTGCTTAGAAACGAACCGGCATCGGAAGACCAAAGTCTTACCGATGTAGCGTTCTATCCTAGCGAAGGCTGCATAATCAAGATGCTTTACCACGCCGGCTTCAATTCGGTCTACCGAGTGAACCCGTTACCGGACGACGACGATTTTCGTGAAACGACGACCCATGTGCGCCGCCGCACTGTCCTATTTGCATCACGTCTCCCCGTCAGAATGCAGGGGCTTGACCTGGTTACTCAGCCGATCGAAACCGCAAATCCGTGGGCGAAAAGCGCGACTTTCCCTAGGGTTCGCAGATTTTTCGACAAATCATTGCGTGAAAAGTACGCTTCCGTGGTGCAACGTTTTCGCCGCGCACCTTGAGCCGGATTTTCTTTTGGTCGACGAAGTGCTCGCAGCGGGCGACATCAATTTCCAAAGAAGTGCTTTGTGCGAATGGCTGAGGTAGCCAAGGATGGCAGAACAGTTGTTTTGGTTTCGCATCACTTTAATCAGAATGCTGTATCGGTAGTAGCGCAGTTTGGGTAGACAATGTGACGATTAAGGGAGCTAGGGATGGCCCATGAAGCTTGTGAGCGCGTATGAATTTGCTATGAGACCGACCCACAATGCTGAGTTAGCTCGGTCTGCCAACCCACGCGACCATCAAGGTTTGTTCATTGGGATATTCAAGGTGCAGAAAGCACGAGCCACATTGCGTTGAGTGTCTTGGTCCCGTTGCGATTGGGGTTCGTTTAGTTGAACGAAGAGGTGCGGCAGTACAGTGAAGAATTGGAAATGTGGGAAGATGTTCCCAAAATTATCGTCGCCACAGAATCTTATCAACGCGCGATCATTGGTCTGGCGCCCTGAACCTACGAACGGACTGTAATGCCGAGAAGGCCACGGTGGATTTTGTGGCGCGAGACTGCGCAAAACGGGAGCACGAATAATGGAACGAGCGATCATTGCCTTGCCTCCGCCAGCTACAATTTCGGAGCGAATCCGCCGATTTTTATTTAGTCCATTTCGTGTGAAATGTCTTATTGTGTTACGACGCGTGAAGGATTGGCTCGGGCGCTTCCCCTCTCCTATTCAACTGCCCTATGGGATATGGTGGCTTGGAGGGCGCGGACCGCTTGACAATGCATTGTCCACGGAAGGATTTGAAAAAGCCGAGACAAATTTTGTGCAGAGGCTTCTAAGACCCGGATTAACAGTTCTCGATATAGGGGCGCATCATGGTCTTTATACAATGATTGCTTCTAAGCTTGTTGGACGCACGGGCCGCGTAATCGCGTTCGAACCTTCCCCGCGCGAGCGAAAACGTCTGAAACGGCATATTGACGTAAATTCCTGCTCAAATGTTCGAGTAGCATCGATTGCCCTAGGTAAAACCACGAAACGAGAAAATCTCTATCTCGCGAGCGACGGTGAAAATTGGTGCAATAGTTTGAGACCTCCTTCAGTTGAGACTAGGAGTAGGCTGGTGGAGGTCCAGGTACGGCCGCTAGATGATTTTCTCGCGGAGTCAGCTATTTCCAATGTGGACTTCATAAAGATTGACGTGGAGGGAGCCGAATTGGATGCATTGGCGGGCGCCAAAAGACTGCTCAGTTCCAATCTTCGTCCGATATTTTTGATTGAAGTTGAGGACAGGCGAACCAATCCGTGGGGCTATCAGGCGAGGGAGATTGTGCGATTCCTAGCCGTGATCGGCTATCATTGGTTTTCGCTGACAGAAGATGGATTCCCGCATCCGATTGCTTCGGATCAGGAAAAATACGATGCCAATCTTGTCGCCGTTCCGGACGAGCGGGTTTCCGAGTTCTTAAAGGAGATTGCCATTGCCCCGTCTTCAGTTCACTGATGGACTACAGCCTAAAATAAGGACAGACAGCAGCCGGGAGACGATTGCGTGCTGACTCTGTTTACAACAGCGAAACCTTTCCTTGGTCATTCCGGCGTCATTCAGCGGAATGCTCTGCGGAGCTGGAGCCTGCTTCATCCTGACGTGGAAGTAATTCTGTTCGGCGATGAAGAAGGTGCTGCGGAGGTGGCCGGGAAGCTTGGTGTTCGTCACGAGCCTTTGGTCGAGCGTCACGATTCAGGGCTAAAGCGCATCGACTACATGTTTGATCGTGCCCAGGAAATTGCTCGTCACGATGTCCTGTGTTACGTGAATTGTGACATCATCTTGCTTCCTGAGTTTTGCGAAGCTGTTCGTCACGTCAGTGATACCTACGCAGCTTTTCTGATGGTAGGCCGGCGGTGGGACACCGAAATTGCGAGACCTGTAAATTTTTCTAACTCCGGATGGAGCCATGAGATTCGTCAAGTCGCCCTCAAAACAAACGACCGAAGGGACGGGTGGTGGATTGACTATTTCTGTTTTTCACGAAAATTGTACCACAGGCAAATACCGGCGTTTGTCATCGGACGTGTCTGCTGGGATAACTGGTTGGTCTGGAAGGCGATTGATTCCGGCGCTGCGGTGGTGGACGCTTCCAGCTTGGTATTTGCGGTCCATCAGAATCATGGCTATTCGTATCATCCCATGGGAAAGCAAGGCATATGGACCGACGAGCTTTCTAAAAGGAATTTTACTCTTGCCGGCGGCTGGCGGCATCTCCGCACGATCGGGGACGCAACCACGCGGCTGACGGCGAACGGAATCAAGCCAAATCGGACACGCTACTGGCATGCCACGGCGCATGCGTGGAAAGGGACAGGACGGGTGCTGACTTTTGACGTGTGGTTGCCGGTGTGGCATATTTTTCTCGATTTGAGTCGACCCTTGCGCGCCCGTTTGGGCCTGAGATCGAAATTATTCCGGCAGCCTACGGAGGCGGATCCATCGCCGGCCAGGAAACTGCCTTGAGCTCGCCATTTGTTACCGTTCTCATCGATACCTATAATTATGGCCATTTTATAGATCAAGCGATCGAAAGCGTCTTAAGCCAGGATTTCCCACCTGATCAAATGGAAGTCTTGGTCATCGATGACGGCTCGACCGACGACACCGCCGCTCGCGTCAAGAAGTACGGCCCTCGTGTGCAGTACTTTTGCAAGACCAACGGCGGGCAGGCATCGGCTTTTAATTTTGGCTTCGCGAAGGCTCGTGGCGAAATTATAGCCATACTCGACGCCGACGATTATTGGTTTTCGGATCGGCTGAGTACCGTTGTCGCAGAATTTGAAAAGCACGCGGAGGCTGGCATGGTTTATCACCCCCTCCGGGAATTTCATGTGGAAACGGGTGAATATCGGGAGGCGGTTTACACGCCTATTTCCGGATTTGTGCCTTCGAGCATAAAGCAGTTGGTACTATTTGACGGCGTCATGACCACGAGTTCTTATCGGCGGGAGATCCTAGCACAGCTCCTGCCGATTCCTGAGACCCTCCGAATCCAGGCGGATGCATACATCGGCAGTCTGGCTGTCTTTTTGGCTCCGGTCATATGTATTGGACGACCACTCGGAATTTACCGGATTCATGGGAAGAATCTATATTTTCAGGCTGCTGGAGTTGCGGAGACGAAGCGGTTGCTTCGCCGCATTGAGACACGCCGTGAAATCGTCAAGGGGATGACGGAGTGGTTTGTATTACATGGGTATGATACCCGGCAGCCAGAGGTCCGAGTGTCGTTAACGAAGTGGGTGCTTTTGTTGGAACGAGATGAGTTTCAGCTCTCGCCGCCCGGCCGTATTAGGTTTTTCCGTCATCTGATGAAAGCCTATCGGCAGCAAAGCCCACTAATGACACGCCGAATTCGGGCTGTCAATTGCTTTAATGCGGTTGGTGTTCTAATCGTCGGTTACGGGAAATTCCATGCTCTCGACGAGAATCGCGAGAGAATAACCCGCTGGCTGCGCCATGCTGTCGGTCTGCGCCACGAGAAGGTTCGACTCTCCTGAGGAGAGCGCGGCCGCAGCCATGAATTTGATCGCCGGCCCGGGACCTAGGGACGGTTTTGTGCGTGAGGATACGTCGAAGGAGAAGTGACACCGTGAAGACCTGGAGCATCCTGGTAACCGGAAGCAGCGGCCTGATTGGCTCGGAAGCGGTCGAGTACTTCGACCGCCAGGGTCACAAGGTTGTCGGCGTGGACAATAACATGCGCCGCATTTTCTTTGGCCCTCCGGGAGACACGCGATGGAATCTCGAGCGGCTTAAGAACGCCACGCGGCAATTCACTCCGGTGGCGCTCGATATTCGGGATCGGGATGGGGTCATGGCGCTGTTCCGCGAAAATCGCTTCGACCTGGTCATCCATTGCGCCGCGCAGCCTTCGCATGATAAGGCGGCGGACATTGCTCTGCTGGATTTTGAAGTGAATGCTCTGGGTACCGTGAATTTGCTGGAAGCCACCCGCCAACATTGTGGCGATTCCGCGTTCATTTTCATGAGCACCAACAAAGTGTACGGCGACTCCCCCAACGAAAAGCCCATGCGCGAAAACGAAACACGCTACGACTACTCCGATCCCGACGATCATGAAGGAATTGACGAAACTTGTCGCATCGACCGGACGATGCACTCGCTCTTTGGTGCTTCCAAAGTTGCCGCCGACATCTATGCACAGGAATACGGCAGGTATTTCGGAATGGGTGTGGGAATTTTTCGCGGCGGTTGCCTGACGGGCCCGGCGCATTCGGGCGTCGAGCTCCACGGGTTTCTCTCGTATCTGCTCAAGGTGGCACTATCCGGAAAACCGTACACGGTTTTTGGGTACAAAGGAAAGCAGGTCCGCGACAATATTCACAGTTTCGATGTGGTGCGCGCGTTCGAGGAATTTGCGCGCAATCCGCGGCCCGGCGAGGTTTACAACCTCGGCGGAGGCCGCGCCAATAGCGTCTCGATGCTGGAAGCCATCTCGCGAATCGAAGCGTTGACTGGTCACAAGATCAATTGGACGTACTCGGCGCAGGCGCGCAAAGGCGATCACATTTGCTACATCTCAAATTTAGCGAAACTGAAGAATCACTATCCCGGATGGAGCCTAACGCGCAATCTGGATTCAATCCTGGAAGAGATGGTCGCTGCCGAGAGGCAACAAGGCCAAAAAGTTGGTTCTTAACACGCCGCGTATAACTCGTGATTGTTTGGACCCCAGCGGAACCGCGAGGCGCATGAGCACGGAGAAAGCGGGCAGGGAGAGTCAATTGTTTTACGCTGCAGCTTTATGCCGGCACGCGATGGGAATCGACAACAGTGGATAAGATCAGTGTCTATGTTCCGGCCTATAACTCCGCGGAGTTTCTTTCCCGCGCGATTGACGGCCTTCTTGCACAAACGCTTCCGGCAAACGAAATTCTGGTGATAGACGATGGCTCAAGCGACTCCACCGCGGAAATTGCTGCTGGTTACCCGGATGCGACCGTTATACGCCAGCCGCAGAACAACGGACTTGGCGCCGCGCGCAACACAGGATTCAGGGCGGCTCGCAACGAGCTAGTCGCGTCACTCGATGCGGACTGCGTTCCCGATCCTGGCTGGCTCGCTGGCTTGGCGCGGCATTTTGACGACGCCAAACTCGCTGGGGTTGGCGGACGTCTCGTAGAGGGTAACCAGCGCACCGCGGCCGATCGGTGGCGTCGCGCCCATATGCCGCAGGAGTGGGGCGAGAAACCGTTGCGAAATCCAAAATTCCTTTTCGGGTGCAATAATATGTTTCGCAAGTCGGCCATATTGGAAGCCGGTGGCTATGATGAGTCCATGCGCACAAACGGCGAGGATACGGACGTTTCCCGGCGCTTGCGCGACATGAAGTGGGACCTTTTGTATGATCCGGAGGCACGGGTCGTTCATCAAAGGCACGACACAGTGCGATCGATCCTCGACACTTACTGGCGGTGGTGGCGCTTTGGCGTTCGAGCATATGCGGATGGTGTGCGCTTGCGCTCCGTAATTGGCCACGCGTTACTCGTTCACTTCCGGTACACGTTTCTCGATTTGGTGCGAGAAGACCTGAACGCCCGGCGCTTTGATCTACTGGGACTCGACCTGGCCGTCTTGGGTTATTTCCCGTATCGAGACTTCCGTCTGTGGCTTGAGGGGCATCCCAAACCGCAGCGCGCTTCTTCGGAGATATGACACCTTGAAAGTTCTGATTACCGGCGGTTGCGGATTCCTCGGCTCTACACTCGGGTTATACCTACGCGAGCGTGGCCATGACGTTGTGGCCATGGACAACCTCGTGCGCCGAGGCAGCGAATCCAATATTGAGCGATTGGAAAACAATGGAATTACATTTGTCCACGGCGATGTCCGGTGCGTGGAAGATTTCACTAATCTGCCGCCGGGAATTGAGTTGGTTTGCGACGCGAGCGCTCAACCATCAGTGGTTTCCGGATACAGCAATCCGACATTCGATTTGACGAACAATACGCTTGGCGTGATCAACGTGCTTGAATTTGCTCGGGCGCACAATTGCCCGCTGATTTTTTGCAGTACGAATCGCATTTACAGTGCTTATAAGGTCAATGCTTTGCCGCGACACGAATACGAGAGTCGTCTGAAATGGGACTCTGTGGCTTGGCAAAGTCTGCCGGTAGAGAATCGGCCGCAAGGTTTCGACCCTGAATTTGGTATCTCCGAAGAATTCAGCTTGGATGGTCCTGGCAAAAGTATGTACGGAGTCAGTAAGCTAATGGCGGACGTCATTTGCCAGGAATATGCGGACGCGTTCGACACTCCGGTGATCGTCAATCGCCTCAGCGTAATTTCAGGCGCGGGACAGTTTGGCAAAATCGATCAGGGATGGGTGGTTTGGTGGGCCGTAGCTTGTCGGTTCGGGTTGCCGCTGAAATATATTGGCTGGGGCGGGAAGCAGGTCCGCGACATATTGTTTGTGGATGACGTGTGCCGTCTGCTGGACTTGGAAATTGCTCAAATTCACAGCTTACGAAGCGGCGTGTTTAACGCGGGCGGTGGCGCCGCAAATTCAATTTCACTTCTCGAAGCTACACAATTTTTCGAGAAAAGGACAGGCCGGTCCATGTCGATCGCTCATGAGGACACTCCTCGCAAGGCCGATACTGTGATTTATATTACGGACAATCGGAAAGTGGAGCGCGTTCTAGGTTGGAAGCCCCAGGTTAGTCTCTCCGATGGACTAGATTCCATACTTTCGTGGATTTCCGCGAATGAGAAATTATTGAGCGAGCGATATCTCAAAAAGGGTTAAACGCCGATCAAGTTAATTTATGCAAGCAAATGCCATTCCGCGCGTGACTGTATTAATTGACACCTATAATCACGAGCGTTTCATCGAACGGGCCGTCCTCAGCGTCTTTAACCAGGATATGCCGATGGACGATGTCGAAATTTTGATAGTGGATGACGGGTCAACCGACGGCACTCCGGAAATCGTTCTGCAATTTGAACCGCGAGTACGCTTAATTCGCAAGGAAAACGGCGGGCAGGCTTCGGCATTTAATCTCGGTTTTGCCCATGCGCGCGGCGAAATTATTGCAACGTTGGACGGCGACGATTGGTGGGCGAAAGATAAATTACGCCGGGTTATCGATACGTTGGAATCGAATCCCGATGTCGGAATTGTAGGGCATGGATTTCATGAAGAATATTCCGACGGTCGGCCGCTGGGCCTGATTCTACCAGGCAAAACCTATCGCCTGGATCTGGCTTCCGAGGAAAACGCCGAATTATTCCGCCACCTTGCTGCATTTTTCGGCACTAGCAGGATGACCGTGCGAAAACGTGTTTTGGAGCAGATTGTGCCGATTCCGGAAGAATTGACGATTGAGGCCGACGAATATATTTTCACCCTGGCTCCCGCCATCGGGCCTGCTATGATTTTGAATGAGCCGCTCTGCAATTACGTAATCCATTCGGGTAATTTATATCAGTTCGGAAAGTTTGAACCAGTGAAAGTGCGGCGCAAATTGAAAGTTCTTGACGTCCTTTTACGCGAGCTCCCTCCGAAGCTCCGCCGACTTGGCGCCACCGAAAATATTATTTCCACTTTATTTAAAGGAACTCGCGTCGATGCAGGGCGAGCTCGTCTTAGTCTGGATGGCGGGAGCCCGCTGGAGGTTTTTACTGTTGAACGCGCCGCATTCAAGGCGGCTTATCACAAAGTATCCGTACGTTATCGTATATTCCAATCGTTAGTTCTGCTCCAGACTTTGCTCCTTCCTCCTCGCGTATTCTATCAGCTTCGAAGGTGGTACACGAATAAAGGACTATCTCGTTTCCGCAGTTGGACTGGAGAACCCGAACGCGTGGTGAATATAATTGAGAGGCGGTAGCGAGTGTTGCCGCAGGGATGTCAGACGATCTTAGAATTGAAATGGAGACCAGCCAAAGTGCGTCTTGAATTTTCACTCAGGCAAATGTCGTGGGCGTGAACCACGTAGCGATAAAACAATGAAGACATTTCTCGCAGTCGCGTCCGGTAGTTTTTCCCGAACCTCCCCCCCCCCAACTTGGGCAAAGTGGGGAGAACGGATTTGAGTTGCTTACTTTGCGAATCGGAAAAATCAAGCATCGTTTGGGAACGAGAGGATTTTCAGGTTGCGCGATGCGACGGTTGCAAAGTCTTGTTTGCCCTAAATGCGCCTTCCCAAGATGACCTCAATACATTGTACGATAAAGGAAAATTGACCGGAGCGCCGCTTCGGGACATCGGGCGCGAAGATGGGCCACCCCCCGCTTGGAAGCAGAACGAGCAGGTATCGATTTTGAAGTCGCTGGAGCGCTTTGGGATGAGCGGAGGCTCCTTACTCGATGTCGGAGCGTTCAGTGGGATGTTCTTGCAGAATGCAAAACAGTACGGCTTTCAGGTAATCGGCATTGAGCCAATTGGAGAGGCATATTTTCACCTTACGGACGTGCTCGGACTTCAGGTTGTCCATGGGGACTTGCATTCAACGCGTTTTCCCTCGGACTATTTCACCGTTGTCAGTCTGCTTGATGTCATCGAGCACGTTGTGGATCCGGTTGCCGAATTGCGGGAAGTGCTCCGAATTTTGAAGCCTGGCGGCTTTGTAGTCATGACAACTCCCAATATCGCAGGGCTGATTCAAACGATAGTTGGCGGGAAAAGGAAGATTTTCGGCCAGCCTTGGTGCCCCATTGATGATATTCCATGGCACTTATGGGGATTTACTCCGCGGACTTTCAGCCTTTGTATGGAGAAAGCGGGATTTCATGTGAAAACTGTGGATTCGCTCGAACCGAGTCCTCTCAGCACGAATGCAAATGCAGGTTTCACGGCATGGAAGAAATTGGCATTACGAATCACCGCCGAAGCGAGCAAACTGTTGCATCTGAGCGACCGCATGGTGGGATACGCGCAAAAAAAAAGGACCGAGAATTAGTGCTCGTCTTCAGGAGAATTCCATTGGCAGTAGATACCACTGACCTGATGCGGCAGGATTGGGACGAGCGCGCGCGCAAGGATGCCTTCTATTACATCGCGTCCTGGCGGAAGGATTGGACTCCCGAGACCTTTATGCAATCCGGCGAAGATGATTACGATCGTCTGGTTGGCCCCGTATTCAACCGA
>DASRQU010000176.1:0-20948 GCA_035696345.1 Candidatus Acidiferrales bacterium
TCCTTCAGCCGCTTCTCAACCCAAGCGTCTCGCACTCCCATCGCTTTTCCCCCTGAAGAGTCTCCGCTCGCGGAGCGACTCTCTCTCGTGCTCTGAAGCAAGCCCATGCAAAACCAAATTATCGCACTGCAGTGCGTGCGCGGCAACCGGTAGGACAGGCTTCAGCCTGTCTTCTTTTGATTTTATGATTTTGTGGTTTTGAATTCTGTTAATTTTCGCAGACGAACGAACATCAAAACCAGACAGGCTGAAGCCTGTCCTACTTAAACCGCGCGACGCAGGGTAATTAACGTGATTTCTGGTGGGACGCCCAGGCGGACCGGGGCGCCGATTGTGCCCAGGCCGCGATTTACGTAGATGGCGCTGGAACAATGCAGATCTGAAACGGCGACTGGAGGGCCACTGGAATCCGCGGCGTCTCCGGTATTTGCTGGGGCCAACAGAGGTCTGCGGTAGAGCCCGGCGACGTATGGCGTGAGAAATTGCGCGGGACTCCAGCGATGATCGAGAATTTCAACGTTCACCTGGCCGCCGTGCGTGTGTCCGGCGAGCGAAAGTTCAATGCCCAATTCAGCGGCTTTGCGGAAAGTATTCGGATTGTGCGAAAGCAGTATGTTGGGAACGTCACGGCGTACAAGTCGGTCAACGCCGAACAGCATCGGCGCATGTTTTCCTTCGGTGTCATGCTGACGCTGGTAATCAACGCCTAGCAGGTTGAACGCGCTTCCTTGCCAGCGAAGTTCGGCATTTTCGAGCCGAAGCAGCTTCATTCCAAAACGCTGAAAAAGTTCGGCGGATTTTGCTTCCGCCTGAGCGTAAATTTCGTGATTTCCGTTGCATCCCCATACGCCGAGAGGCGCGCGTAAATGCGAAAGCTCCGTGATGCACTCTTCCAGCGGATCCGATTTGCTGCTTACGAAATCGCCGGTGACCACCGTGAGATGCCCGTTCAGTTCGTTGGCCATGCCTACGGCGCGGCGCACTTGCGCCGTGGGCATGTAAGGGCCAATGTGAATATCGCTGAGCTGCGTGATGCGCATTCCGTCCAGAGCGGCCGGGAGATTGGCGATGGGAAGTTCGATTTCGCGTACGGAGAATTGAAACCGCTCCGCGACAAATCCGTAGGCGGCAGTGACAAATGGCACAGCGCCCGCGATGACGCCCGCCGCCTGGAAGAAATAGCGGCGGGACTGATCGATGTGCTCCTTCTGCGCGCCGGCAACGGCCAGGGTGGGTGAGACCGAGACCGCGACGGGTACTGCTTCAGGAGACGGCTTTCGCACGCGCTTCCATACCCACTCGAAACCCGCAATAATTTTGACGCCCAAGTAGGAGAAAATTGAGCTAGTGAGCCAGAAACCAAAAAAAGCGGTGCTCCAGGAACCGTGGGTAACAATGCCGCGCATGCTCCGAGTCGCTGCGGTCAGCGCGAGCAGTGCGACGGACACAACGACAGCCACCAGCGCCGCGCGCGTTCTCTTGCGAGCGACAGGATCCTCGATTCGCCCGGCAAATTGCCAGGCGCGCGCAAACCAATAACGCTGGGACAGGAACGCCAAGAAAAGCCCAAACGAAGCGGCGAGGAATCCGAGAACGACGATTACGCTGTGTAGAATCAGGTATGCGCCCACATAGATAGCATACTATTTCTGGCCGTTGGTTGCTTGAACGCAAAGGTTTTGTTTCGTGGGATTAACGCCTAGTTGCTGGCGCAAATTGTTTCGATCTAGAGGGATCGACTGCACCGGATCAGCGCCGAAACGCGCGCCGGCTTCTGGCGCGCGTTTCTAATTTTCGGGCGTAGTGAGCTTGTTTATTTTGTTGCGGGTGGCGGAGTGGCTACAGACGCCATTTTGCGGATCATGCCGTCGGATTTGCTAAGGACATAAATTTCGCCGTCGCCGCCCATCGCAATGCGGACGTCGGCGCGTCCGCCACCATAGGATGCTCCGTCTTTATCGGCCTTGGGCTGCTTGTGATCTTCATCGCGCCATCCGGTCGTGGCTCCGGCTGCGCCAGGCAGTACGTGATCTGCTCCGGCATTGCCGCCTCTTTGCGCGTAAGTGTGGGCAATAATGTCAAACATGCGCTGCTTGGTGGCCGGTTTGCTCGCGTCCGCTGAGCTTTTATACTCCACCTGTAATTCGTGTATGGGCGCCTGATGATTGCGCTGGCCGCGCGTAGCCAGCATTTCATTCAAGTCCGTGTAAAAAATGCGGCCGGTGGTCATGTCATTAAAAATAAATTTTCCGCGCATTTGGGGCATCAGTTTCCCGCGATACACAAAACCGCTGCCGATGGAATCGCCTTCCCAGTGACTGTACACCGCGGCCGGATAGATGGGAATCACGGGCTCGTCGATGCCTTCAACCTTCAGCAAATCTCGATCCGGGAATGCGACGGGCGGCGTCATCAAGCTGCCCGTCTTGCCATTGCTTTCGACAAACAATTGTTCGTTGCCTTCACGCTCGGGGTAGCCGTAGTTCGCGCCCTTCGCGACGATATTGATCTCTTCCCAATAGTGCAGGCCGATATCGATCACGAGGAAAGTTTTCGATGTTGCGTCCCAATCGAAACGATGCGGGTGCCGCAAACCGTAGGCAAACACTTCGCCGCGCGCGCCCGCCACCTTTGTAAATGGATTCGGGTCCGGTCCGGTGGACGGAATGCGGTAGCGGCCATTGGGGCTGAGCATATCTTTCGTGTGCAAGTTGATGTCGGGCGTGATGCGCAAAATTTTTCCAAGCAGAGTATCAAGCCGCTGAGGAATCGTGTGCGTGGGGCCGGGCGTTTCGCCTTGCGCACCGTCGCCAACACCAATGTAGAGGTTTCCGTAATCAGGGCTGCCTGGTTTGGCCGTCGGATTGAAGATTGTGTCATCGCTTGGATGATTGCGATCGAATCCGATGCGCAGAAGTTCTCGCGCGGAACCCTCAAAAGTCGCGTTACGAATATTGGTGTCGGTCCATTCGACGAGCACGGATTCCAGATGCACGGGTCCCGTCGGAGGATTCACGGTTTCGGTGGTCGAGTAACCGTCCAGTTTTAAATTCGGCGCCGCAGTGTTCACGGGAGTCTTGGACGTGGAGAGCGCTGGATTTTCCACATGTATGGTATAGAACTTTCCATTTTTTGCGTACGCGGGATCGAACGTGATGGAGACAATCCCAGAAGCGTTTCCTTTGTCCGAGGCAAAATTCGGGAAAATATCCTTGAATTTAAGGTAGGGCGTAAAAGTTTTGGTTGCAGTGTCAAGAATGTAGAGGGTGCCGTTCTGATCGTCAACAAACACGCGCGATGCGGCAAGCGGCGCATTCGCGGGCTCCGCGCGCAAGGCTGTCACGCGGCCGAGCTGTCCCTTGTAATTGATCTCCGTGGAGGTGTCGCCGCCATGCGTCGCGCTGGAGAGCGGCGGAGTCGCATAGTCTTCAAGCTTCACGGTCGTGCCATCGGGGGTGATCTGGAATGTGGACGGATATTGCGCAAACGCGGCGGGCACGACCGAAATCACACAGGCCAGCAAGCCGGCTCCGGTAAAAATTCCCGCCGACTTTGTCAGAATATTTTTGCTACTTGGCATGTTGAACAGCTCCTTTTCATTTTTTGCGCAACCCACTAAGACTTGCGAGAGCCGGGTTAAGTGCCACAGGCTTCAGCCTGTGGAATTTTGATATTGCAAGGTCGAAAATTCACAGGCCGACGCCTGTGCTACTGAATCAAACCTGTTTCGGACAGGGCCGCATTCTAACACCGGAAGATTCGCGGGCGTTCGATTTTTCTAAGACTGCGGATGCGCGGATGCACAAGAATCGCGTTACGTCATTGAATAGGATGGCGGGGGCCGGTGTCTTCCGGATCGATGGGCTTGCGGCCGGAGAAACCTTCGTCCTGGCGATGGTAGAAACGGATGCGGTCTTCTCCCAATCGCCAGCACAAATAAACTTCTTCATCCTTGACGACCGAAGGAAAATCTACGAGGCCGGAATCGAGATCTTTTACGATGCATCCGGTTGCCTGGATCTGGTCGAGCGCGTTCTTCACCTTCTCCACGATCTGATTCAGATCAGAGCGCAGGCGGGAGGCGGTGTCGTAATCAACCGTGACGCCGCCCATGATTTGAATGCGGTTGGCGATGGCGCTCAAACTTTCCTCGAGCTCGCCCATTTCGCGGCGGCCCTGCATCGCGTCGATCAGCAGCGGTTCGACCTGTCGGCGGGCGTGTTCCGCTTCCGTGAGACTAAAAACTCTTTGCTCGTTCTCTTCCGGTTCTTCTGGGTCCATGAATTTTAGCCTGTAAAATCCGCGCTGCGCGGAAGCGTGCCGTTTAGTGTTTCCGTAAGCTGATGAACCTATAGACGCGACCCTATTGTCATGCATTGCGCGTCGCATTTCCAGTGAAGAAGGCAGGCCCGGTCCATTTTTAGCACGCATGCCGAAGGCGGTTTTCGTAGCGGCCATCGCGTTCCGCGAATTTCGGAACGCAATGGGCATTTTCCTCCCGCAAGGCACAGCTTCGATAAGTTTGCGTGCGTTTTACAATTTGCGTTGCACGATACGAACCGCTGCCCGCCCTGAAATACGGGCGTGCGCTCCGAAAGCAATTACGGGCGCGCTTCATAGATCAGGTTGAAGGGGGTTTCCGTAGCGCGACGGAATTTTGTGAATCCTCCGGAGGTCACCACCTCTTTCATTCGCTTCTCGCCGGCTTGCGCGCCGAGGGCTAAACCTACTTCCTGTGAAAGCGAGGCGGGCGTGCAAAGCAACGTGGATGCGGAATAAAACACGCGACCGATGGGATTCAAATTATCTTCCACCCGATCGTTGGCAAAGGGTTCGACGATCATCCAACTTCCCTCGCGCGACAACGTGGACAGCACGTGTCGCGCCGCGCCTACGGGGTCGCCCATGTCGTGCAGGCAATCGAAAAAAGTAACGAGGTCGTAACCTGTGCCTGGATAATCTTTCGCGCGGGCGACTTCGAAATCCACTCGATCTTCGACGCCTGCTTCCCTCGCACGCGCTCTGGCTGTTTGGATCGAGCCTTCGTGATAATCGAAACCCATGAATGTTGATTTCGGATAAGCCTTCGCCATTAATACGGTGGAGGCGCCATGCCCACAGCCAACATCAGCGACGCGTGCGCCTTGCTTCAGGTGAGTTTCGACTCCGCTGAGTGCGGGAATCCACTCGGCAATCAAGTGCGCGGCATATCCCGGGCGAAAAAATCTTTCCGTTCCATGAAACAATTCGTGATCGTGCTCGTGCCAGCCCATTCCTTCGCCGGTGCGAAATGCTTCGACTAATTGAGGAACTGCCTTAGTGGCCGCGAGTGCGACTTGAAAAGCGCCGGGAAGAAACGCAGGGCTGTTTTCGTCGGCTAGGGTAAAGGCCTGTTCGTCGCTAAGGAAATATTTCCCTGTTGCGGAGTTCAGCGAAACATAGCCGCCTGCGGCTTGTCCGGCGAGCCATTCGCGAATGTAACGTTCCGTGGTGCCCGTGTGTGCTGCGAGTTCCGCTGGGGTTTGCGGGCCGCCTGCGGCGAGTCCTTTGTACAGTCCAAGTTTGTCACCGATGGTTACCAAAGCGGCGTGAAAGGTCGCGCCAAAATCATTTACGCCGCGGTGAAGCATTTCATTTAGCCTGTCCTGGTTTAGTGGCATTGCATTCCTCCGTTTTGAAAGGTGGGAAAAATGAATTCATAAAGAAACGGGCGAAAGGGCCGACGCGGGCCTGGACAAATCCGACTAGCTGAGGCGGATTGTACTCAGGCGGGGAAATCAATGCAACTAAGTCCCTTGCCGGCTAAAAACAAAAAATGGGAATGGTAATAGTAATTCCGCTTAATCGTCGATGGTGTTCGTAGGCAACGCTTCTACCGTGAACTGCGCCGGCTCGTCCGCCGCACCCGCGACGTTTCGGCTCCGAGGGGGACGTACCAGAATCGGCAGGAGGAGCGCGGCAGTCATCAAACTCGCGAGGAAGGTAAGGGCTTGCGAGTAATTTCCGTTGATCTGGCGAAGATATGCGAAGACGTACGGGCCGAAGACCGAGGCGAATGCCCATGGCAGCATCATCAATCCAAAGATGGACCCGACATCGCGCGGACCGAAATAGTCGGCGGCAAATGCGGGCGTGATGCCGTACGCGCCGCCGTAGCACATCACCAGGACGAAGGTCGCTGCCGCGAGAATCGGGAGCGAATGGATTGTGTGATAGCTCCAGAACAATATGACTTCGACGAGATACATCGAAAAATACGCGGTTTTTCTGGACGTCAGATCAGAGACCCACGACCAGAAAATTCGGCCCGCGCCATTGCCGATGCTGATAATTCCGACGAGCCCGGCGGCGGTCTTCACCGTGGCGCTCCCGAGTTCCTGAAAAATCGGCGATGCCTGGGAGACAATCGACAGGCCCGCCATCGTGTTGATGGACATGAGTCCGCTGATCGCCCACCACTGCCACGTGGCGAGAGCTTCGCCCAGAGAATAATCACGCGTGGAACGCTGCGAAAGTTGCGTGGCTGAGGGTGTCCAGCCTTCGGGTTTCCAGCCGACGGGAGGATTTTTCATGAACGAGGCGGCGGTGATCGCGATAATTCCGTATGCAATGCCAAGATACATGAACGTGGGCATCAGACCAACGCGCAGCATTAGCCACCCGGCGGCGGGCGCGGAAAAGAGCGATCCTGCGCCAAATCCGGCGACGGCAATTCCGGTGATAAGGCCGCGCCTGTCTGGAAACCATTTTACGAGAACCGCGATGGGAACGACGTAGCCCATGCCCAAGCCGATCCCGCCGATCACGCCGTAAGTGAGGTATAGCCACCACAACCTGTTCGCGGAAAAACTCGCGAGGAAAACGCCTCCGCCCCACAGCAAACCCGCCGTCATCGCCACGACGCGCGGCTGGCTGCGCTTCATCCAGAGGCCCCCGACGACCGCGGCGCAACCTAGAAAAAACCAGCTGATTAAAAATGTTGAGGTGATTTGGGAAATCGTCCAGCCGAATTGTTTGGCGAGAGGAATGCGAAAGACGCTCCACGCGTATGCCGCGCCCAGAGCCATCTGCAGGCAAACGCCGGCAAGCGCAATTAACCATCGATTTGCTACCCGCATGATTCCTCCAACGACCACTGCGCACAAGATATCATGACAACTTCTGAATCGTGGCGACGCATTTATGTGGCATAGGCTTCAGCCTGTGAAGGTTGATCCTGGCAAGAAAAAAATCCACAGGCTGAAGCCTATGCCACAAAATTCGCCTGCGAGCACCAATCTTCCCACGCGCGGCCTTGCGCTGCCGGCTGGCTGTGCAATTCACCTGCACGATCGACTTCTCCGGGAGAGAGATACGTGATTGTCTCCCCCGTAGACATCGCTTTGACGATGACATCCGCGTTCAGGCACAGATAAAACGCGGTGAACACGGCGTCTTGTACATTAGCGCCGACGACCACGCTGCCATGGCCGCGCATGAGCGCCGCCTTTCCCGGACCCACTGAATTCGCGAGAGACGCTCCCATTTCGTTTGACGCCACGAGCATATTCGTGTCACCAAACTGGTCGCGAATATCCCACACGGGAACCTCGTGTCCAATCACGGCAGCGGTGTGCAGTGCCGGGCGCATCACCGTCTTTGTGACGGCGAGCGGGAGCAATTCGTGCGCGTGATTGTGGCAAATGGCCATGACATCTGGCCGCGCTTTGTAAATGCAGCCGTGAATGAAACGCTCTGAGTACGGTTTCAACCCTCGCAAATCCATCGGCGTGCTGTCCAAATCAAATTCTAGAATGTCTCCTTTCGTAACCAGACGCGGGGCGCGGGCGCGGGACATCAAGAATCGTTGCGAATTTTCCGGGTTGCGCACCGTCACGTGTCCAAAGGAATCGACCAGCTTCAGATGGGCTACGACGCGGTTAGCCGTCACCAACTCGGAAATGGCCGCAGCACGATCCACGGGAGGGCTCCTCGCAATTTGGATTTGCAGGAAGTTTGCACGCTCCGGAAAGATACTGCAAGGGTTTAAGTAGGACAGGCTTCAGCCTGTCTGGTGTTGAATTTCTAATGAGGTTCGCAAATTCAAAAGAAGACAGGCTGAAGCCTGTCCTACTCAAAAGCAACTGCCCCTGGGAGTCAGGGGCAGTTGTAAGATTTGTGATTTTGCGCGGCGGAAACTAGTCGCCGGCTACATGTTCGGGAACTTGCGGCTTTGGCGCGCCGTTTCCGTTGGGCTTGGCGTTGCTGATGGTCACAGGAGCAACAGACGGCGTTGCGCGCTTGATGTCCGTCAGCGAACCGATCTGCACAACTTCCTGCGGCGTCTGCTTCAGCACCAATTCCTCGTAAATCTTGCGGACGCGGGCTTCTTCCTTCAGGAATTCTGCCCTGCGGCGCGCACGGTTTTCCTCGGCGGCGGTGTTTGGCACGTCCGTGTCAACCTCGCGGACGCGCGCTGCGTCTTCGGCATCGATCACGAGTGAGTGTGCGTAAGTGTCCAGGCCCACGGCTTTGCCCTTCGCGTAAATTTCGTGCTTGCCGTGTTCCTTGTACCACTGCGCGACGGTCGCATTCTTGTACATGTTTTCAATAATTTTGCGCCACCCGATGCCCGTGTTGTACGCGCAGAATGAAATTTCGCCCTGCTGCGTCGCGTACGGGATGATGCACATTTCGGTGCGGCGGAAATCATAGTTGAACAGGTCCTGGAACCACATGCCCGCGATCATCAGGAAGTTCCACGGGTCTGTGTTGCGGCGCTTCATCGCGTCTTCGTATGTGCGCTCGGGTCCGGCTGTTCCGTATTTCTCGCGCTGGTTCTTGGTCAGGCCCCAAGACTTGTCCATCTTCTTCCAGAGGTCCCAGAGGTGAAAGGTTCCGGGCGCGCCATACGGGTTGTAATTCTTAAGCATCGCCAAACCAAACGTAAAGTTTGAGAAGGATTTGCTGCGGGCAGCGTCGGTAACTTTCTTGATGTCCTCGACGAGTTGCGGGACATTCAAGAACGCCGGGACGGGCGCCCATTCCTTGGTCTCTTTGTTGATCAAAACGCCGGTGCCCACGCCGCAATTCGGGTGGCAGCCGCAGCTCACCGAGCCCCAGGGCGCTTCCGGCCCGTGGGAAAGATCGGCAAACGCAGCGAACGTGCTGATCAACGAAATCGGGAACCAGTCACGCGTCGGTTCGATCTTGCCGACTTGCGCGCTGACGTCCTGCGCCAGGTGAGACAGCGTGTAGCGCTGTTTCATACGGCGCTCAGGAGTGATTTCCTCGTCGCGGCCCGTGAACGAAACAGGCTGGAAAGCCACGAAGGAGATTTTCTTCGGGTTGTCCATCGCGAACTTCACGATGGCGCCGACCTGGTCGTTGTTCAGGTTGTTGACGATCGTGGTGACCAGAATGATTTCGATGCCGGCCGCGTGGATATTTTCAATGGCGCGCAGTTTCACATCGAACAGGTTGCCCACCTGGCGGTGGCTGTTCGCGTCATTGCCGATGCCGTCAAATTGCAGGTAAACGTAGCGCAGGCCTGCTTCGAACGCCTGCTTGCAATATTCCTTGCTCTTAGCGAATTCGATTCCGTTCGTCGCAGCCTGCACGCTGTTGTAGCCAATCTTGCGCGCGTGGCGGATGGCGTCGAAGAAGCGCGGATGCATCGTCGGTTCTCCGCCGGAGAATTGCACGGACATTTGGCGTCGCGGCTTGATCTTCAGTGCATTGTCCAGAATTTCCTGAATTTCTTCCCAGGAAAGTTCGTGAACGTATCCGACCTGGTTGGCGTCCATGAAGCAGGGATCGCACATCATGTTGCAGCGGTTGGTGAGGTCCACGGTAAGCACGGAGCCGCGACCATAGCGGACGGTGCTGGAGCCGTGTTTGTGCATATCTTCATCATTGTGTGCCGGAATGTCGCGGCCGGGGAAATTCTGCTCGATCCAGTTGAGAAACTTCGCATCGACAGCCATCATGTCTTCGTAATGGCCATGGATCGGGCATTCCTTCACCATCCAGATTTGCCCATCGCGTTCAATGATCTGCGCCTTGATCTCACCGACCTTCTCATGCATCAGGTCGCGCCAATCCTTCTTACCTTCAAAGATCGAATCGCGGGCTTCCTTAACGCAACCTGGGCAAAGCGAATCTGTCTGCCGCGGCCAGCCGAGTGTGGGCTTCGACTTCTCCCACGACTTCAGCAGCGGCTTATCCGACCACTTCGGCGTGAAGTTCGGATTCGGATTGTGCTTGTTAACAATTTGAATGGTATCGAAGGCGATCCCGGCGGTTTTGCATACGACGTAATCCATTGCCTTCCATGCGCGGGTTCTTAGTGACTGAGCCATTTTTTACAGTCCTCCACAAGTAACGATTCAAAACACGAAGCACTCAAATTCAAACGGGAGCCCCCAGTTTTATTGAAACTGCCCCTGAGTTCAAATAAGCCTATCAATCACGCTACATCGCGTCTAGATAAACCTTTCCCACTGTGTACTTTGGATGTAAACGGGCTTAAACGTCCACAGACATGTATCAAAGAGCATGTCCGGACGGCTGAATGGGGATTAGGAGCAGCCAACGGGAACGGTTTTCGAGCGGTGTTTTGAGGATTCGCGAAGTCGAACGATGCGCCATTTTACGGCACGTTTCGCATGGATTTTTCGGACGGCAAATGACATGTTTTCCCGCTGTAACAATTGAAATCTAAACAATGACTTTCATCCTTGTGGCACCGGCTTCAGCCCGCGTGCTGTGGATCGTGAAGGTACAAAAGCCGCAGTCTGAACCTTATGCCACAAAGTGCGTTCCATTTTTTATCACACGGACGGCTCGAAACGTTCCAGTACTCAGGTACTTCAAAAAATGGCCCTATCTGCCTATCGCCAAAAAGTCGAGCTGAGCCCAAACTGCTTTCATACAACCAACTGAATAAGATTCTGGAGGCTCACTTATGAAGCTTTGGTGGTGCGTTGAATGTCAGGCAAAAGTCGGTCTCGGCAAACACGGCAGATGTGAATCCTGCGAGTCCGAGGCAGTTGACCTGTTGTCAGACAATAGCGAGTTAAACCGTTCTACGTCAGCGGTAGTAAACGCTTCAGACTCAGTTTCGGCATGTAGCTGAGCGATCTGGCCGGCAAAGATTAGAGGCAGAATCAGCATGGCAAGGAATCCAATCTCGCAAGGAAAAGGAGGCAAGAACCAGGGCTTTGCCTGGGGGGGACACTAATCAGAACCGGGGAAAAGGAGACTTACATATGCAGACCAAGCTACGAGTTTTGGGCTTAGTCGTCGTAGCAAGCCTGCTCTGGATAACCCCAATGTCTGCGGTATCCCAAAGGGCGAAGGTGCAAGTGAAAGCTAAGAAGATGAAAGTGCAGTACATAGGGTTGGCTTCGTGGTACGGAGCGCAACACCAGGGTCGCAAGATGGCGAACGGCCGGCGGTTTGACCGCCACAAATATACGGCCGCCAGCTGGTACTTCCCGCTCGGAACAGTCGTGCGAGTGGTGAACCTGAAAAACGGAGAATCAGTAGAAGTGACGATTACAGACAGAGGTCCTAATCTGCGGCTGCACCGCGTGCTCGATCTATCTGAGGCGGCTGCGGACCTGCTGGGCTATGTGGATGATGGGCTGACACCCGTGTTTCTGTACCCGGTGTCGTCGTTCGAAACAACCGCGGCCAGTTTCGGGACGCCAGAATTGACCGAAACTGTGACTCAAGCCGCTCGTGTGAACCCGGCGCACTCCAGCGCTGTTCCAATGTAGTGTTTGGCGCCGCCAATCTTTTCGCCAAGAAGTTCCCCGGCGCAGGCGGCGCAGTGCAACTCCTAATGTCCACTGAGTGAAGAACTACATGGGGCTGGAGCGAATAATGGCTCCAGCCTGGCGTGGCGAGCGTGTGCGCGTGCGCCAGCGACTTGGGGATCCGCTTTTACGTTCTGTGGAAGAATTCAAACCGGGTGTGTGCGATTCGAACGGATGCCGCCGGGAAGGCGGGCGCTACAAAACCTTTTCGGCACCTACGCACAGTGTCCTCCCGTTTGATGCCACCTGCGAAATCGTGCTAGCTTGCTTGCGGTGCGTGCCGCGGGGCCTCAACCTGCGCGCGCATACGACACACGGCACGTCATATAACAATTCGATTAGAATTTTTAGGGAGCACGCCATGATTCGTCACATCAAGACTGGGCAAAGCGCTGAAGTGAAAGCGGAAAACAGCGCGCAGGTTCGCAAAACAGTGGAGGGCATCCTCGACAACATTTCCGCGCGCGGCGAAGCTGCTGTCCGGGAATATTCCGAGAAATTCGATAAGTGGTCGCCCGCATCATTCCGGCTTTCCGATGCCGATATCGACGAGTGCTTGCGCGCGCTCCCAAAGCAGGTAATCGAAGACATTCAATTCGCGCAGAAGCAGATTCGCAATTTTGCGCTGAAGCAGCGGGCCGCGCTGCAGGACATTGAGGTGGAGACGATGCCGGGCGTCGTGCTCGGACACAAGAATATTCCTGTGAATAGCGTGGGGTGCTATGTGCCCGGCGGGCGGTATCCGATGGTGGCATCGGCGCACATGAGCGTCGTGACGGCGAAGGCCGCGGGCGTGAAGCGCATCATCGCGAGTGCGCCGCCCTTTGGCGGAAAGCCGCATCCCGCGATCGTAGCGGCGATGCACATGGGCGGAGCGACGGAAATTTACGCGTTCGGCGGCGTGCAGGCCGTGGCGGCGATGGCGCTGGGCACGGAAACCATTGCTCCGGTGGACATGTTAGTTGGGCCGGGCAATGCTTTTGTGGCAGAGGCGAAGCGGCAACTGTTCGGGCGCGTGGGAATTGATTTGCTTGCTGGGCCCACAGAAACGCTGATCATTGCTGACGATTCCTGCGACGCGGAAATGGCCGCAGTCGACCTGATCGGGCAGGCGGAGCACGGGCCGGGGAGTCCCGCGGTGCTGCTCACCAATTCCGCGAAGCTCGCAGCGGAAGCGCCTGCGGAAATTGAGAAATTATTTTCGTGGCTGTCCACTGCGGAGATCGCGCGGCAGGCCTGGCAGAATAATGGCGAAATTATTTTGTGCGACACGCTGGAAGAAATGGTGCAGGAAGCGGATCGCATTGCGTCCGAGCACGTGCAGGTGCTCACGCGCGATCCGGATTATTTCCTGGAGCACATGACCAACTTTGGCGCGCTGTTCCTGGGGCACCGCACGAACGTGGCGTACGGTGACAAAGTGATCGGGACGAATCACACGCTGCCTACGATGAAGGCGGCGCGGTACACGGGCGGCTTGTGGGTCGGCAAATTTATCAAGACCTGCACGTATCAGCGCGTGCTGACGGATGAGGCTTCGGCGCTCGTCGGCGAATATTGCTCGCGGCTGTGCGCGCTGGAGGGATTTGCGGCGCACAAAGAACAAGCGGATTTGCGCGTGCGGCGGTACGGCAAGAAGCCTGTGCTGGCCTGATCTAGGTGGGACAGGCTTCAGCCTGTCTTGTTGTGACTTTGCTATTGGTTTTTCTTTTAACTTATTTTTTGAACTCTTGTTTTGACTTTCGCGCGTACTGAAAAAAATTCAAAAACAGACAGGCTGAAGCCTGTCCTACTTGTCGAAAGCAGGAATTACAGATGACGTTGACGGAACGTGGCGTGGCCGTGATTACGGGCGGCGCGGGAAGCATGGGCACGGTGATTTGCGGCGCGCTCGCGCGCGAGGGAATGCGGGTGGTGATTGGGTATAACCGCTCTGCGGAAAAAGCGAAGGCGCTCGCGGCGAGTTTGCCAGGCGAGGGGCACGCGGCGCTTGCGGCGCCCGTCACGGACAGCAACGCGCTTCATAAATTCGCGGCGGAAGTTGCAGAACACTACGGCGTTTGCGACGTGCTGATTAATTGCGCGGGCGTAACGCGATTTGTGCCGCACAGCGATCTGGTGGGGTTGGACGACGAGCTGATCGAAAATATTTTATCGACGAATGTGCGCGGGCCGTTTGCGACGATTCGCGCGCTGCGGCCGCTGCTTGAAAAAAGCACGAGCAAGGGCGGCGCGGTGATCATCAACATTTCGTCGATCGCGGCGGTGACCGCTATGGGCAGCAACGTGATTTACTGCGCGTCAAAGGCGGCTGTGGACAACATGACGAAATCGCTGGCGCGCGCGCTCGCGCCGAAGATTCGCGTGGTTTCCGTGTCGCCTGGCGTGGTGGACAACGATTTCATCCGGTCGATGGATCCGGTGTGGCTCAAGGAACAGATTGGGCGGACGCCGCTGAAGCGGCTTGCTGCGCCGGACGAAGTGGCTGCGGCGATCATCGCGGTGATCAAGCAGCTTACGTTTACCACAGGCGGAATTATTCCGATTGATGGCGGAAGACCGCTGAGTTGAGTAGGACAGGCTTCAGCCTGTCTTCTTTTGATTTTTTCTTCCCAATCACGAATCACAAATAGAAGTTCAAAAGCTGACAGGCTGAAGCCCGTCCTACTTTCTTTCCGATTCCAGGTCGATGCCGAGCTGCTGGCATTTTTTGTAGAGGTGGCTGCGTTCGAGTCCGAGCGCGCGCGCGGTATTGGTCATGTGGTGATGATTGCGGCGCAACTCGGCGAGCAGAACTTCGCGCTCAAAAGCTTCCAGGCGCTTATAAAGAGGGCCGCTTCCAGCGCTCGAAAGCATTTCGCCATTGTGCGATGCGGGCAGCGCGAGCGTGACGTCTTCCGCGGTGACTGTCTCCCCAGCCGCAAGCAGGAGAACTCTTTCCACAATATTGCGAAGTTCCCGCACATTTCCCGGCCATGCGTATCCCTGCAAAATCTGAATGGACTCCGGCGAAAAATGTTTTGGCCGCCAGCCATTTTGCGCGGCGACCTGTGCTGCAAAGTGGACCGCCAGCTTAGGAATTTCTTCCGCGCGTTCACGCAAGGGCGGCAAAGTAATGGGGAAAACATTCACGCGGTGAAACAAATCAACGCGGAACGATCCCTGGCTAACCATCTCCTCAAGGTTGCGATGCGTCGCCACGACCACCCGCGTATCCACGGGAATCGGCTTGTCGCCGCCGACGCGCTCGATCTCTCCCTCTTCCAAAACACGCAGCAGCTTCGATTGCATCGCGAGGGGCATGTCGCCTATTTCGTCCAGAAACAGCGTGCCGCCAGAGGCTTGCTCAAATTTTCCGATGTGCCGCGTTGCGGCTCCTGTGAACGATCCTTTCTCGTGGCCAAAAAGTTCTGACTCGATTAATTCCGCAGGCACGGCGGCGCAATTCAAAGTGACGAAGGGGCCCGCGCGGCGCGCGCTTTTCTGGTGAATCGTGCGCGCAATTAATTCCTTGCCCGTGCCCGTTTCTCCCTGAATCGCGACGCGCGATTCGCTGGCCGCCACGCGCGTCAACTGCGCCATTAACGTTTCCATCGTGGGCCCGGACCAGATCATTTCATGTTTGCCGAGGCGGCTGCGCAACTCGCGGTTTTCTTCTTCCAGACGCCGCAGACGCAAAACGTTTTCGATGGTGACGAGCAGTTTATCCGTCGACAGAGGTTTTTCCAGAAAATCGACGGCGCCGAGCCGTGTAGCGCGCACCGCGGTCTCCACATTGGCCTGACCCGAAATCATCACCACCGGCGTGGTAATTCCCGCGGCCTTTAAATCTTCGAGCAACGAAATGCCATCTTTGCCGGGCATTACCACATCGGAAAAAATCAGTTCGAAGCGCTGCGTGCGGACCAGTTCCAGCGCCCGGACGGCGCTGGAGCAGACAGTCGCTTCATATCCTGCCAGGCGAAACGCGCGGGACAGCGACGCGAGCGTATTCGGATCGTCGTCGATGAGCAGAAGGTGCGCTTTGGGAGTCGTCATAGGGCGCTCGCCTGAAATTTTAAATCAAACGGTGGTGAAAACTGGCGGATCCACCGGCTTTTCGCCACCCAGATCGATTTTTTCAAGAGAAGTCTTTTGTTCCATGGGCAGCTCGATGCGAAACGTCGCGCCGGCGCCTGGCGCGGATTCCACTTCAATCCTGCCGCTGTGATCGCTGACCACGGATTGCACGATGGCCAGGCCGAGGCCCGTGCCGTGACGTTTAGTGGTGTAGTACGGCGTAAAAAGCCGCGCGCATTCTTGCGGTGACAAGCCTTCGCCCGTGTCCGTCACTTCCAAGCGCACGGCGCCTTCGCGATGCGCGGTGCGAACGGTGAGCGTGCCGCCGGCGGGCATGGCGTCCAGCGAATTAAGAATCAGATTTTCAAACGCGCGCCGCAGCAGGATCGGATCGGCCTGCGGCTTCGGAAGTTTCTCATCGAGATACAATTCCGGCGTGATGGGCGGCCGACCAACAGGCGCGAGTTGCGGCTCGAATAACTTTATGACGCTGCGCACGAGCTCGTTGAGGTCCACCGGCTCAAATTCCGGCGTTGGCATTTTGGCGAAATCGCTGAAGCGGCTGACGATGGTTTTTAAATTTTCGAGCTCCGCGCGGAGCGTTGCCGTGGATTCAAAAAACACTTCGTCGAATTGCTCGGCGGTTTGCTCGCGCGCGCGCTGCAAATTTTCAACTGTCAATTGCAGCGGAAACAGAGGATTTTTCAATTCATGCGCGAGCCTGCGGGCGAGTTCGCGCCAGGCGGCGACGCGCTCGGTCTGCACGAGTTGTTCGCGCTGCTCGGAGAGCTGGCGCGTCATGTCGTTGAATGCGGTGGCCAGCTGGCCGACTTCGTCTCGCGAGTGTACTTGAACATGCGCGCGCCAGTGCCCGGCGGCCACGTCGCGCGCGCCTGCCGCCAGTTCTTCAATGGGGCGAGTGACACGCGCGGAAATCCACCAACCAAGAACCATGCCCAGAATGATTACGCCTCCGCCTACCATCAGCGCGAGAATGCGAATAAAATTGAGCATCGAAATCAGATTCTCGCGGGAACTGCCGACCAGAAGCACGCCAAGCAAATCTCCTCCACGGCCGGCAAGAGGAATGGCATCGAAATTTTCTGAAATTGCATTCGGACGCGTGCCCGAGGTAACCGTTTTCAGCGTTTCCTTCTGATTTTTTTGCGTTTCGGCAATCATGGAAGCGAACAATTCGGGCTGGCTCGCGGCGCCTTGCGGATCGGTCAACTCAGACGGCGTGAAATTCTGTTCCAAGTTGCGGTACAGCAGCGCACGCATGCCCTCCGGCAAAACGAGTGACGCGAGAAAATTTTGATCGAGGCGCTGTCCGCCAATCAGAAAAAGCCGCTTTTCGCCTACGCGAACCGAGCGAACGGCCATCAGACCCAGGTCCACGGAATCAGGCATTTCCACGCGGTTGAGGAATGCGCCCTTGGAATTCCAATCGGGTTCCCCGCTTACCCAATCGATTTTGTAGCCGAACCGCGCGGGCCACTCGGCGGAAGAAATGAGTGTGCCGTCGTCGGCGACGATATCCATGAAGTCGAGTTGCTGCGATTGCGCGATGCCGTGCGCGTCGTTGTAGTACTGCGACGCATCGGCCTGCGGGCGATTCAAATCCATGGCCATTCGCAGCGTGGCTTCGGCGTCGGCCACGCCCTGAATGCGGTGAGCGATTTCTTCTCCGCGCTGAGCGTATTCGCGGTGAAACTGCGCGACGAGCGCGGCGGTGCGCTGGCGATCGAATTCCTCAAACGCGGCTCGCGTGTAGACCGACACGCCCCACGCCACCATGGTCACGGCCGCGACGATGGTGAGGACGAAGAATGCCATGAGCTTCGTGCGAAAGCTCATGGAGCGTTTCCTCCGTTTGCGGCGGGCGGACCAAGCCAAACCTCTTCGAGTCGCCAGCCGCCCCAGCGTCGCGGCATCCAATCTCGGACCTGCGGGCTGAGGCCAAAACTTTCCGAAACATGAACGAGCGGGATCACGTGGAAGGAGTCGACCGGCGAACGCTCTGCGGCGTAAATTTGCTCAGGCGTGTCCATCCCTGCGGGACTTTCTCCTAGCTTTTGCAATAGTTGAGATAACGCCATGGCGGCATCGGGTGAGGCGATTCGTTCACGAACCAACCTGAAGTCAACGGATGCGGGCTTTGTTTTCCCATCCGCGCTTTTCCCTGCCACTTGAACCATGATTCCCAGTTCGCGCAAATTGACAGCCACGCGATCCGCTACGGCGCGAGCCTCAGCATCGCTCGAATCGCAGAGCAGAACAAGGGGCATGCTGCGCGAATGTGCTTGCGCGGAAGCTGCCAGCAAATCCCTGGCTCGGGGCAAATCCGCTCCGGCAGGGAATAAATGCGCGTACCCGGAAATCCAGTTAGGCAGCAGACTCCCGGCAACCACTGCCTGGCGCTGCAGAATGACGTCCGCGATGGATGCGCGGTCGATGCCGAGGGAGATAGCTTGCCTAATGCGGGCGTCCTGCACTTGCGGGCGCGAGGGTTCAATCACCAGCGCGAAAAGTTCCACGGGCTCGCTCGAAGCTGTGAGCACGCCGCGCTGCGCGGTGCGGCGGAGTTGCGAGGCGAGCAGTTCGACGACATCGGCTTGCCCAAACGAAATTGCGTTAACCTGTTGCTGGGAATCGACGCCCATGGTGAGTTCAATTTTGTCGACGAATGGGCGGCCCGCCCAGGAAGTTAAATTCGCACTGAGAAACAATTTGGCCGATCCGCCCATAGACAGAGAGGACTCGAGGCGAAAGGGTCCCGTTCCCGAAAGCGAATTATCGTCGGCGGAATGAAAAATAAAGAAATGGCCTATGGCCAATTCGATCGAGAGATTGGGTACAGAATGCTCTGACAGAATCACAACTGTGTCAGGCGTGGCGCTGACATCGTAGGATGCGCCGAGCAATTGCTGGAGGGCAAGCGCGGCGATGGTGGGCGTGAGCGAAGTGCCGTCTGTAAATTTCACGTCTTGGCGCAGATGGAATTGCCATGTTTTCGATTGCGCGTCATGTTGCCAGGAAGTTGCCAGCGCGGGCTGCGGGTTGCCGTGGTCGTCCAGGCGGACGAGGCGATCGTAGACGAGGGATTCGACGCGCTCCGCTGCCTCGGCGTTCGCGGAATCCGGCGGCCAGAGGCGCGGGTCCAGTGTCTGCAGACGCTGCGTGATTTGCACGCGCAAAGTTCCGCCGGCCTGCGGGCGCCGGGATGCGCGAACCAACGGCGCGACGGCAAGCGCGCCCAGCGCGGCAAACGCGATAGCCGCGGTTACAAAACTATTGCGCGCACGAAAATGACAAATGATACGCTTCATAATTTCCAGTCGAAAGATTTTTCACCACGGCTCTCGGCGACTCTGAGGACGCATGCAACGCTGTGACCGGTCCAGGAAAGCTCAGCTCCGCGCTGATCGCGGCAGCGACGCCCCCTCTCTGTTCAAATAATTGCAAGGAGTCCGGTTGCGAGTAATCGCGAGCGCCTGTCGCGAGAAACTGGCTTGCGCCCCCGCATACCGGTGCGCTAGTGACGATCTCTGTCCCTTTTCCCGGTAACGGGGCGCCTGACGGAGCAACGTCGATCATGACGGGGAGGTGGCTCGCGGAACGGCTCGCCGCGGAGTCATCCGCAGCCGAGCATATGTCTAAACTGCGCGTCGACAGATTCATGCTGCAGAAACGCGGAGCCAGGAAAAAACCGAATTCGGCGCCGCTCTTTACAAAACTGAGATTCCCCCATGGATCGCGGCTGGCGCTTTGGTTGGAAATAATTTCCGTCATGGATTCCGTGCCGCTCTGCTTGTCCAGAATTCGCAAGCCGCCGGGCAGCAATAAAACGAGCCACGATTTTCCGGTGCCATCGGAAATTTCACCCGCGTCCAGAATGCGGTCGGGGCCTTCCCAGAATCTTTCGCTGTGAATCGAAACCGGCATCGACGCGCCGACAGTGCGGGTGTCCTGGTCACGCTTCACTTCTTGCAAAACTACGCTTGCCGCATCGCCCTGATGGATTTCGGCAGTCCAAACGAGATTTCTGAAATTTTCTGAAAGAGTAATGACGATAGTGGCCGGACTACTGCTGCTCGCCGGCGTGATCCCGCGTTCTTTCATCGCAGCGAGGAAGGCCTGACCGATTCGAGAGACTTCACCGGGTTGCAAGGTGGAAACGTTACGGATCTCGTAGGTGACATTTTCTTTTGCCGGCAAAGCCGCGGCAATTTTTTGCCCGAAATCTCTTGCCGAATCTTCAAGAGTCGAGCACGGCGCTTGGCACGGCATTAGGAGGCAAGCAAAAAGAAACACGAGAACACCGTAGAAATGTCTGACTCGTGAGGAGGACGTCATCAGTGTGCAGCGCTGGGCGCCGCGAGAGAAGTTGAACCAAGTTGCGCGCGCGACAGGACTGCCAAAAATCATAGCACAGCGCTTTTCGGGCGCCGCGGGATTGGTGGAACAGTTTGCGCAAAGCGTATCGGGCATCTGCGGCTCCAGTTGTTTCGTTGGCCAGAACTAGATCGGCCCACTGCGGCTAGATTGAAGCCCTTCCTGTCATTCCGAGCCAATCGAGGAATCTCTCTTTTTTTCGATTGTCCGGTGCAACCAGAAGCGAGATTCCTCGCTTCGCTCGGAATGACAGAAACTCGGCAGTCGAGTCAGGTAGGAATCGAGCGGGCAGTGATCTAAATCCACGGGCTGAGGCCTGTGCTGCTTAAAACGCGGGACCGCGCCCCGATTTTTTCGGGGCGCGGTCTGCGTATTGGCCATCGGCCGGGCGGCTTGCCGGAAAAATCCTTCGCAAGGGCGGCGGTCCCTGTCCGGCTTTCCGGCATACGGCCCGCAAGGGTTTTTGGCCGGTGGAACGCAATCTCGGTTCGTGAACCCATACACGTCCTTTATTTTGTCTTCATCGCTTGCGCCTGTTTGCGCGCGGGCGCAGCATTATCCTGATCCGTGTCTTCGGGGCTGTTGTTTGTCACGCCGGAGAAGGCGGAGCGTAAAACATCGGAAGCGAAGAAATTGCGGCCGTCGGTTGGCACCATGATGATCTGCAATTTGTCCGACAACCGCTCGGCGATG
>DASRQU010000177.1:0-8186 GCA_035696345.1 Candidatus Acidiferrales bacterium
GGCCACCCGGAAGTGCAAAACCTTCTCAAATCATGCATCGGCCGCCCGATTCGGGTTATCGCCTATGATTTTTTATGGTGGGGCTGGCCGGAGTCGAACCGGCGACCTACGGTTTAGGAAACCGCCGCTCTATCCATCTGAGCTACAGCCCCGGCAAATGGGTTTTGGTAGTTTACCTCGAATTTTGAAAAACATGCGGAAGTTTCCGGACTGTGTGACGTGGGATGACATTCATCGAAACTAGAAAGGATTCCACCGAACAGATCAACAGCGCTCCCGTCCACGTCATGGTTTCGCACGAGGTGCATTCACGTTTTTGTCGCGGCACGGCCTGTGATGGCGCGAAGCCTATGCGCTTTCTGGGCGCTCGGCGGCCGCACCATGCGAGGGGATTCCCAGAATAGAGGGTTGTGATATGCTTCTGGGTAATTCGCTAGCCAGGAGGCTTGCCATGAATAAATTTCTGCTGGGTGTTGCGGTTTCTCTATTGATCGGCCTGCCCGTGTTTGCCGCGCTGAAAGTAGGCGACATGGCTCCGGACTTTTCGGCTCGCGGTTCGATGGGCGGAAAAGAATTCGATTTCTCGCTGGAAAAGGCGCTGAAAAAGGGGCCCGTGGTGGTCTATTTCTTCCCTTCCGCCTATACCAAGGGTTGCGATCTGGAAGCACATACGTTTTCGACGGAAAAGGAAAAGTTTGACGCAGCGGGAGCCACAATTATCGGCGTGTCTGCCGATAGCATCGCGCGGCTCAACAAGTTTGCGGCCGACCCGGATTTTTGCGCCGGAAAATTTCCGGTTGCCTCGGACTTGGATAAAAAAATCGCCACGTCCTACAATCTGGCGATCAATCCCGTGAAGACCGGACAGATGGATGTGCAGGGCAACGCGATCGATCATGATTTCATCGAGCGCGAAACATTCGTCATCGGCAAGGATCACAAAATCGTTGCGGCATTTTCCTCCAAGGACGACGGCATTTCACCCGACCAGCACGTAGCGAAGGCGCTGGCCATCGTGCAGGGACTTTCCAAGTAGTTTTTCCTGCATCTTCCTGGCGACGTTGTAGGGGCACGGCTTGCGTGCCCCTACGGCGTGCGCACCATCGCACTTTTTATTTGGTCTTCGCTCGCCGTGCCCGAATATTTTGCGTCAAATCCTCTTTTGTAATTGCCGTTCCATTCCCAGATTTTCCTGCCACGGGCAAACGCGCGGGAAACGTGGTAAAACAATGAGACCGCGTATACGATAGCTCAGCGTGGGGACCGGCATTCCTTGTGCCGGCCAAAAAACTTATTTCCTCGACCAGGCGGAGAACGAAATGGCCATCGCGACAATCAATCCGGCAACGGGACAAACCGTAAAAACTTTTGAAGAACTGACTAACGCTCAGGTGGACGAGAAAATTCAGCGTGCGGTCGATGCGTTTCCAAAATTTCGCAAGCTTACGTTCGCCGATCGCGGAAAAATGATGATGCGCGCTGCGGAGCTTCTGGAGAGCGAAAAAGATTCTCTCGCGCACCTGATGACGCTGGAAATGGGCAAAACGCTGCGCTCCGCCGTGGATGAGGCCGTGAAGTGCGCGTGGGTTTGCCGGTACTACGCGGAGAATGCGGAAAAATTTCTGGCGGATGAAATCGTGGAGACGCCCGCGAGCCGCAGCTTCATTCGCTACCAGCCGATGGGCGCGGTGCTGGTGATCATGCCCTGGAATTATCCATTCTGGCAGGCGTTCCGCTTCATCGCTCCGGGACTGATGGCCGGAAACGTGGGCTTGCTGAAACATGCGTCGAACGTCCCGCAATGCGCAATGAAAATTGAAGATTTGCTGTTGCGCGCGGGCGTACCCGAAGGCGTGTTTCAAACCTTGCTGATCGGATCCGGCGCGGTGGATCGAGTGCTGGCCGATCCGCGCATCGCAGCCGCCACGCTCACGGGCAGCGAAGGCGCCGGAGTAAAAGTAGGAGCGGGCGCGGCGCAACGCATAAAAAAAGTTGTGCTCGAACTCGGCGGCAGCGATCCATTTATCGTGATGCCCAGCGCGAATTTGGATGAAGCGGTGGCCACGGGCGTGAAGGCGCGTGTTGCGAACAACGGGCAATCGTGCATCGCGGCCAAGCGTTTTATTGTTCACGAAGCGATTGCCGATAAATTTCAAGCCGCGTTCGTGGAAAAAATGAATGCGCTGAAAGTGGGCGATCCGTTCGATGAAAAAACTGACGTAGGTCCGCTGGCTAACGCAGAAGCGGTGAAATCGCTCGACGCTGACGTGCAGGCGACGATCAAGGCGGGAGCAAAAGTACTGACCGGCGGCAAGCCTGTCGGTGGCCCCGGGAGTTTCTATCCGCCCACCGTGCTCACCGATATCCCCAAAAATTCGCCCGCGTATGGAGAAGAGTTGTTCGGGCCTGTCGCATCGATTTTCCGCGTAAAAAATATTGACGAGGCGATTCGTGTGGCGAATGACAGCCGCTTCGGCCTCGGTGCCAGCGCCTGGACCACCGACAAGGCCGAAGAAGAGAAGTTCATGAACGAGCTCGAAGCCGGCATGGTTTTCATCAATCAGATGGTATTTTCCGACCCACGGGTGCCGTTTGGTGGGGTGAAACGATCCGGAGTGGGCCGCGAGCTAAGCACTTATGGAATCAGAGAGTTCACAAACGTAAAAACCGTTTGGGTAAAGTAGGCTGGGCGACGGAAGGCTGCAGCGAATCCGCAGTGAGAAAAAATGGGTTGCGGGTGCAAAAGACCAATGGTATAGTGGTCATACCAATAAGGAAGTCTAATCGAGCTTTGGCATATTAACTTTAAGGCTGCAAAAATAACGAGCGAGGCCCTATTCCTTGTACAAGGTCATCCAGTCTTCGCGCCTTTACGAGCAAATTGTCCAGCAAATTGAGGACTCCATCCTTCGGGGCGAATTGACCGAAGGCAGCCAACTCCCCGCGGAGCGCGAACTCGCCGAGCAATTCGGCGTCAGTAGGACCGCCGTTCGCGAAGCCATAAAAGCACTCCAGGAAAAAGGATTGGTCGACGCATTTCCCGGCCGCGGCACATTTGTGACCAGCGGAACGTCGAACTCCATGCGGCGTTCGCTCGACCGCATTATTAAGACCAGCGAGCAGAATGGCTGGTCGTACCTGGTGGAAGTGCGCGAAATTCTGGAGCCTGAAATTGCAGCCTTGGCTGCGACGCGCGCCGATGCTGAGGACATCGCAGCGATGCACCTGTGCGTGGAAAAAATGGACAAGGCTGTGCGGGATTCGGAAGCGTTCATTGAAGCCGACCTCGATTTTCACCTGGCGCTGGCCGAAGCCGCGGCTAACCCGATCGTCCTTTCGCTGATTGATTCCATCATTGGCCTGCTGCGCGAACAGCGCCTGCGGATTTCCCGTGTGGAAGGGGGGCCGGAGCGCGGGCAGCGTTATCACCGAAGCATTCTCGAAGCGATCGAGCGTCACGATGCACATGCGGCCCGCGTAGCGATGCAGGCACATCTGTGGCAGGTGCGGGAAGACTCACGCAATACGACGGGAAGTCAGCCGGCGGGGGCCTAACGGAAATTCTGCGATAGGAGAATTGAGAGATGGCAAATCTTGGGTTCGTAGGGCTCGGCGTGATGGGCGGCAACATGGTCGCCCGCCTGCTCGACAAAGGACACACGGTTACCGGCTACAATCGTACGCGCACAAAAGCCCAATGGCTGATCGACCGCGGAATGAAGTGGGTCGATTCCCCACGCGCGGTTGCGGCTGCAGCGGATTTCACGTTTTCGATGGTCACGAATTCCGCCGCCATCAATTCCATCACGGAAGGACCGGACGGAATACTCGCGGGACTTGCGCCGGGCAAATTACTGATCGATATGAGCACTGTGAGCCCGGCCGTGAGCCGCGCGCTGGCTGCCAAGGTTCGCGAAAAAGGCGCGGACATGATTGACTCGCCCGTTTCCGGCAGCGTGATTACGTTGCAGGAAGGAAAACTTTCGGTGATGGTTGGCGGGAAGCGCGAAACGTTCGAGCGCGCGAAACCGGTTCTGCTGGACGTGGGCCCGAAAGTAACGCATGTCGGAGATAACGGCCTCGCGCTAGCGATGAAGATTGCGACGAACCTGAGCCTCGCGGTGCAAATGCTTTCGTTTTGCGAAGGAGTTTTGCTCGCGGAAAAAAGCGGCATTTCGCGCGAGACCGCGGTAGATGTGCTGACGCACAGCGTGATCGCATCGCCGATGGTTCAATATCGCGGCCCTTTTGTGTTAAAAATGCCGGACGAAGCTTGGTTTGACGTGAACATGATGCAGAAAGATATGCTGCTGGCGCTGGAAATGGGGCGCGCGTTGGACGTGCCGCTGCCGACCACCGCGGTGACGAATGAATTTTTGACCGCCTCGCGGGGAATGGGTTTGGCGAAGCAGGATTTCGCAGTAATGTTTGAGGCGTTAGCTCGCATGTCAGGGGTAAGCAAATGACAACTGAAAGCAAACAATCGGCGGCCATAGCCGGATCGGGAAGCGAATTAACTTTGCGCATGTACAGCAACATGCAAAGGATTCGCCTGTTTGAAGAGCAAGTAAATCAGTTGTATACGCGCGCCGTGATGCCGGGTCTAGCGCACCTTTACATCGGCGAAGAAGCGGTCGCCGTGGGAATTTGTGAAGCGTTGCGGCGCGATGATTACATCACCAGCACGCATCGCGGTCATGGACACTGTCTGGCGAAAGGCGCGTCACCCGACCGCATGTTCGCCGAACTGCTGGGAAAAGAAGCGGGCTACTGCAAGGGCAAAGGCGGATCGATGCACATTGCCGATCCGGCCAGCGGCAACCTCGGCGCGAACGCGATCGTGGGTGGCAGCGCGGGGATCGCCACGGGCGCGGCATTTTCGGCAAAGTATCGGGGCACCAAGCAAGTGGCCGTTTGTTTCTTCGGAGAGGGCGCTCTGGGCCAGGGCCTGCTCTACGAAGTTATGAATCTCGCGCGGCTGTGGAATTTGCCAGTCATTTACGTTTGTGAAAATAATATGTACAACGAATACACGCATTTTTCAGAGACCACCGCCGGTGAAATTCTCGCGCGGCCCGCTGCGTTTGGAATTCCCTCAGAGAGCGTTGACGGGCAGGATATCCGCGCGGTTCACACCGCGGCAAGCCGCATGGTGGAACGTGCGCGCGAAGGAAATGGACCGTCGTTTCTTTTGGCCAACACGTATCGCTATCACGGCCATCACGTCGGCGACGTGAGCCGCGAATATTATCGCGCGAAGCAGGAAGAAACCGAGTGGAGAGCCATGCGCGATCCCATTCAGGTGCTCACCGAGTGGCTGCTGAAAGAAAAAATCGCGGACCAATCGCAGCTTGATGAAATTGTGGCGAAAGCAAAAACGGAAATTGATGCGGCGGTAGCGTTTGCTTTGCAGTCTCCGTTTCCGGCGGTGGACAAGGTTGGGGAGGACGTTTATGCCTGAAGTAGCCGTACGCGAATTGACGATGGCCGAAGCCGTGCGCGAGGCTCTGTCCGAAGAAATGCGCCGCGATCCCAGCGTTTTTATTATGGGCGAGGATGTCGCAGAAGCCGGCACGCCGTTCAAAGTGCTTTCCGGAATGGTGGAGGAGTTTGGAAAATCGCGCGTGATTGACACACCGATCTCCGAGCCGGGGTTCACTGGCGTGGGCGTGGGCGCCGCGATGACCGGATTGCGGCCCGTAATCGACATCATGTTCGGCGATTTTCTGACGCTGATCATGGACCAGCTTGTGAACCAGGCCGCGAAAGTGCATTACATGTCTGGCGGCGCGTGGAAGGTGCCGATGGTTTTGCGCACGACGCTTGGCGCGTCGCGTCGATCCGCGGCCCAGCATTCGCAATCCTTGCAGGCTTGGCTCAGCCACGTGCCCGGACTGAAAGTTGTGCTGCCCTCCACACCGTACGATGCCAAAGGATTACTGAAGACGGCGATTCGCGACGACAACCCGGTGATCTTTTTTGAAGACAAAATGATGTTCCGCCAGAAGGGTCCGGTGCCCGTCGAAGACTACACGATTCCTTTTGGCGTTGCGGACATCAAGCGCGAGGGCGACGACATTACGCTCGTCGCGACGAGCAGCATGGTGCAAGTGGCGCTCGGCGCGGCGAAGATGCTCGAGGAAATTGGCGTGAGCGCGGAAGTTGTCGATCCGCGAACCACGTGGCCGCTCGACGAAAAAACTTTGATCGAATCGGCGCAGAAAACTTCGCGCGCGATTGTGCTCGACGAAGGTTACGAGAAATATGGCATCACCGCGGAAATCGCTTCGGTTATTGCCACGGGCGCGTTCTACGATCTTGACGCTCCGGTCAAGCGGATTGGCGCGATGCACGTGCCGATCCCGTTTTCGCCACCGCTTGAGGATGCGACGATTCCGACGGAGAAAGCTGTGTTTGAAGCCGCACGGGCGATGTGCAAGCGGTAACATCTTTGTAGCGCTCGCCTTTAGGCGAGCATCCGTTCGGGTGAATGGAAAGTGCCGACCTGAAGGTTGGCGCTACACTTTTTCCAGAGACATTAACTCTAAACCCACAGGCTGAAGCCTGTGCTACTTCTGGCGGGGGGTGCATCGGTGGCTTTACCTACATACGGAACGATGGCGGTCGATTGGGAAGACCGCGTAGATTTTGAGCGCTTGCGAACCGAGCGTTTGGCGCGCGCAAAAAAACTTCTCGCCGAATCCTCGATGGGCGCCCTGCTCTGTTTTGACATGAACAACGTGCGCTACATTACCGCGACGCACATTGGCACGTGGGCGCAGGACAAGAATAGCCGCTTCACACTCTTGCCGCAAAACGATGAGCCGCTAATGTGGGATTTCGGCTCGGCCGCGAAGCACCACCGCTTGCACTGCCATTGGATGGGCGAGCGCTCGCAGGCCGGCATTCCGCTGTTGCGCGGCGCGATGTCTCCGGAAATGGGACGTGCGGAAAATGTAGCCAAAAAAATCCGCGTCGAACTCGAGAAGCGCGGTTTACACAAAGAACCGCTCGGAGTGGACATCATCGAGCCGCCGATTCTTTTCGCGCTGCAGAAGGAAGGTATTACCGTAGTAGACGGACAACAGATTATGTCTGATGCGCGCGAAATTAAAACGCAGGATGAAATAACGCTGCTGAATACGTCCGCGATGATGGTAGACGCCGCTTATCACGATCTCTATTGCGCGATGAAGCCCGGCTTGCGAGAAAATGAAGCCGTCGGCCTCGTGAGCAAAGTGCTGTACGACTTGGGCTCTGAATACGTCGAAGCCGTGAACGCAATCTCCGGCGAACGCTGCAATCCGCACCCGCACGTTTTTTCCGATCGCGTGCTGCGTCCCGGCGATCCTGTGTACTATGACATTCTGCATTCCTACATGGGCTACCGCACCTGTTACTATCGCACTTTTTCCATTGGCTACAGCTCTCGGTTGATGGTCGATGCGTACAAGCGCTGCCGCGATTATCTCGATGCTGCTATTTCTCTGATTCAACCCGGCCGCACCACAGCGGAGATTGCTTCCGTCTGGCCAAAAGCACAAGAGTTTGGATTCCCCGATGAAGAAGCCGCGTTCGCTCTGCAATTTGGACACGGCATCGGCCTCGCCATCTGGGAAAAGCCTGTGATCAGCCGCCTCGTTTCGCTGGATCATGCACACGTGCTCAAGCCGGGCATGGTTTTCGCGCTGGAAACATTCTGGCCCGCGAAAGATGGCTGGAGCGCGGCGCGCATCGAAGAAGAAATCGTTGTGACCGAAACCGGGCACGAAGTCATCACGCGATTCCCTGCGGAAAAACTTCTGGTCGCCGGCGCGCCATACGTAACGGTCGACGGGCCGCTTGAAACGACGCGCGACCATGACGGGCCTCCCAACAAAGATGTGGTGAAGATGGTCGCGGCTAGTTCAAAGGCGCTGGGAAAACAGCCGCCCAAGGCCAGAGCTCGAGCCGGCAAGTAAACCGAAAGTAAAAAAGAAGGCAAAACTTATGGCCCACAGTATTGTTATGCCCGCGCTCGAGATGGCGCAGGAAACAGGAAAGCTGATTTCCTGGCGAAAAAAAGAAGGCGAAGCCGTTGGCAAGGGCGAGCCGCTGCTCGACGTTGAGACGGATAAGGCGGTCGTCGAAATCGAAGCGCCGGCGGAAGGAATTCTCGCCGGCGTGAAAGCGCATGCAGGCGACGT
>DASRQU010000178.1:0-33881 GCA_035696345.1 Candidatus Acidiferrales bacterium
AGGTTTGGTGGCGCTCGCGCTCGCCACGAACGTTTCGTTCGCGCAGCAATCCGGAGGGAACTCCGCAAAGGCAACGCAAGCTGCCGAGCCTGTTCCTGCTTTAACTCCATTCGTGGAGGAGCATGCGCACTTTGACGAAACAGATCCCGCCGGATCCGTACGCTCCGCCTTGGCCGAAATGGGACGCGAAAATGCAGCGATGATTCTATTTCAGATTTCGCCGGACACCTTCGATCACCCCGGTCGCTATGACTCGGAAGTAATCCTCGCCGAAGTTAAAAAACATCCCGGCAAACTGGCGGTCACGGGTGGCGGCGGTTCGCTGAACTCGATAATCATGCAAGCGGTGGCGACCGGAGACGCGGGACCGGCGGTGCAGAAAAAATTCAAGGATCGTGCCGACGAATTGTTGCGCGAAGGCGTCGTGGGCTTCGGCGAAATGACGGCGGAACATTTCAGCGGCTATACGCCGTATCAATACGCGCCTATCGACCACCCGCTCTACCTGCTGCTCGCGGATATTGCCGCCGCGCATCACGTGCCTATCGATCTGCACATGGAAGCCGTGCCGCAGGATATGGCGCTGCCTGCAGGCCAGAAATCGCCGCCCAACGCGCCGCGCTTGCACGCTAACATTGCGGCGTTTGAAAAATTTCTGTCGCACAATCCAAACGCAAAAGTGATCTGGGCGCACCTTGGCTCGGACTTCACGGGATTCCGCACGGTGGAACTTGAGCGCCGTTTGCTCGCCGCGCATCCGAATTTATACATGGAAATAAAAACCGATCCCGTAGCGCCGGGTTTGAATTATCCGCTGAACGCAGACGGACAAATCAAGCCGGATTGGCTGAAGCTTTTTACGGATTTCCCGGACCGCTTCGTGATTGGCAGCGATCAACATTATCCGGAGCCAAAGGACGAAGATCGCCGCTGGCAGGAAGTGATTCTGTTATTTAATCAGTTGCCGCCCGATGTGCGAAAGAAAATTGGAACAGAGAACGTTGCCGCAATTTATGGAAATACCGTGGCGGAATCCTTGCGCGCCGCGAAGAAATGAAATCTGAATCGAAATGAGGACCTGAACTATGAATCGCCGTGATCTGTTCAAAACTTCTTTGGCCGCGTCGGCTCTGGCCCTGACGGGTACTCGAATGGAAGCCGCACCCGCGACGGCGTGTCCGCCCGCTGAATTTCCGAAGGCTCCCGGGCTCACGAAATCCGTAGCCGAATTTATCATCAATACGAAATATGAAGACATTCCGCAGGATGTGATTGACCTGGGCAAAAAATCAATTCTCGACGGATTCGGTCTGGCACTCGCAGGTTCTCAGTCCGTGATGGGCCCCATCGCGCGCAAGTACGCGCAGACATTTGGCGCGAGCGACCTGCGCGCCAGCGTAATCGGAACAGGCATGAAGGCGCATCCGCGACTCGCCGCTTTCGTCAACGGAGTTTCCATTCACGCGGACGATTACGACGACACGCAACTTTCCGCCGCGAAGGATCGCATCTACGGACTGCTGACGCATCCAACGGTCAGCGTCCTTCCGCCTGCGTTCGCGCTGTGCGAACTTGGTCGCCGTTCGGGCAAGGATTTTATGGTGGCCTACCACATGGGCGTGGAAGTGGAGACCAAGATCAACGAAGCCATTTCGCCGCGCCACTACGACGAAGGGTTTCACTCCACGGGAACCTGCGGCACGTTCGGCAGCACCGCGGCGTGTTCGCGGCTACGCGGGCTCGATGTGAAGCAGACCATTTACGCGCTGGGAATAGGAGCGACCGAAGGCGGCGGCTTTCGCAATAATTTCGGTTCTATGACGAAGCCATTTCAAGCCGGACATGCTGCGGAAAACGGAACGGTCGCGGCCGAGCTTGCGTTGCTGGGATGGACCGCTTCGGTGGACATTCTGGAAGCGCCACTAGGATTTTTCCAGGCGGCAGGAGGCGGATTCGACCCGGGCGCAATCGTAAATCGCTTCGGAAAGCCGTGGACGCTCGTGTCTCCCGGCGTCTCCATAAAGCCGTATCCGTCCGGCTCGCTCTCGCATCCGGCGATGGGCGAAATGATGCAGCTGATTCGCGAGAACGACATCAAGCCTGGCGACGTAGAAAAGGTGGACGTTGGCGCCAATCACGCGAACATCACATCGCTTCTGCATCACGATCCGATGACCGGGCTGCAAGGAAAATTCAGCATGGAATTCTGCATGAGCATTCTGCTGCTCGATCGCAAAGCGGGCCTCGTGCAATTTCAGGACGACGTTGTGCGGCGCTCCGATGTGCAGGAAATGATCAAGCGCATTCATTTCTACATCGATCCCGTGGCCGAGAGCGCCGGTCTCGACAAGATGACCAGCATCATAAAAATCACACTGAAGAACGGGAAAGTGATTAACGGAACCGCCGAATTCGCCAAGGGCAGCCCGTCGAATCCGATGTCCTATGAAGAAGTGGCGGACAAGTTCCGCGGCTGCGCGGAATTCGCAAAATGGCCCTCGGCGAAAGCGGAAGCCGTGATTACCGCGGTGAAATCTCTGGAAACTGTTTCGGACATGAGCAAGCTGACAGCGTCTCTGACCACTTAGTTGTAGCACCGGCGTCTTGCCGGCGGGTTTCGCGTTGTCTCTGCACCGGACACAAAAAAGCCGGCAAGATGCCGGTGCTACAAAGGACGCATGGGGTCGACTTCAGATCAAAAATTAGCGCAAGGCGCAGGCGAAGATTCCGCCGGGGTTTTTGCGCGTTTGGGCATGGGGCTGGCCGACTGGTCGCAGAAATGGTTTCCAGACGCATTCGTATTCGCGCTGGTCGGTTTAATCATTGTTTTCGTGGCGGGATTGCTGGCCGGAGTCAGCATCCACGATCTCATAAGATATTTTGGGGACGGATTCTGGGGGCTGATTCCGTTCACCATGCAGATGGCGATGATTGTTATCGGGGGATTTGTTGTGGCCACCTCGCCTCCGGTTCACGCGTTCATTAAGAGACTGGCAAAAATTCCGCAAACTCCGCGATCCGCTGTTGCCTTCGTCGTGTTTTTTTCCATGATGACGTCGCTCCTGAGCTGGGGCCTTGGCCTAATTTTCGCCGGGATTCTGGTCCGGGAAATTGTGCGCAATGTGCGCGGCATCGACTTCCGCGCGATTGGCGCCGCGGCGTTTGTGGGCAACGGCAGTGTGTGGGCGTTGGGACTTTCTTCTTCCGCGGCTCTGGTGATGGCCACGCCCGGCTCCATTCCCGCTGCACTGCTCAAAATCAGCGGAGTGATTCCGCTGAGCCTCACGATTTATACGTGGCAAAGCGCTACGACCGCGGCGATCCTGATCATTTCATCGGTAATCGTTGGTTATTTTTCCACGCCCGTGAGTTCCACGAAGGACGCCGAATCATTTGGCCTCACCGAAGCACTTGAAGTGAAGAAACTGGAGAAGCGCACGACACCCGCGGAATGGCTGGAATATGCGCCGATTCTTTCCATTCTCATCGCCATCCTCGGCCTCGCCTACATTGCGCAGGTTCTGAAGGCAAAAGGCCCGATGGCCGCGCTCGATCTCAACACGTACAACTTGCTGTTCCTGATGATGGGACTTTTGCTGCACTGGCGGCCTCGTTCGTTTGTGCGCGCCGTGAATGATTCGGTTCCCGCCACGGCCGGAGTTCTGATCCAGTTTCCGTTTTACGGCGGCATTTTTGGGATCATCACCTATTCCGCTTTGGCCGGGAAGCTGGCCCGTTTTTTTGTGAGTTTTTCCACAACGAATACGTATCCCATCGTCGTCTCGATTTATTCGGCTGTGCTCGGAATGTTTGTGCCGTCCGGCGGAAGTAAATGGATTATTGAAGCGCCTTACGTTTTGCAGGCAGCCAAGGATTTGCACGTGAATCTTGGATGGGTCGTGCAGATTTACAACACGGCGGAAGCGCTGCCAAATCTGATCAATCCATTTTGGATGCTGCCGTTGTTAGGCCTATTGAAAGTGAAGGCGCGCGATTTGATCGGGTATGGAATGCTTTATTTCATGGTGAATTTCGTTCTGGTGCTATTTCTTATGTGGTCTTTATCGAAAACGTTTGTCTACCTCGCGCCCGCTATTCCGTGATGTTAAGTAGGACAGGCTTCAGCCTGTCTGCTTCTGAATTTCTCAACACACTGCAAAATCAAAAGAAGACAGGCTGAAGCCTGTCCTACTCAAATCGTCATCGCGTTCGGGAAGAAATAATAGAACAGTACGCTGATCAGGATCAGGTAAGCGAGCAGGACGAGCGTCCAGCCCATGTTGTGGCGGATCACCTGGCCTTCGCTGCGCACTAGTTTGCTCGTTGAGACTCCGACGCTGGCCGTCTGTGGCGCGATCGGCTTCCCGACCTCTGAGCCGACCGAGTTGAACGTGGGCAGCATCAACACGGGCAGATGCAGCAGCCTTCCGACCATGGCCTGCACGGGGCCGAACATCGCATTGGTGGAAGTGTTGCTCCCGGAAAGCGCCACGCCAATCCAGCCCAACACGGGTGCAAGCACAACAAAGAAAACTCCAATCTTGGAAAGCCCGAACGCCAGCGAGTTGGCCATGCCCGTATAGACGAACGTATACGCCAGAGCGAACACAAAAAACGCGACAAGCAGCGCTCCCCACATCTGCTTAAAAGTGCGCGAGAAAACTTGCCCGATCTGATCGCGCGTGGGTCGCAGGATTGCCAGAATTACGAGCCAGGACGCGAGTGTCGATGTGCCGCCGCCGAGCGGAGCGAAGTTGAACGTTGATGAAATGGAGCTATGCGTGACGGACGACTTCGCAGTGACGATCCACTTGAACAAGCTGATGGAAGGAAGCGGCGACCACGGATTGGTCCATCCGACGACCACCAGAATGAGCACGATATAAGGAATCCAGGCATATAACGCTTCGCGCACGGAAGACCGATCACCAGCACTGGCAACATTCGAAGCAGCAGCGGCCAGCGGAGCGCCGCCGAAGCCGCGAATGGTTTTCGGACGCCAGATTTTCACAAATACGAATAGCACCCAGAAGGATACGAGAGCGCCGCTCAAGTCCGGCAGATAGGGGCCAAGAAAGTGCGCAACAGGCCACTGCCCCAAAATGTAAGAGAGAGAACCAACGATAGCCAGCGGCCACGCCTCCCACATTCCCTCGCTGCCGCTCACCAGATAAATTAGTACCCAGGGAGGAAGGAGCGCGAGAATCGCCACAACATTTCCGATAGAAGCGGAGAGCGCAAACAGTGGCAGTCCGGTGACCAGAGCGAGTCCCAGGATAGGCGCTCCGAGCGCGCCATAGGACACGGGAGCGTTGTTCGCAAGTGCGGCGACCCGGATAGCGTCCAGGTCCGTAATGCCCAGCCCCACCAAAATGGGCACCACGACCGCCCACGGGAAGCCGAAACCAACTAACCCTTCGAGGAGCGCGCCGAACGCCCACGCGAGCATGATGGTTTGAATTCGAATGTCGGCGGTCGCGTGATGAATCATCCAACTCTTGAATCGTTCGAAATGTCCCGTGAGGACAAGGGTGTTGAAGATAATCAGGCCCCAGAACGTAATCCAGTCAATGACCCAAAAACCTGTCAGCCCGCCATACAGATATGATTTAAGGGTGCCCGCCAGCGGCGCATGCCACACATATATGCCGATCGGGATGGTAATCACTCCGACGATAATTGATGCCAGCCACGCTGTCATTCGCAGGGCCGCGAGCATGAAAAGAAGGGCAATCAACGGGACAAGCGACAGCAGAACGCTAAGCCAGACGTGTCCAGTTGGATCCAGAATCTGTTCAAACATTCCAAAATTCCTTTCGTTCGCACTGCGGCGCCCTGCGGACACCCTTACGGGCGTGGCTCAGCGGAAACCGGCCAAGCCTACGTGCGGCTATAAAATTTTCGAATTGCGAAAAAAGACAGGCAAAAGCAATATCACAACCGCTTCACAGGTCAAAAGGGAATTTTGAAGCGGCGGAAGAGGCACTTTTCCCCAAGCCCGAATGGCTGAGCCGCAGTGAATTGTAGGCATCGATAAACGCGTCCAATTCTTTTTGCAGCTCTTCCAAAGAAAAACTGAATTTCTTGCGGAGTATCGGTTGGAAGAAGTTCTTCTGCAGAAATCGATAAAACTGAAGGCAGAGATAGTTATGTGGCGCGCCGGGACTGCCCGTCGATAGATGCTCGATATGGGACGTAGCGAGAAGAGATTCAAAGGGATGCAGAGGCACGAGTCCGAAGTATTCGGATTTCCTTGGAGTGTGAATGTTTCGAATCGTGAATCCCTGGCGTCTAAAAAAAGGTAAAACTCGCGTGAAAAGAACGTCTGCGGAGTTCATCGCGTGTTTGGCGGCGTAGACTTTGGCAAATGCGCAACCCGAGTTCTGGTCCACGACGGTTTCCACGTAAATGCAACCTGTTCCGCGTACATCGCCGACGTTCGGAACCGTGCAAAAGAAAAATACCTCCTGATATAGGGCATGGCCATTGGCCCTTCGCTCCATGTCTTGCGCTTTGAGTTGTTCGTTGTCTTTTACAATCGGCTCTGCCGTTTGGCTCGCTGGCGGGTTGCCTTGGCTGATGGGAGTGCCAGAAGATCGGGGAGAATCGTTAATAGTACGGGCGATGAGTTTGGGCGAGGCATAGGGCCGTTTCTTACGGAATTCAAATTCCGACATTAAATTATTAGGTGTTGCCGTCGTCAATTTGCAAATAGCCGTCACGGACTTTCCTCCTCTGGGTCCCAACCTTGGCCCGCATTGAGCATCGCTGAATTGGAGATTAGCGAATGTGATTTGCCTCACTTTCGAAAGTGACCTCGGTCACATCCACGATTTCGTGCAGGGACTATAAGAAATGATAGATGGAGGTGCTTTATGACCACAGTCGCAACGAAAACGCGAGTCGCTTTCCAGAACATTTTATTCGCGAACGATTTTTCCCCATCAGCGATAGCCGCTCTACCCTACGCCACCGGCCTGGCCAGGCAATATGGCGCCAAAGTCCATGGTTTGCACGTCCGGTTCCCGGCGACCTATCCGATCGTCGGCCCCGAAGCAATGCCGCAAATTATCGAAGCTGCGGAGGAACAGGCCAAGTTTGAAGCCCAGCAGATGCATGAACTGCTGGCGGGTGTGCCCCATGAAGTGACGATCATGGAGGGAGACCTGTGGCCCACGATTCAGGAAATCGTAGAGAGGCAAAAGACAGACCTGATCGTGATGGGTACGCATGGAAGAAAAGGCGTTAGTCGTGCGCTGCTGGGGTCGGCTGCCGAAGAAGTGTTCCGAAAGGCAGCGTGCCCGGTGCTGACGGTTGGTCCGAACGCAACGCACAATACGGAACGTCGAATGGCGATGAAGCAGATCGTATTCGCCACGGATTTTGCTCCTGAGTCGCTCGCAGCGCTGCCGTTTGCGGTGTCGCTGGCGCAGGAACATCAATCCAATTTGACGATTCTGAATGTTGCCGGCAGAGCGAAGGTCGGGGAATTGGTGCACGCCGAGCAATATGCCGAATCGACGATGCGCCGGCTGCGCAGTCTGGTTCCTTCAGAGGCCGACCTGTGGTGTGAGCCGAATTGCAGGGTTGAGCACGGGCTGGAGGCGGACAAGATCATCGAAGTCGCAGTTGCGGTGGGCGCCGATCTCATCGTCATTGGTCTGCACCAGCCGCAGGGCGGTTTCGGAGCAACCACGCACGTTCTTCGTTCCATCGCGCACCAAGTGGTGGTCGATGCTCCTTGCCCGGTGCTGACTGTGCGGGGCTGAGAAACACCGAGGTGAGTGTGGGGAACACGCCGATTACGGCGCATGTGCCAGGGGTTGAGGACAGCCGCGAAAAAGAAATGAATCGCGGGGGCTCTCAACCCCCAAGTTTTTCTGTGGCTACAGACGGGGAATTCCGCCGTGATCTTCTGATTGCAATTGTCGCTCTTGCCGGCATCGCGGCTCACTTGTTATTACGCTTTGTTTTGCATTCGGAAACTCTCCCACAGAATCTTCCGCTGTATGCCGCGCTGGTTTTTGGAGGCGCACCGCTCGTTTATAAATTAATTCAAAAAAGCCTTGCGCGGGAATTCGGTTCTGACCTGTTGGCCGGAATTTCCATCATTTCTTCCGCGTTGATGGGGCAATATCTTGTCGGAGCCATCGTGGTGTTGATGCTTTCCGGCGGTACGGTACTTGAAGAATTTGCCACGCAGCGCGCGTCCTCCGTACTCGAAGCGCTTTCCAAACGTATGCCCGAGACGGCACATCGCAAGACGCAATCAGGAATTGTAGATATCAAGGTTGCGGAAATTGCCGTGGGAGACATCCTCACCGTTTTTCCACATGAGATTTGTCCCGTCGACGGGATCGTCGTTGAGGGACAGGGGAGGATGAACGAAGCGTATTTAACGGGTGAACCTTTTGAGACGTCAAAGGCCGAGGGCGCAAACGTGATTTCCGGTGCGATTAACGGAGACACCGCGCTCGGTGTGGCTGCAGCGAAACTGCCCATCGATTCGCGTTACGCGCGGATTATGAATGTCATGCGGGAGACGCAGGCAAGCCGACCAAGGCTGCGGCGATTGGGAGATATACTCGGCGCATGGTACACCCCGCTCGCCGTGACGATTGCGGTCGCTTCGTGGATTCTGAGCGGAGATTCGCATAGCTGTACTGGTAATCGCCACGCCGTGCCCGCTTCTGCTGGCAATCCCCGTAGCAATTATAGGAGCGATTTCGCTTTCGGCTCGGCGCAGCATCATCATCAAGAACCAGGCTGTGCTCGAACAGGTTGGGAACTGCACCACATTAATCTTCGACAAGACTGGGACGCTCACGTACGGGCGTCCCGCACTGACGCAAATACTTTGCGCACCTGGATTTTCAGCGGATGAGGTGTTGCGCGCGGCGGGCAGCCTGGAACGCTATTCCAAACATCCGCTGGCTCGCGCGATTCTCGACTCCGCTTCCGAGAAGAATTTGCCGCTCGATCCGGTGATGAAAGTAAGCGAGCCGCAGGGAGAGGGACTCGAGGGGCTCGTGGGGAAACACCGAGTCTTGATCACCGGGCGAAAAATAGTTGAGGGCTTGGGAATTACGCTGCCGGAAATTACCGCAGGTCTTGAGTGTGTTTTGTTTATCGACGGAGCGTATGCCGGAACATTTCGTTTTCGCGATGTTCCGCGGAAAGAAGGACGCAGCTTCGTCAATCACCTGGGTCCGCGCCATAAGATAAACCGCGTCGTGCTACTTTCGGGTGACCGCGATTCCGAAGTTCGCTATCTCGCGAAACTAATGGGAATTCACGAAATACATTCTGCGAAAAGCCCGGAAGAAAAAGTTGCGATTGTGCGTCGCGAGACCGAATCGGCAAAAACGATTTTCGTGGGTGACGGAATTAACGATGCTCCCGCAATGCAGGCAGCCACGGTAGGGGTGGCGTTTGGAATGAGCAGCGACATTACGGCCGAAGCCGCGGATGCCGTTGTGCTGGACGCGTCATTGGAACGTGTGGACGAACTCTTGCACATCGGCCAGCGCATGCGCTCCATTGCCGTGATGAGCGCGGTGGGTGGAATGGGACTCAGCATGATTGGCATGGTTGCTGCAGCGTTTGGATATTTACCGCCCATCAGCGGCGCTGTTGCGCAGGAATTGATCGATCTGGCCGCCGTGCTGAATGCTGTGCGTACGGCGTTGCCCTTCCACCGAATGACGGATTTCTGAGTGCGCTAATTCACCTTGACGTCTCGAAATCGAAGAATGTAGGGTTGTGATCAAACAGTATGAACGCGAAGCAAAATCTGCCGGATCTCTCCGTCCATCGTGCCTATCCCACGCAGTATGTTTGTGCGTGGGAAACGAAAAGCGGCTTGAAACTTTCGATTCGGCCCATTCGCCCTGAGGACGAACCGGCCATGGCGCGATTTCACGCGGCGCTTTCAGATCGCAGCGTGTATCTGCGATATTTTCACATGGAAAAACTTAGTTCGCGGGTGGACCACACCCGGTTAGCGCGCAGGTGTTTCGTCGACTATGACAGTGAAATGGCTCTTATCGCGGAATATTTCAGCGTGGAAACTGGCCAGAACGAAATCATCGGCGTGGGCAGGCTGGTGCGAGCCCCCGGTGAAAACGAAGCGGAAGTTGCCTTGGTCGTCGCGGACAAATTCCAGAAAGATGGTGTCGGTTCTGAGCTGATGAAGCACCTGATTCACGTGGCGCGTGATGGGAAACTCGAACGAATTGTCGCGGTCGTACTTCCTGAGAATATGGGCACGCGAGTTCTGGCCGGTCGGCACGGTTTCAAGACCGCAAAAAGCGAAGACTTAAGTTCAATTGAACTCGCTCTCGATCTCCGCGAGACCGCTTCTGATCACAAGAACTGTTCAGATTAACGTGCTCTGTCTGTACGGTTTCTTCCTCTTTTCTCCGTACTCCTCTGTGTTAGCGATTTACCTTAACCGCGAAAACCTTTAACGCCGAGGACACAGAGAAAGGCAACAGTGTAACAAGCGACTCCGCGATGAACGCCCCCTCGAATCACAGTGCTTTGTGATTAATCTCACATACGCTGACTCGCCAATATGTCACTTTAGCCTTGCAAGGATAGGAGGTCATCATGCTTACCACCGTTTTACAGTCCTCGGTAGAAGAGAGAAAATCCTCGAACACTATGCGGGCTCTGGTTTTTCGAGGCCCTAATCAAATTGCGATCGAGCAAGTTCCAATCCCCAGGCCCGGGCCTGGCGAAGCCGTCATCCGCGTGACGCTCACAACGATTTGCGGCACGGATTTGCATATCCTGAAGGGCGAATATCCGGTACAACCGGGCCTCGTCATTGGCCATGAACCGGTTGGTGTGATCCATGAACTCGGCGTTGGCGTTACCGGATATGCGGCTGGCGACCGCGTCTTGGTCGGAGCAATTACCCCGTGCGGCCAATGCAATTACTGCCTGGGCGGGGATCTTGCGCAGTGCGGCGGACCCATCGGCGGCTGGAAATTTGGAAACACAATTAACGGAGCCCAGGCGGAATATCTACTGGTGCCGAGCGCGCAAGCCAACTTGGCTAAAATTCCAGACGAATTAACGGATGAGCAGGTCGTGCTGCTCGCGGACATTGCATCGACGGGAATTTCCGCAGCGGAAAGCGCTGATCTCCAGATCGGCGATACGGCCGCGATTTTTGCTCAGGGGCCCATAGGGCTGTGCGCGACTCCCGGAGCAAAGCTGAAGGGTGCCGGCTTCATCATCGCCGTGGATTCCGATCCCGTGCGCGCTCGCATGTCCAAACAAATGGGCGCGGATGTTGTTTTGAATCAAAACGAAGTCGACGTGGTTGCGGAGATCAGACGCCTGACCGGTGGGAAGGGTGTGGATGTAGCGATTGAAGCGTTAGGCACGCAGGCCACATTTGAAAATGCGCTGCGCGTCACCCGCGCAGGCGGAACTCTTTCCAGCCTGGGCGTGTATTCCGGCAAACTCTCCGTGCCGCTGGAGCCCTTTGCAGCGGGCCTGGGCAATCAGAAGATCATCACAACACTTTGCCCTGGCGGAAAAGAGAGGATGCGTAGATTAATCGAACTCGTCCTCCACGGGCGGCTCGATCTCGTTCCACTGATCACACACAAATTTTCGCTGGACAACATCGTCGAAGCCTACAAACTGTTCGGCGGAAGAATGGACGGCGTGATTAAAGTCGCGATCAAACCGTAAGCCTAAGCTAATAGCACGGGTGAAAACAGGAGCGGGAAATCTTCCCGCTCCTTTCGTATTTAGGAAGAGAACCAGCGCGCCACAGCGTAGCGGAATGAAAGCCATTTGTGCATGGGAGCGAATATAAGAAAAATGGCAGGCGAGCATTGTTTTTCAGGAACACAAATCACGATTCACGAACCACAAAAAAAGGAAGGCCGGCGGCCGCTTTTGTCGAGTGATTGGGTTGGAGGCGGCCGCCGGATGCAATCCTTGCCATTCCAAAAATACATATCGTCAGGCGGATGGCAAGTGCATGTTGCTTTCCGCTGCGGGCAACTGCGGCCACAGCGAAAGAATCATTACTCCTTGACCGGGCTGATACTGCAGCGTGTACAGGTTTGAGCACCGTTCGCAGAGCCAGAAGTGCTCCATCGGACGCGCTTGATTTCCACTTCTATTTGTACTATTCGCTTCCTCACGGCTCTCAGCTTCTCGATGAAATCGAAACAGCTTGCCTCCGGTTATCCATCCAAATGCTACTGCACAGCTGGGGTTCGCGCATTTTGGGTGCAGGTTCACAAACATGGCCCCCTCCATTCTTTTCACTTTGGCGGCATCGCCTTTTTTTAATGCAGAGTCGAGGACTTTTGCCCTGATTTCCCATCAACTTCCAGTTGAGAAATTGTTCTTTGCAGCCAGCTGCTCAGAGCCTTGTCAATCTCCTCTTCAGTCGAGCCTCGATACATTTGTAATAGCGTATCGCCTTCAGTCGTCAGCGGAATGTGCCGGCACGGGATTTTTTCATTGCGCCTGTTCGCGGGCACGAATTGCATCAACAAACACTCCGAGCATGGCACGGGATTCTTTTTATGGTCGCAATTCATGCAAGTAGCCGAATCTTCGAGTGCCAATTTCACGCTCCAAGGGTCTCGCATGGACTTCTCGTATCCGCCCTGTTTTACGAAATCCAATTCTGCCTTTAGAACGTCGATCGTGTTTCGTTTGTCTTTCGGCATTGGCGAACTCCTTCAATTCCTGCCTAATTATGCGCAAATCGAGTCTGCAGGGGTGTGACCCCTGTCACAGAATCGCGTGATGTGGGTCACGGATATTCGGTTCCGTTGCCAGCACCATTGAGTGGGTGATCCGAATGCACGGTGAGCAAACGCCATCGAACGGCAAGTTCCAATTTGTAACGCGCGGCAGAGGCCGCGGAGCAAGCTCCACGATTTCAACGCGGTCCCCGTACGGGCTGCAAATCATCGAGAATTGCGTGGCATGCCCGCATAAAGAATCTCGTTTGTTCTGCAACCTGGAGCCTGAAGCCCTGCAACGGCTTTCGGAAATTACTTCGTCCGCTTCATATCCCAAAGGGGCATCCCTATTCGTGGAAGGGCAGCCGGCTCGCGGAGTGTTTATCCTCTGCTCAGGGCACGTGAAGCTATCTACTTCTTCCGCGGATGGACGAACTCTGATCTTGCGAATTTCGGAGCCGTGTGAACTGCTGGGTCTGCCGGCTACGATTTCCGGAAGGCCTTACGAAGTGACGGCAAATGTTATCGAACCAACCCAGGCTAATTTTATGAGCCAGGTTGATTTTTTGAATTTTCTGAAGGAGTTCGGCGAGGCTGCACTGCGCGTGGCGCAGGAACTCAGCGAAACGTATCAAGCCGCCTTCGCGGAAATTCGGACGATCGGCCTTTCGCACTCCGCGCGTGAAAAACTGGCGCGTTTCCTTCTGGAGTGGAGTTCCAATCATCCCTCCGAAAATGGGACGATTCGTTTCAACCTGGCACTCACCCACGAAGAAATTGCGCAGATGATCGGAGCGTCGCGCGAGACGGTGACTCGAACGTTTGGCGAGTTCAAGAAGAACAATCTTCTTCAAGTCAAGGGTTCCAGCGTCATATTGAAGAACAAGCAAGGATTGGAAAGCCTCGTTCAAGGGAACTGAGCTCTCATTTATGAAATCGATGCGAGAAAGACTATCGATGCCGGGAACTGCTCGCATTGTGCGGTGACATGCCGCTGAGGTCCAGTTGGTGCGGAAGTTCGATGTCGAGGAGCCGGTCCTCCGCAGTGATCCTCGCGCGAATCCGAAAGACCGCCTCCATATCGCTTGCGTCCCAATCGGAAATGTCGAGGGGCTGCGCCGAATGATTCTTCGGATCCCATAGAAGGTCGTCGGCCTTTCGCTCAACATTCTTGGAATCCACTTCGAATATTTCCCGGTCATGAATCCTTATGAGCAGAAAACGCCCGTTCATTCGAACGAGCAGCGGATCAATCTTTTTTCCAGTCTGAAACACGCCCCACTCTTTCACTGGCGCGTCATTAACCCGCAACAAAGCGTCACCGATTTCCCTCCACGTAGCTGGCTTATCCTTGGCAAACGTTGGTCCTGCCAAGGCACAAAATATGAGGAACGCAGCCGTGAAATGTAAAATGTTCGATACGCGCCGTATACTCATAGACCCCCCTAAGGCGGTCGTTTCAAGTCTAAACCTCTGAATTCGAGAGCGTACGTGACCCCACAATTAGCACCAAACTGAATTTCGATTGCACATCATTCACCGTATTCCAAAGGAATGTCCATCCGCCATCCCGTGGAATATGTGGAAGCAATTCCAAATATTACGGAAGCGGAATGCCAGATGATTTTGTGCCAAAACCCGGCCCGGCTGCTGAGAATTTAGCGTTCCATGTTCTTGCGGCGTTCGTCCGGAAGACTGCTGACGGATCGAGCGAAATGCTGATGACTCGCTCAAGGAAAGAATGAAATTTGCGGAATAAAAGAAAAGGCTAATCCTTAGGAGCTTCTCCCTTGCGCACCGCAGCAAGCCCGTAGGCGTCTTCCAGATGCTGATTCGGTTTTTCTTTCAGGTATTTGGCAAAAAACGAGACTCCTTCAGGATCTTCCAGAATGTCGACCTGCACACCCTTGCTTCGGATCAGTTCTGCGGTTCCGAAGAAATTTGTCACGTCGCCGATTACCAGCCGCTTGAATTGCCTTCTGTAAATAAGCGCCGCACAAATGTCGCAAGGGCTTAGCGACGTGAACATCGTGGTTTGACTGAAATCCTGCCGGCCTGCATCGCGAGCGGCGGATGTTTCCCCGTGATTGTATGGATGATTTTCCTGCACCAGAGTGTTGTGACCTTTGCCGACGATTTTGCGCGTCTTGTTGTCGATGATCACTCCGCCAATCGGGCAACCGCCTTCCTCGTACCCTTTTTCCGCCAGTAAAAACGCGAGTCGCATGAAATCCTTATCCGTCGCCTTCATGAAAAAGCCGTCCTCGACAATTGTGGACAGGCTTTTTGTTGGAAGATGCGCGATCAAATTCAAAACTTCGGGAGTGACGGGAGTGTTGGTGGTGATCAATGCTTTCATGTGCGCCCCTTTGTTCATGTGAACTATTCGGGAACTTGAAATGCGCCGTCTCGTTTTACTTCAAAATTCTGCCCATAGGGAAAAATGAATTATCGTGCGAAGACGCACCAGCGCAATTCCATTTCACTTTTTCCTTGCCGCTGGCTTGCGCGCACCCGCCACTCCAGCGACATCTTCCACATGCTGCTCCGGTTTTTCGTTCCGGTATTTCGTATAAAATGCGACCCCTTCGGAATCCTCCAGAATTTCCACTTCCACGCCGTTGCTGCGCAGCTTTTCTTCATTGCCTCCGGCATTTGTAACGTCGCCCACCACCAGCCGCTTGAATTGAAGGGCTAGAATGAGCGCCGTACAAATGTTGCACGGGCTGAGTGAAGTAAACATGCTGGTCCGGCTGAAATCCAGGCGGCCCGCGTCGCGCGCCGCGGATGTTTCGCCATGGTTGTAAGGGTGATTCTCCTGGACCAGCGTGTTGTGCCCCTTCCCCACAATGTGTCGAGTTTCATTGTCAATGATGACTCCGCCGATGGGAGACCCGCCCTCTTCGTACCCTTTTTTTGCCAGCAGAAAAGCGATGCGCATAAAATCTTTGTCCGTGAGTTTCATGAAAAAACCATCCTCCACCGTTTTAGCAAGGCTCCTGGTGGGCAGACGCGCAATCGTATTCAAGACCTCTTCGGTTACCGCCGTGTCCTTCGTGATAAATGGTTTCATGAACTCCCTTCAGGGCCGCGAATCGTGCGGGACGGCGTGATCAAGAAATTCATTCTCGGCGAAATGTTTAAAAAAGAAAAGAGCTCGTTGCAAAAGGACGATGATTTTCTCGACCTCTACTTGTATGTTTCCCGTGAAGTCAGTGGGAGATTTCATTCCGTTCACGGCTCTCTCCGGGCGCTGCACCACTCTGGCTTCGTTTTTTTGAATCAGCAAGAAAATTCATTGCCTAAGGCGCAGATTTATGTTTCTTTGGCATACTCTCGGCAGTGCGCGGGACAATCCCGGGGAAGGCCAGGGACGGATATGCCACCAGTCGCGGCGAAGCGCCCACGAGATACCAAAAAATCGTCAGAGTGGAATCGCGCCTTCCTTCTCAAGCTCGAACTGCGAAGCCATCCAGGTTTGCTGTGCGTAATCCGCGGAGCCCTCGGTCCCCTGATGGAAATGTTGGAATTTTCCGAGGAACAGGGCAGGGAAGTCATTCGCGCGGTTGACGAGGCTGTCGCTAACATCATGCGACACTCCTACAACGGCCGCTTAGACCAGCCAATCGAAGTGTACTGCAATCGTTTACATCGCGAATCGAACGGGCAGAGCGAGCGCGCCATCGAGATCCTTCTGTTCGATTGCGGTCCGGCGGTGGACACCACAAAGATTTCGCCCCGACCTTTAAACGAAGTGAGGCCCGGCGGCTTAGGGTTGCATATTATCCGGGGGAGCATGGATACGGTGGAGTACAAGCGCGCCGGTCGGTTGAATCGCCTCCGGTTGGTAAAATATGTACGGCCTTCCACGCGCCCGTGCCCGCCACAGGAGGAGAAGCCATCGTGAAAATATCCGCTCGCAGGGTCGAGACTACGACGATTCTGGACGTTTCCGGGAATATAGATATGTCGAACTCGACGGAAGTCAGGAAAGCGTTGCTGCATGAGATTCGCGTGCAGGCTGTGCCTCGCGTTATTTTAAATCTGTCCGGCGTGAATTACATCGATAGTTCGGGTGTGGCATCGCTGGTGGAAGGGCTTAAGGCTTCCCGCGATTTGGGCTCGCGCCTTTTGTTGTTTGGGCTGAACGATGCGCCTCGCGAGCTGTTTAAGATTTCACACCTGCTCAAGCTTTTTGAAGTCTACGACAACGAAACCCAGGCTATGGCATCGCCGGCGCGCTCCGCGTAACAACATGGTCGTGTGTGCAGAGGCCGCAAACAAGTGACGGAATTCGTATCTCAACTCGGTGCTGATGTAATGGATAGCGTCGCCTACGTGGGCGCCCTCGCCATGCTGGGAACTCGCGCGGCATATTACACCTTCGTGGGACCATTTCAAGGAAAGCGGCTGCGTGTGCAAAGCGCCGCGTCCCAGGCGATGGAAGTCGGCGTGCGGGCCCTCCCGATCCTTTCTTTGATCTCATTTTTTATCGGATTAATTTTGGCGCTCCAGAGCGCGTATGAACTCGGGAAACTGGGCGCCATGAGCCTCGTCGCGAAAGCCGTTGCGTTGTCGATGTCGAGAGAACTCGGTCCCTTAATCACCGCTATCGTGGTGATTGGCCGCTCGGGCTCCGCGTTTGCCGCGGAGATTGGCACGATGAAAGTTACCGAGGAAATTGACGCCCTGGAAGTGATGGCGATTAATCCCGTGCATTTCCTTGTCGCTCCGAAATTCCTGGCCATGATCTTCATGCTTCCTTGCCTCACAATTTGGGCTAACACGATGGGGATTTTTGGCGGCGCGCTGTTTGGCGTCGCGCAGGCGGATTTCACTTTGAGCCGCTACCTGCAAGCATCGATCGAGTCGCTCTATTTGCGCGACATTCTTTCGGGGTTAGTCAAAAGCGTGATGTTCGGCGTTACGATCACGGCGGTTGGATGCCTAGAGGGATTGTCAACAGGCGGCGGCGCGGAGCAGGTTGGCCGCTCCACCACCAGGGCCGTAGTAATCTCGATTTTCCTGGTGGTGGCCGTGGACCTGATTTTTACAGGCTTATTTTTCTTTCTCGGCAATGCGTAATTACTGAGTCGATTATGGATCAGAGGCATCAAAGTTTGAATCAGCCCAAGACGGCGATTTCTCTGCGCGGACTCCGTGTGAATTACGGGGACACCGAGATTTTGCATGGCATCGACTTGAACGTGATGGCAGGTGAGACGCTGGTCATTCTCGGAGGCTCCGGCTCCGGCAAAAGCACCCTGTTGCGGACGCTCGTGGGGCTGGAGAAACCGAAATCGGGACAAATCTGGATCGACGGACAGGATATTACCGCGATTTCGAATGACGAACTGTATGAGATTCGAAAAAGGACCGGAATGTCATTTCAAGGCAGCGCGCTGTTTGGCTCCATGACTGTTGGGGAAAACGTGGCATTGCCTCTGCGCGAACATACCAGTCTGGAAGACTCCACAATCGAAATCATGTTGCGGCTGAAGCTTGAGCAGGTGGGACTTGCGGGATTTGAATACCACATGCCGTCGCAGCTGAGTGGTGGCATGAAAAAGCGCGCTGCAGTGGCGCGGGCGCTGGCCATGGACCCGGAGATATTATTTTTTGACGAGCCCTCGGCTGGCCTCGACCCCATCATTGCCGCCGGCGTCGACCAGCTGATTCTGGAATTGAAGAAGGCGTTTCACATGACAATTATCGTGGTCACGCATGAACTGGCGAGCGCGTTCCTCATTGCGGACCGCATAGTACTGATCGACAAAGGCAACATCGTGGCCATCGGCACGACCGAGGAAATGCGCTCCAGCGCGCATCCGCGAGTCCGGCAATTCCTGGACAGAGTTCCTGAGCCGGATATGGAAGGCGAATTAGATTATTTGCAAACGCTCACGGAGCAGTACCGGAGGCACGCCTGAGCGCTGCATCGAGAAAGCGCGACCGCACGTCTTGCGGAGGAGAAGCATCGTCGTCATGATCGGCAAGAATGCTGGAGCGTGGGAGCATTGGCGAACGGAATGAGGCCGAGAACCGAACAGACGTTGGTGGGATTTTTTGTTCTGATTGCTGCCGGGATTCTCCTTGTCGCGGTATTCGCCATCAATGGTGCGTTCGGCGGTGCCGGAAAGTCGTACCATGCTCACTTCAACTTCGCAGGCGGTCTGGAGCCGGGCGCGACGGTCCGTTATTCGGGAGGACCCAAGGTCGGCCGCGTGGAAAGTCTGCGCATCGACCCGCAAGATGCGACGCGCATCGATCTGACGTTCAGCGTTCAGCCCGATGTGCAGGTGAAGACAGACAGCAGGGTAAAGATCATGAGTCTCAGCCCGCTTGGCGACAATCACCTGGAGCTCTACGCGGGATCGCCTCAGGCAGCCGTTGCTCCTTCGGGGTCTTTGCTTCCTTCCGATCCCTACGTCGATTTCAATGCGTTGACCGAGCGGATCAATGACCTCGCCCCGGCCGCGCAGCAACTGGTCCAGACATTGGATGCACGGGCGACGGAGCTGAAGGTGACGCTTGACCGCGTGAACGATCTGTTGAATACGAAAAACCGAGCGAATCTTTCCGCCACGCTGGCGGACACCCATGCGTTGATCGCGGACTCACGGCCCCAACTGCACACCGCGCTGCAGCACGTAAATGATTTGAGCGAAAAACTCGGACCGTTGATTGACGATTTCCGCGCGACATCCGATCGGGCGAACTTAGTTTTGGCGCATCTCGATGCGACGGTGGGTGAAACCCAGCCGGAGATTCGCATGGCGGTTACGGAACTTCGCGGCACTCTGAAGTCCCTGACGCAGCTGACCGGCCAGCTTAATCAGACACTTGACGTGAATTCCGAAAACATCGATCAACTTCTGGATAATTTGCTGCACGTCACCGAGAATTTGAAACAGTTCACGGAAACTATTAAGGAGCGCCCGTATTCGCTGATTCGAACGACTAATCCGCGCGAGCACAAGACGGGAGAGCAGTAGGAGTTGTTCGCCGGAGGTCCCTGATAGCCGGGCCATGAGGTCGGTCGTTGCTGCCTGAACGGTCGCGAGCGGCAACACGCTGAAGCACAAATCGCGAAGGGAGAGTCGAATGATCAAGGAATTTGTTTGGACACTCGTGTTGGCGTCTGCACTGTTCACCGGGTGCGGTGCCGCGCGGCCCAGCAAATTTTATCAACTCAGCGTTCCCGGCGATTCGGCGACTGCACGGGACCGAAATCCTTATCCTGTCACGCTGCTGCTCGGCCCGCTGAGAGCTGGTCATTTGTATCGGGAAGATTCGATCGTCTTCAGCTCGGCCACCGATGCAATGGGCTCGTATCAGTATCAGAAATGGGCGGAGCCTCCGAACGAAATGCTGGGGGAGATGCTGCTTCGAGATCTGAGGGCGTCGGGGAAATATCGCTCGGTGGATTTTCTGCGGAGCAATTCCCGCGGCGATTATATTTTATATGGTCGGCTGTACGATTTTAAGGAAGTGTCCGGCACGCCAATTCTGGCTCGCGTTACCGTGGATTTGGAGTTGCGCGATTCGAAAACGGGGGAAACGGTGTGGTCCCATTATTACTCTCATGACGAGCCGGTGACCGGAAAGGACGTGGGGGCCGTGGTCGCCGCGCTCGACCGCAACGCACTTCGCGGCATGGCCGAAGTGAAATCAAGCCTGGAACAATATTTTTCAGCTCGTTCGGCGAATTAGGACGGAATCCATGTCAACAGCAAAAGCAAATCCGAAGGCAATTTCGAATCCACCCGTGGATTCAGCCGCCGGCGTGCGATCGGCGCAGCACATGACGTGCATGGAAGTGTGGGGCGGAAGCCAACTCACCACCCGCGGCATTGAAATGGGCGGACTGGACGCGTGGGTTTACAGTAAGCCATTTGGAGAAGCCCTGCGCGGCGGAGACGTGTATTACGCATCAAGCTGCGCCACAGGCCGTATCACCCGATTGTTGCTGGCGGATGTATCCGGACACGGAATTTCCGTAGCTTCCAGTGCCGCAAATCTTCGCACCTTGATGCGGCGATTCGTCAATCGTCTGGACCAGACTGAATTCGTCCGTCTGCTCAATCAGCAGTTTACGGCACTTTCTGAAGCTGGCACGTTCGCAACGGCAGTGGTAGCCACATTTTTCGCGCCAACCCGGCGCATGATCGTATGCAACGCTGGACACCCGCGGCCGCTTCTCTATCAGGCTGTAAAAAAAGAATGGATATTGTTGGGCGAGGAATCGGAAAGCGGCGGCGCAATAAATAACATACCTTTGGGAATTCTCGCGGTCACGGAGTACGACCAGTTTGACGTGGAGCTTGAACACGGCGACTGTTTACTGGCCTATACCGATGCGTTAATTGAATCGCGCGATGCGGACGGGGAAATGCTCGGCGAAACGGGCCTGCTGCGAATCATGCGCCACATCGGCGACGTAGAGCCGCATCTTTTGACTAAAACGTTGCTGACGGAAATTGTGGACCGCCATCCGGGCAATCTCACCGAAGACGACGTTACGGTTTTGCTTGTTCGCGCGAATGGCCATAAGCCGCGCCATTGTTTTCGAGACATCCTGTGGGCGCAGGCTCGATTTGCGGGATCGCTCATTCGTGCCATCAACCCATGGGCCGAGCGGCCGCCGCTCCCGGACCTGAACATGGCGAATATCGGCGGCGCGATTATTCCGGCGCTGGAACAGCGTTGGCGCTCGTCCGCTCCGCGCCACGGGCCGCCCGATCCAACCAAATAACTTTTTCCACTAATGCGATGCCGTTTCGCGAAGCGATTTTTTGGTATGCTGGCGCGTATCACAATGCACTTACGCCGCTTGATTACTTCCGGCCTCAGCCGCTTGTCGTTACGTGTGGAGCAGGGATCCACTCTCTTCCGCGAAGCTCTCAGAACCCTTTGTTTTATTGATGAAAATGGCGGGGCCGACGAGACTCGAACTCTCGACCTCCTGCGTGACAGGCAGGCAAAAGGGAATAGCGGTCTATTGCGATATTGTAAGATTGCCCGCTATTGATGGGCCTTACAGAGCGGTTGGAGCGCTAATTAACTCGGCCATTTACCGTCGATTGCGAGATAGGTGTGAACTGAATTGTGCACCAAAAGTTAAGATATTGTCCCCTGCATTTGCATATTGGCCGCCTCACGTTGCTGCGTTGTCCGCAGGGAAGAAAAGAAAACGTCCCGGCAGGCCGAAGAGAGTTCTAGGATGCGTCCACAATTGCCGCTTTTCGCGGGTGGGGCTTCCGTGGCGAACGATCGCGGCACGGATGGGGAGTTGGGCTTGCCAATTCGTGCCTTTGTACCCCATCCAAAATTCTGGAAAGGGATTTCGGAACGCGTTAGGATCTCGGCGGGGACGCCCTTGCTAGTAAGCTCCGTGGCCGAACTATCTCAGTGAGTCGATGCGCCCGCGGGCGTTCATATCCTGGATTTGATAGGTAGAGTAAAACAGAATCTTGCGCCGCGAGGGGAGTTGGCGACAGCCCACAAGCGGCCGCCATGTGATTCGACGATAGATCGGCTGATCCGAAGGCCCATGCCGGTGCCTTGAGGTTTGGTGGTAAAGAACGCATTAAAGATTTGGTCCGCCTGCTGCGGAGGTAGCCCGACGCCGGAATCGCTAACTGAGAACAGCAGTTGCTCGTTTTCCGTTGGCTGCGACATGATTGAGAGTTCCCGCGTCCCAGCCACGTCCTTCATCGCGTCGATACCATTGATCATGAGATTCATCAGGACCTGCTGGAACTGCACATGATCTCCCGTGACGTGGGGAAGATCTATCGCCAGTTCCGCACGGACTGATATGGAGTATCGTGTTGCCTCGCCGCGCAACAGGACTATCATGTCTTGAATAACTTCGTTTACATCGAAGAGCTCCCACTGCGGCTCACCCTTCTTGAAGAGCAGACGAATCCGGCTGACGATGTCGGCCGCACGCGTTCCGTCTTTCACAATCCTCATCGCAGCCGCGCGTGCCTCTTCCACATCGGGGCGATCGCGCGTAAGCCATCGCAAGCAAGTATTGGCGTTTGTCACCGCGGCGGCAATCGGTTGATTCACTTCGTGCGCCAGAGAGGCAGTCAGCTCCCCCATAGTGGTCGCCCGATTGACATGCGCGAGATCGGCCTGCGCTTGGCGCAACTCTTCTTCAGCATGCTTACGATCGCTGACGTCCATTACCGCTCCGACAAATTCGGTGCCATCCGAGTCATCATTTAACGCGTGCGCCACAACATTGACGTGTTTTATCAAACCTTCCGGTGTCACCAAACGGTATTCATGCTCAAAATCCTTTCCATCGTGCGACGCACGCTCGATTGTGTGTTTCACCAAGGCTGCTTCTTCCGGATGAACCCGTTGCAGAACAAGTTCCCATGTCGGTATCGTGGCTGGGTCGTATTGGAAGATTCGAAAGGTTTCTTCTGACCAGAAAATCTCGTCGGTGGAAGGCCTCCAGCCGAAACTCCCCGTGTGACTGAGCCTTTGAGCTTCCGCCAAGTACGCCTCACTTCGCTGCAGCTTCTCTTCCTGCCGTTCCAATATCTGGGCAGCGAATCGCCTATCCAACCAAGACGTTAGCAGGGCCAGTCCGAGGACGATCCAGGTGACGGCGGCTATTCCGATGATGCCAAGTGTGGAGATGCTGATGGCGTGAGACAGATCCGCCGACATCCCGGAGGGCGTGAAGCTGGCGGCGGCCATGCCAGTATAATGCATGACAGGAATGGCGGTTCCCATCAGGAAGGCTCCAGCTGTTTTTCCCCAGTCGATCCCCTTCCTCTCATCTCGAAAGTGAAAGGTAATCCATAAGGCGAAAAGAGAAATCAGGACCGCGAATACAACGGACAGCACAACGAGAAAGGCACTAAAATGGCATACGGCAGATGAACGCATCGCTGCCATGCCGATGTAATGCATGCTCGCAATACCACCACCCATCAGGATGCTTCCGACGAGCGCTCGGAACGCACCCATTTTCTGTCGGCTCCCCACATACAGCGCAATGACCGACGCGAGAATGGCCGCAAAGAGTGACAGAAGAACGGTCGGCCAATGGTAAGCCACAGGAATCGGTAGGATGAACGCCAGCATCCCGATGTAGTGCATGGACCAGATGCCCGTCCCCATCGCGCCGGCCCCGCCGAGCAACCAAATCCATCGAGTCCAGCCACGCGCGGCCGTCACGCGGCCCGCAAGATCCAAAGCCGCGTAAGATGCGAAGATGGCGATCAAGACAGAAAGCGCCACGAGCCCATAGTTGTATGAGCCAATTAAGTTCACGGCATTCATATGACTCCATCCAGGTGCCGCGCGGAGCGCCACGCTTCAATCAGAAATAAACCGTCAGCGTAACACCAGCGGTATTCCCCCCCGGGGCCCACCGATCGGTCCCTACTTCTTCTGGACGCTCGGCGTCCGGGTTGATCAGCAGGTCTCGGAATACTGCCGATTGGACTTGGCGGGTACCGTCATTGCGCAGGCTTGGCCATGCCTACCGCCTTGCCGGAGTATAATTGACCTCGCCGTTTTTGGGTCTAAAAGAATTTGAGGGTCTTCATCGGATGAGATGAACTCTAACCGTGCTGCGGGCGCGTTTCCGATGGCTCCCGGATAATCGAACTCCTGCGACGCCATCTCGGAACGAGGCTTATCTGTCGGGCTTCCAAAAACCCCAATCCACGGCTCAGCGCAACCAGTTGAAACTACAGGAAGGAAAAAGAGCGACAGTGCATTCTGAAAACAGATGTAAATGGCGGGGCCGACGAGACTCGAACTCGCGACCTCCTGCGTGACAGGCAGGCGTTCTAACCGACTGAACTACGGCCCCGCTGGGGATGATTCTTATATGGTGGGCAGTGCGTGATTTGAACACGCGACCTTCCGGGTGTAAACCGGACGCTCTAACCGCTGAGCTAACCGCCCGAACTTGCTTGACGTGAAACTGTAATAGCTTACGCGACTCGCTACCGTCCGTCAAACTGAGACTCGTGAATCTTCGGGAATTTTGCGAGGCGGTTTCCCGGGCGACGCACGTCGTTTGACATCATCTGCTACTCTGTGGCGAAAGTTTTAAAGTCTCTGCGGCGCCCGCCGGAATCGTTTTTCATTCAGCGCCGAGGAAAGCAAAGCGCAGCAAAAACAGGATAGAGAGAACCCAGATTAGCGGACTGATCTGCTTTATTTTCCCGGTGCCAATTTTGATGAAAGTGAATGATAGAAGGCCAAGACTGAGCCCGGTGGCGATGCTGAAGGTGAGCGGCGTTGCGACAGTGGTGATGAACGCGGGGAATGCTTCTGTAAAGTCGTCCCAGTTTACCTTGGCAAGGGAAGCGCACATGAGTGCGCCGACGAGTATCAACGCGGGCGCAGTAGCATACGTGGGCACGGCGGCGACGAGCGGCGCACAAAAAATTGCGGCCACAAAAAGCGCGGCAATGAGCATATTGCCCAAACCGGTTCGCGCTCCGGCCGCAACGCCTGCGGCACTTTCAATGTAACTGGTGACGGTGGATGTTCCGGTTAGCGCGCCGGCCATCGTGCCGAACGCATCCGCGAGCAGCGCGCGGCTGGCGCGCGGAAACTTGCCGTCGCGCAAAAATCCGCCTTGCTCGCACACCCCGACCAGCGTTCCCACGTTGTCAAACAAATCCACGAAGAAGAAAACAAAAACAAGATCGCCCAAGCCAATTTTGAACGCCGAGCGAAAATCGAGTTTCAAAAACGTGCCGCCCGGATGCGGCCAGGAAAAAATGTGCGAAGGCACCGTGGTGAGGCCCAGCGGAATTCCCGCGAGCGCGATGGCCACGATTCCAATCAATATCGCGCCGCCCACCTTCCGCGACATCAGGATGGCGATAATGATGAGTCCCAAAGCCGCGAGACGCACTTGCGGATCGGAAGATTTTCCAAGGCCGACGAACGTAGCCGAATTGGCGACGATAATTTTCGCATTGCGCATCCCGACAAAAGCGATAAAAAAGCCGATGCCCGCCGCGGTGCCATGTTTCAGCGAGTCGGGAATATCGTTGACGATGTGCTCGCGAATGTTGGTGAGCGTCAAAATTAAAAACAGCGAGCCGGAAAGAAATACGACGCCCAGCGCGGTTTGCCAAGGCACGCCGCGTCCGAGGACTATGGAATACGTAAAATACGCGTTCAGCGACATTCCCGGTGCGAGCGCGATCGGATAATTCGCCCACAAGCCCATCACCAGCGTGGCGATGGCAGCGGAAACACACGTTGCGAATAGCACGCCCTCCACTGGCATTCCCGCTTCGCCCAGGATGCGCGGATTCACCACCACCACGTAAGCCATGGCCATGAAAGTAGTGAGGCCGCCCAGAAGTTCCTGGCGCACCGACGTCTTATTTTCCTTGAGATGAAAAATTCGCTCGAGCAATTCCCGCCTCTTTAAAAAGTGCGCCACTATAGGCCGTGGCGGCCCGCTCCGTCAACGGAGAACCCGCGGCGTCGAAAGCGGACACACAGAGTATCTTGTCCTTCGCCCAATATCGAATCGCAGATGCAGCGCCATCCGATTTGTTTTTCAAATCGCCAAACAGCCTCTCAAACCTTGCACCAATCATGACGGACAGGTATGGTACGGCATGTCCAGGTGGGCAAAACGCGTGCGGGGAAGACTCAAGATCTGATGGCCACGAAACAGACGGAACCGATTCCTGTAAAAACCGGCGATTACGGATTGCGCGGCGAAGCGCTCTCGCCGATGGAGACGCTGGCGCAGTCCGTCTCTACCGTTGCGCCCACATCCACGCCGGCGGCCACCATCCCGCTCGTGGCAGCGCTTGCAGGAAATGGCACATGGCTCGCATACCTCCTGGCGATGTCCGCGATTCTGCTCGTAGCGTGGTGTATCAGTCGCTTCGCGCGTTACTCCGCTTCGCCTGGTTCGCTTTACACGTATGCGGCGATGATTCTTCCTGAATGGATGAGCGCGGTTGTCGCCTGGAGTCTGTTGCTTGCATATATCGCCACCGGTTCATCCGTCATCGGCGGTTTCTATCACTTTTCGAATATTTTGCTGACTGATTTGATTGGACATGGCATTTCCGGTGTAGTGCTCGCCCTCATTGTCACCGCCGCGTCCGTGTGGATCGCGTGGCGCGATGTAAAAATCTCAGCTCGCATGATGTTGTGGATCGAAGCAGCTTCGCTCTTGCTAATTGTCGCCGTCGTCGCGCTCGTTCTGTTTCGTCACGGCATGCATTTGGACGCGATGCAAGTTCATTTGACGTCCATGACGGGTAGCGGTCTGCGCCTGGGCCTTGTGCTCGCCCTGTTCAGCTTCGTGGGATTCGAAAGCGCCACAACGCTGGGGGCGGAGGCGCAGAATCCGCTCAAGACGATTCCTCGCGTGGTGATTCAGAGCGCTGTGATCGCGGGAATATTTTTTATCGTCTCTGCATACGCGGAAGTTTTGGGCGCGCACGTCGCGGGCCAGGATTTAGGCACGAGCGATGCGCCCATGCACATTTTGGCGAACGTCGCCGGGATCCCAGCGCTGGGTTTACTCATCGATATTGGCGCGGCGGTCAGCCTGTTTGCGGGCACGCTCGGTTGCATTACGGCGGCGGCGCGGGTGCTGCTGCTGATGTCTCACAAGGGACTCGCGCATGGAGCATTTCGAACGACGCACGTGCGGAATGAAACACCCACGTCCGCGCTGATCGCCACGGGCGTTGCGGCCGTTCTGCCCGTAGCCATTCTCGCGTTTTATGGATCGAGCGGATTGGATGTGTACGGGTGGATGGGATCGCTTGCCACTTATGGATTTATCGTTGCGTATGCTCTGGTGTGCATCGCGCTTCCGCGATACCTGCGTGACCACGGCGTTTTTCGCCAGGGCGCGCAAATTATTCCCTGGCTGGCGTTTGTTGCGATGCTTGCCGCGATGGCCGGAAATCTTTATCCCGTGCCGGACGGGCCGTACGGAAAATTACCGTACATCTATCTGGTTTACCTGGGCGCCGGGATGCTCCTGTTTTTCTGGCAGTCGCGAAAAGAAAAAACTGGCACCGTATAAAAATTGAGATATATTCTGCTTACAGATTGTCCCGCTTTAATGTTGGCGCTGAATTACGGGCCCCGTTCTGGAACAAATACCAGATACAAATAACTGATACCGAAGATTGAAAGTTTGCGCTTTTCAAGCGGCCCGCAATCGCGTAAGTTCCATAAAATTATTGTGAGTGTTTGTAGTGGTAATTAGGGGGAAGTGTTCGTAATTAAGATCCTCGAATTTATTTGTTCAATAATTTCTAGCAGTCCTTCGGAGAGGGGATAAAGAATGAAAATGCGTACTGTTCGTTCTGTATTGCTGGCTGGCGTATTTCTTGCGCTGGGCGCCGTTTGGATGCCCGCTGCTCGAGCCCAGCAGACACTCGGAGGAATCACTGGCACCGTGACCGACACATCGGGCGCGGTCATCTCGGGCGCAACCGTTACCCTCGTCGGCAACGAAACCAAGTTGAATCGTACGCAGACCAGCACCACCACTGGCTCGTACCTGTTTGTGAACCTTCCTATCGGGACTTACACGCTTACCTTCACGCAGTCCGGATTTCAATCGCAGAATGTTCCGTCCATCACCGTGCAAGCGAACCGCACCGTGACCGTGAACGCCGAACTGAAAATCGGAAACGTGAGTGAATCGATCACCGTGGAAGAGACGCCGCTTTTGAACATGGTGGACACCACAAACGGCTACGTCATGGATAAGTTGCAGATCGATTCCGTGCCTCTGCCAACTGGATCGTTTACCGGCCTGGCAATTTTGTCGCCCGGCGTGAATGCGGAACTCTCCGCCGGAACCGGCGCGAACGCAGGCTTGGGCAACGCGCCAGTGTGGGCCAACGGCCAGCGCGACACGAGCAACACGTTCCTTCTGAACGGCGTCGATGCGCGCAGCCTTTTTAACGGCAAGAGCACCAGCCAGGTATCCTCCGCGCGCGTCGTGAACAATACCGGCGTCAGCGGCGCGTCCAGCTTGAGCGCGATTCCCATTCAGAGCAGCGCTTCCGTTTATCTGGCCATCGGCGAATCCATTCCGTCGCCCGCACCGGAAACCATCCAGGAAGTTCGCGTGAACACTTCGATGTATGACGCGCAACAGGGCTCCACCAGCGGCGCGCACATTGACATGAGCACAGCGTCCGGCACGAACAATATTCACGGAACACTCTACGGTCATTTTGGAAACAACGCGCTGAACGCCGATCCATTTTTCTACAACGCAGATCCCAACATTCCCGCGAGCGAAAAAAATCCCGGATTGCACCGCTACACCGCTGGCGGAGCGATCGGCGTGCCCATCAAGAAAGACAAATTGTTCTTCTACGGCAGCTACCAGCACACGCGCGCGTCAGACGATGAAATCGGAATTTCCCGCGCCTTTGTGCCGCCGGATCTGACCAACGATCGTTCGGCAACAGCTCTGGCGAACCTTGCCAATACAGATACGACGTTCGATTCGCCGTTCGGGGTATCTGTAAACAACAGCGTCTCGACGACTTGTCCTGCGCCGGATTCCTGCAATATCAACCCGATCGCTTATACGCTATTCAATTACAAGCTCAAGAACGGACAATTTTTAATTCCATCGGCGAATCCGAACTCCGTTTTGAAGACCAGCGGCAACCCTGACCTAATCACCGCGTTTCCAGAGGATGCCGAGGTTCCTGGCACCGCCGTATTCAAGGCCGACCAAGCTGTCGCCAATCTGGATTGGAACCCGAATTCGACCCACTCCTTTTCAGCCAAGTATTACTATCAGCATGACCCGACCATCGCACCGTTTGCTTACTCCATGGTGGGAGGATTCGCGCAGCACCTGGACGCGGGCAGCCATGTGATTGCTCTTAGCCACACGCAAATCTTGAAATCCAACCTGAGCATCACCGAAACATTCGGCTTTATTCGAATGAAGGCGTATAGCACAATCGACCAGCCCTTTACGCCAGCGCAATTTGCTTCCGCATGCGAGGGGTTTGTGCCCACCGCGTCAGCCGCGGATTGCACGATCAACACATTCGGTTCGCCGTTCTTTCCAGGCATCAGCACAGTATTTACTGGAACTACCGCGACGCCTTATCCGTACTCGATGAACATCGGGCAGGGAGCGGCTTCACAGGGAGCATTCACGGGCGTATTTCAAAATCGCTTTAATCCCTCCGCCAATGCCATCTGGACATTAGGGAAGCACACGATCACATTTGGCGGCAGCTTCGCATATACGCAGCTCAACACCAGAGATGAAAGAAACCAGATCGGTATGATTGCGTCGCAGGACCTTACCAATCTAATGATTGGAAACCTGACTCCAAACTACGTTTACAACATCACGGCTCTGCTGGTCGGGAATGCCAATCGCTACTGGCGCGCGAATGAAACGGGCGAATACTTCCAGGATAAATTCCAATTGAAAAGCAACCTCGCGATTACCGCGGGTCTCCGGTTTGACTGGGATGGCGGTTTGACGGAGAAAAACGGCAACCTGTTCAACTTCGATCCGACAAAGTATTCGTATGACCCGACAACCGACTCGTTTGCTTCGAACGGCTTGATCGTGGCGGGAAATAACCCCAAAGCGGGCACGAAGGGGGTGAGCAGCACCACACTGACAGGCAGGCAATGGGGCTTTGCCCCGCGACTCGGCGTGGCGTGGAACCCAAAGATGTTCGGCAGCAAATTCGTGGTCCGCGCCGGTTGGGGAATGTATTACGACCGCGGCGAACTCTACGCGTATCTGTCCCCAGGCCTCTCGCAAAACATCACCGGTGGCGGTCCGTTCGGCGTCAACCAGGAGCAGCCTTTCGTGGCTACTCAATCTTGCGGAATTACTGCCGCGTGCACGCCAACGCTCCAAATGCCGTGGGGCAGCACTCTGATCCAACCGGCGGGGAACGCGGGCGCTGTTGTTCTGCCGAACGCGTGCACCCTGGCGAATTTCAATAACCCGGTCCCGTTTGCGTGCACTTCAAACACGAGTAACCCAACCCCGTACTATTTAGGCGCCTACGCACGTGGCAACAAACTTCCGTACACGATGAACAGCACATTGGATATTCAGTGGCAGCCGCGAAATGATCTGGCTATCGACATCGGCTACGTAAATGCCCTTGGCCGCCATGAAGTGATCCCCGTGCCGTTTAACCAAGCGAGGATTGCGTCTCCAACGAATCAATTGTGCGGTCCTGCCAAGGTTTGCGCGAATCCGGCCACCTCACAGTTTTCCCAGTCCTATACGTACGGCATGACGGTGCAGGCGAACGATCCGGCCAATTGCTTTACCTTCGCTAACTTCTGCCCAATCAACTTGCCGAATCAACAAGTCATGCAAGCCAATCCAGAGGGTGGCAACGTAGACTTACGCGTTCCTTACATCGGTTACGGCGCGGAATCCGAGCTCTACAAGGCGGAAGGCATTTCCTCCTACAACGCTCTCCAGGCCCACGTTGAAAAGCGTCTGAGCCACGGGTTGCAACTCGGCGTTTCCTACACCTACTCGCGTTCCTTTGATGAACAGAGCGCATTGGGACTCTTCTACAACGGCAACAACCCGCTCAATCTAAGGGATGCGTATGGCCCGTCCGATTTTGATCGGACCCACGTATTCAACATTGACTACCACTATGAACTGCCGAAATTCATGAAGGGCAATTCCTGGGAAAGCAAAGTGGTGGATGGCTGGGCCGTGCAGGGAGTCATAACCTTACAGAGCGGGCAACCCTACAGCGTCATTGACTACTCCGGCGCGGTAGGCAGCGCGTTCTACAGCATCTTTGACGGCATCACGAACCCCATCGATCCGCTTGCCCCCGGCTGCACCGCAAAAAGCGCGCTGACCGGAGACAACGGAGTTACGCCGGGCAAGCCGGCATTGAAAGCGGATTGCTTCACTTTGCCGCTGCTCAATCCCGGAGACTTTAGCGGTGGCGTTCCGGCAGGCGATACGTTCGAAACCAACTTCACTTCAGGCCAACGCAATATTTTCCGGCAATCGTGGCAGCGTCGCGCGGATATTTCGGTGTTGAAAGCGACGCAGCTGACCGAGCGGTATTCGTTGAAGTATTCCTTCGACGTGTTCAATCTGACGAATACACCCAGCTTCGACATTCCTATCGACAACGTCACACAAAACCTGGCATTCAGCGCGTTCCCGATTCAAGGTAGCTGTCCGTCTCCCGCCACAACGAATGCGTCGTGCTCGCCGAATGGCACATTTTTCAATTCTCCCGGAGGCCTAGGCCAGGTCACCAAAACAATTGGCAGCGCGCGGCAAGTTCAAATGTCGCTCAGCCTTTCCTTTTAACCGATCCAGCACCTCAATCAAAAAGCGGCGGCATCCAAACCCGGATGCCGCCCTTGCATTTTGTGGCATAGGCTTCAGCCTGTGGGGTTTGGTCCTTGCAAGGTCAAAATTCCACAGGCTGAAGCCTATGCCACAGAACCATCCAGCGGCGGAAACTTACGCCGCGCTACCGCTCTTCGATGCTGCGTTCTTCGGCGGCAGGGAAGGCCCCGAACCCGCCTGCGTTCGGGAAATCGCGGCAGCTATTTCCGCCAAGTCATCCTGCGTGAGCTGCAACGATGCGCCGGCGATCCATCCATCGACCTGCGCCGGCGTGCGCGCTCCCACGATGGCACCGGTCAAACCTGGCCAGCATAGCGTCCAGGCGACCGCGACTGCGGAAACGGAAACGCCGCGCCGCGCGGCGATCGGCTTGAGCGCATCTCGCAAAGCCAGGTTTCGGCTCAGTTTCGGCTCCTGAAATTCGCCGCCGCGCCGACGCCAATCATCGCTCGCCATTTTCGCGACGCGCTCCGCCGTGAAAGAATCCGTCAGCAGGCCGGATTGCATTGGGCTGTAGCAAATCGAGCCCGTGTTGTGCGCCTTGCACCACGGCAGTAAATCAGTCGCGGCGTCGCGGCTGATCATGGAGAAAAGCGGCTGCAGGGAATCGACGTGGCGAATGGATTCGCAGCGCTCCAGCAACTCCACGCTGAAGTTCGACACGCCTGCCGCGCGCACTTTTCCCTCCTCGATGAGTTTCACCATCTCGGCCCAGGAGTCTTCGACCGGCGTGCCCATTTCGTCCGGCCAATGAAATTGGTAGAGGTCGATGCGCTCAATGCCGAGGCGGCGCAGTGACGCCTCACACTCGCGGCGAATCGTTTCCGGCTTCAATACGCGCTTGGCCTGCTGCATCGGATTGTTCGGATCCCAGGTCAGCCCGCACTTGGTAAAAATTAGGGGACGTTCGGAAGAGGGTAAATTGCGCAGGAGTTTTCCGACCACTTCTTCGGAGTGGCCAAGTCCATAGACCGCCGCGGTGTCAATCCAGTTGACGCCAAGTTCCAGCGCGCGCCGCATCGTGACGATCGATTCGTCGTCGTCCTGCGGTCCCCAGCTGAACGCCCAGCCGCCGCCACCGATGGCCCATGCGCCAAAACCTACGGTGCTGATTTGCAAGCCCCTGGAACCAAGTGGACGCTTCGGCAAATTCATCTCTGCCTCCGGAGAAGTTTCGTGACGCGAATTGTTGGAAACCTGTAGCCGGTTTCTCCGTTCCAATGTAGACGCGAATCGACCGATGTTCCAGCGAAGCGGCGTATGTTCGATTGTTCCGGGCAATTTTGCCATTTACGCAAAGTGCACACCCAAAATTCGGTCGGCCTCTATGAAAGCGGTTGGTAGCGGCCGTTCTGTCCCGCGCTTCCGGGACAGAACGGGCACTGCTCGCGCAAGCCTGCAACGATTCCAAAATTTAGCGCGCTCTCATTTTGCTATCGACATGCAGGGCCACTGCCGATAGACTTCCGTTCATAATCGCTCCATGAAAAGTTAACTTTGTTTTTTTCCTGATTTCTCTGTGCGCTCTGTGTCGAGTTTTTCGAAAGCGTTAGCACGCACAGAGAAATGACTAGAGAAGCAGAGAGCTCGAAGCCAAGGCCGCGAGCCGGTGGCCTAAAGGGAGTCACGATGCGAAATCGCAGAGATTTCATTAAGAGCGTGATGGGTGCCTCCGCCGGAGTTGTGTTTACGGGCTGTTCGATCTGCGATGCGATGGCCGGTGCGCGTCCTCCGCAGGTTGGCAGCGGTAAAAAGCACAAGCCGGT
>DASRQU010000179.1:0-17189 GCA_035696345.1 Candidatus Acidiferrales bacterium
GCCAAGTTTCTTGGCGCGGATCATATTTACCTCGCCGACATCGGCCTGACCGGCCATGGCCATCCCATGTATTTGGATAACGGGAACGAGAAAATCGCGCAAGTGATTATCGATTGGCTGGTGAAGAAAGGGCTTTAGACGACGTAATGCGATGTTCCTACCATTAATCGAACTTTGGGTGTTTCTGTCGATGCGCCCATTCGTGGCACAGAGCGCAAAGAGCGATCAGTTTCTCGGCGACGTCATCCCCAAATCGGCTCCGCCATTGAATCTGACGGACTTGAAGGCCCCTCATTTGTGCGAACGATTCGCAGCGCCAGCCGCCTCCCTCCAAAACTCCCGGACCAGTCGGCGATAAGCTTCGGGCTCAAGCTTTAAGCGCGGTCTCTTTGATCGGACTTCTTTCAAAGTGTGGCTGCACGTCTTCAAGCAGTTGTTTGCGCTGCGGCTTCGGAAGAGCAATCACCAGCCGTGTAAGGCAAGGCAAAAGCGCATCTTGATTACCTGATTCCAAACGCGCTCCCGCCAAAAAATCCGCACAAATCATTTCTAAACAATAGCCTCGCGACTTGGCGCTCCCAAGCATCAAAGCCGCCGTCTCTAATGCCTGCTCGACGACAGGCAATGGCTCTTGTAGGCCTTGAAATAAAGAATCTCCCACGGTTCCGTTTCTTTCCCTGTCAGGTGTTTTGAGACCTCTCGTTTGAACTCTTCTTTGCGAAGTTCGCGAGCTTTGTGCACCCAGGTTGCACTTTAGAACCTCTGACCGTCTCTGCGCGCTACCTTCGCCAGTTCTGTTGCCTTCGATCAACCAATCTGCTGTAGCTCGACCTTGTGAATGCGGTGCAGCTGTTCGTGAATCGCGATTAGGTAGTAAGCCTTGAGCCTGGACTCGGGAACTTCCTCTCCAGAAATTTATCAAACGAACGGACGTTGTCCACCCCCCAGTACTGACCTGCCCGCGCCTTGCACAAATAGCGGCCGAGCTCCACAAATTTCGAATCTCGCTCGCGTTCGGTTGCTCTCTCCCACGACAAGATCTCGTCGATTTTCGACAGTACAAGCAATCTGCTCGTTTCCAAATAGGCCGCACCAACCTGTCCCTTGCAATATCATGAAAGGAAATAGGAGAAATTCGGTAAGCTCTGTCGTGGCCAAAGAACAAAAGGGCAGCACCTAGATTCTACGAGCGTTGATCTTTTTGCTGGCGAGACGACTTTCGTCGCGCGGCCCAACGAAACGCGCGCAAACGATCAATTTATCGGATATTCTTGTCAAGTGACAATCATGGGTCCTCATGAGTGTCGCATGCCGAGTTGCAAGCTTGGATAGGTTCCTTTGGTGGAAAACTCGGCCATACCTGATCCGATGGCAGGTCTTTCGAACAGCGGTTGAAACGATTGCAGATCAAACGGAGAAAGCCATCTTGCAAAATAACGCAAAGCGGATATTACAGTGTGGCGTTATACTTGTTGGAATCATTTGGGAATGCAACGCGGTTAGAGCATCGCAAACCATTTCTTCCTCCCCCGATCCTTCCGCCGGAGTGCAATATGTCGCTCCGATCTGCCCCGGGGGGACGCCGTGCACGATGTTGAACGATGGGCTCTCGGCAGGCTCGGCAAAGTGGGATTCGGACGTGGGGAAGGCTATCGACGACGCATATGCCGCCCTGCCACCTACGGGCGGAGTAATTTATGTCCTGTCGCTGGGTGGGTGCTCTGACTTCTCGACCCCAATTGATCTTAGGACCCAATGGAAGTACGTAAGGATCGTAGGAACCGGCGGCGCCAGTACTTGTCTGAATTACACTCCATCGACCGGAACGGCCATTACGCTGGCGACCGGGAACGGGGGGATTGGCTATGATCTCTTGAAAAATTTCAGTCTGCGCACAGCCGCCGAAGGGTCATCCGCGAATGGCTTGGTGATAGGTTCTAACGGCGTCTCTGCGCCATACACAACGCTAGATGGAATCTCGATCAGCGGCTTTCGAGACGATCTCATTGATGATAGCTATGGCGTGGTTCTGACGAATACGGGTCTATTTTCTTGCTCCAGCGCCGCCGATTCTGTTGCATTCCAGACCGGCGCCTCAGGATCGCAATACGGAGACGATACGCGAATTCATGCAAGCACATTCTCTGGCTGCGCAACGCTATTGGCCATTGGAAACGAAAATCCTGTGTGGGCCGACGGGCTGGTATTAGCAAATGCCAGCTCAACCTGGGTAGATGTGCCCCATGGCGCGCTGTTCTGTGACCGGTGTCACTGGTTCAACCAGTCCGGTACAGCACACTGGTTCAACACCGGCGCCAATTTAATTGTCACCAATTCGCAGTTCGAAGATGCTTCATCAACCGGCACATCGACGTCTTACGCAAGGGAAACTGGTGGATTTACCATCATCATTAATTCAGTGCTTTTTTCAGCCGGGCATAGCGTCACGGAATTCCTAAACGCCACGGCTGGAAATGCATTTCTCTCAAACTTTGCCAATACAACTCCGCAGCTAATCCCTAAACTAAGCAACGGTATATACAGCGGTACGCACTCACAGGCAGCGGTTGAGGGCGCGGGCGGCATCAGTGCTGGTACCTGTACGATAAGCGGTGGCCAGTGCTCACATACGTTTGCGGAGCCGTACTTCTCAGCACCGATATGCACCGCGACCCTTAATTCCGCGTTCCAGATCTCTTCGCCACCCGCGGTGTCCGACTCTTCAACGTCCGTCACGGTCACAGATACAGGCGCACTCGACGGGGCTTTGATGAATTGGATGTGTTACCCCGCGGCGAATTGATTCTCATACGAACTAACAGGAGTTTTTACGGCACTCATTTCGCAGCTTCCCGTTAAAACTTTCACAGCGACCGTTCTCCCATGGACTTCCGGGTTCGAGGTACAAAGTCTCGGTTCGCACGCACCCCCATAACTAGATAAGGGCAAGGAAAAAATCGCTTAGGTGATCCTCGATTGGTTGGTGAAGAAGGCACTAGACGCGTGTCAGCGAAAGTTACTCGAAGGTTTGTCCGTTGGCTCGATTGGACGGTTCGTAGAAGTAGATCGCACGTTTATCGCTCGCGAAATACGCAGTATAGATCCCGACCGAAACCATTCCGATTTATGTCCGCTCGGCTATTTCCAGATTGTCGCTTCTCCGCGGTTTACGAGCGGAGTCGCAGCTCGGTTCATGCCGCTAAAATATTTTGTGCTCAAGACCCCGACGCTTATATAGAGACCGACATTCGTATTGAGAATCTCATTGTCGGTAACCGAAGTTCCAATCATCGTTCCATAATCCTTTTCAAGCTTAATCCCGTAAGTTTCCGCGCCTCCGTTCCCCTCAATACGATTGCCAATAATCTTGTTTCCGGAACAATCCGCTAAAGTATGGTTACATTGCAACCATATTCCGTAATGAGGATGATTCGAGGGCGCCGGGAATATGACCCTGTTACTTGAAATTGTGTTGTTACCTGCTCGCCCCAAAGCTCCTCCGTAAATCATGATTCCAGCTCCATTTGTGCCGTTTGAAAATCCGTCACAATCATTTTCCGTGACTGTAGACGAAGACAGCATATTAACGGAAATGCAATATCCAGGCCCCGTCAAATTTCGCGCGAGGTTGCGCGATGCGATCGCGGCCGACCCGGATAATTCGTAAGCAGCGATGACAGTTTTTTGGTTTTTGGCATCATACTGGTTGTTGTTAACTTTGTATCGAAGTGGCGGCGTTCCAGCCATGGAATACCCTCCGTTTACTGCCGCTCTTGCTGTGCATACGTTGTCTTTAACTGTAATGTCCGTAGGACCGGGACCGCCAAAACCTCCAACCTCAACACAAAAGCAGCCGCCTTTAGCACAAGAAGCCGGGCCGTTGGACATGACATTATTCGAGACCGTCACATTAGAAAGCCCAGCAGTTGAAACGTTCGTCAAGAGCATGACATCGTCTTCACTGGTTCCGCCGAGTGTAGCGATCCTATTATTGCGAATCGTGCCGGTTTTGACGGACGTATTCGGCAAATTCGAGATGACGTAGATAGGTCGTCCAGCCATCCGGATTGTCATGTCGTTCTTCTCTACTTCAAAATCCGATGTGGCCCCTCCGATATACACCGCAAAGTTTTCGCTCGCAACGTTCTCTAGTTTGTTCTTCGAGATCCTCAAACCGGTGACCCCGGAGGCGAAAATTAATGCCGAATTCGATGCTGAGTGGTCGCCTCTTATCGTGCATCCTGTCACGGTGACATCGTTTCCCGTGATCACCATTAAATGCGCGCTGCGGAATCCGCCCGCCTGTTGGATGATCGCGCCGGGTTCGCAACGCAGCGTTGTGCCTGATGTGTTGATAGTCAGACGAGATGAGAATGGAAGCGCGCCGGAATAGCTGGAAGGCACAACACAGGTGCCACCGGCACCCGCGCTGTCGATGCACGATTGGATCGTCGGAAGTCTTGAGCCATTCAGATACACAGTCTTGCCTGAGGCGAGAGAGTTACAGGGACCGTACTCGCAGGTTTGCGCAATCAACAACGATGTTACGGGAATAAGCAACCACAACGCAGTTGCAAATGACAATCGTTTCAGGGTTCCGGCATTCTTCATAAAAGTCGTGCGCGCTTGACTCGGATTGGCAGGACGTTCTGCCGAGATTTTTGCAATATTTGAGAACTTGCGCCAGCTTAATCGTATTTGCGAAGCCCTAGAAGATCTAATGTGACCCAGAAAAGAAATTCACTCCCGTAAAGAATATAGCGGCGCCACAGTCTCTTGGGTTCCTGAATGAGTCTGAAAAACCATTCCAAACCATTTTCACGCATCCATACAGGCGCCTGTTTTTTGATACCCGAATGGATGTCGAACGCGGCCCCCACGCCCACTAGTACCGGAACTGTAAGAAGATTGTGATGCTCGTCCATCCAGCGCTCTTGCTTAGGGGTGCTCAGCCCTACCCAGAGCACATCGGGTTGCGCAGCCGAAACCATTTTCATCATCTCTGCATCTTCTTCCGAAGTCACGGGCCGGAAAGGAGGCGAGTATGCGCCCGCGATTACAAGCCCGGGAAATCGATTTACGAGTTCTACGGCAAGCTTCTCGGCCACCCCGGGAACGCCGCCGTACAGGAAATGCCTGTACCCCTTTTGCGCGCTAATTTCACAGAACGACATCATTAGTTCCGGGCCATACACTCTGCGTCTTAAATCGTGTCCTTTTAAACGAGCCAGCCACACGAGAGGCATGCCATCCGGTACCACCAAGCTGGCCCTCTTTAACCGATCTTTGAAGGCAGCGTCGTGATGCGCTTCCATAATTCCGTGCATACCAGTGACAGCGATTGTATGGCACGCGTCGCGTTGCGCGATCCAATCCTGCATGCACTCCACTACGTCGCCAATTTGGACGGCGCTTACGCCAATGCCCAGAACGCTAAATTTTGGCCCTGTTTGGGTCATTTTATATGTCCAGATATCAGGAGTCTGCGAAACTCCGGTATGCAACCAGATTGTTAGGAACCATACGCATCCCCATTTTGAGGATAACTGCGCCTGGGAATAAGGTTTGCAAATCACGCGCAGAGAGTAAATCGATCGGCTCATATTCCCGAATGTAACCCGGAGAAAAACGGCATACTTTGCGTTGGATTTGAGGACTAAGAAATTGATAGAAAGGCAGCAAAGTGTGTGGATCCACGGGAAAATTGCGATTGGGCGTAGCTACGAAATACCCCTTGCGCGCCACCCGCCGGATTTCGGAAGCGAATAGTTGTTGTCGTGCTGCGCCGCCGACGTGCTCAATCACAGCATTTGAAAAGATCCAATCATATGATTTGTCTGAAAAGGGTAGCGCGCAACCGTCCGCTTTTAAAATTTTAACGTGCGAGTATTCCTCATCGCTGATTTGCTGGGGATCCAAATTCACGATGTGAACAGTTCGAAAGTAGCTGTATAGGGGTTCGAATTCACCGACGATGCCAAACCCACCTCCTACGTCGAGCAATGTTTCTCCCGATTCCGGGTGAAGCGCCTGGAAGAAACAATTTAATTTTTGCGTTCGATAACGCCTGTGGAGAGGAGCAATGATTTTTCGAACCTGCTGGCTGAAATTCATTATCCCTCCTTAAGCACTGGCGCTAATCCCAAGGTGATTCCATAGGCTAACGAAGTGGGCATAATTGTTTTCCGCGCTATACTTCGCTTCATAATCCGCACGTGCCGCGCGGCCCATATTTTGGAGGATCTCTGGATGCGCCCATGCCCAAACCACTGTTTCCGCCAGAGCTTGGGAACTTCCCGCGGAAAAATGCAAGCCGGTGGAGGAGTTTTGAACAATTTCCACCAATGATCCCAGGTACGAAGCGACAACCGGGACGCCACATGCAAACGCTTCGGCAATCGTAACGGGGAATCCCTCATACCAAATACTCGGGAAGACAAGGAACCTTGCACCGTGCATCGCGTCCATAGTTTCCTGAGTTGAGAGCCTGCCCGAAATTTCCACGGAAGAAAGTTTTTTTGCATGGACGGTTCTCTCAAGTTCGCCCTTCAAAGGGCCATCGCCCACGATGCGCAACGGGATATCTGCTTGAAGAGTTGACCAGGCATCCAGCAAAATTCGGAGCCCTTTTTCCTCTGAGAGCCGACCTACAAAAAGGACATAGTCACCGACGCCGAGTTTTGGGCCAGGGTCTGGGTAGACAAAATTCGGTTTCACAAAAATTCGATCCTCAGGCAGTCCTCCTGCAATAAACTTACCTCGTGAAAATTCGGAGAGCGCGATGTAAATATCTACATTATTTTGCCAGGTTCCGATCATGCGGTGAGTCGCAAGCATTGCGGCGACTGCCGTTGTGGCCAACCGGCTTCCCCGGTAACAATCGTGAACGATTCCAGGCCATGCAACGCTTCTGCCTAAACAATCCTCGCAGACTTTTCCTTCCCTCAGTAAAGTAGCGGCAGGGCAGAGCAACCGATAATTATGAAGCGTCTGAATAACTGGAATCCCACTATCCACACAGGGTTTGTAGCATGCCGGCGAGAGCAACGGGAACGTGTTGTGAAAATGACAAAGGTCGGGCTTCTCTTTCTTGATAATCGCTCTTATCTCCTGGACGGATTGTTCGGCCCAGGTGGTTTCGATACCCGCCTTTAGCATGCTGAATGCGCCGTAATCTTTGAGGTCGGCGTTGTCGCGAATGTAAGTTGTAACCGTATGACCGTGCGACTCTAACAGTCGGACTTCCCCCTCGACCACAGCGTCTTCGCCGCCGCGGTGCTGGTAACGGTTGTGGCCGACCAGAATTTTCATTCGCGCTTCACGGCCACGCCCAGCAGGGCGTCTTTATTTTTCTCCCGGATCACAATCGAACGATCCAGATCTTTAGACTGCGCCAATTGTAGAAACGCTGCGTTTCCTTCGATGTCGTCGGCGATCAATACACCACCGCTGCGCAAGGCTGGCCATGCGGTTTCAAATTCATGTTTCATGTTTTTGTACGTGTGCAGGCTGTCGTGGATGAAGATATCGACGGAGCCCAGCTCCGCGATCAGTGGACCCAGTATTCTTTGGGATGCGCCTCGCCGCAGCGTCCAGCGTTTTTGCAATTCCTTCGGTACTAACCATCCCACATAATCCTCGCCGTTTTTTCCGAGCGGTGGCAGATCAATGCTATAGAGATGGCCCTCACCATTCGCATCAAGCGCCGCCAACAGGTAGGCGGAAGTCACGCCGTAGCAAACCCCTGTCTCGATTACGACACTCGGACGAATTGCGCGCGTCATTGCATAACACAATCGGCCGAGCCGCATATCGCCGTTGTGAAACTTTCCGAACGGCGCGTTCCCTGACAATTCGCCTAGTCTCCCAACGATATGTTTTTCGATCTGTGTTAATGCCAGGTCGCTCAGCGATTCTCCAAAATCTCTTCCCTGTGTCCCGTGCAAAAAATCCATGCCTTCTTCTAATGCCACGGCCGAATATTGCGGTATTTTATAGAATGACGATTCCCAACGCACAGACAGGACGGCGGCCAATCGGTCCCCAAACTCGGATGGATACCGCCGTAAATTAGAGATCAAATCGAACGTTTTCATGATCGAGTTTTCAATTCTGACCGGGGAGTCACAGCCGAATGCTGGCCGGATCCTTGGGGAATGCCAAGAGTTTCACGATTCAAGTTGGGGACGCGTTCCCAAACTTCGTTCCCCTGCCGGCACAGGAAAAACAAGCCGTCGGAAATTCGCATCGCGAAGCAAAGGTCATATAACCAGCGCCGCAAAGCTCCATGTTGCGGGTAGGTCAGCTTCAATCTCCACTCCGAAAAATCCACAAATCCCGCTTCGCGAATTGCGTGCGCGAGTGAAGTACGGTCAAAATAATATAAGTGGGTGGGATTTTCGTAATTTTCCCATTTTCCGCGTTCAACCCGTGCACGCAGACAATGGATATCCATAGTGGAAATCAGGAGCCACCCGCCTGGCTGGAGGAGCGTGCGTAATTGAGCGAGCTCAGCCCAGGGAATCCTCAAGTGCTCGATGACAGTCCACAAGATGACCAGATCGAATTGAGCGTTCGGCTCCGCGCGTTGTAAGTCATCCACGTTCGAATAAATGGACGCATCGGGGATAGCGCCAGCTGCCATCCGCGCCTGCGGATCGGATTCGATGCCGCAGACTTGCATTCCGAATTCCTTCGCAACCTCGAGAAGCGCTCCCCGGCCACATCCGTAGTCCAGCAATCGCAATCCGCGAAGGCTTCCAATACGCTTTTCCAGTTGTCCAAAGAAATCCTGAAGAGTGGTCTTCGGAGTGTTCCCGAATTCCGGGCCCTTTTCCGCTTCGTGGCCGGGATAATAGAGATTGGAGTACGCGGAAGCAAGGGCGTCCGGGGCCAGCTGAGGGTGCGCGAATTCCAAACCGCATTTCCCCGAGTTGCACTTCCATACGGTGGTATGGGGCAGGGCCATTCGATTGAATGCGGATTGGCCACAAAGTGGGCAAACGACATCGTGGTTCGCCATTGCGCTTAACTGCCCTCCTGATTGGCGGGTACAAGTTGCGGCAGTACTGCTGGGACTTCCACGGGCGCTTGGAAAAGAGACGCGCAAATTCCCCCGGCGAAAAGAAAGAAAGGGATCGCCCCCTGTGGCGTTTCGAAAAATGGAGTGAACAGAGCGAACGCTATCATCGCAGCAAAAAAAACCACGCCAAAAGGATCACCGGTTTCTTTGAGTACCTCCCTAAAGAGTCGCAGGAGTTCCCATTGAAATGCGGCGAAAATTGCAACGCCGATCCAACCGGTATAAGCGAGAACGTAGAAGAAAACATTGTGAGGAGTTCGCGTGGCTTCCTCCTCCAGGTTGGGCACCAGTTCGTTGATTGGATATCCGTACCCAAAGCCGAGCAGGCTGCGCATTTTTGTTTCGTGAACGTTGTCCCATATCTGCAGCCAAAAAATGGTTCTCCAGACTACGTTACCTTCGTACATATGGGTGTCGGACGTGTAATCCGAGGCCGCGTCCGCGTTGATCGGTGCGAGTACCCGTCCGATCATGTCCGTCGCCGAGATGGTACCTCCCCTGGTTTCGGGGGCCTGAAAACTGAAATTTGTGATGTACATCAAGAAGATTAGCAGCAGAACAAAGGCTCCGCCCCACGCCACCCGTTTAAAATTTCTGCTGGCCCATGCCCAGACGAGAAGCCCAATTCCGAACGCCAGCCACTCTGCGCGGATCAGCATGCCCAGCAGCACAAAGGAATTCAATGCAAGCACAGGCCATATACGCCGCAAATCCTTTTCGAATGTCAGAAGTCCGAGCAGAATAAGTGCGGAATACGATGGCTGGCCGAAAATCTGAACAGGCTGCGTATTGTCAGAAAAACCACTGAAAGACCAGCTGACCCTGCTCAACAGAAGAATAAACAGGGTACCGTAAATACCGCTGACCCAGCCGACCAAGTGAAAGAAGTGCGGCAGATATTGCTCATCGTGCAAAGCGACCCACATGCCCAGAAAGAAATAGAGCGGATAGTAGTGCATGGATAAATCGCGCAACGCAAACATCACGGGATTGCCCGAGAGCACTCCCCGGATCACTTCAAGCATTCCAAACACACTAAAAACGACGAATGCCTTCCTGAATCGTTGTAAGGTAGGTTGTCTCATCGCCAGCCAGACAAAGCGTTTGCCACCGACGAGAGGTCCAAAAAACAAGAACAGAAACAGTGCCCCTTCTCCAATAAACATGTGCAGCGGAGGAATACCCCAATAGGCAAACGAACGGCCCATGCACAAGTAGCCGATCAGCAGGAAGGTTAGGAGATGTTTCCACATTTTTGCATCTCTGTCAGCTGCGTTGGGTTACTACCACGAAAAAAGTAAACATAGATGGTAACCACCGAATAGGTTGCATATCCGGCTACTAGACTCAGCGCTGCTCCCTTGAGACCCAGCCATCGAATCAAGACAATTGCCGAAATTACGGCTACCGGAGCGGCGATCGCGTTCGCAATGAGATCGAAGTGAGGCGTTTGCGAAGCTCGCAACGCCATTGAAAAGCCCAGCGAAAACCCTTGCGCCACCGGTATCAGTGCCAGGACCCAGATGAGCCCTGCATACGCGTTATATTTACCGCCAAATAACACATGTTCAACCGGCGTAGCAAACATCGCCATAAGAGCCACAAAGCAGAGCGCTACCGTTCCCAGCCCCAAGCTTACAAGCAATGCCTTTCGCCTTATTCCCAGCACAGCACCTCGGCCGAAGTCATACGAAAATGCAGGCAAAATTACCGGCCCGATTGCGAATACTACTTGGGTCATGACGAGCATGGGGATTTGCACCGCGCGAAATACTCCTGCGGAACTCAACCCCAGCAGCGCCGCAACCAGAAACGTCTGCATTTGGCTGGAAACCGATGAAAGTACGGTTCCTCCCGCCAGCCATCGTCCATAGCTCCAGTTCTCGAGCCACACCTTGCGCCAGGAAACACTGCGTTGGCTCCCGTCGGTACGGTTCAATCTGAGCAGCCAAGCCAAGATTAATCCGGCGAGAAGGCTCCCGCCGCCCATCAATAGGAACCCTGTGAATGCGTTCAGGTGGCCCAAACGCTGAAATAAAAGTAGTCCTGCGAGGACAAATGTGAGGTAACATGCGCTTCCAATGACGGCAATTTTGGGCCGCTGTACGACGTAGCACATTCTCCGCGTCAGCCAGAGGAACAGCAGTGCGGGAAGTGTTATTGCAGCGCCAAGGATGGCACTAATCAGCGGGCTCCCTGGTGCAAATTTCCATAAGATCAAACCTCCCAACAGTGCCGTCAACGACAGAATTCCTGTCAGCAGAATATGCAGCTTGATCTGCTCAATGAAATACGATTCCAGATTGGCAGAGTGGCGAGAGGGACCCATCACGCTCAGCGGCTCCAGCAGCAGTACGATGTGAAATCCCGTGACAAATAGATACGCTGCAAACGCGACGGCGAAGGCCCCGTAGGCTTCGCCGGGAAGCCATCTAGCGAGTAGCAGGTTAACCGCAAAACTCGCACCGGAGGTGAGTGCCTGATCGGCTAGCGAATATACCGACTTCATACCCCATACGATCAGGCTAGCGGAGGTCATCCTGTAAACAGGGCCCTCATTTTGGGACCGTGCTGGCGAAACTGGTACGGCGGAAGATTTCTCCACGGATGCGGGAATAGAACTCATTGGCTGGATTTCTAACTTCCTTCCGCGCGAAAAACCGCTGGGATTGTCTTGGCCAGAATTTTACAATCGAGCCATAAGCTCCAGTGTTCGATGTATTCGAGATCCAGCAACATATTCGTTTCGAATGAAGGATTGCGCCGCGCCGTCGTTTGCCACAATCCGGTGATTCCCGGTTTTACCTCCAGACGCCGCAAGTGATTTAACTCATACTGCTCATAGTCGTCCATGGGATGAGGCCGCGGTCCCACCATAGTCATATCACTCCGAAGAACATTCCAGAGTTGCGGCAGTTCATCGAGACTGTATTTACGAAGAAACTTTCCGAGCTTGGTAACGCGTGGATCCTCGTTTATCTTGAAAAAAGGGCCTGAGCGCTCATTCCTGGAGCGCAGGGAATCCTTCAGGTCGTCGGCATTGGCTACCATGGTGCGAAACTTGAAACAAGTAAAGGGGCGCCCTTTCTTACCTATTCGCAATGACTTATAAAGGGCCGGTCCCTTGGAATCAACCATTACCGCCATCGCGATAACAGCCAGAATGGGCGAAAGCAAAACTAATGCAAGTAAGGAAAGTACAATGTCGCTAAATCGCTTTACGAACAGACCCAAAATCGGAAGTGACCGCCAGTGAAGTTCCATTACAGGAAATTCGCCGACATGTTCGATGGGAGCATTCCAGCAAAGTCCGTCATAAAGCTCGGGGATGACTTTCACGTCCAGCCGCTGCATGCGAGCTTCCACCGTAATTTGTTTTACGAGTTCACGGTCGGAGGGAATCGTAATGAAAATTTCATCGAGGAACTCTGATCTTGCGACGCGGGGAAGATCCTCCACATTGCCGAGAACACGTGGATCCGCGGCCTGGTTTCTATCGAGGAAGCCTTTGAATTGGTATCCGAGCAATTTGTTCGCTTCAAACTGTCTCGCCAGTTCTTTGCCCACCGATCCTGCGCCGATGATGACCACGTTGCGCATACCGACGCCGTTCGCAGCGCGATGGAGCACTATCTTTCGCTTTGCGTAACGCCATGCGACCAGCGAAACCGTATTCAAAATCAAACAGCCGGCCACGACGAGCCTGGATATTTCCTTTTCCCCCAAAATATAAATAAAGGCGGTCAAAAGAAGTGTGGAATAAAACAGCGCCTTCACGACGGAAGCAGATTCCTCGAAAGCGGTTCGCATGCGGGGAGTGCGATAAAGATCCTGCCAATCGCAAAATAACAAAACCAGTCCGACGTAAAGGAACAAAAATCCCTCATAGCTGATATAGGGCTGGCCGGATATGATTCCAAATTTTCCCTTTAAGTACTTAGACGGATCGCCGTGTGAAAACCGCATAAGAAAAACGGCAACTCCGTTTGTGACCAGGACACAAACATCGATCAGCGCGTAAATGAGTTGTACCGTGCGACCGACTCGCGAAGGCCGCCGGGGGGAAGCTTCATTCGTGCGTCTCTTTGAGGAAGGCGATGTCGTCCAAACGACGGGAACCGAACTGTCGCGAATGGCGCCCGCATTCGTGTCGAAAGGCCGACTGGCATCGGTGCTGTAGATCGCCTGCCACCAACCGCCGCTTTTAGTGTCTTTGCCGATCATCGGTTGTTTTCAGATCTCCCCATTCGTTTGAGTAATTTCAAAGGGCCGTCTGCAAGCACGCTGAGCCGAGATTCGCATCAATGCTCGGACTTGACGTGTTCAGGCTGTGGCTGGGATGGGTGGACTGCGCCGTTACCGTTTGCCGCAGTTGACGGCAAGAAGGCTTTTAAGGATGAAGCAATTTCAATCACAAAGGACTTAGCCGGGTCACGGGAATCAATGCCTTTCCAATGTTTAGATCCAAAAATCCAGGCTATTCCGGAAAGGAGGAACAGCAACGTGCCCCCGATGATCACCCACGAGGGGCGCGGAAAAGAGTACTTCTCCGGAACATCGGGCGCGTCGATCACTTTCACGCTGGGGGTTTCCTTAGCTTCTTGAACTTTCGCGAGTTCATATTCCTGAGTTAACGTTTCGTAAACTGCCTCTTGCACCTTAGCGTTTCTGTACAGGTCAGCATAATTGACCCCGAGTGCCGGCAGCCGGCGTATGGAAGGGAATAGAGACGGATCGCCTTTTTGCCCGCTCGAGTCGGGCCCTTCACCCGCGGCCCCACCAAGCTGCTGCATTTGTTTCTGAATTTCATCGACGCGAGCCTGCAAACCTCTCACGCGCACATTGTTGTCTGAATAGATCTGGCGCATTCCCTGCAATTCCATTTGAGATACGATCAACTGACCTTTCAGCGCCGCGGCGGCCTCAATCATGGCCTTTCCCTGTGTGGGAATATCCAATGCGGTATTTTTGCTTGCGAATTCGCTAAAGTTTTTCTCGGCGGATTCCAATTCTACATTCACCTCCGCAAGACGCCCTTCCAGGAATTCGCGTTCGCGGTGCGCGGAAGTCGTGTTTACCTTGGTCACCAAGTGATCCAATTCCGCCACGTACTCGCCGGCCATCGCCGCGGCTCGTTTGGGATCCTTGTCGGTTACTCGGATTTTGAGGATTCCGCTCTTCTTGTCGGCCGTGATATCCGTTTTGCTTTCCAAATCTTCTCGGGCGTCCTTATAGTATCGGTCGCGGTAAACTTTTCGCAGGTCAAACTTATCGATCAGGTCGTCTTCTACCGTACGACTTTGCAGGATGCCAATAAAAAGGTCGGTGGATGTTTTCATGCCGAGGAGGTCCCCGGCAATTGCCCCAATACCTCCCGTCGAGCCAGATCCGCCACCGGAGCGGCCGCCCAAAGCGGCCGACAGCATGGCCATGCCCGAACCCGACTGATCCGGGGGCATGAGTCGAGTTGTCGATTCATATCGTTTTGGAATGACGAACGCAGTCAGGATTCCCAAAACCAGGCCCCAGACGGCCACACGCAGCAGAAAACGACGCCGGCTCCAAATCAGTCTCAGTTTGTTTATGGTTTGTTCACTCGAAATATGAGATTTAGACGCGGTGGATCCGTTCTGCGGGCCCGCGTGAATTTCGGGCGGCAACTCGGTCGAATTTGTAAATGGTTGACGCATTAGCTGTGTGGTGTCACCTGCAACCCTCTCAACTCATCCCCGTTCATCGCTGCTGTCTTTTCTGTGGATAGAAACCCACCTCCATGCTGGCCGTAATGTTATTTTGTGGTCCATTAAATAGAATTGGAAACCGCGAAATGTGTTCGTACTGCACCCTAGTCTTCATGTAGAAGCCTCCGTGCAAAGTGAACTCGTTTTGCACGCCATAATCCTGCCACGCGCCGCCTCCGGGAACAAAATCGGCATTCACGGTGCTATGTTTGTAGCTGACCTGAACTGTGTTTTGCGGCGAAATCCAATAGGTCAGCCAACCCTGGATGGCCCGCCCTTCACGGCCAACTGTATTACCATTGATAAAACCATACTGCGTGTTTGCATCTTGGTAACTTTGATTCCAGTAGTTAAAAATGCCGTGGTTTCCGCCGCCCGCGATTGGCACCAGGCCGTTCTGCTCGGTGGAAACCCCCTCAACGTGCAGGTCCATCTTGGGCACGCCCGGAATTCGCGTGATGTAGATTCCCGGATGCCACGGATTTCTCGCGGGGTTTTCGATTGGAAGGACATCATCCTCCGCGTATGCTTCTCCGTATAGCACCACGTAGTTCCTGACGCCCGGGACATAAAAGGTCCAATCCATTTCGGTGTCGCTATCTCCCGCCACGGAGCCGTTATTTAATCCGGGCGTTCCCCCGGAGTTAATCCCCAAGAAGCTGCTTAAAAAATTATGGGTCGTGATCGGACTGGCGCCGCCAACTCCGCCGAGCACGCTCCTGCGTCCGAATCCTAGCTCAAGGAACGAAAACGGCTTGAAATTTATTTTCTGCCCATACGTGAACGGACGCGGAATATATGGGTGGCCCGCCAAGCGTCCCACGAATAAATCGATCCGAATCGGTCCCAGGAATTTTAATCCTGGCACATAAAAGGGTTCGGGATTCACCAGCCGAACCATATTCACCGGATCAATATTATCGTTCCATAGCATGGAATCGGCGCTCGGTCCCCACGATACGCTTTGCTTACCGAGTGCAAGCTGCCAGTTGCTCATATTCACGGTGACGTAGGCGTCCAACAGTTCCACGCGATTCGTGGCAGAAATGAGGCTGGATGGAATCTTTGAAAGGGGAATTGCCGGATCGCCGATCGCGGTTCCGCCGTCGGCCTGCGAAATAAAATTAACAATATTCGCAGATGGCGCAGGCGCGCCCGGCGCGTGTTGGTATTCCGCGCGGACGTAGATGGCGACGGGTCCCGCCGCCGCACTGAATGATCCGCCCGCTTGTCCATTCGTTCCGCGTTCGAAGGGACGCCCAAAGTCGTAGGCCACAGTTTGTCCGAAGTGATAGCTGTCTGTAAGAGGAGGTCCGCTTATAGAAACCGCCCGAGCATAAAGGGAATCGACGTTTGCGGTGAGGTTCCGTCCGCCGCCTAACAAATTAATTTCGTAGGCAAATTCGTGCTCGAGCCGATTCTGGAGTCCTGCGGCTTCCTCAGTCGCGTTTTGATTGTCCTGAATCGATTCACCGGCTTCTTCGACGAGGCGAGCGCATTCGATGCGCGTCCAGGGTTTTATTCCCTGCAACTCACTGTGAATGTACCCAAGCGCGGCCAGCCGTTCGATTGCTGGATAAACCCAATAATCAAGCTCCACGAAAGTCGATCCCATCCGCTGGCGCGAACGATGATCTTCTCCGTCGTCATTACCGGAGAGAGGATCCCAACCGCCTCCGCCGAGTTCCGGATCGTGGTGAGCGCGGTAGACTTGCCGTCCGATCAACCAGCCGATCGCGCCGCCAACGAGCACGTCAGAAGGGAAATGTTGTTTTCCTCCCACGCGCGAAACACTCACGACTGTAGCCAGACCGTACGCTGCCATCTGAGTGAGAGGACCTGGATACTCATGGGCGACAACGCTGGCAATCGACCAGGCGACTACGGCGTGATCCGACGGAAACGACGCGCCGCCCTGGAAAAAATTCCCGAGTCCTTGTTCCTGATCAGGCCGCGCCCTTCCTAACGTATATTTAAGTGCCGTGTCCACGGCGACCGCATTGATGGCGGCTTCGCCGGCCAGTAGGCCAGTTTCCCGTTTGTGATCGTCATGTGTGATTTTGCCGAGGAGATACAATCCGCCGCCGGCGGCAACCATCGAATAAAGTCCATAATTAGATATGGAGACGTACCTGTTCAGCTTAGCCTGGTCCTTCGACAAAACAGGAGGAACTGCACGATCCGTCGCGAACAATCCGCCGGTGACCGCAGCGAGAGGAAATAGCCAGCTGCCATCTTCCCATCGAAGGTGCGCAGGACTCGTCCAAATTGCTTTCTGATCTGACGCAAGGTGCTTGAGGAATTCTTTTCCGAGCGAGTTGTCCTGGTAAACGTCAGAGTCAGGCGAGCCCTTTGGATTTGTTTGG
>DASRQU010000180.1:0-12199 GCA_035696345.1 Candidatus Acidiferrales bacterium
CAGAAGCCTATGCCACTTAAAACTTATCCGAAGATGTCTTTTACTTTTTCGAAGAGGGAGGAATCGCGATGCGCGGGTTGATTTTCCACGGGCAGCGTCGCGCCCAGTTGTTCAAACAAGCGGCGCTGTTCGCGGTTCAGCTTCGTGGGAATTTCCACGTGAATATTTACGTACAAATCGCCCTTGCCGCCGCCGTGAGGATCGGGCATGCCTTTTCCCTTGAGCCGGATAATTTCGCCGGTCTGCGTTCCTTCGGGAATTTTCACGTGCTCTTCGCCGTTTAATCCCGGCACTGTAATTTCCGTGCCGAGCGCGGCTTGCACGATAGACACCGGTACGGTGCAATAGAGGTCGGCGTCGCGCCGCTCAAAGTAAGGATGCGGCTTTACGTCCAGCACCACGTATAGATCGCCTGCGGGACCGCTGTTGCCTCCGGGCTCGCCTTCGCCGGGAATTCTTAATCGCGTGTTGGAATCGACCCCGGGCGGAATTCTGAGATCGATGGTGCGGCTGCGCTCGATGCGTCCCTTGCCTCTGCAATCAGGACAGGATTCGCGCACGATTTGCCCGGCGCCGCGGCATTCAGGGCAGGTGCGCGAAATGGTAAAAAATCCTTGCTGGTAATGCACCTGCCCGCGGCCCGCGCATGTGGCGCAGGCAATCACGCCGGTGCCGGCCTTCGCGCCGGTGCCATTACAGACTTCGCAGAATTCCTGCCGCGGGATGCGGATTTTTGTGTTTACGCCAGCCGCAGCTTCTTCAAAGCTCAGCTTCATGTCATAGCGCAAATCGGCGCCGCGCTGCGTTCGCGTTCGTCCGCGTCCGCCGCCGGCGCGCCCGCCGAATACATCTTCAAATCCAAAGAAATCTCCGAAAATATCCTGGAACTCGTCGAAGATGGTCTGATTCATGCCGCCGTCAAAGCCGCCGCGGGACAATCCTTGGTAGCCGAAGCGATCATAAGTCGCGCGCTTCTGGACGTCGGACAAAATCGCGTACGCTTCCGTGGCTTCGCGGAATTTGTCCTCGGCATCCGTCTTCGAATGCGGGTTGCGGTCGGGATGCCACTTAAGCGCAGCTTTACGGTAGGCGGATTTCACCTCATCCGCACCCGCGGTGCGCGGAATTCCCAAGATGTCATAACAGTCGCGTTTTTCACTCATCGGCTGGATCGCCTGCCTGGCCTAATTTTCATTGTTTTTAGAACTCTCGCTGTCGTCGGGGTGCACTGCTACACGAACAATTGCGGGACGCAGGACGCGCCCGTTAAACATGTATCCGTCCTGAAATACGGCCACTATTGTGCCGTCGGGAACTTCTTCGGATTCCACTCGCTCGATTGCCTGGTGATGGTGCGGATCGAAAATTTTTCCCGCTGCCTCGATCGGCAGAACACCATGCTTTGCGATGGAGTCCCAAAGCTGTTTACGGATCAGCGTGATCCCTTTGCGGTACTCTTCGTAGCGCGGATCGTCATGCGCCTGAAGCGCACGGTCGAAAGCGTCGATCACCGGAATCAAGTCAAGGACCAGACGCTCCACGCCGCGCTTGGCTTCCTCGCTGCGATCGCGCTCGTTGCGTTTCTTAAAATTCTCAAAATCGGCCTGGCGGCGCATCATCGTCTGCATCAGGTCTTCTTTTTCGGCCTTTAATTTCTGGACTTCCGCGGCCAATGCGGAATCACCACCAGTTCGCAGATCGGCCGCAGCGGCATCGTCCAGAATCTCGGATGCGTCGTCATTCCGTTCGGCGGGATTTTCGTCGATGGGAAACACTTTTTTTTCCTCGCGTTTCGGTTCTGCCACGATGTTTAGCTCCGATCCAAAGTATCACTGAACGCGCGCGCCACGAACGCCACCGCGGTAATCGCGCGCTCATATTGCATGCGCATCGGGCCCAGCACACCGACAGTTCCCTGCGACTGGTCCTGGAAGGAATAGGGCGCGCTGATCAGCGCCAGATGCTCGCCGGCGCGGTCCATTCCCTTCACGCCGATCTGCACGTGCACGGGGTCCGGAGTGTCGATACAATTCGCGAGCAACGCAATAATTCGATGCTTTTCTTCGATCGCTTCCAGAACATCGCGGATCTGGGATTGGCTGGAAAATTCGGGAGCGGCGGCCATCTGCGCCGCGCCTTCTATATAAATGCGCTGCGCCGAACCCTGCCCCATCACTCCTGGATCGCATAATTCCAGCGCGTTGCGGGCCAGCATCGCATAGCGCTCCTCTTCCTGCGCCAAACGCTTTTGCAAATCGGCGCGAATGGCTTCCAGCAAAAATCCTGTGTAATGGTGATTCAAGTATTCAGCGGTGTGATCGAGAGCCTGTTGGCTGAATTGCTTTTCGGGACGAATCACTTTATCCCGCGTATTTCCGCCGGTGGACACCAGCACCACCACGATCCGGCCATCAGGCAAGAGAACAAACCTCACGTGCTCCAGCACGGTCTTTGAGATGGGAGGCGAAACAACAATTCCCAAACCTTTTGAAATTTCCGCGAGCACGTGGCCTGCGCGTTCGGCGACTTCCTCGCCGGTGGTGGCGCCCGCGATCTCGCTGCGAATCAAGTCTTCGTCGTGAGCGCTGAGGGTCGAGCCCGTTACAATTTGCTGCGCAAAAAACCTGTAGGCATTCGCCGTCGGCACTCGTCCGGCGGACGTATGTGGCTGAAATAAGTAGCCTTCCTCTTCCAGATCAGCCATCACATTGCGGATGGTCGCGGGGCTCAGGGCTTCCACGTGCCGGCGCGAAATCGAACGTGAAGAAACCGGTTCGCCCGTTTCAATGTAGGCGCGCACGACGGCCGTCAAGATTTGGCGGTTGCGTTCGCTATTGGGAGACGTGTCCGACATAAGTTCTATTGTCTGCAGAATGCTGGTACTGGATTGATTTTATGCGTTGGGAACCTCAGCGTCAAACTATACAAAAAACGGTTTTTCGGATTGCACGGGCGAGGCGCACGCGTTTGTTCTGTTAGCCGTTGCCTGTTTTTAGGTGGCGCGGTCTTCAGCCCGCGGGGGTTAGTGCTTGCAAGCACCAAAATTCGCAGGCTCGAGCCCGCGCCACTTAAGGGCGTTTAAGCAAATCATCATACTGCCGAAAGGATTCGAGAAGCGACGAATTGGCTTGCGACGGACAGGCGGTAGGAGCACGGTTCACCGTGAACGCTCACTGTGAACGGTACGCCGTGCCCTACACTCTCTGACCGACTCGGGCCGAGGTTCTTCCCGCCGCAGCCAGGAGCACGCATTCATGATTTCATTGAAAACGTATCTGGAGATGGAGCATGAAAAGGCGGGCCCGAGGCGGCCGGAAGATCCGGCGGACCTCTTGGCCGCCACGCTTTCCTCCTACCGCGCCGTCCTTCTGATCACACAGACGAGCAGCGTTCGCGCATGTCCACCCATCGGCACCGAACTTCAAAAACGCCTCGCCGAACTTGAGAAAAATATTTCCGGAACCATAACCTCCACGCTCGCGAGTATAAAATTCAGACGGGAGGTGGCGCTGCGGAAGTCAAAGTTCCGGTGACCGCTCCCCTTGGGCTCGTGCAGTGGGAGCCAGGGGAGAGCATGCAGGATGTGTTGGAGCACGCGGACAATAGCATGTATACGGAAAAGGGGTTGAAGAAAAACCCGACGAGGCGAGGGCTTTGGGTAGCACAGGCTTCAGCTTGTAGGAGTTGCTCGGACTAAACGCCACAGGCTAAAGCCTGTGCTACTGAAACCTACGTATCGATTTGGGCACGCTGTAATTTATCTGAGTAATCTACGTACAAAGTTTTCCATTCAGAGTAAAAATCGATGGCGGCTGTTCCGGCTTCGCGGTGACCATTTCCTGTGCCCTTTGTTCCGCCGAACGGCAGTTGAATTTCCGCGCCGATGGTGGGAGCATTCACGTACACGATTCCGGTTTGCAGATCGCGCATCGCTCGGTAGGCCTGATTTACGTTGCGCGTGTAGATCGAAGCGGAGAGGCCGTACTTGACGTTGTTGGCAATCTCGATGGCTTCGTCCAGGGATGAAAATGGGATCAACGCCACTACGGGACCAAAAATTTCCTCTTGTGCGATGGTCATCTTTGCGTCGACATCGCTAAAAATGGTCGGTTCGTGGAACCAGCCGTTCGCCAGGTCGCCGGAATTCGCGCGATTTCCTCCGGCGGCTAATTTCGCGCCTTCGTTTTTGCCAATATCCACATACTTCATCACAGTGAGAAGCTGCGTTTCGTTCACCACCGGGCCGACATCCGTTTGCGCGTCGAGGCCGTCGCCCAAGCGCAGCGCGTTCGTGCGCTCGGTAAACAATTTTAAAAATTCCTTGTAAATTTTGGAGTGCACCGCCACGCGGCTGGCCGCAGTGCATCGCTGGCCGCTCGTCCCGAATCCGCCCCACACGGCGCCTTCGACCGCGAGTTCCAGGTTCGCGTCATCCATCACGATCAGGATGTTCTTGCCGCCCATTTCGAGGTGGCATGGTTTAAAGGTGGGCGCGCAGGCCTGACTCACAATCCGGCCGGTCTCAGTAGAGCCTGTAAAACTCACCGCGGAAACGCCGGGATTCGTGATCAGCGGCGCACCGGCAGCCGGCCCCATGCCCGCGACAATGTTGATCACTCCGGGTGGCAATCCCGCCTCCATCATGATTTGCACGAGGTTGTACGTGGAGAGCGGCGTATCTTCTGCGGGCTTGATCACGACGGTGTTGCCGCAGATCAGCGCCGGCATAATTTTCCAGGAAGGAATAGCCATGGGAAAATTCCATGGCGTAATCATGCCCACCACGCCCAGTGGATCGCGCACGGACATCGCGAATTTATTGGGCAACTCCGACGGAACTGTTTGTCCAAACAGCCGGCGGCCTTCTCCCGCCATGTAGTACGTCATGTCGATGGCTTCCTGCACGTCACCACGCGTTTCGGAAAGCGGCTTGCCCATCTCGCGCGTCATCTGGCGCGCCATGTCTTCCTTGCGCTTCACGAGTGTTTCCGCGGTGCGATATAAAATTTCGGCGCGCCGGGGCGCAGGAAACAGCCGCCACTGTTTGAATGCATTTTTCGCGGCGTCTACCGCGTCATCGACGTCTTCGGAAGTTGACGACGGAAAAATGCCCACAAGTTCGCTGGTGCGCGCAGGGTTGCGGTTTTCAAACACGCCTCCGCGCCGCGCTTCCACCCACTCCCCGTTAATGAGGTTTTTGTGGCTACCGGAAATGGCGCTAGTCGTCATGTTGTTCTCCCGCGAACTGTAAGTATTTTTTTTTGCAGCAAGGTTGGCAGAAAGTGTAACGAGCATTCCCGGCGCGAATTTCCCGCCGAAGTTTTCAATCTAACAGAGGGCTAAATGGTCGTCAAACCAGCGTACACACGCGTGGTACTCAGTTGACTAATGACTATGCAGGTGCCGTGTCTGCGCATGGCGACACCCAATCCTGTACTCACTCGACATTCGTATGCTATTTTCCTGCGATACGAAGCTTTCTGCGCCGCTTCCACCCTTTGGGAAAGGTCATTTTAAAATGATTGGCACCGGCAAAAACGCCATCCGGCTTTTCCAATTCAAGGGTATCGATGTGTTTTTGCACTGGTCGTGGTTTCTGGTGGCGGCCTACGAAATTGGCGACCGCCAGAAAGCTTATGCGTCGGTCGCGTGGAATATCTTGGAGTATCTCGCGCTATTTTTGATCGTCATGCTGCACGAATTTGGGCACGCTCTCGCATGCCGTCAGGTGGGAGGCGAAGCGAACAAGATCGTGCTGTGGCCCCTGGGAGGCGTCGCCTACGTCAACCCACCACAGCGTGCCGGCGCCACACTCTGGAGCATTGCGGCGGGGCCGCTCGTGAATGTGGCATTGGTGCCGGTATTTTTAATCATCGGCCGCACGATTCGCGCGTTTGGTTTAATCCAGACAATTCCGGATGCCTATTTACTTCTCAAGTCTGTTGCAATTATCAACATCGGGCTCCTGATTTTTAATCTGCTTCCCGTTTATCCCTTGGATGGCGGCCAGATCCTGCGGGCCCTATTGTGGTATCCCCTGGGTCGCGCGCGCAGCCTGATGGCCGCGACGATTGTCGGATTTTTGGGGGTGGCCGCGCTCGCGCTCTATGCCCTGCGGTCCCAATCCATCTGGTTGGCATTCGTGTGCGCCTATGTTTTTATGAATTGCTGGCGCGGGATGCAGCAGGCGCGCGCGTTGCTGAAGATCGCAAAACTGCAGCGGTACCCGGAATACTCGTGCCCGTCTTGCAAGGTCTCGCCTCCCGTTGGCGAGTACTGGAAATGTTCGTCGTGCGCGAAACCGTTCGATACGTTTCAATCGCAAGCGGTCTGCCCGCATTGTTCGACCCGGTTCCCGAATACCGCGTGCATGGATTGCCGTCGCGCATTCCCAATCAGCGAGTGGTCTCGCAGCGTCCCAGTCGCGACGTCGATTTAATGCAACTCATTTGGTGCCTGGAGGGTTAATTCTCACTGCACGTTCCCGGAAGTCGGGTCCCCCGCTCCCATCCATATGAAGGTAATGTTGAAGCGTAACCAAGAGTATGCACGCCGCAATTTTTGCATGAGCCGGGAGTGCGTTGCCCGGGGAGCGTTACGAGGTTATGACACTAAAAGACTTTGCGAAGAGCTTGTGTGTGCCTATGTTAATTCTCGCGGGTGCCCTATCGGCGGCGGCGCAGGGTTCCAGCATTCCAACTGCAAAGGTGAGCGGCGGATTCGACTGGACGGAATCGTTTCAAGGCAGCACGGGCTCCAGCGGGCAGGAAATGGAATTGGATTCCTCGGCGGCCTACCACTTTGGGCGCTACAGCATTAGTGCAGGATTACCGGTTTATTTCAATCGGGCGATCTTGCCGAACGCCGTGTCGACCGGCGAAGGAGTTGGAGATTTTACCGTTACTCTCGGCGCGACTTGGAATAATTCAATTCTTAACTTTGCGACGGGACTTTCAGGTTCCGCGCCCACGGGGAACGTGAACAAAGGATTCAGCACGGGCCACGCCACCTTTGATTGGAATAGCCGCATCGACCACAATTTCGCGATCTTCACCCCATTTCTCGATGCGGGAATGGCCAACACAGTTTCGGACACCCTTTATTTTCACCGACCCTTCACCTCCTATGGTTATCTCGCGCACGGCGAAGCGGGGGCTGACGTGGATCTAACGCGCGGTTTTACACTCACGGCGTCAGCATACAAAATCGCGCCGTGGGGTACGCAGACGATCATCAGCCGGGACGTAGCCAATGGCGCCGTAGGCTCGGGCGGTTCGCACGGGCGCGCCTTCGAAGTGAACCATATTACGACCGGGTCAGCGTCGCTGAATTACGATGACGGCTTCACCGCGGGAGTTTCGTTCGAACCCGCACCCTACCTCGATTTGGACGTCGGCTTCACACGGAGCATGAGCTTTGCATTCAATACGTTTTCCTGGGGAATTAACGTAAACATGAGCAGGCTCATCAGCCATAACAAGCCCGGACGATAATGACCGACATAAATTCGTAGCGGCCGAGCCGTTTGGCGGAGATTATTCTGAAGCGGGTGACGAGGATGACGACGGCTTGGAGGAAGTTGGAGAAGGCGCTGTCCTGGAAGTAGGGGCCGGAACAGGAGCGCCTTTCCCTGCCGTTTCAGAGCCCAGACCCATTTTATTCAGCGAGATTGCGTCGATCTTTCCACTCGGGTTGATGCCATTTTTGTCCTGATATTTCCTCATCGCATCTGTCGTCGCGGCGTCCCATTTTCCATTCGGCTCACCGTCGTAAGAGCCATCTTTTTGCAGCGCGGCTTGAATCTCCCTGATGCGATCAGAAGTCGGCGCGGCCTGCCCCTTAGGCTTGGCAGGAACCCTGCCCCGCGACTTCCCTTTCGACTTTGTGGAAACCGTTTTTGCGGAAGCTGATTTACTAGAGCTTGATTTTGCAGATGCTGAGCTTGACGATGCTGTTTTCTTTTTCTTTTTGGCCGCGGAGGAAGCGGTTTGTGCGGCGGCCGTACGCACCGACGCCGTACAGAGGGCCATGCTCGTAAGCAGCGCAGCCGTAGATAGGAATAGCCGGATTCGCCTAGTCATCGTTTTTCCGTCTGTAGATCGAGAGATATTTTTACGCTATCGTGCCGCGTGATTACTGCTCCGGCGCCGGTACGGCTCCAGCCAGGTACACCGTATCGAACTGATCGCTTCCGGACCGACGCATCACCTTGAACAGTACGTCCTGCCCCGCTTTCAGGCCGGAAACAGCGCGGCGGTATTCGGCCACGGAATTTACCGGTGCGTGATTCACTTCGGCGATCACGTCTCCGCGAACGAATCCGACATCCTCAGCAAAACTTGCCGGATCCACCGCGGTGACGAGCGCGCCTTTCATATTTTCGTAGCCGGCGCGGCGTGCGCGATCGCTTCCGAGGTCTTCCAGGCGCAAACCGAATTCGGCAGGCGTCGGTCCGCTCTCGCTCCCGCCAGCGGCGGCAGCGCGATCGGGGAAAAGCTTGGTGCGATCCGCGACCGTGATGGACGCTTCGTGTTCCTTCTTATCGCGCATGTAGGTGACACGCACCGAATTGCCTACAGGAGTCTGCGCAATCGGATTGACGAGATCATTTCCGGTTCGGACAGGTTTGCCGTTGACGCTGGTCACGACGTCGCCCGACTGCAAGCCCGCTTTTTCCGCGGGGCTGCCCGGTTCGACGCGCTGCAACACGATGCCGTAGGTTGCGCCCAATTCTTTCAGCACGATCGGGTTGCTGCCCTGCGTTTCGGTAAAGCTCACACCGATCGAACCGCGCGTAACTTTTCCGTTGCTTACAATCTGGTTGTAAACGCCGATCGCCGTATTCGACGGCAGCGCGAAGCCGACGCCTTCGTTGCCGTGACCGCCGGTAATAATCGCTGTGTTAATGCCGATCACTTGCCCCGCCATGTCGACGAGCGGGCCGCCTGAATTTCCGGGATTGATAGCCGCGTCGGTCTGAATAAATCTCTGGAATTGCTGTCCCACGTTGCCGCGATCCTTGGCGCTGATGATTCCAGCCGTCACGCTGCCCTGCAAAAATCCGAATGGATTGCCAATCGCAAGCGCCCAATCCCCGACCTGCACGGAATCCGAATTGCCAAGCTTGGCAAACGGCAGGTCATGGCCGACGTCAATCTTCAAAATTGCCAGATCGGTTTCCTCGTCAATGCCTACGACTTTGGCCGTGTACTGGGTCTGTTCCCCGTTCAGCGTAACCTGCACTTTCGTGGCCTGGTCCACCACGTGGTTATTTGTGAGAATGAAGCCCTTTTTATCGACGATCACTCCGGAACCGAGACTGCGCTCTGCCTGCGGTCCCTGGTCCGGGAAATCGAAAAAGCGGTTGAAAAAGTCCTGAAATGGCTGCTGGTCCTGATCTTCGTCGCCCGGAGGGGCCATTTGGCCGCCGTGATTCCGCGGCGAAGGGCCGGAACGGCCTTTTCCGGGGGTATTGCCGTGCTGCTCGATCACTTGTGTGGTGGAGATATTCACGACTGCGGGCTGCACCTGCTTCACGATGGAGGCGAATGCGCTGGAGAGTTGAACGGGATCAGGAATCGCGAGCGGCGTTCCGCCAATCGCGCCGGCAGCGGGATGCGCCGCGCCCACGTGACCGGAAATCACCGTGCCGATCACCATGCCAAGCGCTAAGGTAACCGTGACGAGCAAGGTCGCCAGAATTTTTCGATTGCGCGCCCAGTTCGCAAATTCCCGCAGTTGCATTCCCATTTTTCAACACTCCTGTCGTGCCCGCCGGATTACAGCCCTGTGCCCGACCACTAGCCGAAGATTATACCACTCAGTTTCAAGCTCCGCGCGCGAAGCCGTTTGCAATGGGCTTCAAACCATAACGTGCCGCCGGAGTCGCGGCGTCGATTTTAAAAAATGTGATCGAAGCGCGAGCCGCCCGTGAATCCCAACCGCACTAAGCCCGCCTTTTTGGTCATATAACTAAACTTTATAGATGACCCAACCATTATAAATTTGCGTAAAGCCTCAATTCCGGTTCCAATATCCGCGTCGCCGAAATTAAACGAAGCGCAGCGCGCGTTCAGAGAATCAGCCGTACGTTCATTCCGCGCGTGCGCCGCGATCGAAAAAGTCCGCACAGTTTGCGAAGGCCTGCTAAATTAGGATGCACAAATATGAATCCGAGAACAATGTACCGCAAGATTTGGGAGTCTCACCTGGTGCGCGAAGCCGAGGGCGAACCTTCGCTCATTTATATTGACCGCCACCTCATTCATGAAGTGACCTCGCCGCAGGCCTTCGCCGGGCTGAAGGCTGCGGGCCGCAAAGTACGCCGACCGGACCTTACGTTTGCGGTGATGGATCACTCGGTGCCAACGAAAGACCGCAACCTGCCTATCCTGGACAAGGCCGCCGGCGGGCAGTTTGACGCGCTTGAGCGCAGTTGCCGCGAGAACGGCATCACCCTTTTTGACATGTTCAGCCACAACCAGGGAATCGTGCATGTGATTGGTCCAGAGTTGGGTATCACGCAGCCCGGACAAACTCTCGTGTGCGGAGACAGCCACACGTCGACGCATGGCGCATTTGGCACGCTGGCGTTTGGCATCGGCACGAGCGAGGTGGAGCACGTGCTGGCTACCCAGACCATGCAGCAATACGAATCGAAAACCATGAACATCGTGGTCAATGGCAAGCGGACGCAGGGGGTTTCGGCCAAGGACATTATTCTGGCCATCATCGGCAAAATTGGAATTGGCGGCGGCGCGGGACACGTGTTTGAGTACGCGGGCGAAGCCATTCGCGCCCTGTCCATGGACGGCCGCATGACCGTCTGCAATATGTCGATTGAAGGTGGCGCGCGAGCAGGAATGATTGCCCCGGACGACACGACGTTTGCCTACATGGAGGGGCGGCCATACGTGCCGCGCGGAAAGGAATTTCAGGACGCCGTGCAGAATTGGAAAGCTCTGGCCAGCGATCCGGGTGCGACATTTGACACGACGGTAGAACTCGATGCGTCCGCGCTAGCGCCGCAGGTCACGTGGGGAACGAATCCGGGCATGGTCGCAGGAGTCACGGATCGCGTACCGGACCCCGGCGCATTCCGCGATCCCGACGATCGGAAGGCTGTTGAACGCGCGCTCACCTATATGGGCTTAACGCCGGGAACCGCGTTAGTTGACGTGCCCGTCGATCGCGTGTTCATTGGCTCTTGTACTAATTCGCGGATTAACGATTTGCGCGCGGCGGCTCGCGTGGTCGCGGGAAAGCACGTGGCGAAAAACTTGAAGGGAGCGCTCGTGGTCCCCGGCTCAATGACGATTAAAGAAAAAGCAGAGGCTGAGGGACTGGACAAGATTTTCCGCGACGCGGGTTTCGAATGGCGTGACGCGGGATGCAGCATGTGCATCGCGATGAATCCGGATGTGCTGCTGCCCGGAGAGCGTGCCGCGAGCACTTCGAACCGCAACTTCGAAGGACGCCAGGGAAAAGACAGCCGGACGCATCTGGTGAGTCCGATCATGGCTGCCGCGGCGGCGATTGCCGGACATTTTGTAGATGTACGGGATTGGGATGTTGAGGCCACGGAATAGGTATTTTGTGGCATAGGCTTTAGCCTGTGGAACTTAGTCCTTTCAAGGACAAAATTCCGCATGCTGCCCTTTTGAGCGATCAGAGTAAAAAGCCTGTGCCACATAAAAACGGAGACTTATGCAGACATTTTCTAAACACACTGGGGTTGTTCTGCCGTTTGACCGCGTCAATGTGGACACCGACCAGATGGTGCCCAAGCAATTTTTGAAGCTGCAGACCAAGGACGGTTACGGCAAGGTTTTGTTTTACGACTGGCGCTACTTGCCTGACGAAAAGCTGAATCCAGATTTCATCATGAACTGGCCGCGGTATAAGGGAGTTTCAATCCTGCTCGCGCGCGCTGGATTCGGTTCAGGGTCGAGCCGCGAACACGCGCCGTGGGCGATCGCCGATTACGGCTTTCGCGTCTTGATTGCTCCGAGCTTCGCGGATATTTTTTACAGCAATTGTTTCAAGAATGGGATTCTGCCGATCGTCCTCCCGGAAGCGCAAATTGACGAATTGTTCCGCCGCGCGGAATCGCAGGAGGGTTATTCACTGACCGTGGATCTGCCAGCGCAATCCATTAGCGACGCGAGCGGTTTGCTTTATAAGTTTGAAATTGCCGAAT